>NZ_JAVHLD010000042.1 GCF_031082295.1 Humidesulfovibrio sp.
CCCGTTTTTGGCCGTAAAAAGGACAAAAATTCCCGGTTGACAGGGTTTGGAGAGAGGCCAAGGGCGACGCCCGTGTGCGAGATTTCCCGACGACCTTCTCAGCGTAGGTGTCTCGATCCCACCAAAGCCGAAAGGGCTGCTCCAGGTTCCTCCTGAAACAGCCCTTTCGGCGTAAAGCGGGGGGTCGGGCGTCAGCCGTTACGATGAGCGGTCTTCCTCGAATCATACGGCTGTCGACAGCATCGATGGGCCGCTGCCCCCGACCGCCGGAGGCATCCCGGCCCGGCTCAGGCCAAGCCCCTGGCCATTGCCCGCCTGGCCTACAGCACCTTGGTCAAGGTCAGGTCGAGGCCGGAGTTGGCCAGCCCCTCGCGGCCGCCCGCGATGACGACGCAGCCCTTGGTGGTGGCGGCCTCCACGGCATCGCCGAAGTCGCGGAAGTCTTGCGGTCCGGCGGAGAGGATGGCGTCGCGCGCGGCCTGGCGGTAGTCGTCGTCCTCGCCGGTGAGTTCCCGGGCGAGGGCGGTGAAGCCTTTGGCGTCGGGCAGCAGGTAGTGGTCCATGTCGCCCACGGAGCCGATGATGCTTTTCTCCAGCTCGGAGGCGTCGATGTCCAGGCTTTTGAGGTAGGGGGCGACGCCGGCGAAGGCCTCGACGGTGCGCGCCAGGTTCGGGTCGCGGTAGGAGGTGAAGGACAGGTTGCCGCTGGTGCGGGAGTAGGACACGCCCGCGCCGTAGGCTCCGCCCTGCACGCGCACGCGTTCCCAGAGGTAGCCCGCGCGCAGGAACTTGCCCACCACGGCGGAGGCGGCGCCGGGAGCGAAGCCCAGGGCCTTCACGTTGGCGCCGGTGCAGACGTAGTTGACCTGGGCGGGCAGCACGAGGCCTTCGCGTTCGGGCAGCTTGGGCAGGCTGCGCGGGGCGTCGGGCAGGGAGCCGTCCGGCAGGGTGGCGATGAGCTTGTCCAGACGGCTGGCGGTGTCGGCCAGGGCGGGCGCGTCGGCGGTGATGTTGCTCACCAGGCTGGAGCGCCGCAGCATGAGCCCCAGCAGGGTGTGGAGATCGCGGGTGACGCTCTCGGGGTCGGTCTCCATGCGTGTGGCGAGCTCGCGCACGTAGAAGAAGCCGGAGAGGCCCTGCATGGCCTCGCTGACGGCCTGGGCGGCGCCGTACCGGGCCTTGAGGCGCGAGGCGGCCAGGGCATGCCCCGCGGGGATGAGCCGGTGTTCGCGCCGGGCCTTGGTTTCCAGCACGATCTTGCCGAGGCGCTCGGTGTCGGAGAAGTCCGGCTCGAGCAGGACCTCGGAGAGGATGTCGAGCAGCGCGGGGGTGCGCTCGGCGGTGGCCTTGGCCCGCAGGAACAGGCGCTGCGACGGAAGCAGGGCGCAGGCGCCGTCGGGCTTGCGCACGCTGGCCACGAAGGCCTGCGGCCAGATGCCGCCGGTGGTCATGGCGACCTTGCGGGTGAGGTCCACGAAGGAGGTGCGCCTGGTGCCCATTTCCAGCAGCGCGCGGCCCAGGATGGGCACCAGCGGGATGAGCTCGTCGGGCACGGCGGAGAGGTCCAGGCCCAGGTCCAGGTAGACGATGCCGCTGGTGGGCAGCTCGTGCAGGTGGGCCGGGGCGCCGCCCAGGTGGGTGCGCTCATGGGGGATGTCCGCGTTCTTGAGCGGCAGGTCCGAGACCTTGAGGCGCGGGATCTTGGCAAGGTCCTCGGGCGAGTCCGGGGCCTCCTGCAGGGCGCGCAGGGCGTGGGTGTCGGCCACCAGGGCCTCCAGCTCGGCGGGGGAGAGTTTGGCGCGCACGGCCTCCAGGCGGGCCTGCTCGGCGGCCTCGCGGGCGGCGGCCAGGGCCTTGTCCGGCACCAGGGTCACCAGGGCGCGGTGCGGGTTGTTCAGGAACTGCGAGCGGATGAGGTCTTCCAGCACCTTCTCGCCCTTGGCCAGGCGCGCCTTGAGGCGCCTGAGCGGCTCCTCGAAGGGCAGCAGCATGAGCGGGTCGGCGTCGTAGAGCCAGGTGGACAGGGCCTCGAAAAACACGGCCAGGCCGCGCGGGTAGCTGCCGGTGTTGTTCTCGCGCAGGTCGAACTCCACGCTGTTCACTGCGGCCTCGATGTCGTCGGCGTGCAGGCCTTTCTCGGCCAGCTCGCGCAGGGTGGCCAGCACCAGCTCCTCGACCTTGGCGGCGTCGGCCTCGGCGCTGTCGGCCTTCAGGCCCTTCAGCCCCACGGAGAAGGCCATCTGGCGCAGGTCCGTCTCCAGGCCGCCGCCGGTCAGGTCTTCGCCCAGGCCGGAGTCCACCAGGGCCTTGCGCAGGGGCGAGGACGGCAGGCCGATGAGCACGTGCTCCAGCACGGAAAGGCCCAGGCTCAGGTCCGGCCCGGCGTTTTGGTCGCCGGTCTGGGCGGCGGGCTCTGGCAGGCCGAAGTTCACGGTGCACATGGCGCGGGCTTCGCCGGTTTCCTCGGCGTCCTCGCCGTCCTCGGCTTCCGCGGCGTAGGGGTGGGTGAAGCGCCTCGGCTCGGCAAAGGGCGGTTGGTGGGCGATGGCCGAGGTGGAGGCGGCCTCCAGCGCGGGATCGAACTGCGAGAACACCTCGTCCAGCAGGGCCAGGCGCTTGTCGGGGTCGTCGTCGCCGGAGAAGAAGGCGTAGGCGTTGGACGGGTGGTAGTAGCGCGCGTGGAAGTCCATGAACTGCTCAAACGTCAGGTCCGGGATGCGCTCCGGGTCGCCGCCGGAGTCCAGGCCGTAGCAGGTGTCGGGGAACAGCGCGCGCTGCGAGTACTCGGACAGGAGGCTCTCGGGCGAGGAGTACGCGCCCTTCATCTCGTTGAAGACCACGCCCTTGAAGGCCAGGGGCTGGTCGGCCGCCTCCACGTCGTAGTGCCAGCCCTCCTGCTTGAGCGTGTTCTCCGTCAGGCGCGGGAAGAACACGGCGTCCAGGTAGACATCAACAAGGTTGTAGAAGTCCTGCACGTTGGCGCTGGCCACGGGGTAGCAGGTCTTGTCCGGAAAGGTCAGGGCGTTCAGGAAGGTGTTCAGCGAACCCTTGATGAGCTCCACGAAGGGCTCCTTCACCGGATATTTCTTGGAGCCGCAGAGCACCGAGTGCTCCAGGATGTGCGGCAGGCCGGTGTTGTCGGCCGGGGGCGTGCGAAACGCGATGCCGAAGACCTTGTTCTCGTCCGGGCTGATGATGGACAAGAGCCGGCCGCCGGTCTTGGCGTGGCGGTACACGCGGGCGGTGGCGGAGAGTTCGGGGATGGACTGTTCGCGCTCAAGGGCGAAGCCGTGGGTCAATTTCGCGGAAGGCTTGGTCATGGTGCCTCGTTTTCTGTGTTCGTGTGGCGGCGCGGAGAAGAGCCTCCCGGCGCGCGCGTGAGGGGTAAGATATAGCACGATGGCCCGATGGGGAAGGGGGAAGGGGGCGCATCGGCACGGCACGCTCCCGCCGCTTGCCCCCCCTCTCCTTGACTCCCCCGCCGCCAGTCCCTATTCTGCTTAGTCATGAGCAATGCCAGCGCCGCCCGCGCGCTCTGCCGCCTTCCAAGGCGGCCGGCGGGCCTTGCGCCTTTGCCCCAACCCCAACACCAAACGGAGACTCCCCATGGGCTGCTGCGAAACCGATCACGACCACGACGACGACCTGCTGGAATGCGCCAAGGTGGGCCAGAAGATCCGCCACTTCTCCCTTGAGGCCTATGACCCCACCGAGGGCGGCTTCACCACCATCGACTCCGAGAAGCTTCTGAAAAAGAAGAAGTGGCTCATCCTGTTCTTCTACCCGGCGGACTTCACCTTCGTCTGCCCCACGGAGCTGGCCGACCTGGCCGCCAAGCACGACAAGCTGAAGAAGCTCGGCGCGGAGGTCATCAGCGTGTCCACGGACACCCAGTTCGCGCACCTGGCCTGGAAGACCTCCGAGCGCATGCTCGCGGGCGTCAAGTTCCTCATGGCCGCCGACCCCGCCGGGCACGTGTCCCGCTACTTCGACGTGTGGGATGCGGAGACCGGGCTTGACCTGCGCGGCACCTTCATCATCAACCCCGACGGCGTGCTGGTCTCGAGCGAGGTCAACTTCTACAACGTGGGCCGCAACGCCGACGAGCTGGTGCGCAAGCTGGAGGCCAACGTCTACCTGGCCAAGCACCCGGCCGAGGCCTGCCCCGCCAAGTGGAGCCCCGGCGACAAGACCCTGACCCCCGGCGCGAACCTGGTGGGCAAGGTCTACGAGGCCCTGAACCCCGAATAGCCCGCACCCCGGCCCGGAGGCGCCGACGAAACGCCTCCGGGCCGGACATCCGCCCGCTTGAACCAGGGACCAAAGGCCGCCGATGAACATGGACGCCCTGCGCTACGACAAGTGGTTCACCACGCCAGAGGGCAGCCACGCCCTTGGGGCCGAGCGCCGCCTGCTCGACTCCGTGGTGGCCCAGTGGCCCCGGCGCAACCAGCGCGTGCTCGAAATCGGCTGCGGCACCGGCCTGTTCCAGCAAATCCTCTACGACGACGGCTTTTCCGTGGCCGGGCTGGACAAGTCCCCGGCCATGATCGAGGAGGCGCGCAAGCGCCTTGGCCCGAGCGCCGAGCTTTACGTGGGCAACGGCGAAGCCCTGCCCTTCGCCGACAAGGAGTACGACTTCTGCGTGCTCTGGACAGTGCTCGAGTTCTGCGAGAACCCCGGCCTGGTGCTGGCCGAGGCCGCGCGCGTGGCCGCCAAGGGCCTGCTCATCGGCTTCCTGAACCGGCACTCCTGCTATTATCTGGCGCGCGGCTGGCGCTGGCCCTGGCAGCCATGCTCCACCCTTTCGCGCGCGCGCTGGTACACCTGGCCGGAAATGCGCGCCCTGGCGCTGGTGAACACCGGGTTCAAGCCCTCGCTCTCGCGTTCGGTGCTGCCCGGGCCGCCCTTCACCTGGCGCGATGCGCCCCCCTGGGGCCTCGTCAACCGCCTGATCCTGCCGCCGCAGGTGGGCGCCATCAGCGCCATGCGCATCGACCTGGTGGGCTACCAGCCGCTGACGCCCATCTATGCCTGGAAGACCGAGCCCGGCATCGGCTAGCCACGTCCGGGCGAGCTTGCCTTGCCCCGCCCCTTCTGATACCCCATGCCCATATGGGGTATACGTCTACACCCCCGGAGGAATCACATGCTCATCAAGCGATTGTCGGTTTCACTCTGCTCCCTGGTCCTGTGCCTGACCCTGAGCCTGGTCCTGGCCGCCACCGGCCTGGCCGCCGAAACCCCTGCCGGGGAAATCCGCAGCATCACCTCAACCGAGGCCCATGCCCTGTGGCGCGCCACGCCCGGCAAGGCCTTTGTCGTGGATGTGCGCACACCCGAGGAATACGCCCAGGGCCACCCGCCCATGGCCGCCAACGTGCCGTTCCTGGTGCGCACGGCGGCCTGGCTTCCCCCGACGGAGAATCAACGCTTTGTGGAGCAGATGCGCCGCCGCTACAAGACCACGGACAAGCTGCTGATCATATGCCGCACCGGCAACCGCAGCCTGCTGGCCGCCCGGCGACTCGTCGCGGCAGGCTTCGCCGATGTGCTCAACGTGGTGGACGGGGTGGAGGGCCAAGCCCCGGCCGCGCACGGAAAACCCCCGGCGCGCGGCTGGCACAACCACGGCCTGCCCTGGACCACGGACCTGGACGCGACGCTGGTGTATAAGCCGGCGAACTAGGCATCCCGAGAAGGCAAGGGGCAGCGCCCCTGGCGGGGTCCAGGGGCTGCCTCGTCCTTATTCGGCTTCGGCCCCCAGGAAGCGTCCGGTGACGGACTCGGGGTTTTGCATGATGTCTTCTGGAGTGCCCTGGGCCACGATGGTGCCGCCGTTTTCGCCGCCGCCGGGGCCGAGGTCGAAGACGTAGTCGGAGGCCAGCACCACGTCGGCGTTGTGCTCGATGACGACGACGCTTGCCCCCTTGTCCACCAGGCGGTGCAGCACGCGGATGAGCTTGCCCACCTCGTGCATGTGCAGGCCGGTGGTGGGTTCGTCGAGGATGTAGAGCGCGCCGGGCAGGTTGCGCTTGCCCAGCTCGCGGCTGATCTTGATGCGCTGGGCCTCGCCGCCGGACAGGGTGGTGGCGGGCTGGCCGAGCCGCAGGTAGGAGAGGCCCACCTGTTCCAGCACTTCGAGCTTGCGCGACAGGGCCGCGTGGGTGCCGAAGAACTCCCGCGCCTCGGCCACGGTCATGTCCAGCACCTCGGCGATGTTCTTGCCCTTGTAGCGCACTTCAAGCGTTTGCGAGCTGTACCGCTGGCCCTTGCACACGTCGCAGGTGACGTAGACGTCGGGCAGGAAGTGCATCTCCACGCGGATGACGCCGTCGCCCTGGCAGGCCTCGCAGCGGCCGCCCTTGACGTTGAAGCTGAAGCGGCCGGGCTTGTAGCCGCGCACGCGGGCGTCCTTGCAGGCGGCGAAGATGTTGCGGATCTCGTCGAAGGCCTTGGTGTAGGTGGCCGGGTTGGAGCGCGGGGTGCGGCCGATGGGCGTCTGGTCGATGGCGATGATCTTCTCCACCGACGAGGCGCCGACAAAGCCCTTGATGGGGCCGGGCTGGTCCACCTTGATGCCCTGGGACAGCGCCAGGTGCTTGTAGAGGGTGTCGACCACCAGCGAGCTCTTGCCCGAGCCGGACACGCCGGTGAAGCACACCAAGACGCCCAGCGGGATGTCGAGGTCGAGCCCCTTCAGGTTGTTGGCGCGGGCGCCCCGGATGCCCAGGTGCGTGAACCCGCCGATGTTGACCGGCTGGCGGCGCGCCTCCGGGTGCTCGATGCGCAGGTCCCCGCGCAGGTACTTGGCGGTGAGGGACTGGCTGTGGTTCAGCAGCTCGTCCACGCTGCCCTGGAACTCGATGCGCCCGCCCAGCTCGCCGCTGCCGGGGCCAAGCTCGATGACGTGGTCGGCGGAGAGGATGGTGGGCTCGTCGTGCTCCACAACCAGCACGGTGTTGCCTCTCGCCTGCAGGCTGCGCAGGGTCTTGAGCAGGCGCTCGTTGTCGCGCGGGTGCAGGCCGATGGAAGGCTCGTCCAGCACGTAGGTCACGCCCACCAGGCCGCTGCCCAGCTGGCTTGCCAGGCGGATGCGCTGGGCCTCGCCGCCGGAGAGCGTGCCCATGTTGCGCGCCAGGCTGATGTAGTCGAGCCCCACGCCCTTCATGAAGCCCAGGCGGTGGGTCAGCTCCTTCAAGAGCGGCCCGGCGATCTGGGCGTCGTGCCCCGTGAAATCCTGGGCGGACAGCCATTCCAGCGCCCGGTGGATGGACAGGGAGCAGAAGTCGTGGATGCTTAGACCCTCCGGCGTGGCGGGCACGCGCACGGCCAGCGCCTCGGGCTTGAGCCGCGCGCCCTTGCAGGCCGGGCAGGGGCGGCTCTGGCGGTAGCGGGAGAGCTCGTCGCGCCAGATGGGGCCAAGGTTCATGCCCTGTTCCAGCAGGGGCACGATGCCCGGCCAGTCGGCTCCATCATCTCCCTCGACGAGGGCGAGGCGCGCGGCCTCGGACAGCTCGCCCAGCGGGGTGTTGAGCGTGAAGCCGTGGCGCTGGCCCAGGCGCTTCAGGTCGTCCTCGTGCCGGGCGAACAGGCGCGGGTTGCGCCAGGGCAGGATGCCGCCCCCCTTGAGCGACAGGCCCTTGTTGGGCACCAGCAGGTCGAACTCGAAATAGTCCACGCTCCCAAGGCCCGTGCACTCCGGGCAGGCGCCCTGGGGGCTGTTGAAGCTGAACAGCTGCGGGGTGAGCTTCGGCATGGACAGGCCGCAGGAGGCGCAGGTGCTCGACGTGCTGTAGAAGCGGTCCGTCGGGTTGCTTGCGCCCTTGCCCAGCTTGCCCCTGGTGGCGGTGGTGGCGGCGGCGGGCGCGCTCGCATGCTCGGCCACGATGACGCTGCCCTTGCCGTGCTTGAGCGCCAGCTCCAGCGAGTCGCCCAGGCGCGGGCGGATGTCGGGCTTCAGGCCCAGGCGGTCCACCACCAGCTCGATGGTGTGCTTCTTGAGCTTGTCCAGCTCAGGGGCTTCCTCCAGGGCGAAAACCTCGCCGTTGACGCGCACGCGGGCGAAGCCCTCTTTCCGCAGCTTGGCGAAGAGGTCCTTGTGGGTGCCCTTCTGGTGCTCCACCAGCGGGGCCAGCAGCAGGATGCGCGAGCCCTCGGGCATTTCCATGATGCTGGCGGCGATCTCGTCGCTGGTCTGCGCGGCGATGGGCTTGTGGCAGTCCGGGCAGAAATAGGTTCCCAGGCGGGCGTAGAACACGCGCAGGAAGTCGTAGACCTCGGTGACGGTGCCCACGGTGGAGCGCGGGTTGCGCGTTGCGGTCTGTTGTTCCAGGCTGATGGCCGGGGACAGGCCCTCGACCTTGTCGACCTGGGGCTTGTCCATCTGCGGCAGGAACTGCCGGGCATACGCGGACAACGACTCCACGTACCTGCGCTGGCCCTCGGCGTAGACGATGTCGAAGGCCAGGGTGCTCTTGCCGGAGCCGGACGGACCGCAAACCACAACAAGCTGCTCGCGCGGGATGTCGAGGTTCAGGTCCTTCAGGTTATGGTGCCGCGCGCCCTCGATGCGAATAACGCCCCGGCTTGCGGAGGGCGGGGCGGGCACGGCGGCGGCAGGCTTCTTGGGTGCGGTTTTTGGCGATGTCTTTGGCATTCACGGCAAGTAAGCATCGGCGGGGCGTTGGCAAGGGGGGTGGACCGCAGAACAGTCCGGCTGCCCTCGCACGGGGTGGCCGGGCCGTTTTGCTTTGGCTGGCTTGTAGCGCTACAGCCCCCAGTCCATGTTTACCCGGAACGCGCTTACTTGGTCAGCCTTGAACCAGACCACGATGAATTTGTCGAAGGATGGCTCTGGCGAGTAGCCGGGGCCCGGCTTGTTCTCCAACTGCGGGTAGCCTCTGCGTGTCGCCTCCTCCTTGCTGAGGGCGACGCTCACCGAGGCGGCGTACAGCCACTTGTCGCCGCGAGTCGCCTGGGGCGGGCCGAGGATGGCTTGCACCTGCGCGCGGGTCAGGCCGAGCTTGAGCCCGCTCTGCGTGGCGATGCCCGCATGCACGCCCGGCGTGGCCGAGCACTTGTCCAGCACGCGCACGTCGCGTTTCTGCGCGCGCACCTGGATCTCCGCGACGCGTTTGCATTCGTCCGGGCAGCGGGGCAGGGTGAACAGGACCACGGTGTCATCGCCGGGGCGGGCCGAGGTGTAGCAGAGCATGCGCTCCTCGTAGCCGCCCGCATCGAGCCGCCTGGCCTTGCCCAGCGTCGCCGTCACGTCCTGGTGCCAGGATTCGTCCACGGTGAGGGCCTGATCCGAGTTCGGCCCAAAGCCCTGGAAGCGGTCGTGCCGCTCGTCGAAAACGCGGATGAGCACTGCAGAGGGGTATTGCATGGTGACGCCGAAGTCGGTGTCGCCATTTCGCATGGCGTATTCGGGGTGAAAATGGAAGTGATCATGGCCTCTAACGTTGACTATGTTGGATCCATACGCCATGAAGCCCGCACAGGCATTCTGCGCACTCAGGGGGATACATACGCAAAGCACCGCAAGAAAGTATCTAGCGTACCACACGGATTTTCGCTCCTTGTAGTTCCCGGATTGCCTTGCGTTCATTCTTGTCCATGATGATGCATCCTTCGGAAGCCGTCTGGTTATTCTTCCGGTTGTCCGCATGAATATAGAACGTATTCGGATCGCGGCCCATGGCCCGTATGCGCTCCGCAGTGGCCGGGTCGGGCTCAAGTTTGATGAGGTTCTCGCCCTTGCCACGTGACTGTTTCGAATCACTGATGACCTCCCCGATGGTCCACGTCCCTTCTGGGATGACGCCCTTACCCACCTCGTTCTGATGATCCGGGTTGTTCACATGCCCCGGTGCGCCGGAATAGCCCTTGCCCACCAGCCGGTCATCCATGTCCATGAGTCTTCCGTCACTCTGGTTGTAAATCAACGCTGTTTGGGCATTCTCGGCCTTAACCCGCTGCGGCAGCACGTAATGCTTGCCAACATCCTGCCCTTTCTCAGGCCAGCGGCCAAGCGGGCTTTGCGAGGGGGCTGGCGATGCGGGCGGCGTTGCAACCTTGCCCGGCTTGGCGGGCGGCGACACCTTCCCGCGCACCTCATTGGGCACCGCCACCTTGCCCCGGTACACCGGGCCGGGTGATGAGCCGCCGCCCGTTTCGCCGTAGTAGCCGTGCCAGCCGTAGGGCTGCGGATGCCCGCCCGCGCCGATTTTCGTCCCGCTGGCCGTGCCGCCGCCAGCGCCCAGGCTCATTCCAGCGGCAGCCGACTTGCCGTCCTCGCTCACACGCGTCCAAATACGCTTGTCCGTGTTCCCAGCCTCCATATCCAACCGCCTATGTTAGTTCAACGGAATAGAGCGTTCCCTTTCGGGCCAGGACAACACTCGCCGCTCGACAGGGTTTGGCCCGCATAAACCGAACGGGCCGCTTCCGGTTCCTCCCGCCCCCTTCACGATTCCCCTGAACGCGCCAATAGTGAACGGTTCCTGTTGGCGGCTTTGCGTCGACAGGAACCGTTCACGTACTGGGGAGTCCAGAGGGCCTCAGGCCCTTTGGCCGCCGGAGGCCTCTCCTCTCACCCTCCTCTCACTCTCGCCCCCGCGCCCTGTTCACGCTCCTGGCCTGGCGCGGGGCGTCGGGCTCCTCGGGCCGCAGCAGCCTTCTGCCCTCGCCAGCGCCGAGCATGAGGTACTGCGCGGCCTCGCACACGTGGGAGAAACGGTTCTTGTCCGGCGCGTCCACAAAGCGCGCCTCCCCCGCCACCTGCAGCCTGCGGTAGTGCCAGGCCCCGGCCATGCCCTTGCGCAGGGTGGCGCAGCGCGGCGAGAGCACCAGCCCCGGCAGGCCGTCGATGTCGCGCGCAAGCGCCGCGGCCACGGCCTCCCGCCGCAGGAGCGGGTCGTTGGAGGGCGCCGGGCGGGCGTGCAGGCCGCTGGCGCGCAGGATGTCAAACGGGGTGCGCTCGTCGGTCTGGGCCCGGGCCATGCCCGCCGGGTCGCCCCAGACCTCGGCCTTGAGGTGGCCGTAGCGGTCCTTCAGCAGCGCGCCCAGGAGCCCGGCGAAGCGCACCATGCCCATGTCGCTGCTCACCAGCTCGTCCAGGAACAGCCAGCGGCCCGAGGCCAGGCGCTGGCCGATGACCGCCGCCGGAGTCAGCCCGAAGTCCAGCCCCACGAACAGCGGCAGGCCGTCCACGGGCTCCAGTTCGGCGGAGGAGGCGTGCCGGGCGTCGCTGAACTCCGGGTACACGGGCAGGCCGTCCTGCACGAAGCCGTACTCCGAGCAGTAGTAGACGCGCACGTGCGCCGGGGTCTTGCCGTTCTTGCGGCGCTGGTAGAAGCCCGGCGGCAGGTGCTCCAGGTTCTCGGCGCGGGGGTTAGGCACGAACTCGCCGCCCTGCTCCACGAGCCCGCCCGGCTGCCGGAAGAAGGCCCAGCCCTCGGGCCTGGTCTCCTCGGCCAGGCGATACCACCAGTGGTCGGAGTCCGGCGGGTTGGTGTCCATGATGACCCCGGCCCAGGTTGCGCCGCCGTCGCGCCCTGCGGGATAGCGCTCCACGCGGTCGCCCAGGGCCTCCACGATGGACAGCGGCATCTCGCGCGCCTCGTTGATC
The DNA here is from genome assembly GCF_031082295.1 of Humidesulfovibrio sp. Classification (GTDB taxonomy): domain Bacteria; phylum Desulfobacterota; class Desulfovibrionia; order Desulfovibrionales; family Desulfovibrionaceae; genus Humidesulfovibrio. The sequence goes on from NZ_JAVHLD010000042.1 coordinate 11,636, forward strand.
CACGCCCCGGTGAGCTCCAGCGACAGGAGCTTCTTCACGTCCTGCGGGCGGTCCAGCGCGCGGAACAGCACGTCCGCCTCGACGCGGTCGCCGTTCGGGCGCGTCACCCGCACGCTGTGCGACAGGTCCGTCAGGCTGAACGGCCCGAACTCCTCCTCCGGGAACCAGGACAGCCACGTGCGCACCGTGGTGTCCTTGAGCTCGCGATAGGTGTTGCGCACCACGGCCATGCGGGTGCGGCGCACGCCGTCAGCGCCGGGGGCCTGGGCAAAGGCCCGCTGCATCAGCTCCCAGCAGCATCCCGAGGACTTGCCCGAGCCCACAGGTCCCATAAGGCCCCGGTACAGCGCGGGAGACTTCATGAACCGGGCGATGGTGGGCGGAGGCGCGTAGCGCAGCCGACAGGGTCGGGAAGGGCCGGAGACGTCAGGGGTGTTGGGGGTCGCGTGTTTCATCGCCGGGACTATACCACGGGTTTTTGCCCGGGATAAAAATTACCCGTTTTTGGCCGGTAAAAGGGCAATAATTCCCGGTTGACAGGGTCTGGGGCTGGACCGCCGCCACAGTGCAAACCAGACGGAGTGGCGGCTTTGGGCCGCTTCCCCCGCCCGTCTTACGCCGAGGCTTCGCAGGGCTATTTGACCTTTTTCAGGCGGATCTTGTCGTCGATGATGAGCATGCCCTTGTCGAGCTTCCACTTCATGGAGGTGGGCGGCGCGCCGACCAGGTCCCAGATCATGACATCGTCGTTGAAGGTGTACTTGCCCTTCTGGGCGGCGATGACCGGGTTCACCGAGCCCTTGGGTATCTTCTTCAAGGCCTCCGGCGTGAACCTGGAGTTGAAGTCGAAGGTGCCGTTCCTGTTCAGCACCACAGTGTAAAGGGCCTGGGGAAGCCCGTCGTGGAAGCCCTGCCAGGTGCCCACCAGCGCGTCCACGACGACGGCCTTGCGCACCAGGGGCGCCTCCTGCTTCACGCCCTTGGCCTCCAGGGCAGACACGCTCTCCGTTCTTCCGGCGCGGTTGGCGTAGGCCATGACCGTTTCGCCCGCGCCGTTCTTCTTCTGGGCGTCCGCGCCCTTCTCCAGCAGCAGCTTCACCAGCTTCTCGTTGCCCGCGCCGGCGGCCAGCATGAGCGCGGTCTCGCCCTTGTCGTTGGCCTGGTCGAGCTTGGCTCCCTTGCCGATGAGCAGGGACGCGCGATCATAGCCGTCGGAATGGTCGGGCTTCCGGGCGGCGGCCATGAGCGGGGTGGTGCCGTTGGAAGAGGGGAAGTTGATGTCGGCCTTGTGGTCCAGCAGGTACTTGATGATCGTGACGCTCTTTTTGTGGTCAAAGGGATTGGGGTTGCCCGCGGCGAAAACCATGGGCGTCTGCAGAGGGTTCACTGTGGATTTCACGTTGACGGCGGCCCCTGCGTCCACCAGCAGTTCCACCATGTCCGGGTCCATGCGCTGGGTGGCGGTCAAGAGCGGCGTGGACCCGAACTTGTCGACGATCTCCAGGTTGGCCTTGCGCTTGATGAGCAGCTTGGCGAAGTCGAGCTGGTTGGCGCTGGCGGCGGTGTGCAGCGGCGTGCCGCCCGTGAGCAGGCTCCTGATGTCGATGCTGGCGCCGCTGTCCAGCAGCAGCTTGCCGATGTCCACATGGCCGAAGCGCGCGGCCAGGTGCATGGCGGAAGCGCCGCCGTCGCCCTTGAGCTGCATGAAGTCCAGCTTGGGCTTGTAGGTGATGAACTTCTCCAGCCACTTCTGGATCGTCTTCATTTCATTGCTGTTGTAGACGATGGCCTGCATCAGCGGCGACTGGCCGTTGTTGTCCGACAGGTTGATGTCCGCGCCGCTGGCGATGAGGTACTCCAGCACGGCGTACCTCTTGTGCAGCACGGTGCGCACCAGCGTGGAGACGCCCCTGTTGTCGCGGTGGTTGATCTTCGCCCCGTGGCCGTGCAGCAGCTTCACCGCCTCCAGGTCTTCCGCCTCCGCCACAAGGACAAGCGGGGTCTCGCCCTCCTTGGTCGCCGCATCGACCTGGATGCCCTTGCCCTGGGTGACGAGCACCCGGATGACTTCCGTGTGGTCTCTTTGCGCCGCCTTGATGAGGGCGGTGTTGCCGCGCGCCTCGGGCACGCTGCTCGTCCGGTCGCGGGCGTTGACGTTGGCGCCGCGCTGCAGCAGCAGGGCGACGATGTCCGCCTGGCCCTTGTGCGAGGCGAAAATCAGCGGCGTGCGCTCCCACTCGCCGAAGGCGTCGTACAACACGCCCCGTTGGTTCACGTCCAGCCGAGGCGACTGCAAAAGCAGCCGGGCGATGTCCGGGTTGTCGTTGCGCATGGCCCAGCACAGCATCGTGTCCCGGTCGTAGACGGCGTTCACGTCGGCGCCGCTTTCGATGGCGGCCCGGGCCCGGGCCACGTCGCCCTTGTCGATGGCCTTGAAGAGCTCCGGCATGGGTTTGCTGGTGTCGCGCACCCAGGCCGCAAACAGGGGCGAACACGTCCCGAAGGCGAGGAACAGAGCCACCACAAGGCCCAACACTTGATTTGACTTCACGGGAATCCCCCTGCGCCTCAAACTGTTACAAACCACAGCGCCAGCCTCACGCGTTGCCGCCAGCCGCGAACACACCGAACCCCTTCAAGCGCGGGCGGACCACGCAACATGAGTTGGCGGACCAGTACAGGACAGTCTCGCGGAATGGAAGGCGAAATATCCCCTATTCACTCTCCGCTCGCTGCGGTACGCTCAGTTTCGCCCCCAACTTCTCCAGGGGGGCGGCGGCATCGCGTGTGCTGACAACGCTTGCGGCGTAGGCTATGGTGCGCCCATGAAATCCCAGGCCGAAGCGCTGTTGGGGTCGGCGCTGCGGCGTCTGGCCCAGCACATCCAACCCTCGTTGCGCGGGCGCGTCTTCGCGCTCTTGGTGGGGTTGACCATTTGCGCGTGTGCCGGGGCCACGGCGACCTACTGGCTGGCGCAGCGCTATCTGGATGCCACGGACATCTTGCGCCAGGTGAACTTGAGCCAGCAGGTGAGCGCGCTGCAGCTCTCGGAGCAGATGCTCGGCCTGGAGGCGGACGCCTTGGCGGCGCGCCAGGACCCGCAGCGCCTGGAGGATTTTCTGGCCCGCCAGCAGTCGGTGGAGCGCACCCTGCTCAAGGTGCACGCCAGCGAGCCCATGGAGGCCGGACGCGAGCTCGTGGATCAGATGATCTCCTCCACCAGGGCTCAGGTTGCGACCCTGCACGAGCTGGTGAACAGCCAGCCGGGCGAGGGCGCGCTGATCATGGCGCGGGCGGTGCGCCACCGCGAGGCCGCCCAGGATGCGGCCAGCGGCCTGTTCGCCCTGCATGGCCGCGACGCCGACCTGGGCGTTTCGGCCATGCGGTCGCTCGCGCGGGCTGCCACCACGGCCTCGCTCTTCGTCATTCCGGCGGGCGCGGTGCTTGGCCTGCTGCTCGGCTGGGTGCTGCTGCGGCAGGTGCTCGGGCCTATCCGCAGGCTGGCGCGCGGCTCCGCCCTTACGCTGGAGGAGGCCGCTGACGGCGCCTATCCGTCGGCCCAGGGCTCCAGCGACGAGGTGCGCGAGGTGGGCGAGCTGGTGCACGGGCTGCTGCGCGACGTGGACCAGACCCACACCCTGCTGGAAGAATCGCGCCAGCACCTGATGCAGTCCGAAAAGCTGGCCCTGGTGGGCAAGCTGGCGGCCGGCGTGGCCCACAGCGTGCGCAATCCCCTCACCAGCGTGAAGATGCGCCTGTTCTCGCTGGAGCGCGGGCTGGACCTCTCGCCCACACAGCGCGAGGACTTCGAGGTCATCGGCGAGGAGATCCGCCACCTGGACACCATCGTTCGCAACTTCCTCGAGTTTTCGCGCCCGCCCAGGCCAAAGTTCCAGCAGGTCAGCCCCTCCGACGTGGTGGACATGACGCTTGTGCTGTTGCGCCACCGCCTGGAGACCTACGGGGTGGACGTGCGCCTGATGCGCGAACAGCCCCTGCCCGCGGTCGACGTGGACCCGGAGCAGCTCAAGGAGGCGCTGGTGAACCTCATCCTGAACGCCTGCGACGCCATGGGCGAGAACGGCCGCATCGAGATTTCCGAGCAGACGGGCTTCATGGACCCCCTGGGCCGCGTGGCCATCATCCAGCTGGCGGACTCCGGCCCCGGCATTCCCGCCGAGATCCAGGACCAGGTCTTCCAGCCCTTCTTCAGCACCAAGGAGGAGGGCACGGGGCTTGGCCTGGCCATCGCCAAGCGCATCATGGAGGAGCACGGCGGCTACATCCATCTCAAACCCTCGGCAGAAAAGCAGGGCGCTACCTTTGTCCTCGTGCTGCCCGTGCGGGAGAATTTATGGCACAGGTCCTGACCGGCTTCGCCGGATTCGTTGAGAGCCGCCGCCACCTGAAACCTTCGGCCCCGCCCGCAGGGAGATGACATGGCCCAGATCCTGATTGTTGACGACGACGCCCAGCTGCGCCAGAGCTTCGGCAGGATCCTCGAGGCCGACGGCTTCGAGGTGCGCACGGCGGCCTCAGGCGAGTCCGGCGTGGACGAGGTCGCCCGCCTGGCCCCGGACCTCGTGGTCATGGACGTGCGCATGACCGGCATCACCGGCATCGAGGCCATGCAGCGCATGCGCGCAAAAGCGCCCAACCTGCCGGTCATCATCATGACCGCCTACGGCGGCACCGAAACCGCCATCGAGGCCACCAAGCTCGGCGCCTTCGACTACATCCTGAAGCCCTTCGACATCCCGGACATCCTGCGCCTCATCCACCAGGCCCTGGAGGCCGGGCGGCTGGCCCGCGCGCGCGTCGCCGTGGACCTTGAACAGGGGCTGGAGCAGGGCCTGGACAGCGATCCCCAGGCCGACGCCCTGGTGGGCCAAAGCCGCGCCATGCAGGACATCTTCAAGGCCATCGGCCGCGCCGCGCCCACAGAGGCGCTGGTGCTGGTGCGCGGGGAATCCGGCACCGGCAAGGAGCTGGTGGCCCGCGCCCTCTGGCAGCACAGCGCCCGCGCCGCCAAGCCCTTCGTGGTCATCAACTGCGTGGCCATCCCCGACACCCTGCTGGAGGCCGAGCTCTTCGGCTACGAGAAGGGCGCCTTCACCGGCGCCAGCTCCCGCCGCGTGGGCAAGATCGAACAGGCCCAGCGCGGCACCGTGTTCCTCGACGAAATCGGCGACATGCCGCTGAACGTGCAAGCCAAAATCCTGCGCCTGCTGCAGGAAAAACAGGTGGAACGCCTGGGCGGCCGCGACCCCATCCCCGTGGACGTGCGCATCCTGGCGGCCACCAACCGCGACCTCGAAACCGCCGTGGCCGAGGGCCGCTTCCGCGAAGACCTCTACTACCGGCTCAAGGTCGTCACCATCAGCCTGCCGCCCCTGCGCGAACGCACGGGCGACGTGCCCCTGCTGGCCCGGCACTTCCTGGCCCGCCTGGCAAAAGAGATGGACATGCAGAGCCCGGGCCTGACCCCCGAGGCCCTGGACCTGCTGGCCGCCCACCCCTGGCCCGGAAACGTGCGCGAACTGGCCAACGCGCTGCAAAAGGCGCTCATCTTCAGCCGCGGCGCGCCCATCGGGGCCGAGGAAATGCTCCAGGCCATCGGGAAATCCGGCGGCAAGAGCAGCAACAATGTCGAGAGCCAGAGCGGCTCGGCTGCACTCCACAACGGACAGCAGCACTCCGCAACAAGCGCCCCGGCCACAGACGACACCCTGCGCGCCTTCATCCGCCGCGCACTGCTCGACCAGGCGGGAGACGACGCCTACGACCACATCCTCGACGCCGTGGCGCGCGGCACCATCGCCGAAGCACTGGAAATCACCGGCGGCAACCGTACCCGCGCCGCCAAGCTGCTCGGCCTCTCGCGACCCACACTCATCGCCAAAATCGAAAAGTACGGGCTCAAAGTCACGACCCAAGTGCAATAGCACCAGGGGCAGCGCCCCTGGCCGCAGGAGGCATCCCTCCCCCGACTGGGGGTCTTGCTCAGGCTCCGGGCCTGGGCATTGCTTTTGGGTGAGCACTGGGGCTACAGGTGTTTGCATGAACGTGATCGTGCTGCACCGGAATTTCCCAGGCCAGTTTCGGCATGTGGTTCGTCATCTGTTGCAGGCCGGGCATCGTGTGGTGGGAGTGGGCAACATGCAGGCGCCCGGTTTTGCGGGTGTGAACCTGATCCGCTACGACTCGAGCAAGCTTGGCATCGGCGCCCATAGGCATTTGCAGGCGGTGCTGAGCGGCGAGGCGCATGGCGAGGCGGTGGCGCAGATTCTCTTTCAGTTGCGCGCCAAGGGTTTTAAGCCCGACGTGGTGCTGGCGCATCCCGGCTGGGGCGAGGCCTTGTACGTGAAGGACGTGTTTCCGGACGTGCGGCTGGTGTCGCTGTTTGAGTTCTTTTATCATGCCGAGGGAGTGGACGTGGGCTTTGAGCCCAACTCGGCCGCGGACTTTCGGCTGCGCGCCACCCTGCGCGGCCGCAACATGCTGCACCTGAGCAACCTGGAGCTTTGCGACGCCGGCGTATCGCCCACCAACTGGCAAAAGTCGCTGCACCCGGCCGCCTACCAGCACAAGATCGACGTGGCCCACGAGGGCGTGGACACAACCCTCATGGCGCCGGACCCGCAGGCCCGCTTCACCCTGCCCGACGGCCGCGTGCTCAAGCCTGGCGACCCTGTCGTGACCTACGTTGCGCGCAACCTGGAGCCCTACCGGGGCTTCCACAGGCTCATGTTCGCCCTGCCCGAGCTCCAGCGCCGCTGCCCCCAGGCCGTTACGGTCATCGTCGGCGGCGATTCCGTCAGCTACGGCCGACCGCCCAAAGACGCCCCAAACTGGCGCGAAAAACTCCTGGCCGAGGTCGGCCCGCGCCTCGACCTCTCCCGCGTCCACTTCACCGGGCAGATTCCCTACCAGCACTATCGCTCGCTGCTGCAGGTCTCCGCCGCGCACGTGTACCTCACCTACCCCTTCGTGCTGTCCTGGTCCATGCTCGAGGCCATGAGCTGCCAGTGCCTCGTGCTCGGCTCCGCCACGCCACCCGTCCTCGAAGTGCTGCGGCACAACGAAAACGGACTGACCTTCGACTTCTTCGACATCGACGGCCTCGCCACCCTCGTCGAAAACGCCCTGGCGCGCCCCGACAGCTTCACCCACCTGCGCCAACAGGCCCGAACCGATATCGTCGCCAGCTACGACATCCAGGACGGCATCGACCACTACTTGCGCCTGCTGCAAGGCTCGTAAGACGAGCCCGCAGCTCCACCAGGGTCGGAGATGCCTCCGGTGGCCGGTGGCCTGAGGCCCCCGGACCCCCCAGCGGGCTTGGGGCTGGGGGGGGCGAGGGCAGGATGGGGAGGCTCGGCGGGGCGTTGGCAATGTGCGCGAGTTTTTGAGCGGGGACGCTCAAAATACTCGCGCACGGTTGGCCCCGTTTCTTGAGAGGGAAGGCCTGGCGAGACGGGCGGCAGGCTGAATTCCAAAGCAAAGCCTCACTTGAAGCCGAAGCGAGAGATTAGAATTAGGCACCCTCTCGTGGCTGCCCCCCCGAAAGCCGAAAGGGCTGTTTCAGGTTCCTCCTGAAACAGCCCTTTCGGCGT
>NZ_JAVHLD010000043.1:0-13497 GCF_031082295.1 Humidesulfovibrio sp.
GAGCTTCAAGGCCGACGACGTGGTGAATACGCTGGAGCGGGTGACCCGAAAGTATGGCGTGCCCAAGGAGATCCGCGTGGACAACGGCCCGGAGTTCATCAGCCGGGCGCTAGACCTCTGGGCATACATGAACGGTGTGACCTTGGACTTCTCCAGGCCTGGGAAGCCCACGGACAATGCCTTCGTGGAAAGCTTCAACGGCAAATTCCGGGCAGAGTGCCTGAATACGGCTTGGTTTTTGTCGCTGGTTGAGGCACAGGCAAAATGTGAGGCATGGCGGAGAGACTACAACGAGGTCCGACCGCACAGTTCCATCGGCCACCAGACCCCGGCGGAGCTGATTTTTGCCTCAGGCCAGGCATGCCTGGCCTGAGGCAAAACCTGAGAAAATTCTCACTGCAAATGGTCCAAGGTTGGGGGCATCTTCAGGGGAACATGGACTAACACAATAAGTGGTACAACTTTTGGGGGCAGGTCAGCTCTGGAGCGCATCGGCTGGAACGTCCACAAACGGTGTCTCTGGCCGGAGGATGTCCTCAGGCGTGGGTCTGTGCCGGACCTTGCCCGCAATTTCGCCAACGATCTGTGAGAAGTCGATGGGCAACTTGCGCGGGTCAGAGCGCTTGCCCCCGACAAGGACCTCAAAGTGCAGGTTGGGGCCGGTTGTGCGGCCTGTGCGCCCGATGAGGCCCACGAGCTGTCCCGCCTCAATGGGCTGCCCCGAAACCACGGCAGCCTGCTTGAGATGCGCGTAGCGGCTCACCAGGCCATTCTCGTGAAGAATGTCCACGGTCAGGCCATACCTGCCCATCCAGCCCTTGTGCGCGACGACGCCTTCCAGCCAGGCGAAGACCTCTGTTCCTGCGGGGCGGGAGATGTCCACCCCCTTATGGAACTTCTTGCGCTTGTTGATCGGGTCGCGGCGCTTGCCGAAGCCAGAAGTCACGCGGACCTTGCGGGCTGGGAGTTCTGTCTCGGTCAATGACATGTCGTCCAACTTGGATACGGTTCCCAACTGCTCCGGCGTAATGACTGTTGCCTGCACCGGAGCCGCCGCTGCCACGTCCTGAGCGTGCGCCGGAGCACGCATGGCGAACACGGCGATGATGAACGCCAGGAGCACGAGCCAAGACCACGTGGTCACAATCACACGTCGGCGGGCTGGGCCTTGATGCGCCATGCGTCCTCCCTGGTGGTGCGTTTGGCTGTTGCGCCCGTCTGCTACGGCCTGCCGCGAAGCAGCCGCAATCCGTTGAAGATGACCAGGAGCGAGGACCCCATGTCCGCCAGGATGGCCGTCCAGAGCGTTGCGACCTGGAAAACGGCCAGCAGCAGGAAGATGGCCTTGATGCCCAGGGCGAAGGCGATGTTCGCCTTGATGATCCCCAGGGTGCGGCGCGAGTGCCGGATGAGCCAGGACAGCTTGGACAGGTCGTCGGACATGAGGGCCACGTCGGCGGTCTCTATGGCCACATCCGTGCCGATGGCCCCCATGGCTACGCCGAGATGCGAGGCCGCAAGCGCGGGCGCGTCGTTGATGCCGTCTCCGACCATGGCGACACGCTTGCCGGACTGGACAAGCTCCTCCACGGCCCGCGTCTTGTCCTCGGGCAGCAGGTCTGCCCGGAACTCGGTGACACCAGTCTCCTCCGCGATCCGTTGCGCGGTCCTGGCGTTGTCTCCGCTGAGCATGACGATGGTCCCGACTCCCAAGGCCTTGAGTTCGGCCAAGGCCGTCTTGGACTGGGGCCGGACCCTGTCCTCAAGCAGCAGGCTGCCCAGCACCTTGTTCCTGTCCCACACCAGGATCGACGTCCCGGCGGAGCGCTCGTGGCGGGCCAGGACCAGGGCCAGTTCCTGGGGCTGGGGGACAGAGCCGAATTCATCCAGGAATTTCCGGTTGCCGATGAAGTAGTCTTGTCCCTGGATGCGGCCCTGTGCGCCAAGGCCTGGGCGAGCCTGGGCCTCCTCCACCGGGGCGAGAGCGGCTCCGGTGCTGGCGGCGTGCCGCACGATGGCCCGGGCCAAGGGATGGCTGCTGCGCGACTCCAGGGCGGCGGCGATGCCCAGCAGCGTGGCTTCCGGCGTGCCATTCAGTGCGTCCACCGCCGTCACCGTGGGCCTGCCGTGAGTCAGGGTGCCGGTCTTGTCCAGGGCGATGGCGGTCAGGGTGGCGGGAACCTCCAGGAACACGCCGCCCTTGACGAGCACGCCATGGCGCGCAGCCGAGGCCAGCCCGGCGACGATGCTCACAGGGGTCGAGATGACCAGGGCGCAGGGGCAGGAGATGACCAGAATCACCAGGGCCTCATAGAGCCAACGGCTCCATTCCCCGCCGAAGAAGAGGGGCGGGACTACAGCGAACAGGGCGGCGACGCCGATCATCACCGGGGTGTAGAAGGCCGCGAACTTCTCCACCCACTGCACGGCCCTGGCCCGCTTTGACTGGGCCTGCTCCACCATGCGCATGATCCTGGCCAGGGTGGATTCGGAGGCCGGTTTCGTGGTCTCTATCTCCAGCGCACCTTCGGCGTTGATGGTTCCAGCAAAGACTACGTCGCCCGGTTCCTTGCCCACGGGCATGGATTCCCCGGTTATGGGGGACTGGTCCACGGCGGAAACGCCGGAGCGCACCACGCCATCAAGAGGGACGCGGTCGCCAGGCCGCACCAGCACTCGCGCCCCCAGAGGCACATCCTCCACGCGGGTCTCGATTGGCGTCGGGGAAGAAGGCGAGAACACAAGCGCCTTGTCTGGGGCGATGCTCATGAGGGCATGGATGGCGTTGCTGGCCCGAGAAACGCTCCAGGCCTCCAACTGGTTCGCCAGTGCGAACAGGAAGGCCACCGAGGCTCCCTCGGAATATTCGCCGATGGCCATGGCTCCGGCCACAGCGAGAACCATGAGCAGATTCATGTCCGGACGCAGGGAGCGCAGAGAGTACAGCGCCTTGGGCAGCACATGCCAGACGCCGACCAGCGATGCTCCTATCCAGAGCGCCTTGGCTGCCAGCGGAGCGGATGCGCTTTCCCTGAACGCGGCCAGGAAAGAGCCATGCTCGGCCATCATCAGCAGAAGACCCACAGCCAACATCAGGCCGCTGACCGCGCACAGCGCCTCGCGACCCCGGCGCTGCCAGAGGCTGGACTTCGAGGTGGAGCAGCTCCCGCCGCAGCAAACGCAGCCAGCCAGAGGAGCCTCGAAGCGCTCCGCTTTCATGCCTGTCCTGGTGACGGCCTCAATGATCTGCTCCGGGCTTACCGTCAGGTCCGAAAGGTCGACGTGCAGCTTGCGTTGCAGCAGGTCGAAGGTGAGCCGGGATTCCTGCCCCACCAGGGGGGCGAGCGCACGCGTGAGTACGGTCACCTCTTCGGAACAGTCCATTTCTCTGATGATAAACGTCGTTGCCATATGTTGCTCCAGTATATGTGTCAGCGAGGTGCAACCAAGGGGGTGTTCATGTGAACAGATGCTCATGCTTTCACACGTCGCGGTCGATGTCAATTGCGCACGGCTGGCCCTGTGTCAACCAACGAGGTCTTCGACCAGGGGGGCAGCGGGCACGCAGCTCTTGCTGATTGTCCTACTGAAGCAATGTCTGCCACCTTCCATGGGCAGTTCAGTTCGACGCTCGCGCCGGGGCAAGGAGGGCGTCCACTACCTGGTCTGCTGAGATTTTGTCGTCCAGGGAGACCACGTCGAAACGCACGTCCACTTCACGTTTTGCCTGGGCCTGTCTCTGTCGTTTCGGGATGTTTTCAAGCCGGATAACATGCACGGTCTTGCCTTGGGCATAGGGCCGTAGCCACGCCGTGAATCCGCCAGCGGCCATTTTCCCGCCGTGACCCGGCCCCGGCCCACCTCCTAGGAGCACATCGAAGGGTTGTGCGGAACCGCTGAAATGCCCCAGAAAGGCCTGCTCCGCCGACACGCCCCAAGGGCTGATGCCGATGACCACGTCGGCTTCGCCCCGAAGATGGAAGCCCTCGGCGACAACCTCTCTGGTCTGTTGCTCCGTTGGACGCCCGTCCGTGCCGGTGGGCATGGGGAAGCGTACAAAGGCGATACGCAAACCGCTCCGGACCAGAATTTCGCCCTTGACCTGCATGGGAGCCGTTGTCCAGCGGGCCAGGCCCTTGGGCGCGGAATCCCCCACCAGGGCCAAGTCCGCCGGAGTGAGCAGCATGGCGTCGTAGCGCATGGCCGCATGCGCCCTGGCCACCGCGCCCGGAGCGCGCATGGCCGGAACCTTTCCGCCGTCCGGCGCGGCCAGCTCAAATGGACCGGCCACGAACAACCGCACCACGCCCTTTTCCGCTTTCGTCCTCATCGATTCGATGAAACCGGCCCGCCGGGCCAGCCCGCCCATGAGCTTGCCCCCTCAGGTGGGACAGGGGGCATACTCCCCGTTGGTGTTGGACGTGTAGTATATCTCCAGGGCCTGCCCGGCATTGGCCGGGCCGGGCAGGATGGCGAGGAGCACCAAGATTGTGAGCAGGCCCCGTGTCATCTGGCTCCCCCGATGGTTATTTCATGTCCGCGAGTTCTTTTTCGATCTCTTTGAGAAGCTCCGGGTCGTCGGTCGTCGCGGCCTTTGCCTGCTGGAGATGCTTCTTCGCCAGGTCCATCTTCTTCAACCCATGCTTGTTGATCAGGCCGAGATAGAAGTGAGCGGTGGAATCGCCAGGCTTGGCCTTCAAGATTGCCTCGTATTCCGCAATCGCCTCGGGGAAACGGCTGAGCTGGGCCAGGGCAAAGCCGTGGTGGTAGCGAGTCCCCATGTTTGTGGGGTCCATGGCGACGAGCTTGCCCCAGAATGGCTCGGCCTTTTCCCATTGCTCGGACTCGTTGAAGATGTGCGCCAGTTGGCTCACGGCTTCCTTGTCATTGGGATTGTCCTTGAGCTTGGCCATGAGCGGGGCCACAGAAGACATCATTTCCGAGTCCTTGGTATTGGCGCCCGCATGTTCCTTGGAGGCCGGGACATCGACGCCCATGACGAAGGAGGTCAGGAATATCGCCAGGACGCCGACGCCCATCATGGCGATGACCATCTTACGCATGGGGGACTCATTGTTCACGGTGATGGTTCTCATCCTATTTCTCCAGCGCCTTGGCGGTTTTCTCGCGTCTTGACCGCAAGGCAAGCAGCGGGAAGAGGCAAATGATCACGCTGCCGATCCAGACCCAGTTGACCATGGGGTTGATCGTGACCTTGAGCGGTGAGACGAGTTCCCCCTTTACGTCGTGGATGGTGGCATACAACTCGTTGCCAAGGCTGAAGATTACGGAGACCTCGCTGTTGGGGTGGTCGAAATTGCGATATGAGCGGCTCTGCGGGGTCAGCTCGCCGACAACCTTGCCGTCTTTGACCACTTGGACGATGGCCTCATCGACGTTCATTTCCGAGGTTTTGAACTGTCGCATCCTTGTGTATGTGAACTCATAGCCTTCAAGCGAGATGCTCTGGCCGGGCGACAACGGCGCTTCCGCGCTTTTCTGGAACGGTCCGGACACGGCCACCCCCAGAACGATGCAGGCGAAGCCCAGGTGGGAGCCGTGGCTGCTCCAGAAGCTCCGGCTGTGCACAGCTTTGGGGATAGAGAAGGCGAGCAGCACAGAGGAGACGGCAACGGCGGTAGCCGCACCCACCCCGGCCACAGCCAGCACAGGCTTGATGCCGAGCCACAACCCTACCCCGAGGACTCCGACCCAGACGGCGACGGGGATGGCCGCCATTTTGGGCTTCTCCAGGCTTCCTCGCCAGCCAAACCAGGGGGCCACGGCCAGCAGCATGGCCAAACCGGTGAACAGCGGCAGGCAGATGGTGTTGTAGAAGCCCTTGGTCATGCCCATGGGCTTGGGTTCCCACAGTTGGCTGATGACGGGCCAGATGGTGCCGAGCAGCACGATGCCGCCGAGGGCGATGAACAGCCAGACGGACACGGTCATCAGCCCTTGCCTGCTGCCCATCTGGGGCAAAGCGGGGGCATTCCCGCGCGGCATGGCCGCGATGACGACGAGGCTGAGCGCCATGCCGAACGCGATGGTCAGGATGAGGGGACGGCCCACGCTGCCCGCGCCGAAGGCGTGCAGGGATTCCACCACGCCGCTGCGCACGAGGTAGGTGGCGAAGAGACAGAGCAGCAGGGTCAGGCAGGCCAGAAAAACGTTGGTGCGCGGCAGCGTGCCGAAGCGCCGCTCAAGAAGCGCCGTGTGCAGCAACGCCGTGGCCGAGAACCAGGGAATGAGGGAGGCGTTTTCAACCGGGTCCCAGGCCCAGTACCCGCCCCAGCCCAGTTCCATGTACGCCCACCAGCCGCCCAGAAGGATGCCGGACGTGAGGAAGGCCCAGGAGAACAGGGTCCAGTTGTGGGCAGTGTTCACCCAGGATTTACGCTCGCCGGAAAGAGAAAACGCCAGGGCGAGACAGGCAGGAATGGTGAACCCTGCATAGCCGAGGAAAAGCAGCGGCGGATGCAGCGCCATCCCGATGTTGCGCAGGAGCGGATTGAGGCCCTGCCCGTCTGCGGGAGGAGTGGCCAGCGCCACGAAGGGGTTGCTCATGCCGGTGAGCAGCAGAAGGAAGAAGGCTTGGATGGGCAGGTAGAACATCCAGAAATAGAGCCGCGTCCTCGGGGAGAGTTCCTTGTAGGACTTCGAGTAGAGGAAGGCCACGACCGCCAGGCCCATGGTCAGCGCCCAGAAGAGCAGCGAGCCTTCTTGGCCCGCCCAGAAGGCCGCGATGGTGTAGAGCAGGGGCAGGGACGTGTCAGTGAACTTCGCCACATAGGCCAGCGAGAAGTCATGGCCGATCAAGGCTCGAAGCAACATGGTCGAGGCCAGGATCATGAGCAGAACCGCAAACAGGTGCGCCCGCTCCAGCCACGACGTTGTTTTGTCCTGGCCAGACCACGCCTCTATGCAGGCGAAACCTGCGGCTGCGATCGAGATGAGCAGGGCGAGAAGCATGGCCCAATGTGCGGCGAAATACATGACACCTCCAGCGGTTCTGAGAGTGAGAATGGTATCGTGGGCATGCCATGAGTCATCGGCAACCACCCGGCCAGGGAGGCTGCGGCCCCCAAAAAAGGCGGGGCAAAGCGGCCCGCCTTCCAATGTTCAGCGGGAAAGATGAGCAGGCTGCTACCAGCAGCCCATGCCCATTCCGCCCATGCCCATACCCATTCCGCCCATGCCGGAACCGCCCATCATGCCCATGCCGTGGCCCATGCCGGAGGCAGGGACGCCTTCCTTGGCCAACTGGTTGCGCAGGTTCATCTGGGCCTCGTAAAGCTTGGCGTTCAGATCGCCGATCTCACGGGTCAGGGTCTGGAACTTCTTGGTGTCGGTGGTGCCGCCGTAGTACAGGGCGTTGAGTTCCGACTGCTTGGCGAAGAGCTGCTGGCGAACCGGGGCGGTGGCCGTGTTGTACTCGACGTACAGCTTCTGGATGACGGCCTGCTTCTCAGGGGACATGCCGTACATGCCACCCATGCCCATTCCTTGTCCCATCATGCCCATGCCGGAACCGCCCATCATGCCCATGCCGCCCATGCCTTGGCCCATCATGCCCTGAGCGCTGGCCATTCCAGCCAGGCCAAGAACGGCCACCAGGGCCAGCGAGAGAGTGAGGATGCCCATGCGTGTCTTCATGATCGTCTCCTTTCCAACGTTTGGGTTGGTTCAACGTGTTGTCTTGATCCTGTGAAAGAACGGAGCACGTAGGTGCTTTGGTGTGGGGCTGCCTTCAAGCCAGACCAACCACTTCCGTCTTTCTCCACTGCACGCTATTTTTCCATCTACACCACCTGCACGTCAGTGCAACACTTGTTTGAACGTGTTGAACTCGTCGAGGGTGATTTCGCCGTTGGCCAGCCGGTTCTTCAGGATTCCCAAGGAGTCCCTGCTGCCCACCGTGTTGCCTCCTGTGGATGCGCCGAGCCTGCCGACATTGGCGGCCAGAAGCAGCAAGAGCGCCAGAAGCAGCAGGCAAACCAGAATTCCGAATCCTCCGCCGAATCCAGCAAATGGTGCGTTCGCGCATCCCCACATGGCCTTCTCCTCGTACCAGGCGTTCCTGGCTGCGCTTGTGCAGCGCGCTGCACCCGGCGTCCTAATTCAGCCCGTGATAGTCGTATAAAGGCAAGCTCCGTGCCAATGGCTGTCCTCGTCTGCATAACGCTATTATTACAGGCATTATAAGAATCTTTTATCCGGCTGGTCATGGGCTGTGCATGACTTTCTGGGTAGGAAGTATCCACCGTCTGCACCTTATGTGCAGAAGGGATGCACAGCTTTTGTACCTCCAAGAGGAAGGGGGGCTTCTTCTCGCGGGGGCATTTTCGGCTGAGGAAAGGGGCGGACCGTGATGGCCCGCCCCAGGTTAAGGGGAGAGGAGGTGGAGGATGAGATTCGTTCTACCAGCAGCCCCAGCCGTTGTAGCCCATGCCCATGCCGCCCATGTGCATGCCGCGCATGCCCATCCCGTAGCCCATGCCGTAGCCGGAAGCCATGCGGGGGGAGGTTGCGCCGGTCTTGGCCAACTGCCTGCGCAGATTCGTCTGGGCGGAGTAGAGCTTGGCGTTGAGGTCGCCGATTTCCCTGGTCAGGGTCTGAACCCTGCCGGAGTCGGCGGACCCGCTGTTGTACAGCGCGTTGAGTTCCGACTGCTTGCCGATGAGCTGCTGGTTCAACTGGTCCGTCGCTGTGGCGAAGTCGTCGTAGGCCTTCTGCACGGCGGCCTGCTTTTCAGGGGCCACGCCGTTCATCATGCCGGGGCCGCCCATCATGTAGCCCTGGGCATTGGCCATGCCAGCCAGGCCGAGCACGGCCACCAGGGCCAGCGAAAGGGTGAGTATGTTCATGCGGGTCTTCATGTGTTTCTCCTTGGACTGTTCGTTCGTGAAGTGTCTTTGATGGTCTCGCGAAGGGAGGGCTACCAGCCCCAGCCGCCGCAACCGCAGCCCCAGTAGCCCATGGGCTGGGCGTAGACAGGACCATTCATGCCGGGGCCGTACATCATGGGACCCTGGGCGCTGGCCATGCCAGCCATGCCGAGAACGGCGACCAGGGCCAGGGAAAGGGTCAGAGCCTTCATGCGAATCTTCATGGTGTCCTCCTTGGTTGTGTTCGGTTTCGAGTTGTTGGTCATGTCAGCCAAGGGGCTACCAGCCCCAGCCGCAACCGCAGCCGTAGCCCATGGGCGGACCGTATCCCGGCCCATTCCAGCCAACGGGAGCGGTGCCCGAGGGCAGCGCGGACTGGGCCGGGGCCTGCGGCTGGGCCGTGGTCTGCGCCTGGGAAGGCAGGGACGAGCCGACCAGGATGGCTGTGCCAAGAGCCATGGCGGCAATGAAGGAACCTTTCTTCGATGAAATCTTCATTTCACTATCCTCCGGTTTGCGGTTTGATTTCGTTTCGTCTTTCGAGATCACAGCACGTTCTTGAGCGTGTTGAACTCATCCACGTTGATCTCACCCTTGGCCAGCCGGGTCTTCAGAATCTCCAGGGAATCTCTCCGGTCTGCGGCGTGGTCTCTGGTCGCTCCCCTGGAGCCGAACACCTTCACGGCCAGGTAAACCAGGAGGAGCAGGAGCAGCAGGCCGGCAAGCATTCCGAACCCGCCTCCGAAGCCCATTCCCCCGAAGGCCATGGATGAGATGTAGCCGCAGTTCCACATGGTCTTCTCCTTGGTTTCCGAACTTGTCGGGCTGTCAGCTACAGCCCCTCGGGTTAGTCTCTTCTCCTCAACTCGTTACGGAACGGATAAGGCAAGTCGCGTGCCAAGATGTCCTTTGCTGTTCAACATGCTTAAATCATGTGTGTAAATTATTTATGAACGCCCGGCGGGGTGAGCTGGGCGGCCTATTGAGGATAAAAAGTATCCATGCTGCTGGACATGAAGGGAAGAATGGATACACTCTCCTTCAGACAAACGGATCATGAGGATGTTGAAATGACGGCTTTACATTCCGCCCCTTCCCTGCGGCGCAGTTCCTTTTTGCAGCTCTCTCCATGGCTGATGGTCGGCTTGGCCGTGATTTTCGGCCTCGCCATCGCCGTGCTCGCCGCCCGCAACACCCAGCGGGAGAAGCTGCACATGTCCCAGAACCTCTCGGACAGGGCCGGGTCCCTCATCTGGGCGTTGGAGGCCGGAACGAGGGCCTGGATGGGCATGCGCGGCAGCCAGAACTTGCAGGCGCTTCTGGAGGAGACGGGAAAGCAGCCCGGCATCACCTTTATGATGGTGACGGACCAGACCGGCCTGATTCTGGCCCATAGCGACAAGTCGAAGATCGGGACACGCGGCTATGATGCCGACACCTTGGCTGCGCTCGGTGCGGGGGATGTCCAGAGATGGCGGATTACTGATTCGCCGGAAGTCGGCAAGGTCTTCGAGGTGTATAAATCCTTCTCCCCGCAGCCCGGCTTCCGGCAGGAGATGTGGCATGAACCCATGGGCGAGTGCTCGTGGTGGAATCCCGGCTCCTCCATGCGGTCGATGCCCGGAATGGCCAAGCCTCTCCCACAGGAGAAGCAGGTGCTGTTCGTGGGCCTCGACGTGCGCCCCTTCGAGGCAGCCCTCGAAGAGGACTTCCGGAACACTGTGGTCATCGCCCTGCTGGTGGGGCTGCTAGGATTTGGCGGCTTCGTCTCGCTGTTCTGGGCGCAGAGTTCCCGGCGTTCCCGGCGGCTGCTTCAGGATGCGCGAGCCTTTGCCTCCGAAGTCGTGACGAGCCTTCCCGTGGGCCTGCTGACCACTGATCCTGACGGGCGTGTCGCCCTGACCAACGAGACGGCGTCAGGACTGCTCGGGGTCGGCTCCGAGAAGCTGGCCGGGACGCCGCTACGCGACACCGGAGGCCTGGACTGGGAGTCCTATGCCTCGGAGCTGGCGCAGGGAGAGTCTGTTCTTGAGCGGGAGGCGGAACTGACGGACGCGTCGGGCAAGCGCACTCCGGTCAGCCTCAGCGCATCCCGCATCGTCAACGAGGAGGGCCTGTTCCTGGGCCACCTGTTCATCCTGCGCGACCTTGGCGAGATCAAGCGTCTTCAGGAGCAGGTGCGGCGCAATGAACGCCTTTCGGCCTTGGGGAACCTCGCCGCTGGCATCGCCCATGAAATCCGCAACCCCCTTAGTTCCATCAAGGGCTTCGCCGCGTATCTGGCCGGGAAGATCAAGACGGAAGGCCCGGACAAGGACGCTGCCAAGGTCATGATTCAGGAAGTGGACCGGCTCAACCGGGTCGTCTCCGAACTGCTGGAGTTCGCCAAGCCGGGACAGCCTGTTCTCAAGAACGAGGACGTCAACGCGGTCATCGAGCGGGCCTTGCGCTTGTGCGGGTCGGACGCCTCGGGCAAGGGCGTGGAGGTTCGTTTCCAGAAGGACGAAGCCTTGCCACCGGTCCCCCTGGACGCGGAGCGGATGACCCAGGCGCTGCTGAACCTGTTCCTCAACGCCATCCAGGCGACGGAGCGAAACGGTGTGCTGGAGGTATCCGCGCGCCGCGAGGGCAGCCCTGGCCGACTGTCCGTGCGCATCGCCGACACGGGCAAGGGCATGCCCCCGGATGTCATCGCCAACATCTTCAACCCCTATTTCACCACAAGGCCGTCCGGCACAGGGCTGGGCCTTGCCATCGTGCACCGGGTGGTGGAGGGGCATGGCGGGGAGATCAAGGTGGAAAGCCAGCCCGGCACCGGGACCACGTTCACCATCCTGCTGCCCCTGGAAGGGCAGGCTGCATAGGAGATCGAAAGGTGAAGCCCTCCAAGACGAAGCTGCTCGTTGTCGATGATGATTCCGGCCACAGGAACATGCTGCTCACGCTCCTGGCCGACTGGGGTTACCGCGTCGAAGGCGCGGAGGACGGCGACTCCGCAGTGGTCCTGTGCCGTCAGCGTCCCTACGATCTGATCCTGATGGACGTACGCATGGCCGGGCTGTCCGGCATTGAGGCGCTCAAGGAGATCAAGGCCTACAACCCGGCCATCCCCATCCTGATCATGACGGCCTACTCCAACGTGGAGTCTGCGGTGGAGGCCATCAAGGCCGGAGCCTACGACTACCTCACCAAGCCCCTTGATTTCGACGAACTCAAGCTGACCCTGGAGCGCGCCCTGGACCACACGTCCCTGCGCGACGAGAACAAGGCCTTGCGCGTGACCCTGGCCGCCTCCTTTGATCCGGGCGGCATCATCGGCTCAAGCCCCCCCATGCGCCAGCTCCTGGACATGCTGTCCACCATCGCCCCCTCCGAGGCCACCGTGCTCATCACCGGCGAGTCCGGGACGGGGAAGGAGCTCATCGCCAAGGCCATCCACGCCAACAGCTCCCGCAGGAATGGCCCATACGTGGCCGTCAACTGCGCGGCCTTGACCGAGACCCTGCTTGAGTCGGAACTCTTCGGGCATGAGAAGGGGGCCTTCACCGGGGCCGAGAGGCGGCGCGATGGCCGGTTCCAGATGGCGGACAAGGGAACGATCTTTCTCGACGAGATCGGTGAAATCTCCATGACCATGCAGGTCAAACTCTTGCGGGCCATACAGGAACGGGAAGTCCAGCGGGTGGGCGGGGACCACGCCATCAAGGTGGACGTGCGCATCCTGGCCGCCACGAACCGCGACCTCATGCATGAGGTGGAGTTGGGGCGCTTCCGGCAAGACCTCTATTACCGGCTGAATGTGGTTACGCTTTCCTTGCCGCCGCTCCGTGACCGTGTTGAGGACATCCCGCTTCTCGCCACGCATTTCCTGAAGAAGTTCGCGTCCAAGAACGGCAAGCAGGTCAAAGGATTCACCCCTGAGGCCATGGACCGGCTGCTCAAATACCCCTGGCCGGGAAACGTGCGGGAGCTGGAAAACGGCGTGGAGCGGGCCGTGGTGCTGCTCGCGGGCGAGTACATCCGCGAGCAGGACTTGCCTTCAGCCATCGCCCTGAGCGGCGCGGGGGCCTCGCCAGCCGGGGTGAACATCCAGGACATGACCCTTGACGAGATCGAACGGGTGGCAATCCTGGATGCGCTTGAGGGCGCTGGCGGGAACAAGAGCGAAACGGCCCGGAAGCTCGGCATCACGCGGAAGACGCTCCACGCCAAGCTCCAGCGGTACGGGGTTCTCTGACCTTTCTAAGGACACTTCCGAGAGCTGTACCATTCGCAAAGTAGAGCCAGCGAGTGGACTCACTGGCTCAAAAATGCCCACTTCCCTCAACGGCTCGGCGCCAGTGCCATTTCTTGAAGCCCAGGTTCGGGCCTCTTGGGGCGGGAGCCTCACAGCGTCGGCTGATATGGATTCTTCCGCACTCAAGGGACCGGACATCGCCGACCTCATCAACAAGCCGTACTTGGTGAAATGACCGGCATCAGCAAGGAGTCAGCTAATACAAAATGAGAAGGCCCCCGAAGGGGCCTTTTTCAGCCGCCCGTTAGGGCGGGAGCGAGACTTGCGGGCTCGGGCCGATGCTGAATCATCCGTCCTTTTGTGCCCATCTTC
>NZ_JAVHLD010000043.1:13596-18368 GCF_031082295.1 Humidesulfovibrio sp.
TGAGACTTGCGGGCTCGGGCCGATGCTGAATCATCTGTCCTTTTGTGCCCATCTTCATTTTTCAGCCGCCCCAATCGGAGCGAAGAAGTGCATGCCTCATAAAAACCTATACGCTTGCGCCAACAGGATGTCAAGTTTTTCTTTTGGCGCAGCACGTTACCCATATAATGACCGGACACATCCTCCGCATGGATGAAATACATCGCCCACGCTCGACACGTTGCCTGGTGGAATTGCTCGCACGCATATCGGTCCACCTCGGATGCCCCTGGGTGCCGCGTGTTACATGCTTCTTGCTTTGGTCGTTGGAAAGGCGGCCCGAAGGGCCGCCTTTTGAATGGGGTGGGAGACAGCAGTTGCGCCACGTTTTGCCGTGCATCCAGTTGCAGGGGCTGGAATTGTCGGCGAGGCGATGATGGGCCTTGCGCCTGCCAGAGAGCCTAAAGAGGCTCACGGTGCCGCGCTGCCGGTGGTCACCGGTCGCGGCACCTCCTTCCATCGTCGATCCTGGCATAGGCCAGGCCTATATGGAGAGGAGTCATTTCGCGCCGAAACACGAGTCTCCGCGCGAACAATCGTTTTGCAAGCTGCGCCTCGAAGTGGGTCGCAGTTGCGAGCAAGCGTCGAATCATGTGCTTTCCTCCTTTGTCGTTTGCTGGGCCGGCACATCAATGAAAGCACTCGCAGAGACAAGAATCAAGGCCAAAACCTGAGTTTTTATGGGTAGATAAAAGATACTTTCGCGGGCAGAGTCACGCTACTGAAGCGCATCCGGGGGTGGCGAAAAGAGGCCGCGTAAGCTGGCTAGAAATGGAGGCCGAGCCCACTTTGGAAAACGAAGAGGAAGCGGCCCCGTAGGGCCGCAAAGGGATAAAGGAAATGCTGCGGCTAGAATCTGCCGCCGCCGCCCCGGAACAGCGTGAGAGCGATGGCCACGGCAATAGCGGCGGCAGGAAAGAAGAGGACGAGGCGGAAGCGATTTTCCCATGCGCGTGCGGCCTCGAGGGCGTCCTGTTGCTTTTTCGCAAGAAGCCGAGCCCACTCCTCAAGGTCGAAGAACACGAATTTTCCGACCTTGGCATAGAGCCCCGCCGTATCGGGATCGAAGCGGCACTTCTCGCGCCACGCGCGAAGCGTGCGCAAGGGGATGCCAATCTTCTCTGCGGCGGCGGGGAGCAGCAGGTACCTGCCGTCCTTGTAAGTGGTTTCGGAGGCGGCCATGTTGATCATCTGCTTTTTCATCATGATTTTCCTTGAAATTTGTTGAGCGTGCCGTTCGGTAGCTGAACCATAACCACCGAACTCGGTTACAGGTTAGTGGAATGAATGGTGAATGGTTCTGCGTGTCCGCCTCTGCCGCTTCGCTTGTTGTTACTGTTCCGGCCCCCACATGACCACAGGCGCCAAAAACTGCAGCGCCTTGCCGGCGGCGACTTCAAGCCTCGCCACATCAAGGTGCGTATAGTACGCCTCTTCGACCATCCGGCCTGCGGCAACCCGCTGGAGGAGCAGGTACAGCACCTTGTCCTTCTGCCTCGAAGCGAACAATACGCCCTCCGTTTCTGTGCCGAGCAGCGGCTGCGGCTCGCCTTTCAGAAGCTGCCCACGCCGGAAGCAATCGAGGCATGCCTTGAGCGCGGCCAAGCTTTCCAGATCAGAGCATGAATATCCCATGACGCTGGCCGCCACCCGCGTCCAGCGACGTTTGCCTTTCGTTTCGTCAGCAACACCGGCAATAACCGTCAGCTTGAAGCCGTCTTTGTCATAGCTCAAACTCACTTTCTATCCTCCTGCTAGCGCCGCGGATTCCACAGGTTCAGCCATTGCTCCTCGGTGACATCCCGATCGAGCAGGTACGACTTTCGTTCGAAGTGCAGGCGCGTGTCCCAGGGCGCCTGCCGAAGATTGAAGTAGCGCGCGGCAAGCGACGGCGTATTCTGCACGATGTGCCGGTTCACGCGCCGCCATACCCATGCCTCAAGCTCCTGCGTTTGCTGCCGGGCATCGAACGCGTACCTCGCATAATGATGGAAGCTACGCGCAGCGGCGTTGATGCGGCGTAGCTTGTGCTCTGGCGAGGCGTCGGACGCCAGCGCCGCGCGCACGCCTTCCTTGAGCCGCTGCACCGATGCATCATTCATCTTGATGTGCAGCAAGCTGCCGACTACGTGGGTTTGCCAGGAGAGAACCTCCGCAGGCTGCTCGCGGAGGTCGATCCACTCCACGCCGACGCCCTCGAACGGTTTCGAGGCCAGAAGCCACATCCCGTCTTCGCTCCACAGCATACCCGCGCGGTGGTCACGTGCGACCTGTAGCGTAGTCTCGGCTATATGCCGCCAAGTCAGGCTACCGAGGACGTAGCGCGCGAAGCCAGCACGCAACGTGTCGCCCAGAACATGGTCGAGCAGCCCCTGCAGGTGATAGAAGAAGGTCTCGTCGGTGATGCCTGCTGCCAGCGCTCCGGGCGCTATCTGCGCGGTAGTCCAGTCGTAGCCGACATGCCCGAGCCAGCAACGATGAAAGCGATTCGCCTCAATACGCAACCAACTCGTGAAGACACCTGGACACCACCATGGACGCCAATAACCTTGCGCCCGGTTGCTGATCGGCGCGAGGACAAGCCACGCGGCGTAGAGCTCACGGAACACGTCGGCTATCTCGAGCTGCTTCTGACTCGAGCGCGGCATGTAGCTCTCCACAAGCGCCCTGGCGACGTTCAGGAAGCTGTCGCGTTCCAGATACCGCAACAGGTTCACATGTCGCCCGACCAGGGCGAGGGAGCGCTGCGCGCGACGCACGAGTGCAACGTCTCCTGGCCCAGGCCGATGATGTTCGCGGACAATGCCCAAGCTATGCGCTCGCGTCTGCCAGGCTAGCCGACTTCGCCTCGGCCTTCTGGCCGGAGGCAAGCTCTTTTTCCGCCGCAGTGAGCTGCGTATTCAGCCACGTCGAAAACTCAGGCTGGAGAGAGAACTCCCAACGGCATTCCCGGCAACGCTTCTTGACCTCCCTGTAGCGGTTGAGGGTATCGTTGCTGACTTTGATGTTGACCTGACACTCAAGCGCGGCGTTTTTCTTGATGATGCCCACAAGTTTTCCTTTGCGTTAGCGGTTATTGGTTGATGACAAGACCCAGAACAGGAGAAGGGCCCACAAATCGCGTCTACGCAACTGCGGAAAAAGGAGTCCAGCAGAAATGTGGGGACATCTTTTCTTTTTTTTCGTGCTACGCGATTGCATGCATTGGCTAGCCCATTCGCGCGGGCCTAATTCAATAATTTTACGGGATAAAATGGCTTCATCAATGAGGTGGACTGTCTTTGAGCTTTTCTTGACCGCTGCTCTTGCGCTGCGTCGGCGCCGGCGTGGTATGATGAACGCAGACCCGCATCTTGTCCCGCCGGCCTCCACACCGGCACGGCCCGCCGTGACGTCACCACGAGCCGCAGAAGGGTGCGTGAACCCGTATATGAAGGAGGAAACAGATCAGGAGACGTGCGCTCCAAAATCAGGCGCTCGTCTTCGCCATGACAATCGGAATCGTTAACCCTGCCGTTATGACTGAGAGCAAACTTCTGGTAGCCAATCAGTAGCCGTCGTCTAGCCAGCGATGGTCTCATTAAGTTTGCTCGCAACCGGAGAGCCGTATGCGACGGAAACGCGCCTGTACGGTTCGGGAACCAGCGGCATCAGCTACCCTTGCGCTAGCAGGGGGTGTGAAGTGTCGTTGAGTTCATGCCCACATCAGAGATGGTGCGCTTGGATACGTTGAATGCCGCAAGCCCTGGTAACCAAGGCCACGGGACGATACCTACGCCCTCACGGGCTTGGATCGTGACGTGGAAGGGACGTAGCGGCCGCGCGAGGCGAAAACCGGGTGGCCCCCGGCATAAGCTCGATGCGGCTAGAGCAGCTGCGTTAAAGGGCGAAAGCCCGACCCGCTCCGCTATGGCGACGAGAGGAACTATCGCTTTAAAACTCATGTGCTAGCCTTGGAGTACCGCCCCGCTGTGACACCTCGGGGGCCGAAAGAAGCAGATGCCAGGAAGAATGCCCTGGAGGTGAAAACATGAGCACAGATAGCGCCTAAGGCGGATGATATCGGCATGTGGGGTAAAGGCCCACGGCGGCGTACTGACAAGATACCAGTTGGTTATCGATTGGCTTGGAAAGTGCCGTTTCAATGGAATCGAGGATGTACCCTGTACACCGTTTCGGCGTGCAGGACACAGAGGTCCCATAGTAACCTCCCTGTAAGGGGCAACGTCTGCGTTCGACCTTGGGTCAATAGCCCAAGGCAGTTTCTGGCTGGCTACCAGGACGTAAGCGAAGAACAGACGCGGTGAGGAAATGCACCGAGGAGAAGGGGGCCAGGTCGGTCAAGGCAGTGATTCCGAATCATGGATCATCAAACGAGAAAGGGGGCCGCAAGGCCCCCTTTTACTGTGCCGTCTCGCTACGGCATGGGTATACGTCGGCTAGTCGTCGAAGCTGGAGCTCGAGGAGAAGGAGTCGTCGAAGCTGCTACCTGAACAACTGTCATCAAAGCTACTCGTCGAGAACGAGTCATCGTAGCCGGACGAGTTGGAGAAGCTGTCGTCGTGATAGGTGGGGTCCAATGGCGTATTGTGGTACATATTGTCAAACTCATACGCGTACATCGGGTCCATCCACCGGTTAGAATCCGTGCTGGTGCCGGACCCGTAACTACTGGTTATGACCTGCCCCCCTAAACCCGGTCCAGGAATTATGTTAGAGTTCCTGACCAAGGA
>NZ_JAVHLD010000044.1 GCF_031082295.1 Humidesulfovibrio sp.
CCACCGGGTTGATAGGCCGGGCGTGTAAGCGCTGTGAAGCGTTTAGCTAACCGGTACTAATAAGTCGTGCGGCTTTTAGCTTATAAAAAGCTCCTCTCTCCCCTATCTAACTTATATATTTGTCCTGGTGGTCTTGGAGGCGGGGGTACACCCGATCCCTTTCCGAACTCGGAAGTTAAGCCCGCCATCGCCGATGATACTGTGGTTCTAATCATGGGAAAGTAGGTCGCTGCCAGGACTTTATTTAAAAGGCTCCGTCGAAAGATGGAGCCTTTTTCGTTGCTTGTGGGCGATCAGCCTGGAATGGAAATGCTGGTCGTGCGCACTATGCCAAGTCGCTCCTCACTTGCCAGTTTCTTAGGGGGCGCGATTTCTAAGATCCTCCCCCCCCTGTAAGTCGAGTCGTTTGAGTGCTATGTCCGCCGACATCCACAAGTGTGTGTGCCGGGCATCAACCTTGGCGCAGTGCTCTTAAGACCTCCGACCACCATGGGGCTCCACCTCATGCGATGTGACAACTGCTGCTCTATCCGGCACGAGAACCCTGGAGGCAGTTCACAGGGACATATCGAGAGGATCGGTGCGGGCGTATTAGGGGCGGAGTTCTGGACTGTTTGCTAGGCTATGATGACGAAGATTTCGATGCGGTTTGCCACCGTGGCTCTCGAAAAGTCTCGCAGGCCAGTTGCTAAGCGTAGACGTGCCGGCGTCGCACCTCGGGAGCAAGGGACGCGACATGTGACGTGTAAATCGCGTGTGATGAGTGTCTCGGTGCGAATTCAGCTCTTCTCCACCACCGTCTTGCCGATGGGGGCCATGCTGGCGCCGACCAGTTTCAGGTGCTGGAGGCCGAAGGGAATGCCGATGATGGTAAGAAAACACACCAACGCGGACGCCAGGTGCCCGATGGCCAGCCAAACGCCTCCACAGCAGAACCAGATGATGTTGCCGACGAGGCCAAGAGGGCCAGTGCCGATGTCGTCCTGGCCGGTGACTGTACGGCGGCTGACGATCTCTCGGCCGAAGGGCCAGAGGCAGAAGCTGCCGAGCATGAAGCAGGCCCGGCCCCAGGGGATGCCGATAATGGAAACGAACATGAGGACGCCCAGCAGATACCAGCCGATTCCCATCACGAGCCCACCGAAAATAATCCAAATGAGATTGCCGATCAGGCTCATGCACAGCTCCTTGCGTTAGCTCATCCCTTCCACCACGTTGTCGACCATGACATCCTTGGTCGTGTACGAACCTTTTTTGATGACATAGCGAGTGAGGGCGTAGTCGATCTGGTCGATGAAATCGAGCTTGCCCCAGCCGTCGTCGTCCATGAGGCGCGCGCAGTCGTTGAGGAACGGCTCCACGTCGATGTAGTGCCCCTCAAAGTCCACTGCCAGGATGCGGTCCTTGTAGACCACCTGGTCAAAGGGCATGGACTGCCGGATTTCTTCAAAAGCCTCGGGCGAAAGCCCGTGTATATCTGCGTACACGCGCACAGCTTCCATTGTTCGCTCCGTTCTAGCGCGACATTGCGCGCAGGTCGTTCAAGATGATGTCTGCAGCGCGCCCGGCGGCACCCGGTCCGCCCACGCGTTCCCGCAGGCCAGCCAGGTCGGCGCGTGCCGCCTCCAGGGCCTTCTCATCGGCGATCCAGCCTCGCAACCGCGCGGCGAAATATTGCGCGGTGGCCTTGTCCTGCAGCAGTTCGGGGAACACCTCACGGCCCATGATGAGGTTTGCGAGGCTGGCCCACTTGACCTGGATGACAAGTTTTCCGATGGCGTAGCTCAAGGCCGAAAGCCGGTAGGCGACGACGGTGGGCGTGCCGATGAGCGCTGCCTCAAGGGTCACCGTGCCCGAGGCGGCGAGCAGCACTCTGCTCGCGCGCATCAAGCGGTAGCGGTCATCCGGCTCGACTATCTCCACCGGCAATTCCGGCGGCAGAAAGGAGCGCAGGTACTCCGGATCCAGCCCTGGGGCGCGGGCCAGGGCCACACGCAGATTCGGGAACTCGCGCCGAAGCAGTTGGGCGGCCTTGGCGAATTCCGGCAAAAGGGTGCTGATTTCTTTTCGGCGGCTACCGGGCAAAAGACCCAGCAGGTTCGGGTCGGGCCGGATGGCGTCGAGTTCGGCCAGCGGCATCTGGTCCATGAGCGGGTGCCCCACGTAGTCCACGTCCATGCCGCGCGCAGCGTAGAAGTCCCTCTCAAAGGGCAGGATGCACAGCACCTTGCGCGTGAACCGGCGCAGGAATTCAACCCGCCCCGAGCGCCAGGCCCAGACCTGCGGGCTCACGTAATAGTAGACCGGGATGCCGAGCTTTTTCGCCATGCGGGCAACGCGGAAGTGGAAGTCTGGGCAGTCGATGAGGATGATGGCGCGCGGCTTCGTTTCGATGAGCGCGCGCTTGACCTCGCCGAGCAGTTTCAGGATGCGTGGCAGGCCGGAGAATACCTCGGTGAAGCCCACAAGCGAGATGAGGCGCATGGGGAAGAGCACGTCGCAGCCAGCCCTTGTGAGCGCCGGGCCGCCCATGCCCACGGCCTTCAGGCCGGGCTGGCGTTCGAGCAACGCACCAAGGAGCGAAGCGGCGTGGATGTCGCCGGAGGCCTCGCCCGCGCTGATCCAAATGGGTCCGGTGGTGTTCATTGGCGTAAACTACCGTTAATCCAGCATGGCGGCAAGCCCGGCGGGGGTGGATTGAATGGCGCGGGTTGCATTGCCGGGGCGGAGCATGTAGGAATCCCGATGCCCGCGCCAATGCCGGGCGTCAGTCATGAAACTGGAGTGAGTCATGTTGAAAGTCGGCGTCATCGGCCTGGGCTGGATGGGGAAAGTGCACCTGCGCAACTACAGCGAGATGCACGGGGTTGAAATCATGGGCGTGGTCGACACGGATCAGGCCGCCCTGGACGATGTGGCCGCGCGTTTCGGCGTGCCCACGTACACCAACCTGGACGACCTGCTGGCCAAGGGGCTGGACGCTGTGAGCGTTTGCGTGCCCACAAGCCTGCACCATTCCGTGGGACTCAAGGTCATCGCCAGCGGCGCGGCCCTGCTCATCGAGAAACCGCTGGCCGCCACCTCCGCCGAGGGCGCGGACCTGGTGGCCGCCGCCAAGCAGAAGGGCGTGCCGCTCATGGTCGGGCACATCGAGCGCTTCAACCCGGCGGTGCAGCGCGTGAAGGAACTGGTGGGCGACGACGTCATCTCCATCCAGATCGAGCGCGTGGGACCGTACCCGCCGCGCATCCAGGACGTGGGCGTCATCCGCGACCTGGGCTCGCACGACATCGACCTCATCCGCTTCCTCACCGGCTCGGAGTTCCAGAACGTGTACGCGGTCATGACCAGCAGCAGCGGCGGGCACGAGGACAACGCGCTCATCACCGCGCAGATGACCTCCGGCGTGCTGGCCAACGTGAACACCAACTGGGTGACGCCGTACAAGTCGCGCAAGATCCGCGTGGCCTGCAAGAGCAAGTTCATCACCGCCGACCTGGTGACCCAGGACGTGAAGGAATACAGCCAGTTCTCCACCTACGACAAGAGCTACTCCGTGCGCGAGTGGCCCATGATCTACCGCGAGCCGGTGAAGGCCGAGCTGACGGCATTTTTGGCGGCCGTGAGCGACAAGACCCCGGTTCCCATCACGGGCGAGGACGGGCTGGAAGTGCTCAAGGTCATCGAGCGCATCTTCGCCTGCGGCGAGGGCGGTTGCAGGCCGTAGGGACGGAAATATCGCGACATCTGAGCGGCTCGCCGGGGAACTGGCGGGCCGCTTTGCTTTTGTCCGTTCCTCGTGTAGAATCCACAAATCCTGAAGTGGTCCACGGAGGTCGACGCCATGCCCAGCAGGATTCTGCTCATCGAGGACGACGAGGCCTTCCGGCGCATGCTGGGCGAGGCCCTGGCCGACCTCGGGCATGAGGTGGTGCCGGCCGGAAGCGCGGAGGACGGCGTGGCCCAGGCCCGCTTCCAGGCACTCGAAGGCAACGGCTTCGACCTCATCCTCTCCGACGTGCGCCTGCCCGGCATGACCGGCGTGGAGGCCATCCCGCTGCTGCGCGAGGCCTCGCCCGGCACCGAGATTATCGTCATGACCGCCTACACCGACCACGAAACCGCGCTCGACGCCATCCGCCAGGGCGCCAGCGACTTCTTCACCAAGCCCTTCCGCCTGAGCGAGATGCAGATCGTTGTCGGGCGAACCCTGGAAAAACGCACCCTCAAACGCGAACTCGGCGCCCTGCGCGAGGCCTTGCGCCAGGGCAGACCGGGCCGCGTCGCCGTGGGCGAGAGCCCCGCCATGCGCGCCGTGCTGGCCTTTGTGGAGCGCGTGGCGCCGCTGGACACCTCGGTGCTCATCCTGGGCGAGTCCGGCACGGGCAAGGAAGTGGTGGCAGACCTGATCCACGAGGCCAGCCCGCGCGCGGCAGGCCCCTTCGTGAAGGTCAACTGCGCCAGCATCCCCGAGAACCTGCTCGAGAGCGAACTCTTCGGCCACGAAAAGGGCGCGTTCACCGGAGCCTTCGTGGCAAAGGCGGGCAAGTTCGAGCTGGCCAAGGGTGGCAGCCTGTTGCTGGACGAGATCGGCGACATGCCCCTGCACCTTCAGCCGAAACTGTTGCGCGCGGTGGAGCAGAAGCAGTCCGAGCGTGTGGGCGGCGCCAAGCCCCTGCGGTTCGACGTGCGCATCATCGCCGCCACCAACGTGGACCTGGCCCGGCGCGTGGCCGACAAGGCCTTTCGCGAGGACCTGTACTACCGCTTGAACGTGGCCGCCATCCACCTGCCCGCCCTGCGCGAACGCAAAGAGGACATCCCGCTTTTGGCCGCGCATTTCGTGCGCCAGTTCAACGAGCGCACCGGCGCGGACATCCCGCCGCCGGGGCAGGCCGCCCTGGACAGGCTCATGGCGCACAACTGGCCGGGAAACGTTCGCCAGTTCGCCAACGTTGTGGAGCGCGCCGCCATCTTCAGCCGCTCCGGCGTCATCACCGCCGCCGACGTGGAGATGGCCCTGGCCGAGGGCGCTCAGGTATTGGTTGCGGACGCGACCGGGCAGCCCCTGTCCCTGCGCGATACCCTGAACGAGGTTGAACGCAGCCTCATCCTTGCGGCCCTGCGTCAGGCAGGCGGCGTTCAGACCCGTGCCGCCAAGGCCCTGGGCATCACCCCCACCAACCTCTGGAACAAGATCCAGAAGCACGCCATCGACCCCGCCGAGATAATCCCGACCTGAACAATATGGTTCATTATTAATGGATGTCGACATCTACGGGTGTCTACAGTCCACGATTTGTGTATTTTTCATAATCCGCATTCATTCTGGTTGGTTGTCGCAGCAAGCGCTCTCCAGTTTGGTTTTTCACATCCGCCATAGCCGTCTGAGTGTGTAACCGCACACCATAAAAAATGGATTAACGCTGGTCCGCTGTTGACGAATGGCGTTGCCTCGGCATGATTGCGTTGATTCAGTAACACCATGTTATTAAACATTTATAATTAAGTCTGACGCATTTCATGGCGTCCGTTGTGATACTGGCACGCAGGTTGCTCAATGGAGATCAGGAATCAATCGCAGAGCCGGAACATAACGCAAAACTTAAACCCCAGGAGGACACCATGTTGACCAGACTGATGCAGCTGACCCGTGACGAGGAAGGCGCCACCGCTCTTGAGTATGGCCTCATCGCCGCCCTCATCGCCGCCGTCATCGTGGGCGCGGTCACCGCGCTTGGCACCCGCGTGCAGGGAACTTTCCAGACCATCACCAACGCCATGCCCGGAGCCGGTGGCTAATCAACTTCGCCACCCGTCGCGAGCAGAGCCAAGGCAATGTCGAGCTTAAGGCACAGCAGGCGGCTGGACCGCCGGAACCGGACGGGGGACGTGGGAGCAGACACCACGGCCCCGTCCGGGCCCTAAGCCCCACACCGAATGACACGAGGGAGAGAGCCATGGACCCCATCATCTTCGCAGCAGTCATCCTCTCCCTGGCCGTGGCCACCGTCATCGACCTGCGCAGTCAGCGCATTCCCAACATCCTCACTGTTCCCACCGCCCTTGTGGCGCTGGCCTACCACCTGCTGATCCAGGGGCCTCAGGGCCTCTGGTTCAGTCTCGCCGGTCTGGGCGTGGGCTTCGGCCTCATGCTCTCGCCCTTCCTGCTTCGGGTCATGGGCGGCGGCGACGTGAAGCTCATGGCCGCCGTGGGCGCCTGGGTCGGCCCGCAGGTGGTGCTGGTGGCCTTCCTGCTGACCAGCCTGGCTGGCGGCGTGTATGCCCTGGCGGTGCTGGCCAGGCGTTCGGACGTGCTGCGCGGGGTGTTCCAGCCCCTGCGCGCGGCCCTGTACGCCACCTGCGCCACCGGCGAATTTCATTATCAGCCCGCCCCGGCGACTCCCGGCCTGCCGAAGCTCTGTTACGGCCTGGCCATCGCCCTGGGCACCGTGGCCGCGATGACGCGCGCGGTGCTCATCTCCGGCTGGCTGGTCGGATAGGGGGTCGCCATGAACGGTTCGCTCAAGTCTATCATCCAGCTGGGTATGGCCCTTCTGCTCGCGCTCAGCGCGGGCATTCTCGTCTATCAATGGATGCAGGCCAAGGCCACCGCGGGGCGCGGGCAGGCCGTGCGCACCGTGCCGCTGGTGGTTGCCACCCGCGAACTGCCCGCCGGAGCAAAGCTTAGCGCCGACATGCTGCGCCTGCAGAACTACCCCGAGACCATGACCCCGGCGCAGCACTACACCACGGTCAAGGAAGTCGAGGGGCGCATCCTGGCCTCGGGCATGTCCGCCAACGAGCCGCTCACGCCTTCGCGCCTGTCGGGCGAGTCGGCTTCCGGCGGCATCAGCGCGGTCATCACGCATGGCAAGCGCGCCATGGCGGTCAAGGGCAACAAGGTCATGGGCCTGGCCGGTCTCATCCGCCCCGGCAACATGGTCGACGTGCTGGTGACGCTGCCCAAGGACGAAAAGGGCCAGAGCTCCATGACCAAGGTGGTGCTGGAGAACGTGCCCGTGCTGGCCGCTGGCGCGCAGATGACCTCGGAAAAGGACGAAGCAGCCCAGCACGCCGACATCTACACTCTTGAGTTGACCCCGCAGGAGAGCGAGAAGGTGGCCCTGGCCTCCACTCAAGGGACCCTGCACTTCGCGCTGCGCAACGCCTCGGACACGGAAGTGGTGCTCACCGAGGGTGCGGACGTCAAGACGGCCCTGGCCTCCTACCGCACCGCGCGCGTGGCGCGCGGGCCTCGCGGCTCGGGCAACACGGTTGAAATCATCACCGGCTCCAAGCGCAGCCAGGTGACGTTCTAACAAAGGCAGGTCCATCATGCGCGCCGCTTCTCCCCTAAGCCTCTTCGCTGCCCTGCTGGCGCTCTTGATTTGCTCCCCGGTCGCCATGGCCCAGCCCCGCCAGCAGCCGCGGCCGCAGATCCAGGCCGTGCCGAACGTCACAGTGTCCCAGGCCCCGCAGGCTCTGGAACTGGCCGTGGGCCGCTCGATCATCGTCAACAGCGACCAGGACATCCGCCGCATTTCCCTCGCCTCTCCCGACACCGTCGAAGTGATGCTGCTGTCGCCGCGCCAGGTGTACCTGACCGGCAAGGCCGCGGGCGCGACCAACATGACCCTTTGGGGCCAGGGCGACGCCGTCATGGCCGTGTACGACCTCGACGTGTCCCCGGACCAGACCCAGCTCAAGCGCATGATCTCGAGCGTGCTGCCCAACGAGCGCGGCATCCGCGTCGTGACGAGCGGCAAGAACATCATCCTCACGGGCAGCGCTTCGAGCGCCACCAGCATGGCCACGGCCCTGTCGCTGGCGGAGACCTTCGCCCCGGGCAAGGTCCAGAACCTGCTGAGCGTGGGCGGCGTGCACCAGGTGATGCTTGAGGTGCGCGTGGCCGAGATGAACCGCAACGTGCTCCAGCGCCTGGGCATCAATTTCAGCCTCATGACCGGTGGGAACATCCTGCACACCATGATCGGCGGGTTGACCACCTATGCCAGCGGCGCCCTTTCCGCCACTGCCAACGTCAACGCCGTGGTCTCCCCCAATCTGGGCGGCAGCACCACCATTACGGGCTTCATCGACGCGCTGAAGGAGAACGGGCTGGTGAAGGTGCTGGCCGAACCGAACCTGATCTGCCTCTCGGGCAAGAGCGCCAGCTTCCTGGCCGGCGGCGAGGTGCCCATCCCCATCCCGCAGGCGCTGGGCACCGTGGCCATTGAGTACAAGCCCTTCGGCGTGGGCCTCAACTTCACCCCCGTGGTGCTTGAAGGCGGCCGCATCAGCGTCCAGGTGAACCCCGAAGTTTCCGAGCTGGACTACGAGCTGGGCGTGACCATCAACAGCTGGCGCATCCCCGGCCTGACCACCCGTCGCGCAAGCACCACCGTCGAGCTGGCCAGCGGCCAGAGCTTCGCCATCGCCGGGCTCATCAAGGACACCACCCGCGAGAGCATCAAGAAGTTCCCCGGCCTGGGCGACCTGCCGGTGCTGGGCGCGCTGTTCCGCAGCAGCGAGTTCCGCAAGAACGAGACCGAGCTGGTGATCATCGTCACCCCGCACCTTGTGAAGCCGCTGGACATGGCCAAGCAGACCCTGCCCACGGACGCCTTGAAGGATCCCACGCCCTACGAATTCTTCATCAAGGGACAGCTGGAAGGCAAGCCGGGCGAAGCCCTGAAGCCGCAGCAATCCGCAGAGGCCGCTCCGACGTCGCAGGCCATGCCGTCCGCTCCTGCCTCCACCGGCAGCGCGGAGGGCGGACGGACGGGCAAGCCGGGCCTCGGCTCCGGTTTCGACGGCCGTTTCGGCTCGGCCCTGCCCGCGGGCGAGTAAGGAGGACACCATGAACGCACGAACCGCAACGCTTTTCTCCACACTTTCGGCTCTGGCCCTGCTCGCCGGTTGCGGCATGGTGCCCACCCGCCCGGCGCTGGACGCCACCTGGGGCATGTCCGTGCGCATGGCCGTGGAGAACCAGAAGCTTGATCCCACTCCGGCCAGCGACCGCCCTGTGGCGGGTCTGGACGGGGTGTTCGCCAAGAACGCACTGGATGGCTACCGCAAGAGTTCCGAGGTCGACCCCCAGACCGGCAAGGCCAAGGAGCCCAAGCTGGACGCAATCCTCATGGTCAAGGAGGCAAAGTGATGAACGCCACACCGCGTAATGCCCGAGTGCGGAGCCAACGGGGGTCCATCTCCGTGGAAGCCGCGCTGTTGCTGCCGATCTTCATGCTCCTCATGCTGGCCTTTGTGGACTTCGGCCGGCTCATGTGGACGCAGACCGTGGTCAACTCCGCCGCTGCCGAGGCCGCCCGCCTGGCCGTGCTGCCCGAGCCCAGCGACGCCGCCGTGGCCGACCTGGCCAGCAAGCGCGTGGCCGACGGCGGCATCAAGACTCCGCCCTCGGTTGTCGTCGGCGCCCGCAGCGCCAACACCCCGGTGGCCGTCACCGTGAGCGTTGGCTTCGACTTCCTGCTGCTGGCAGACCTGGTGCCCGAGATCGCGGGCCACAGGATATTGTCGTCAACCTCCGTCATGGTCCACCAGCCGTAAGGAGGACGCCATGAATACTGACAGGAAGAAGCGCGAGAAGGGGTCGGCCACGTTGGAGTTCGCCATGGCGGTGTCCCTGGTGCTGGCCCCGATGCTGCTGGGTTTGGTTGACTTCAGCCGCTACCTGGACGTGAGCCATGCGGTTTCCCGCGCCGCTCACGAGGGCGTGTTCGAGGCCTCGCGCGGGCACGACCCCGTGCAGATCGTTTTGAACCACGTGCAAAGCGCCGGGCTCGACCCGTCCAAGGTCAGCGTGAGCCTGAGCCCGCCCCTGGATGGTTCCACGCGCGGCACGGCCATGCAGATCACCGTATCCTACAACCTCTCCGGCTACGCCCTGGCCACCTGGGGAGGGCTTTTCCCCCAAGCCCTCTCCAGCAAGGCCACGGCCCGGCGCGAGTAAGCGGGAGGACACCATGAAGACATCAGCCAAGCATTCCCTGTTCCGCGACGAGCGTGGCGCCTCCGGCGTCATCATGGCCCTGGTCCTGGCAACCCTCGCGGGCATCGCCGCCCTGGCGCTTGATCTCGGAGCCATGCACATGCGCCGCAGCAGCCTGCAGACCTCCGCCGACGCCGCGGCCCTGGCCGGAGCCAACGCGCTCATCTCCTACGGTTCGGACCTGCCCAAGGTCAGCGCCGTCATCCTGGAATACGCCAAGGCCAACCTGGACAGCCAGGACCAGCCGGACGTCGCGGTGCAGGCCTCGGACATCGTGTTCTACAAGAACGGCGTGCCGGACACGACCTCGCCCAACCAGGTTGAGGTCACGGTGCGCCGGGTGCAGGCGCGCGGCAACCCCATGAGCCTGTTCTTCGGCAAGGCCGTGGGCGTTTCGCAGGCCGACCTTTCGGCCAAGGCGCGCGCGGGCATCTTCAACCCCAACTCCAGCATGAACCTCAAGCCCTGGAGCGTGGCCACCAAGTTCACCTGGAACGACAAGGCCGATACCCAGTGGTCGGGCAACTACAACAACGGCGTGCTTGACGTGGACAGCGCGCCGGAGATGGCCTCCATCGTGGTGCAGGGCTTCGACTCCTCCGACCTTGGCAAGCAGGTCGTGCTCAAGGAAGGCGACCCCCACGACGTCATCGTGCCCAGCCAGTACAACGCCATCGATTACCCGGCGCTGAACCGGGACACGCCCGTCACGGGCGCTGCGGAATACAGCGCCAACATCGCGGGCACGGGCGTGGCGAGCACCTCGCTCGTGGCCCCCGGCGACCAACTGCAGACCGAGCCCGGCAACAAGGTCGGCCCCACCAAGCAGGGCGTGCAGAGCCTTCTGTCCGAGGATTCGGGAGCGTATTGGGACGTCGCCACCCAGTCCATCAAGGGCAGCGCCTTCAAGGATCCGCTCA
Source organism: Humidesulfovibrio sp. (assembly GCF_031082295.1). Lineage (GTDB taxonomy): Bacteria > Desulfobacterota > Desulfovibrionia > Desulfovibrionales > Desulfovibrionaceae > Humidesulfovibrio. Next base: position 10,936 of record NZ_JAVHLD010000044.1, read on the forward strand.
TGAGCCCGCGCGTGGCCATCATCCCCTTCTACGATCCGCGCTACCCGCCGAGCTCCGGGCGCACCTACGTCACCGTGCTGCACCTGGGCGCGATCTTCGTCGAGGGCATCAACTGCAGGGGTGACGTCACGGGCAGGTTCCTGAAGGCCGTGCCGTACTCGCCCGGGCCCAACGGCACCGGCAACGGCATGCTCGCCGTGGCAAGGCTCATTCAGGACTCCAGCCGGGGCGCGAACTAACACCCCGGGAAGACGCATCGAGGCAATAAGGAGGCGCGCCATGAACAGCCGGAAGATCATCGTCACAGTGGACGCCGTCCTTGAAACGCGCCGGGAGGCACTTGCGCAAGGCCTGGCCGCCCTGGCCGAGGTGGAGGTGCTGCCCCGCGACGCCGCGCGGCATGCCGACCTGGTGTTGCTGGCCCTGGACGCGGACGCGAACGCGGACATGGCGCTTGCCGCAAAGTTGTCGGGCCAGGACGCCCAGGCGCCTGCGGGGATGCCCCCCGTGGTGCTGGTAGGCTCGGCCCCGGCCCCGGAAGTGCTGCTCTCGGCCATGCGCGCGGGCATCAGCGAATGCCTGCCCGAGCCCGTGGCCGAGGCGGACCTGCGCGCCGCGCTGGCGCGCCTGCAGCAGCGCCATGTCCCGCAGCCCCTGGCCGCCCCGCTGCCGCAGTCCGATGGGCAGGACGGGCGCATCGTCCTGGTGCTGGGCGCCAAGGGCGGCATCGGCACCACCACCATCGCGGTGAACCTGGCCGACGCGCTGACCCGCCAGGGCTCCGGCCGCACTGCGCTCGTGGACCTGGCGCAGCCCCAGGGCGAGACGCCCATCTTTCTGGACCTGGACCACACCTACACCTGGGCCGACGTTGCCGCCAACGTTGAGCGCCTGGACGCCACCTACCTGGAGAGCGTCATGGCCCGGCACCACTCGGGCCTGGCCGTGCTGCCCGCGCCGGACTTCAGCGCCGAGGCCGCCCTGGACCCGGCAGTGCTGCGCCAGATTCTGGAACTATTGCGCCGCAGTTACGCCCAGGTTGTCATCGACGCTGGCACCGGCCACGACGAGGCCATCCTCGAGGCCCTGGACCTGGCCGACGACGTGCTGCTGGTCATGGACCTCTCCCTGCCGTGCCTGGCCCGTGCCAAGCGCTTCCTGGAGGCCGTGCGGGCCACCAGCCCGCGCCTGCTGCCCCGCCTGCGCCTGGTGGCCAACCGCAAGACCTCCGAGTCCGACATCGGCACCAGCGAGGCCGAGAGCATCCTGCAGCAGCCCATCGCCTGGGCCGTGGTCAACGACTACCAGGCCGCCCTTTCGGCCATAAACCAGGGCAAGACCCTGGCCGAGGCCGACCCCCGCTCGGCCATGTCCAAGGGCCTGGCCGCCATGGCCCGCGGCCTGTGCCGCGACGTGCCCCCCCAGGCGACCCAGGCCAAGACGTCCGGCTCGCTTTGGGCCAGGCTGCGCAACTCCCCGCTGGGCCTCTCGCTGGCCCACCGGGGCGCGTGAGGTGCACCATGGATCTTGCCGCCCGACTTCAAAAGACCGCCCAGCCCTGCGGCGCCACCCGGCCCGCCCCCTTGTCCGCCATCGTCGCGCCGCGACCGGCCCCTGTCCAGCCCGTTGCCGAGGCTCCGGCCCCGGCCAAGTCCCAGGCGAAGGCCGACGCCGCCAAGGCCGAGCATGCCCGCAGCGACCAGTACCACGAGATCAAGAACCGCATCCACGACCGCCTCATCGACGTGCTGGACCTCTCACTTCTGGACTCCCTGCCCAGGGAGGAGATGCGACAGGAGATCAACCGCGTGGTGGAGCGCATCCTGCGCGAAGACTTTGCCCAGGCCCCGCTCAACTTAAGCGAGCGCAGGAGCCTGCTGGGCGAGATCGAGGACGAGGTGCTGGGCCTGGGGCCGCTTGAGCCCTTTGTGAAGGATCCCACCGTCAACGACATCCTGGTCAACGGCTACCGCAACATCTACGTGGAGCGCAGGGGCGTCCTGGAGCTCACCCCGGCCCGGTTCAAGGACGACGACCACCTGCGCAAGATCATCGACCGCATCGTCTCCCGCGTGGGCAGGCGCGTGGACGAGTCCTCGCCCATGGTCGACGCCCGCCTGGCCGACGGCTCCCGCGTCAACGCCATCATCCCGCCGCTGGCCATCGACGGTCCGTCGCTGTCCATCCGCAAGTTTTCCAAGGACCCGCTGGAGCTGGACGACCTGATCCGCTTCGGCGCGCTGCCCCCCGAGATCGGCGAGGTGCTGAAGGGGATCGTGCATTGCAGCCTGAACGTGCTCATCTCCGGCGGCACTGGCTCGGGCAAGACCACCATGCTGAACGTGCTCTCGCGCTTCATCCCCGAGGAGGAGCGCATCGTCACCATCGAGGACGCGGCGGAGCTGCAGCTCAAGCAGGCCCACGTGGTGCGCCTGGAGACCAGGCCCATGAACATCGAGGGCCGGGGCGAGGTGACCCAGCGCGAACTGGTCAAGAACTGCCTGCGCATGCGCCCGGACCGCATCATCATCGGCGAGGTGCGCGGGGCCGAGGCCCTGGACATGCTCCAGGCCATGAACACCGGCCACGACGGCTCGCTGGCCACCATCCACGCCAACACCCCCCGCGACGCGCTCATGCGCCTGGAGACCATGGTCGCCATGGCGGGACTGAACATTTCCGACGTGTCGCTCAAGCGCTACGTCAGCTCGGCCATCGACGTCATCATCCAGGTTTCGCGCCTCATGGACGGCAGCCGCAAGCTCATCAGCTTCCAGGAAATCACCGGCATGGAGGGTGAGATGATCACCATGCAGGAGATCTTCGCCTTTGAGCAGACCGGCCTGGACGAACGCGGCAAGGTCAAGGGACGCTTCGTTTCGCGCGGCATCCGGCCCAAGTTCTCCGACCGCTTGGCGGCCAGGGGCGTGACCCTGGACCAGCACCTTTTCGCCCCCTTGAACGGGGCCGCGTAAGGAGGCTGTCATGCCCGGCCTCATCGCCCTGATCCTGGCCCTGGCCACCCTGTTCTTCGTCCTGTTCGTCATGAACGCCCTGGGCGCCGCGGCGCGCAAGCGCCAGGAGCGCGTGAGCGAGCGGGTCCAGGCTTTGACCTTGGCCGGGCCGAACGTCTCGGCCCAGGACATCGTGCGCCGCACGGTCTACAGCGAGGTGCCCTGGTTCCACCGGCTGCTGGCCGACCTGCGCTGGACCAGCAAGTTCGAGCGCGTCATCCGCCAGGCCAAGATGACGGGTACGCCTGGCTTGTACCTGCTTGCCTCGGCCGTGCTCTGCGCGGTGGCCTTCGTCGTCGTCATGCTGGCCACCGGAGCGCCTGTGGCGGCCCTCGTGGCCGCAGCCATCCTCGGCCCGCTGCCCATCGTGCGGGTGTATCGCCGCCGGGCCGCGCGCATGGCCAATCTCCAGCGCCAGCTGCCCGACGCCCTGGACCTGATCGCCCGGGCGCTCAAGGCGGGCAACACCTTCGCCGGCGGCATGCGCATGGTGGCCGACGAATTCCACGACCCCATCGGACCGGAGTTCGCCATCACGCTGGACGAGATCAACTTCGGCATGGACGTGGAGAAGGCCCTGCACAACCTCATGGACCGTGTGGACTCGCTCGACCTCAAGTTCTTCGTGGTCTCGGTGAACATCCAGCGCGAGACGGGCGGCAACCTCTCGGAGATCATCGGCAATACCGCCGCGCTCATCCGCGAGCGTTTCAAGATCCACGGCCGCATCCGCATCCTCTCGGCCGAGGGCCGCATCTCGGCGCTGGTGCTGCTGGCGCTGCCCTTCGCGGCGGCGGGCATGCTCTACCTCATCAAGCCCGACTACATGTCGCTTCTGGTCACCGAGCCCCTGGGCAGGCTCATGATCAAGTCGGCCCTGGTGTCCATGACCATGGGGTATTTCGTCATCCGCCGCATGGTCAACTTCAAGGTCTAGGAGGCGCGCCATGCAAAACGCCACCCTCATCCCGCTGCTGGCTTCGATCCTGGCCTTCGCCTCGGTGTTGCTGCTGGGCTTCGGCGTGCTGAACGCCCGGCGCGAGGCCGAGCGCACCCAGCGCCTGCGCGGCAAGGTGGCGGGCTTCGCGGGCGTCAACGGGGCTGGCGCGCCCGCTTCGTCGGGCCTGGGCCGCTTGCAGGACCTTGCCTCGGCCCTGGTGAGCGAGCTGGGCAGGCGCCTGGGGCCAAAGGACGCCGACAGCCTGGACCAGACCAAGCTCGACCTCGTCCGCGCGGGTCTGCGCGGGCCGAATGCGGTGCAGGCCTTTCACGGGGCCAAGGCCGCCCTCATGCTCATCCCGCCCAGCCTGTTCCTCGGCGTCGCCTGGATTCTGCCCGTGGCCCCGTCCCTGCAGATCACCATTATCGGGGCGCTGGCCCTGGCCAGCCTGGGGACGCTGCTGCCCGGCATGTGGCTGCGCCGCCGCATGGCCGCGCGACGCCTGTCGCTGCTGTGCGAGTTGCCGGACGCCCTGGACCTGCTTGTGGTCTGCGTGGAGTCGGGCATGGGGCTCGATCAGGCCATCCACCGGGTGAGCGAGGAGCTTGCCGAGTCCGCGCCGGCCATCAGCGGCGAGCTGCGCACCATGACGCTTGAGATGCGCGCCGGACGCCCGCGCCAGCAGGCCTTGAAGGACCTGGCCGAGCGCACGGGCATCGAGGATGTGCAGAGTCTGGTGACGCTGCTCGTGCAGGCCGACACCTTCGGCATCAGCGTGGCGCGCACCCTGCGCGTCTACTCCGACACGCTGCGCACCAGCCGCTTCCAGCGCGCGGAGGAAACCGCCGCCAAGCTGCCCACCAAGCTCATGTTTCCGCTGGTGCTGTGCATCTTCCCGGTGCTGTTCGTCGTGCTCATCGGGCCCGCCGTGATCCAGTTCATGCAGGTCTTCTCCCGCATGGGCCAGTAAGGAGGCCGTCATGCGTTCACCTTCCGCCAACGCGTTTCTGCTGCTCGCCGCCCTTGTGCTGACGCTTCCCGCCTGCGCCGCCCGCCAGGACAACGGCGGCGAGGCGCTGCTTGATCCGGTTAATTCCGCCCGGCAGGAGTTCGTGGCCGACGTGCAGATGAACTCCGGGCGCGTCCTGCTGGCTGTGGAGGGCTATGACAAGGCGATGGTGGCCCGTCCCGGCGATGCGGGGCTGCTGCTCAAGAAGGGGCAGGCGCTGCTGCGGCTGAAGCGGCCCGAGACGGCCCTGGAGGCCTTCCGGCTGGCCCAGGTCGCCAGCCCGAAGTCCGCGGGGGCTTTCTACGGAGCCGGTCAGGCCAGCGAGCGGCTGGGCAGGACCGACGAGGCCCGCCGGTACTTTGAGCGGGCCGTGACCCTGGCTCCGGACAGCTGGCGCGCGCGCTGCCATCTGGGTGTGCTGCTCATGAACCAGGGCAAGCTGGACCAGGCCAGGGAGCAGTTCCTGGCCGCCCTGGTGCTGCCGCAGGTGATGTCCGCTTCCCATGAGGGGGGCGCTCGCGAGACGCTTTTGAACAATCTGGCCGTGGCCCAGGTTTTGTCCGGCGATGCGGAGGGCGCGGTGGCCACGTTCCGCCAGGCCATGCGGCAAGCCCGCGACCCGGAACTGAGCGCCAACAACCTCGGCCTGCTGCTGGTGCGCCTGGGGCACCCGAACGAGGCCTTGAGCGCCTTCCGCGCTGCGGGGAACGACGCCCGCGCCCTGAACAATTTGGGCTACGCCCTGCTCCTCAAGGGTGAGGTGGCGCGGGCGCAGACCCTGTTCGAGAAGGCGCTGGACCTTTCGCCTCGGTACTACGAGACCGCTGGCGAGAACCTGAAGCAGGCCGTCCAGGGCGCGTCGGGCCAGGCCCAGGACCATGCTCCGGCTCAGGCGGTGCAGCCGTCCGGCTCCTCGGCGCAGCACGAGCGCGAGGGCATCGGCATGACGGGGCAGGCCGTGCAGGGCGAGAGCGAACCGGAGGTGCGGCGGGTGTCGCTGTCCGCTCAGCCCGGAACGGGTTTGCGCTTCGGCCCGGTTACCCTGCGTGATCAGGGCAAGATGGAGGTAGCCACTGGCGGAATGTGATGCATGCTGTGTTGACTGCCCGTCGCGGTGTGATAGCCTTGGGGGGGCATCTTGGATGAAAACCGTAAGCAATGGAGGAGCGTATGCATCTGAACCATGGAACTCGTATGAAAATGGCGCTGTGCGCATGTCTCGTGAGCGGGCTTTTGCTTTCTTCATCGGTTTTGGCGCAGGAAACGGGCACGACCGGAACAACGGACCCGGGCACGACCGGAACAACGGACCCGGGCACGACTGGAACAACGGACCCGGGC
>NZ_JAVHLD010000045.1 GCF_031082295.1 Humidesulfovibrio sp.
CTGAAACAGCCCTTTCGGCGTACTGGGGAGTCCAGAGGGCCTCAGGCCCTTTGGCCGCCGGAGGCATCGTCCGTTCTTCCCCTGCTCTTGCCCTGTCCCAGCGCCACGCCGGTGAGGATGACGGCGCAGGCGGCGAGTTGTGCTGGCGCCAGGCTTTCGCCGAGCATGAGCCACCCTGCGAGCACGGCCACGGGCGGCACGAGGTTGATGGCTGCGGCGGCCTGTGCGGCGGGCAGCCGCACCACGGCCATGTTATAGAGTCCGAAGGCCCCGAGGGTGACGATGCCGCCGAGGTAGGCCACGGCGGTCCACGCTTCCGGTGGTGCGGAAAGGGCGACGGGCTGTGGCGAGGCCAGCCAGGCCGCGGGCAGGAAGAAGAGAGCCCCGGCAAAGGTCTGGATGCCGGTGAGGTGCCAGGAGTTGTAGCGGCTGGAGAGGTGCTTGAGCATCAGCATGTATCCGGCGGCGCAGCCCATGGCGAGCAGTTCGAGGATGTTGCCCAGGACCGGGTTGGGCGCGCTCTGGACGGCCTGTCCGGTGAGCGACAGCCAGACCACGCCCGCCAGGGACAGCCCGATGCCTGCGAGGGTGCGCGGGCTGATGGCCTCGTGCAGGAAGCCCCAGGCTCCGGCGGCAACGAGGAGCGGCACCAGCGACGAGATCATGCCGGCCTGGGCCGAGGTGGTGAGCTTGATGGCGTAGCTTTCCAGCACGAAGTACAGGCACGGCTGGAGCAGGCAGACGAGGGCCAGCAGCCTGGCGTCGCCGGGAGCGCGTCCGGCCTTGGGCACGCGGCTCCAGAACAGCGTCATGACCAGCGAGGCCAGGGCCATGCGCAGGAAGACCACGGTGAGCGGCGCGAAGCCGGTGAGGGCGATCTTCGTGGCCACGAAGCTGGTGCCCCAGAGCAGCACGGCCCCGGTCAGGCACAGGAGTGGGAGCAGTCGGTTGTTCATGGCCGCATTCTGCCAGGGGGTGTGGCGGTTGTATGGTACGAAATTGCGCTTTGGCGGAATTTTTCGCAGGCGGCGCTAGCGGGGCGGCTGGGCCAGCAGGGGCGGCAGGGCCAGGACGAAGATCTTGTCCCAGCGTTTGCCGGTGACGTAGAGGGTGCCGCTCGCGGGGTCGAAGGCGATGCCGTTGGCGCTGTCCGCCCCGGGGCGAAGCTCCCGGCGCAGCGGCGCGAGGTCCAGCCAGGCCGCCACCTGTCCCTGGTCGCGGACTCCCGGCGGGCGGATCACGGCGATGCGGTCCTGGTTCCAGACGTTGGCCAAAAGCCAGCCGTTCACCCATTCCAGCTCGTTCAGTTCGCGCACGGGGGTCTCGCCGTCGCGCACCGGCACGCGCCCCGTTTCCCGATAGTCCTTTGGCTCAAGCAGCCGCAAGCCGTCGGTGCCGTCGCTCAGGATGAGCCTCGCGCCGTCAGAGGCCAGGCCCCAGCCCTCGCCGCGCAGGGGGTGTTGGGAAAGCTGGCGCAGGGTGGCGGCGTCAAAGGTCAGGATGCGTCCCTCGCGCCAGGTGAGCAGCGCCAGCCGTGGCGGAGCGCCTTTGCTTGGCGGGCAGAGGGCCAGCCCTTCGGCGAAGAGCCTGCCTGGCAGCCTGGTGATGTGCCGCGCGCGTCCGGTTTGCGGGTCGACCCGGCGCAGGGTGGACGCGTTGTAGAGGCCTGTGCTCTCCACGAACTCGCCCTGGTGCAGGATGAGCCCCTGGGTGAAGGCGGTCTGGTCGTGGGGCAGGCGGCCTTGCACGCTGACGGCCAGAGTCGGGGCTTGGGGCGTGGCGGCGCGGGGGGGGGAAGCTGGCTGGAGCGCCAGAATGAGCGCGACGGCCACCGCAAGGGCGGAGAGCCGTGCCGCGCGCCGGAGTCTCACAGGCGCTCCTCCGGCGGCAGGGTGCGCAGCTCGTTGGGCGTCAGGCGCGTCAGCCAGACCTGGCCCGTGGCGCTGGCGAAGAACAGCTTGCGCCCGCGCGAGCCGAGGGTGTCCTCGGCCGAGATGCGCAGGCCGAAGCTTTTCAGCGCCGCCCGCGCGCTGTCCACGTTCTTTTTGCCCACGTCGAGCATGTCGCGCAGGGCCGCGGGCTGGTTGGAGATCATGGTGTTGGCCCCGCCGAAGAGCTTCACCACCAGTTCCGAGGCGTCCATGCCTTTGTCGCGGAAGCGCGCCACCAGGGAGGCCACGGCCTGGTCGGCGAAGGTGCAGGGGCGGTTGTGGGGGCGGGCCATGCTCACTTCCGGCAGCATGGCGTGGAACATGCCCCCGACGCGCCGCCCAGGATGGTGGAAGGTGGCGCAGACGCAGCTTCCGAGCACCGTTGTCAGCAGCATGGGGCGGGTGGCGAAGGCGCAGTCGCCGATGCTGACGTGGCCGATGGGCAGGCCAAGGGTGTTGAAGGCGTCGTTCCGGGGCATGGGCGCGCTATTTGTGGATGATGATGTCGCCGTAGATGACCTTGCCGCCGCCGGGCTTTTGGGCCGGCCCCTTGGCGGGGGCTTTGCCGTCGGTCTGGCCCTGGCCTCCTGCCTGGGCCTGAGCCTGCTTCACGGCGTCCACCGCGGCCTGGTTCTGCTGGTCGCTTTCGCGCATGGACTTGTTGAAGGACTCCACCGTGCCCGCAGGGTTCATGACGGCCTTGGCGGCGGTGGCGAGGTTGGTTGCGGATTGGGCGTTTTCGGGCTGGCCTGCGGCTGCGGCCTGCGGACCCACTGCCAGGGCCGGGGGGGCGGCCAACAGGATCGCCAGGGCCGCGAGGATGGCTACGTGTCGCATGGTGCGCTCCAGATATCAGGGATGGCCCAGGGCCATGTTGGCGATTTCCGTGGCCGTGAGGACGCGGTTGTACAGGTACACTTCATCCATGAGCCCCGCGAAGGGATAGCGGTTGAACCCCCACCAGCCTCCACCCCCGCCGACCCTGTTGCTGAACTGCGCGCCGAGAAGCAGGTCCCCGGCGCTGTTCTGCGCGGCGATGGAACCGGTGTTTGTCGCGGTGTTGCTCAAGACGCCGTTGATGTAGATCTTGATTTCCGAGGCGTCCCAGGTGGCGGCCACATGGTACCACTTGTCGTCGCTCGACAGGGCCGTGGCCGACTCCACGCTGCGGTAGGTCGTGCTGTCCTGGCTTATGTAGAGAGCGACCTTGCGGCCAGTGGTGAACTGCAGGGAGTAGGACTCGTCGCTGGAGTCGTTGTTTACGCCCTTGTGCACCAGCCCGGCCGTGTTCGAGTAGCTTTGGATGTTGATCCAGCAGGCGACGCTGCCCGTGGCGGTGAGGTCAAGGCTGTTGGAGTCGTTGACCTCGATGCGGTCGGTGCTGGAGCTGAAGCGCACCGCCGCGCAGTTGGGGCAGTTGATGCCCGGCACCCACTGCACGCCGTTCTGCAGGGTGCCGGAGTTGTTGTTGGTGGCGTTCATGTCGTGGGCCGTGGTGCCTGCGGCCTCGTAGAAGGACCAGCCCGCGACATAGTCCTGGGGTACCACGGGCAGCGTGGGAGCGGCCTTGTAGTAGAGCGAGAAATTGCTCAGGATGGCCAGCTGGGTGGCGCCGCCCGTGCCTTCCGTCCAGCCGAAGAAGACCTTGGTCAGCTTGCTGTGCATGTCCGCGGAGAGGTTGACCACGCTGGTGACGTCCGGCGGGCCGGTGTAGGGGATGGTGCAGTTGTTCAGGCCCGAGGGGTAGCTGTCGCCGGAGGTCTTCACCCAGGAACGGATCTGGTAGCAGTAGCTGCCGTCCTTGTTGGCCGTGGTCGAGCGGTCCATCTCATAACGGTAGTAGAACTTGCCGCCGCCCTTCATCCAGGAATTTGAGCCTCGGTAGTAGTAGCCGTCATAGCCCTCTCCGCTGCCGTCGCCGTTTTCGGAGTTCATGGGGCTCGTTGTCGAACCCGCCGTTCCCGCGCCGTGGCGGTTGTCGTCGTAGGTGGCGCTGCAGCCGGACACGGTCTGGGCGCCCCAGAACACGTGGGCCACATGGTCGCGGGAGTTGGCGTCGGCGCGGTTGCCGACGCTGCAGACCGAGCCCGTGCCGCTGTTTGTGTAGATGTCGAACTCCACGCCGAACTTGGGCGGCAGGATGCCCAGCCCGGAGGAGCCGAGCCCGCCGTAGCCCAGGAGCTCGCCCCGGCCGGTGTCGCCGCCGTTGCTTCTGGCGGTGTTCGTCTCGCCGCTCATGATGGTCCAGACGAAGCCGTCGCCCGTGGACCCGGAGGTGAACTGGAATTCGTAATAGGCGCACAGGCCGTTGCCCAGGGTGCAGTTGCCCTCGGTGCACACGTCCCTGCTGCCGGTGTACCAGACCGAGGCGCTGTTGGCGTACAGCGAGTTGCCCAGGCTGATGGTTTTGGCGACGGTGTCGACGGAGACGCCCTCTCCGCCGCTGAAGCCGGAAGTGGAGATAAAAGAATCCATGCCATCGGTGAAGCTTATGCCCTCGCCGGGGGTGCCGCCGCTCACAGCGGGCACGTTCACCGAGGTCGCGGTGGTGGTCGAGGCGTTGGTGCCCGGCATGTAGGAGGAGCCGCTGCAGGACGTGCCGACAGCCGAGACCGTGACCGTGCCGCTCCCGGCGTCCGTGACGGTCAGGGTGAAGGAGCCCGCGCTGCCGACGTTTTGGGTCATGCCGTTCAGCGTGGCGACCATGTTGGTCAGGGCTGGCTGGTCGGCCACGGTGCGCAGGCGGGCCGCGGCGTAGCGCACGCCGCTCTCGGCCATCATGCGGGCCTGGGCTGCGCAGTTGGGTGCGCTCACGCCCATGATGGACGCGCCGTAGCGGCTGGCCCCGGCCATGGCCAGCACGCCGAAGGCAACCAGGGTCAGGGCCAGGTAGACCATCACGCTGCCGCGCTGGGCGCGGGCGCTGTCCGGTGTCGTGGGCGTGCTGGGGTGGATCATGCCGGGCTCCTAGGAGTTGACGGGCGTGGCGGTGTTGCCGCGCGGCTTCACGGTGATGCGGAAGACCTCGCCCGCGGGTGCGTCGGTCATGGTGAAGGAGACGGTGAGGGTGCTGGCCCGGCCCGTGCCGCTGGAGCTCATGGCGCAGGTGCTGACCCCGCCGAGAAGGGTATAGGCCGTGCCGCCCGAGGTCGGCGTCAGGGTGATGGCTCCGCCGGAGAACGCCAGGGTGCGCGTGCCGGGCAGTTCAGTCTTGCTGGTTGTGTAGCTGATGCTCACCGGGCTGGCCGTCACCTGGATGGCGCCGCCTGGGCCTCCGTTGGCGTCGCGCAGTTCGATGGCGATGCGCTCCAGCGCGATCTGGGCGCTCACGCCAGCGTTGTCGGCGTTCCTGGCGTTGAAGAAGCCGCGAGCCCCAAGCGAGATGACCGTGGCCGTGCCGATGCCGATGACGCCGAGGATGACGATGCAGGCGATGAGCTCGATGAGGGTGAAGCCGGCCTGTTTTCGCATGGGGCGCCCTAGAAATCGACCTTGTTGTCGTCGGCGGCGGTGCGCGTCTGGGGGAGCAGCGTGGTGTAGGAGGTGTTCCCCGCCGTGGTGGTGACCACCAGGGCGCGCACGCCGTTCCAGTCGCTGTTGTCGACGATGGTCACGTTGCTGTTGCTGCCGTAGTCGGCCTTCAGCCCGTCCAGGTCCGCGAAGGATGTGTCGTCGTTCACCCTGTTGTTGAAGTTGGCCACCACGGCCTCCATGGTCGCCTCGGCGTCGGCGGCGTCCCTGGCGATGGTGGCCGGGTTGCTGGAGCGCACGAGCTGCGTGCCCATGAGGTTCAGCACCAGCGCGGCCAGAAGGCCCATGACGGTGATGATGACGATGACCTCGAGCAGGGTGAAACCCCGGGCCTCGTGGTGTGTGCGGCGCTTACGGGACATAGCCGGTCTCCGGGGTGATGGTGAGGGTGCCGGTGGTGCCGCCTGCGGTGACGCTGATGCTGGCCGGGGTGTTGAGCTTGGTCGGCGTGGCCCCGCTGTAGGGGATGCCGAAGCCGTCGAAATACCATGTGCCGGTGGTCAGGCCCAGGCTTTTTCCGGCCAGGGAGACGAGCTTGCTGGTTTCCCCGGGCAGGGCCAGGTGCATGGTGGTGGCCGCGGGGTCGCTGCCGCGAAAGGCCCAATAGTTGGTGCCGTCGCAGCTGAACCCGTGCGTGGTGCCGCTCTTCATGGCGCGGAGCTGCACGAAGCGGATCTGGGCGCGGATCTCGGACATGCGGCCCAACTCCCGCCCGCCCAGGTTGCCCCAGCTCGACGCGGCGACGGCGGAAAGGATGCCCAGGACGATGATGACGGTGATGAGCTCGATGAGCGTGAAACCGCCGCAGCGCAAGGAATCCGTGCGCCCGTCCTGTGACCCAGGGGGTGGGGTGTCGTGGGTCATGCAGCTCCTCCGTACCGGAGGTGTGCAATAACCAAGCCTGCCCGCGCCGGGCAAATCTTGCCATTCATGCGGCTGATATAGCCCGGCGCAGCCGTCGATGCAAGGTCGACGCTCGAGAAGATGGTCGAGGAGTCTTGCGGACTAGGCCTTGCGGATCTCCACGTAGCCGGAGGTGATGGAGCGGATGTGCTGTTCGCGCTTGAGCTCCACGTCCAGCAGCTTCTGCGAGGTGAAGAGGACGTCTTCCTTTTTCTTGCCGGGGCCGATGAACACCAGCTGATAGGTGGCGGGCTCTTTGGTCTTGCTCATGGTGACTCCGTTCATGCCCTGGGGGCGTTATGTTGTTTTGGCGGCGCTCGGCCGGGCGGGCCCGGACGAACGGGCCGGGCTTGGCCCGTGTGCGTCGAGGGCGGAAAATAACCACTTGCCCAGGCGTTGGCAAGGTGTCTTGGCGCCCGCGCGGATCACTTCTTCTTGCCGGCGGTCGCCCCAGGGGAGTCGTCGTCCGGGCTTTTGATGGAGTAGTCGAGCAGGCGCACCACCCGGTACTCGCGTTCCTGGCCGACAATCACGGCCCTGGCCTGGATGTGCCGCCCGGCGAAGCGCGAGAGGTCCGCGCCCTGGACCATGAAGTAGCCCTGGGAGCTGTCCTTGATGAAGGTCTTGTCCAGCCCCGCGGCCACCCGGCCGGACAGCTCCACGCTCTCGCCCTTGGGCTGCTGCTGGGCGGAGGCCGTACCGGCGGAGGCCTTGGCCGCGGGCTTGCGGGCCAGGGCGCCGGGTGCGGCTGCGCAGATGATCCACAGGGCGAGCACGGTGCAGAAGGCCAGGGCGTGACGGCTGGTGGGGCGCATGTGGGCTCCTTGGTCCCGGCGCGGGCGCGTAAGCCTCCCGCCGCGGGTGATTTGCCGCATGTGAACATGGAACGGCGCCGGAGTCCATTATTTTGCGCAAGGCAAGCCCGCACGGCGGTTCCCGTCTCTTGCGGAGCGTGTTGCTTTGGGCTACAAAAAGCGTTGGCGCTTGGCTGTCCGCGCCGTATTTTCGCACCGCAGAACCGGTCCCGAGGGGGAGTCATCATGATGAGCAGAAAAAATATTCGCACCGCGCTTCCCGCCCTTGTCATCGCCCTGGCCATGCTGCTGGGGGCTTGCGCCTCCAACACAGTCGTGCAGCTGCGCTACCAGCCCTCCACGCCCAAGGCCGGGCAGGTCTGCGCCCAGACCTTCACCGTGCTGCCCTTTGTGGACAAGCGTGCCGATACCTTGACCATCGGCACCCTGGGCGACGGCAAGCGCTATTACGCCGAGAACGATCCCGTCGAGTGGGTCAGCTGGGCCATGTTCGAGGAGCTGAAGGCACGCGGCTGCGACGTGAAGTACCGCGAAAAGCCGGACGGCACGCCGCTTGTCGGTTACGTCGTGTCCGGCTCCTTCGATAAGATCAACGTGGACCGGGCGGCGAGCCTGACCGTGAAGGCCGACCTGCGCCTGAACGTGAAGCTTGAGAAGGACGGCCAGTTCATCGCCGAGAACGTCTACTCCGGCTCGCGTGAGGACCTTGGCGTCACCGTGGTCCAGGCCGCGCAGAGCGTGTTGGCCACAACCCTGCAGTACCTCCTGCAGGACGCCGCCACCAACGTGGTCAAGGCGGCCAAGTAGCAGCGCCTGTGTCCGGGCCGGCCACACGCTCCCCCCTCCGGCTCCGGCCAGCCGCCGTCATCCTTGCGGATGCCGGAGCCCGGAGGCCGTGGCGTCCGCCTGGCCCTGGCCTGGCTCTCCGCGTCAGCTTTCCTGGCGCCCGGCTGTTTGGCGCGCTTTTTTTCTGCTGCCTGCTGGCGGTGGCGGCCATCCTCGCCTGGACGCCTCCGGCCTGGGCCGGAGGGGAAGGGCGGCCCCTGGTCCTGGTCCACCCCGGCGACAATCCCCCCTACTGCTTCCGTGACGAGCACGGCCAGCCCGCAGGACTCCTGGTGGATTACTGGCGGCTGTGGGGCGAAAAGGCCGGGGTCGAGGTGCGCGTCTCCCTGGCCGAGGGCGGAGACGCCTTGGTCCAGGTGGCCACGGGCCAGGCCGACGCCGTGGCGGGCATTCCCTTCACCGCGACCCTGGAGGACACTTTCGCCTTCACCCGGCCCCTGCTCGACATGGGCATCGGCGTCTTCGCCGTCAGCGGGAGGGATGGGCTGACGCGGGAACAGCTGGAGACCCAGAGCGCAGCTGTCGGACTGGTGCAGAGCGACCCCGCCGCCGCCTTTCTTGCGGCAACCTACCCGAATCTGCGGCAGGAATATTTCCCCGACCTGAACGTGCTGGCCGCGGCCGCCTCCCTTGGGCAGGTGCGCGTGGTGGCCGGGCCGGTGCTCGGGCTGCGCTATCACCTGTCCGCGCAGGACGGGGGGCCGCATTTTGAGCTTGTGCGGGCTTTCCCCGGCGTGCAATTGCGCGCCGCAGTGCTTCGTGGAGACGCCAAGCTCCTGGCCCGCCTGAACGAGGGCATGGCCGCCATCAGCCAGGACGACGTGCGCGGGTTGGAGCGCAAATGGTCCAAGCCGGAATGGCACGTGCCCGCCTGGGGCTTGGCCTTGGCGGCCTGCGCCACGCTGCTGGCCATTTCGCTGTGGCTGGTGCTGCGCGTGCGGCGCGTGCGCTCCTGGGCAGAGGTCCGCATCCGCGAGGCCGACCTCCTGCGCGAGAACCTCCTGGCCGAGATGACCCGCCACCGCAAGACCCAGGACATGCTCCTGGCGGCCATCGACCAGTCGCCTCTGGGCATCGTGCTGGGCTATCCCAACGGCACCGAGCAGTCCATTCTGAACCACGAGGCCCTGCGGCTGCTGGGCATGAGCGAAGCCATGGCCATTGGCGCCCGGCCTGAGGACCGCCCGTTTCGCGTCTTCCTGCCAAACGGCGCGCCGGTGGCCATAGACGACCTCCCCCTCGACCGGGCGCTGGCCTACGGGGAGACCAAGGAAAACGTGGAGCTGCGCCTGGAACTGGCCGACGGCTCTGAACGTTGGATCTCGGCCAACGCCGCCCCCGTGCGCGACGCCCACGGCGAGATCCGCGCGGCGGTGCTGGTCTTCAGCGACATCACCGAGAGCCGCCAGACCGCCCGCGAACTGGCGCGCTTCAAGTTCTTCCTCGAGTCCGGCGTGGAGGAAGTCTACCTGGTGCGCCCCGACGGCGTGCTCTCCTATGTCAACGAGGCCGTGGCCAGGAGCCTGGGCTACCAGCGCGCCGACCTTTTGGGGCAGCCCCTGTCCTTCATCGCGCCGAGCTACGTCCAGGAGGCCGTGCAGGTTCTGCTGCGCCAGGTGCGCGGCGGCCAGCGCACCTTTGAGCTGGTGCAGATGACCCGCTCCGGCGGGTACGTGCTCAAGGAGATCAAGGCCTTCTACATGCGCTCCGGCGAGGAGGAGTTCATTTGCGCCTTCGGCCAGGACATCACCGAGCGCAAGCGCATGCAGGACGAGCTTGAGAGCACGCGCGCCCTGTTCAGCGCGGCCATGGAGCAGGCACTGACGGGCATCGCCATCGCGGACGCGGCTACGGGCCGGATAATCGTGGCCAACCATGCCGTGGCGGAAATGGTGGGTCTCACACCGGTGGACCTAGAGCGCATGCACATGGGCGAGCACCTGCCCGACTGGCATTTCTCGAGCGAAGTCGGCGAAGTCATCCCGGCTTCGGAAAGTCCGCTGATCCGTTCGATTGCGCGCGGGGAGACCACCCGCGACCTGGTGGTGCGTTTCCAGCCCGAGGGCCGCCCGGAACGCTGGCTGCTGATCAACGCCGCGCCCATCCGGGCGGCGGATGGCGCCATTCTGGCGGGCATCATGGTCCTGGCCGATATCTCCTCGCGCAAGCAGATGGAGGCCCAGCTCCTGTTCAAGGCCCAGCACGACGCCCTCACCGGCCTGGCCAACCGCACCCTGTGCCTGGAGACCATCCAACATCTGCTGGCCAATTCCCAGCGCCGCAACACGCTTTTCGCCGTGGCCTTCGTGGACCTGGACCGCTTCAAGATGCTGAACGACAGCCTGGGCCACTCCTTTGGCGACCGCGTGCTGGTGGAGGCCGCCCGCCGGCTGGTGCTCGGCCTGCGCGGGCAGGGCCAGGTCTGCCGGTTCGGCGGGGACGAGTTCGTGCTCATCGTGGAGGAGCCCGCCTCGGCCGAGGAGGCCCAGGCGGTCATCCGCAGCGCGCTGGACAGCCTGTGCTCGGCCTTCAGCGTGGATGGCCAGGAAGTGCGCCTCACGGCCAGCGTGGGCGTTGTGGTCGGCCCCACGGCGGACAGCCCCAAGGCCGAGGACATCCTGCAGAACGCCGACATGGCCATGCACCGCGCCAAGGACACCGGACGCGACCGCATCCGCATGTTCCACCCGGGCATGCTGCGCCGGGCCAGAGAGCTTTTGGCGCTGGACGCCGACATGCGCCGGGCGCTCGAGCACAACGAGTTCCTCGTGTACTACCAGCCGGTGATGTCCGTCAGCGGGGAGCACACCCTCGGCTTCGAGGCCCTGGTGCGCTGGAAGAGCCCCACGCGCGGACTTGTCACGCCGCACTCCTTCATCCCCCACGCCGAGGAGTCCGGGCTCATCGTGCCCTTGGGCGAGCTGGTGCTGCGGCGCGCCTGCGCCACCATGGCCGCCTGGCGGGAGCGCTATCCCGCAGCGCGGAGCATGACCCTGGCCGTGAACCTCTCGGCCCGCCAGTTCACCCAGCGCGACATCGTGGAGACCGTGCGCCAGGTCCTGCGCGAGAGCGGACTGCCGCCCGCCTGGCTCAAGCTGGAGCTCACGGAGTCCACCCTCATGGGCGATCCCGAGGCCGCGCTCTCGTCCATGCGCAGGCTCAAGGCGCTGGGCGTGTCCCTGGCCATCGACGATTTCGGCACGGGCTACTCCTCCCTGGCCTATCTGCAGCGCTTCCCCGTTGACGTGCTGAAGATCGACCGCTCCTTTGTGCAGGACCTCCAGCGCGAGGAGTCAGACAGCCGCGAGCTGGCCCGGGCCATCATGGCCCTGGCGCGCAGCCTGCGCCTGGGCGTCGTGGCCGAGGGCGTGGAGACCCGCGAACAGCTCGACCTTCTGGCCGAGCTGGGCTGCGAGGCCGTGCAGGGCTTCTACTTCTCGCCGCCCTTGCCGGAGGCCGGGGTGCCGGAGTTCCTGGGGCCGCTGGCCGAGAATTCCGACGCCGAGACTGGCGCCGAGAGTGGCGCTGCCGACTCTGACGCCGACCGCTGAGTCGCCCATCTGCCTTCGGCCTGCCCCTTCCGCCCGTCTGCTCGGACGCTTCCCCGTTGTAGCCCAACCTGTAGGAGCTGGCGCGCTTGCGGCGTGCGCAAACGCGGCCGATATCGGCCCCTGGCGCAAAAGAAAACGACCGCCAGGCGCGGAAGGCCGGGCGGTCGTTTTGCGTGGATTCGGGTAGCTGCGCGGCTAGCGCTGGCGGACCTTGAGGTTCTCGCCGATGCGCACGTCGCTGCCCTTGATCTTGTTCCAGTCCTTCAGATCCTTCAGGGCCACGCCGAACTTGCGCGACACGCTGAACAGGGTGTCGCCCTGGCGAACGGTGTAGCGGGTGACCTGGTCGCGGGCCTTGGCGGCCTGGGCCCTGGTCTTCTTGGTGTCCTTGGCGGAGGAGTCGGGGATGGACAGGCGCATGCCGGGCTTGACGCCCTTGGAGGTGCTGATGCCGTTGGCCGCCAGCAGGGTCTTCACGCTGACCTTGTACTTTTTGCTGATGGACCAGACGTTGTCGTTCTTGCCCACCACGTAGTTGGCGCGGCTGGAGGCGATGCCGCGGGTCCTTTTCAGGCGCTCGGGCATGGCCTCGCCCGTGCTGCTGGCCGGGATCTTGAGGCACTGGCCGGGAGCAAGGGCCTGGGCACTGTTGCCGTTGATCTGGCAGATGACTTCCTGCGGCACTTGGTAGCGTTTGGCCACCGCCCGCAGGGATTCGCCCTTCTTCACCTGGTGGGTGATGAAGCCCTCGACGGGGCGCATGCCCGGGTTCTCCAGGTAGGCCAGCATGGGGGCCTTCTTTTCCACCGGGATGGCCACGGTGACGGTGCGGTCCGGGGGGCTGACCTGGCGGCGGAAGGCCGGGTTCAGCAGGTGGAACTCGTCCCAGGTGAGGCCGCCGGACTTGGCCAGGGCCAGAAGGTCGGTTCCGCCGGGCACGCTCACGCGCTCAAGCATGGGCGCGGTGTCCCAGCGCACGGGCTCGAAGCCCAGGGCCTCCAGGTTCTGGAAGATCTTGGTGATGGCGATGAACTTGGGCACGTAGTTCTGGGTTTCCGGCTTCAGGCGCGCGCGGCGGTTGAGGCGGTTGTTGTTGTGCACCAGCTCCAGGAAGTCGTCGGCGTCCGTGCCGGCGAGCGCGCGAGAGATCTTGCCCTCGCCCGCGTTGTAGGCGGCCAGGGCCAGGTACCAGTCGCCGAACATGTCGTTCAGGAAGGCCAGGTACTTGCCCGCGGCCTCGGTGGCCAGGGCGGGGTCGCGGCGTTCGTCGATCCACCAGTCCACGTTGAGGCCGAACTTGCGCCCGGTGTAGGGCATGAACTGCCACATGCCGCCCGCGCCAGCCCAGGAGTAGGCGTAGCAGTTGTAGCCGGACTCGGCGAAGGGCAGCATGGCCAGGTCCTGGGGCAGGCCGTTTCTGACCAGCGACTCGCGCACATGGGGAAGATGGCGTTCAGCGCGCTTGAGCCAGCGGGCGAAGGTCTCGCGCGCAGGGCCGGTGTAGTAGGCGAAATAGCGCTCCACTTCCTTGGAGTCGAAAAGGTCGAGGTCGAAGTCCAGGCCGGACTTCTCGCTCAGGATGCGGCGCTGCTCCGGGGTGAGCTGGAGCTCCTCGGCCATGGGCGGGGTGGTGACTTCGGGTTCAAGCATGGTGCCGGTCTGGCCGGGGGTCAAAGGCACGGCGGACATGTCCGGCTCAAGGTCGGCGTTTTCGTCCAGGATGGCGGGTTTCGCCATGGGCTTTGCGGGGTTGCGGGTCTGGGCCGAGGCGAGGGTCGGCTGCGGGAGGGAGCTGGTCTGGAGATTTTGGGCTCCCTGGGCCTTGACAGGGTCGGTGATGTCGCTATTCATGGTCGAGCACGACCATAGGCCCGTGGTGAGGGCGATGAGGCCCAGCACGGGCAGTAATTTTCGCATGCTTATGGACATAGGAATGGTTTCCTCCGGTCGGCGGCGCGGGTGGAGAGAAGGCTCCTGAGATTGGGGCCACTTACGTGAAGTAGAAACCCCGTGCGCCGATTTTTGGATACGCAAAAAGACACCACACAATACACCTGTTTTTTCTCTCTGGCAAGCCAGACCGGCCTGTCCGAGCCCCTGAGGTAACCCATGGCAGATTCAAGAAAACCTTCCCGTCCCAGCTCTCCGCGCAAACCTGGCCCGGCACGAAAATCACGCCCCGGACAGGGCAAGCGCGAGGACAGCGACTGGAGCTCCAGCGGCCCCAAAAAATCTGGCGGACCCAAACGCTCCGGCGGCCCCAAGCCGGCCGGAAGCGGCTACGCCCCCGGCAAGCCCACGGGCAAGCCGGGTTCCAAGTTCGGCGGCAAGCCGGCGGGCAAGCCCGGCGAGAAGGGCTCCGCCGCCCGTGACGACCGCCGTGACGACCGCCGTGACGACCGTCGTCCGGCCCCGAAAAGCCCCGCCAAGGACGCCGCCCGCAAGGTGAACAACGACTTCGACATCGACATCGATTTCGACTTCGAGCGCGATCCCAACGAAGCGCCCGCCGCCTTCCCCAAGCCCGTGCGGCCCGCACGGTCCTCCGCCGGGGCCAAGTCCGGCGAGCGCGACCAGCGCCAGGACCGTCCACGCTACGACAAGTCCGACAAGTCCGACAAGTCCGGCAGGCCCGCCTTCGCCAAGGCCGCCCCGCGCGCCGACTCCCGCTCCGGCCCCCGTGCCGATGACGCCGAGCCGGAGGACGGCAAGAGCATCACCGCCGGGCGCAACCCCGTGCGCGAACTGCTCGAAACCTCGCCCAAGCGCATCGACACCGTGCTGGTGCGCAAAGGCCAGCGCGACGCCAAGGTGCAGGAGATCGTCACCCTGGCCGACGAGAACCGCATCAAGGTCCAGTTCGTGGACGACCTGACCCTGCGCCGGCTTTACTCCGGCAGCCACCAGGGCGTGGTGGCCATCACCGCCGCCGTGGAATACGCCGAGCTTGACCTGCTCATCAGCACCGTCAAGGACGCGCCACTGCCCGTGCTCCTCGCCCTTGACCAGGTGCAGGACCCCGGCAACCTCGGCGCCATGGCCCGCACCGCCTGGGCCATGGGCGCGGCCGGGATCATCGTGCCGCGGCACGGCGGGGCCTACATCGGGGCCGGAGCCATGCGCTCCAGCGCCGGTGCGCTCCACCACCTGCCCGTGGCCCGCGTCACCAACCTGTCCCAGACGCTGGACGCCTGCGCCGACGCCGGGCTGTCCATCCTCTGCGCCGATGCCGAAGGCGACAACCTTTACACCGCCACCATCCACCTGCCCGCCGTGCTCGTCATGGGCGGCGAGGGCAAAGGCGTGCGCCACGGCGTGGGCAAACACTGCCAGCAGCGCCTCGCCATCCCGCTCAAGCGCAGCTTCGACTCCCTCAACGTCGCCCAAGCCGCCGCCATCTGTTTGGCACGGCTGGGCCAACTGTAATAAGATGATATGCCGGGGGGCCTGAGGCCCCCCAGCCTCCCACATTGCGCCGAAAGGGCTGTTTCAGGAGGAACCTGGGGCAGCCCTTTCGGCTTGTGTGGGCACGCGGCACTTGGCGAATGCCGGGAAATGCGCTAGTCGTCGCGCTTATGTTGACACGCAAGCATACCCGTACGCTGAACGTTGGCGCAGTGGGCGTGGGCGGAGGCAATCCTGTCCGCGTGCAGAGCATGACCAACGTGGACACGCGCGACGTGCTTTCCGCCTCGGCCCAGGTGGCGGAGCTGGCGCGCGCCGGGTGCGAGATCGTGCGTCTGGCGGTGCCGGACGAGGCCGCCGCCAAGGCGCTTGCCGCCATCCGCAAAAGCTCCCCCGTGCCGCTCATCGCGGACATCCACTTCGACCACCGGCTGGCGCTCATGGCGCTTCAGGCGGGCGTCGACGGCCTGCGCATCAACCCCGGCAACATCGGCGGCAAGGCCAAGGTGGACGCGGTGGTGCGCGCGGCGGCCGAGCGCGGCGTGCCCATCCGCATCGGGGTGAACTCCGGCTCGGTGGAGAAGGCGCTGCTGGCGCGTTTCGGCGGGCCGACGCCGGAGGCAATGGTGGAGAGCGCGCTGGGGCATGTGGCGCTGCTGGAGAAGCGGGGCTTCCACGACATCAAGATTTCGCTCAAGTCGTCCAGCGTGCTGCACACCATCGAGGCCTACCAGCTTTTGAGCGCGCGGGTGGACTATCCGCTGCACATCGGCGTGACCGAGGCCGGGACGCTCTTGCCCGGCGCGGTGAAGAGCGCCGTGGGCCTGGGCGTGCTGCTGCATCAGGGCATCGGCGACACGTTGCGCGTGTCCTTGACCCACGACCCGGTGGCCGAGATCGGCGTGGCCTTTGACATTTTGCGGGCGCTGGGCCTGCGCGAGCGCGGGCCGGAGGTCATCAGCTGTCCCACCTGCGGGCGCACGGAGATCGGGCTCATCGAGCTGGCCGAGGAAGTGCAGCGCAGGCTGCGCGACGTGCCCGAGGTCTTCAAGGTGGCGGTCATGGGCTGCGTGGTCAACGGACCCGGCGAGGCGCGCGAGGCCGACATCGGCATCGCCGGGGGCCGGGGCGTGGGCATCGTGTTCCGCAAGGGCGAAGTGATCCGGAAAATTCGCGGCGAGGAGAACCTGCTGCCCGAGTTCATGAAGGAAGTGGAGATTTTTTTGAGCGAGATGAGAGCCTCCAGCGGCCAAAGGGCCTGAGGCCCTTTGGAATCCCCATATCAAGCGAAAGGGCTTGG
>NZ_JAVHLD010000046.1 GCF_031082295.1 Humidesulfovibrio sp.
TACCAAGCTCGAATTCGATACGGTCCAAGACCGCCCAGGAAGCCGTAGAGCTTCAATGATTAACCCCGGATGTAATGTCCGGGGTTGTCTTTTGTGGTCCGTTGAGTGGTTGCTTTTAAAAGCCGCACATCTTCCATGTTCAAAAATATCTTTTCTCAGCTATGTCAGTATGTCTGCCTCATTGTATATAATCTTGCTTTTGTAGTAGATTTACATCTTGAGCCATAAATGAAAAAGCCCGGAACAACTCCGGGCTTTTTGTTAAGTGTTGAGGCTGGGGCTAGTAAGTGTAGCCGATAGAGAATCCGGCCATGTAGGCTTTGCTGTTGGATACTTCGTAAGCGCCAACGTTATTGTTGCTGTTGCTGTCAATGCTGCGATGGTTGTTTTGCAGGTACATGACAGAAACGTCGTAAGTGAACTTGCCGTCAGTGACGCCAAATCCAGTGCTGTAGATCTTGCGGTCACTGGAAGGGAGCATGTAGTCTTCATAGCCTTTGCGAACGGGATCCTGGTCCCAGACAAAGCCAGCGCGAAGAGCGAGCCAGTCCAGCGCCTGGTACTCAGCGCCACCTTGGAAGCGCCACACGTTGCGCCAGTTCTTTTCACTTACGATTACGCCGGCGGTAGCTGTACCGGGTTTCTTTTCGTAGTCGTAGATCAACTTCTTGTAATCCTGCCACTGAGTATATATGGCATCAGCTTCGAACTTCCACTTGCTGTTTGGTTTGTATGCCAAACCGAGGTTATAGGACGCGGGCAAGGTCAGGCTCATTGTAATATTCCCGTCCTGAAAAACGCCACTTTCAATAAAGCGTGCATGGCCCTTGTCAACGTGTTTCTGCAATGTATGGTAAGTGAACCCTGCAGACCACTCATCATTAATTTTGTAGTGGACGCCCAATTGCCCGCCAATGCCAAAACCAGAGACACTAATCATCTGATCGTTGGTACCTGTCGGGCGTGTGCGGAGGTCACCACTGCTGTACATCACTTCCGGACCAAAAGAGATAGAAAGTGAGTCTGTGAGCTTCAAGGCCAGGTTGGCTGCCAGGGAATACGTTTCGAGTTCGGATCGGTAGAGTTTGCTCTTTCCTGCCCATTCGTATCCATACTGAGTGCCGACGCCAAAGCGTGTGTACAGTCCGAGACCAAGCCAGGCGCGTTCGCCGGCCTGATAGGTCAGGAAGGCGTGGGGCGGAGTGTAGATATTGGTCTGGGTAGTGGTCTTCTCATTGGCCGTCTGAACGTCAGCCGTCGGAGCGATGGCGGTCATGCCGACCATGATACGAGTCCCGGGCAATTGCGTGATGCCGGCAGGGTTGTACGCAACCGCAGAGGCGTCGTCGGCAAGAGCGATGGTGGCGCCTCCCATGGCGTTTGCGCGCGCACTATACTCGTACAGCGCAAAACCGCCTGCCAGAGACAGGCTCGGCAGGCTTACAAGGGTTAGCAGAGTGACGGCGTAGATCAAGAAACGGGCTTTTGCTCGGCTATGTTTCATTCGGAACCTCTTTCTGTGGGGGGCATTGCCACTCCAGCGAAGCTATGGCTGCAACTCTACGCTGGCGGTGTGCTTCGATACCTAGTGATAGTGAAAAAGTAAACACACATTTAAAACAAACGGAAAGGATGATTGAGGTGGCAACAAAAAAGGGCGCATTTCTGCGCCCTTCTTTCAGGGAAACCGGACACCCGGGCTCGGACCGTTACCGCTGCTCCCTTTCGGGCCTGACGGGGTTCACGGCGAACCCGCCGTCCGGCTTCCCCGGGGTATCGTTAAAAAGTGGCGGAGAGGAGAGGATTTGAACCTCCGGTACCCTTCCGGGTACACACACTTTCCAGGCGTGCTCCTTAGGCCGGTCTCGGACACCTCTCCGCGAGGTCGAAACGATTAATACGAAACATGTGGGCTGGCAAGCAAAAAATGCATGTCGGCTCAAGGCAGTTTCAAACTTCCCCGAAGTTCATCCAGGCTGTCGCTGCGCGCCTTGATCATGGCCCTTGGCAGATCGTCGATAATGCGAAACGATTGGTCAGGCCTGAGGAAATTGGCGGTACCCACCTGAACGGCCGAGGCGCCAAGCAGGATGAACTCCAGCGCGTCCTCCGCGCTGACAATGCCGCCGATGCCGATGACCGGGATTGAAACCTTGCGGCACACCTGGTGCACGCACCGAAGCGCAACGGGTTTGATGGCTGGCCCGGAAAGGCCGCCAACGACATTGGCCAGGGTTGGCTTGCGCGTACGGATGTCAACGGCCATGCCGAGCAGGGTGTTGATGAGGGAGACCGCATCGGCGCCGCCATCTTCCGCAGCCTGGGCGCAACTGGCGATGTCAGTGACGTTGGGCGAAAGCTTGACGATGACGGGCTTGCCCTTGGCGCGTTTCTTCACTTCGTCCGTCACTTTGGCGATCTGCGCAGGGTCCTGGCCAAAGGCCGATCCGCCCTGGCTGACGTTGGGGCATGACACGTTGACCTCAAGGGCTGCCACGCCTTCTTCTCCGGCGAGCACATCGGCCAGTTCGCCGAACTCAGGCACTGTGCAGGCGTACATGTTGGCGATAATGGCCGTCTCGCGCCAAGGCAGAAGCGGAAGCTTGTCGCGCAGGAAGGCCTCAACGCCGGGGTTCTGGATGCCGATGGCGTTCAACATGCCGCAAGGCGTCTCGGCAATGCGGGGCATGGGGTTGCCTTCTCGCGGTTTGAGCGACAGGCCCTTCACCACTATGCCGCCAAGTCGCTTCAAGTCTCCGAAGGACGAAAACTCAAGGCCGAACCCGAAGGTTCCGGAAGCGGTGATGATGGGGTTCTTAAGCACCAGCCCGGCGAATTCAACACGCAGGTCAATCACAAGGCCTCCTAGATCTGAACGTCGGCTGCGGCGAACACTGGTCCGCGCGCGCAGACCTGCACGTGTTTGCCCTGGCCGTCCTTGCAGACGCAGCCGAGACATGCGCCAACGCCGCAGGCCATGGTCTTTTCAAGGGAGATTTCCGCGCGGATGCTTTTTTTCAAGGCGTGTGCCTGCACGGTGCGAAGAAACGGCGTGGGTCCGCAGGCCAGCACAAGGCCGTCGGCATGCTCGTCCATGCTCGCCTCGATGCGCGCTATGATGTCCGGCAGGTCATCGCTGGAACGCTCCTGGATGGCTTCGGCGCGAACCTTCTCGGACATGGCGAGAAAGGGGTAGTGGTCGAGCGACGGGCGGTGCGCGAAGAGCAGGTGCAGGAACTCCGGGCTGGGATGGTTCTCGATGTAGCCGCGAAAGGGGGCGATGCCCATGCCGCCAGCCAGCAGCAGGGTCGGCGTTTTTGTCGGCGCGCTGAAGCCGTTGCCAAGCGGTCCCCAGATGATGACGACATCCTCAGGGCGCAAGCGGGCAAGCCGGGTCGTGCCCCGGCCAACGACCTGAATGAAGAAGGTCACGGACTCGGCGTCGACGCGGGAGATGGAAAATGGCCGCCCCCAGGGCAGCTCCAGCCCCCAATGCTTGGCCCGCAGCATGGCGAACTGGCCCGGTTTGTAGGATTCCCAGCCGGGGTTCTCCACGGTCAGCTCCACAAAGTCGCTGGGCTCGTCCCAGGTGCCCAGGAAGCGGACTTCCCTGACCTTGACTTCACGGCAATTTCTCTCCACCATATGCTCCCTTTGTCCCGCCGGATTGTGCGGGGCTCCCCATCCACCTTTCGAGGGCTTCTTGAACAGCACTGAAACGTTTCGACCCGAAATAATGGCTCCGGCGGGTGACCGCGCGAGCTTTCTGGCCGCCGTGGCCGCTGGCGCGGATGCCGTGTACCTTGGGCTCAAGCATTTTTCCGCGCGGATGCAGGCGAAGAACTTCGGCCTGGGCGAGCTGGCCACCCTGGTGGACTTCGCCCACGAGCGCGGCGTACGCGTCTACGTCGCCATGAACGTCCTGCTTAAGCCGGGCGATGCCCAGGCCGCAAGCGGTCTCATCGAGCGCTTGGCGCTGATGGTCAAGCCCGACGCGCTCATCGTGCAGGACCTGGGGCTCATCAGTCTGGCCCGGCAGGCCGGATTCGAGGGCGAGATACACATCTCCACCCTGGCCAACGCCACGCATCCCGCTGCCCTCAACGTTGCCAAGGCGCTGGGAGCCACCCGCGTCGTTCTCCCGCGCGAGCTGGATCTCGATGAGATCAAGCTCATGGCCGAGTCCTGCCCGGAGGGTGTGGAACTGGAGCTCTTTGTGCACGGCGCTCTGTGCCATTGCGTTTCCGGGCGCTGCTGGTGGAGCAGCTTTTTCGGCGGCAAGAGCGGCCTGCGCGGACGATGCGTTCAGCCCTGCCGCCGCTTGTACAGGCAAGGTGGTGCCAAAGGCAAGCCTGAACGCCTGTTCTCATGCCAGGACCTGTCCCTCGACGTCGTCACCAAGCCCTTGCTGAATGTCCCGAAGGTCAGCTCCTGGAAGATTGAAGGCCGCAAGAAAGGGCCGCATTACGTCTATTATGTTGTTTCGGCCTATCGCATGCTGCGCGACAACCCCAACGACGCCACAGCTCGCAAGTCTGCCTACTCGCTGCTTGAGCAGGCTCTCGGCCGCCCCGGCACCCACGGGCGTTTCCTGCCGCAGCGGCCTTTCCCGCCCGTTCGCCCCAGCCAGGAGACGGCTTCCGGCTTTCTCGTGGGGCAGGTGAAGAAGGATTCCGGCAACAAGTCCTACATTCAGACCCGAATGGACCTCTTGCCCGGCGACCTGCTGCGCCTTGGTTGCGAGGACGACGCCTGGCACCAGACCATGCCCTTGCGCCGTCGCATTCCCAAGGGCGGTCGACTTGACGTACCCAGGCATCCGAGCGGGCATCTTCCGCCTGCGAAGGCCCCGGTGTTCCTCATCGACCGGCGCGAACCGGAGCTTATGCGCATTCTGGCCGACCTTGAAAAAGAGCTGTCCGCGCGCAAGACGCCTTCGGAAAAGGAGGCCTCCACCGTCACCCCCACTGTTTTTGAGCCTCCGACCAGGCATTTGCGCTTGGACATGGGCGTCTACCGCGCCATGCCCAAGGGAGCGGCCAAAAGCGCCGGCAAGGGCAGGGGGGGAGACACCGGCGTGTGGCTGGAGCGCTCGTCGCTGCTTGATGTGCCAAGGCCAGTCACCCCCCGCGTTTGGTGGTGGTTGCCGCCAGTCATCTGGCCCGGAGAGGAGGAGCGCTACCGCAATCTCCTGGCCGAGGCCCGTGAACGCGGGGCCAAGATGTTTGTCTTGAACTCGCCCTGGCAGGTTGGCTTGTTCGAGAACAAGGAAGGGGTGCGCCTTGTGGGCGGCCCGTTCTGCAACCTCGCCAGCGCCGATACGGCCGCGCAGTATGCCGAGTTGGGGATGGAAGCGGCCTTTGTGAGTCCGGAGTTGTCCGGCGAGGAGCTGTTGTCCTTGCCGCGCAAGAGCCCCATCCCGCTTGGAATCGTTCTTGGAGGCTTCTGGCCGCTTGGCATAACGCGCATTTTGGCCGAGGAAGTTCGCGTGGAGGAGCCGATCCTGAGCCCCCGCGGCGAGGTGGCCTGGGTGCGCAAGTTCGGCTCCAACCACTGGATCTTCCCCGGCTGGGAGCTGGATCTCGCAGCCCACCGGCGTGAACTGGAGCAGGCCGGCTACGAAACCTTCGCCACCCTGCGCGAATATTGGCCCAAGTTCCTTGACCAGAACACGCGCACGTCCGTCTTCAACTGGGACCAGGGGCTTTTGTGAGCATCCCGAACTCCGTTTCAGCCCGCCCTCTCCTAGGCGTCAGCCGTTGCCTGCTGGGCGACAAGGTGCGCTATGACGGAGGCCACAAGCTGGACCACTTCCTGGCTGACCGTCTTGCCCGGCACGTCGATTATGTTCCTGTGTGCCCTGAAGTGGAGTGCGGCCTCACTGTCCCGCGCCCAGCCATGCGCCAAGTGGGGGATCCAGACAGTCCGCGCCTGGTGACCATCTCCACCGGCGTTGACCTCACTGAGCGCATGCGCACGTGGTCCGCGTCTCGTGTGGAAGAGCTTGCAGAACTGCCTTTGTGCGGCTTCGTGTTCAAGTTCGGCTCGCCAAGCAGCGGCATGAGCAGGGTGAAGGTGTACCCGGAAAAGGGCGGCTCGCCCTTGCTGCGTGGTCGGGGTCTCTTCGCCGCGGCCTTCATGGACCAGTTTTCGCTGTTGCCTGTGGAGGACGAGGGCAGGCTCAACGACGACGCCCTTCGCGAGAACTTCATTGAGCGCGTGTTCGTCATGCACCGCTGGCGCGAGCTGGAGGCGCAGGGCCTGAGCCTGGGCCGCCTGGTGGATTTTCATACCCGTCACAAGCTGCTCATAATGGCGCACAGCGTGGAGCACTACCGCAGTCTTGGGCGGCTGGTGGCCACGGCCGGCGAGCTGCCCACCGAGGTCCTTCGTCAACGGTATCTGCATGAGCTCATGGAAGGTCTGAGGTTGCAAGCCACGGTGAAGAAGCACGTCAATGTCCTGTCCCATGTCATGGGCTACTTCAAGCGTCAGCTTTCGCCGGACGAGAAGCGTGAGCTGCTGGAGGTCCTCGACGCATACCACCGGGAACTGTTGCCACTCGTTGTTCCCGTGACTTTGCTAAACCACTACGTGAGGAAATTCGGTGAGGCCTATTTGGCCGGTCAGTGGTACCTTCAGCCTCATCCGGCAGAACTCAAGCTGCGCAACCACGCCTGACGCCCCCTGCCACGGAAAGCGTATTCTTGCTCTTGAGCGCACCTGGGGGTATTGGATCATCATGGAGGAGCAACCATGACCGGTGACGCCCCACAAATCTCCGTAACCGAGGCCAAGGAAATTCTGGAGGCCACCCGCCTTGGGCAGCGCACGCTGCTCGATGTGCGGCAGGACTTCGAGTACGCCGAAGGCCATCTCCCCGGCGCAACGCATATCCCGCTTCCAGAGTTGTCCGAGCGTGTCGGCGAACTTGATCCCGCCTTGCCGACTGTCGTCTACTGCCGCTCCGGCATGCGCAGCCTGGCCGCGGCAAACTTGCTGCATGGGCTTGGGTATCGTGATGTGGCCAGCATGCGGGGGGGCATAATGGCCTGGGAAGGCGCACAGGCGCAGGGGCCTTTTGATCTTGGCCTGGCTAAGCTGCTCGCGCCGAAGAACGCTCAGGAACTTCTGGAGCGCGCCTGGGCCATGGAGTTGGCTTTGGGCGAGTTTTACGCAACCCTTGCGGGCAAAAGCGTTGATGCTGACGTTTCAGCTTTGTTTGGGCGATTGGCCGGGTTTGAAGAGAAACATCGCCGCACGCTGACGGAAATTTGGAAGCGCCTGGGGGGCAATGATTCCAGCGGGTTTGAGTCGCGTGCCAAGGCATTTGCCTCTGCTGATTCCCTGGAAGGAGGCATCGGTCCGTCTGATTATCTGGGCATGATTGGCGACCCCGTGAGTGTGCCTGAGGCCTTGGAACTTGCCATGGCAGTGGAAGCGCAGGCCATGGACCTGTACCTGCGTCGCGCCAAGACTGAGACTGACGCCGACCTGCGGCGCACACTGGTTTTGCTGGCCGAGGAGGAGAAGGCCCACTTGAAGGTCCTGGGAACCTTTGTGGATGGCCGCAACCGGTTCTAGCCGCCTCGTTTTTGCAGCAGATTCCCGCCCAGGATGAGAACCAGCCCCGCGTAGGTCGTGGCGTGGATGCTCTCGCCAAGAATGGTGGCGATAAGGATCAGCGACAAAAACGGCGACAGGAAGATCAGGTTGCCGATCTTGGCAGCACTCAACGTCAGGCGCATGGCCGATAGCCAGAGCACGAAGCTCACCCCCATCTCGAAAACACCCACATAGGCGGCCGCGAGCAGGCCCTCGGCGTTTGCTGGCGGCAGGCCGCTGAACAAGAGCGTCGCGACCAGCACCAACGGCAGGGCGAAGGCGAAGTTCAGGAACAGCGCCAGCACGGGGTCTGTGGCGCTTTTGGTGTTGCCTATCCAGTACAAGGCCCAGATGAGCGTGCTGCCCAGGGCGAGTGCCACACCAAGCGGGTTGCCGAAGTCGAGGTCGGTAAGCTTGCCTTGGGTGGAGAGCACGACAACGCCCGCGTAGCTTACGCAGATGGCGGTGAGATCGCGCCGGGTGAGTTTCTGCCCCAGCAGCGGCACGGACAGCAGCGACAGCGTGATCGCCCAGGTGTAGTTCAAGGGCTGGGCCACCTGCGCTGGCAGAAGCGAATATGCCTTGAACAGGACAATATAATAGATGAAAGGGTTGAGCGCTCCAAGCAGGGCGCAACGCAGGAGCTCACGGCGCTCCAGTGCGCAAAGGAGCGTGAGCTTGCCCTGGCATGCCAGGATGAGCGCGAGGGTCAGCACGGAAACGGCGTCGGCCACCAGCAACAACTGCAGGTGGTCCAGGTGTCGCAACGCGATCTTGAAGGCCGTGGCCACTGTGCTCCAGATGAGCACGGTGGCCAGGCCGAAGATGTACGCCTTCCGCTGTCGCGCGGCGTTGTCCGTCAAAGGGGCGTTCGCCAAGGCCGGTCTCTAGATGACCACGTGGCGGCGGATGTGCTCCACGGCCTCCTCGTTCGAGTCGGTGAGCAGGAACAGGTCCATGTCGCGTGGGCCGCAGTATCCGTCTGCCACAAGCCTTGCCTGGAACCAGTCCACCAGACCGCCCCAGAAGTCCTTGCCGAGCAAGACGATGGGGAAGGCCTTGATGCGGCGCGTCTGGATGAGCACGAGCGCTTCGGAGAGCTCGTCCAGGGTGCCGTAGCCGCCGGGCAGGGCGATGTAGGCCATGGCGTACTTGATGAACATGAGCTTGCGCACGAAGAAGTAGCGGAAGTCGCAGCGAACGTTGAGGAACGGGTTGTTGCGCTGCTCCAGGGGTAGATGGATGTGCAGGCCGATGGACTGTCCGCCAGCCTCGTAACAGCCCTTGTTTCCGGCCTCCATGAGGCCCGGCCCGCCTCCGGTGATGACCGAGAAGCCCGCGTTGGCCAGTTGCGCTGCGAGGTCGACGGTTTTCTCGTACCAGGGCTCACCGGCCTTGACCCTTGCGGAACCGAACACGGAAACCGCCGGGCCGATGTCGTTCAGTGTCTCGAATCCGTCGACGATTTCGGACAGAATCTTGAACAGCCGCCACGACTCCTGCATGGAGAGATCGTCGATGAGATACTGCTTGGAGTTGGGCATTGTCACCTCGAGCTTGCGTCATTTAGTGGTTGCGGGGCAGTGTCTTCTTTGGCAAACATGTGCCAGTCCCGGCACCTTGGGCCGGTAGAAGAACTGTACATGGAAACACGCGCGACCGGAAGAGCGGGGTTTACTCCTGGCTTGCTAGACCGAGCGCAAACCCCCAGGCGGGCAGAGGGCAACGTATGAAGATCAATTTTCTGGGCGCAGCCCAGGCCGTCACCGGTTCCTGCTACATTCTCGAAACCGGAGGCCACCGTTTCTCGGTGGACTGCGGCATGCACCAAGGCAATGCCGAGATCGAAAAGCGCAACCTGAACATGGAGAACTACCGCCCGAGCGAGTTGGACTTTGTTCTGGTCACCCACGCCCACATCGACCACATTGGCCTATTGCCGAGGATCGTGGCCGAGGGATTCAAGGGAAATATCTACGCCACGCCTCCCACCCGCGACCTCATGCAGATCCTGCTGCTCGACAGCGCGCACATTCAGGAAATGGAAGCCGAACAAAACCGGCGCAAGGTCGCGCGGCGCGGCAACAAGACGTCTCAGCCCCCGTATACGGTGGGCGAGCGTCGCAGCAAGCCCCAGTCCCAGGCCCCGCACGTCTCCATTGAACGCCGGGCGGAAATGCTGTCGCAGCCGCTGTACACCACCGAAGACGCCATGGCGACCATCCCGCAAATCAAGACCATTGAGTACAATAAACCTTTTGAGCCTGTCCCGGGCATCCGCGTGACGTACCGTGACGCCGGGCACATCCTGGGCTCCGCCTTCATCGAAATCGAGTACCTGGAAGATGGCAAGTCCACCAAGCTTGTCTTTTCCGGCGACCTTGGCCGCCCGAACCAGCTCATTCTGCCCGACCCGAGCAAGGGCGGCAGCGCGGATTACGTTTTCCTTGAGTCCACATACGGCGACCGCGACCACAAGTCCTTCGAGAACAGCTACGACGAGTTGGCCACGGCCATCGCCTACAGCTACAAGAACCATGAGAAGGTCATCATCCCGGCTTTCGCCGTGGAGCGCACCCAGCAGATTCTTTACACCCTCTTTCTGCTGAGCGAAGAGGGCAAGCTGCCGAAGGACATGCCCGTGTATCTGGACAGTCCGCTGGCCATCCAGGCCACGGAGATTTTCCGAAGCCACCCGGACTATTTCGACGCCAAGACCCAGGCTCTGCTCAAGGCTGGCAAAGACCCGCTCGCTCTGCCGAACCTGCGCTTCAGCCAGACCTCCGAGGAGTCCAGGGCCATCAACAACGAGCCCGGGTCCGCCGTGGTCATCTCGGCCAGTGGCATGGCCAACGCGGGACGCATTCGCCACCACCTGCGTCACAACCTTTGGCGCAAGGGCGCGAGCGTCGTCTTCTGCGGCTACCAGGGCGAAGGCACGCCTGGCCGTAAGATCGTCGACGGCGCCAAGAGTATCACAATCTTCGGCGAGGAGATCGCCATCGCCGCCAAGGTCTTCACCATTGGCGGCTTTTCAGCGCATGCCGGCCAGGCGGAGATCATGCAGTGGCTGCGCACTTTTGACGGCAAGGACACCAAGGTCATATTGATCCACGGCGAAGTCCGCGCACTTGCCAAGTTGAGCACGCTCATCCACGACCAGCTCGGAATGGACGTGCACGTCCCGTCCTATCTTGAGGAACTGACGCTGCAGCCCGGCAAGGTCATGGTGCCTGTGGTGGATGTGGAAAAGGCCGCTCCGCGCATCGACTGGGACTTCCTCATCTCCGACTCCAGGCATCTCTTCGAGGAGTTCCAGAAGCGCATGGAACTGGCCAAGCAAAAGCCCTGGGTGGCGCAGACCGAGATACGGGACCGTTTCCTCGACCTGAACCGAAAGATGGTGGAGATCATCTCCGAGCTGTAGCTGGAGGTGTCCATGCGCATCATCGCGGGAACATATGGCGGGCGGAGCATACGTACTGTCGAGGGACCAGGCTATCGTCCTGCGACGGCAAAGGTGCGTCAGGCAGTGTTCTCCATGCTTGAGGCGCGCGGCGTGGAGTGGACTACTTCGCGTGTGCTCGATCTCTTCGCCGGCAGCGGAAGCCTGGGTGTCGAGGCCTTGAGCCGTGGCGCGATTGACGCCTGGTTTGTGGAAAAGAACCCGCGGGCAGCCGATTGCCTGCGCGGCTCCCTGCGCGACCTTCAGGTCCCGGACACGCGTTGGCGCGTGTTCCAGGCCGATCTGCTGAAGCTGCTGTCCCGACCCGCAAAGGATGCCTTTGACGTGGTTTTCATCGACCCCCCTTACGGGCAGGACCTGCTGCCCCCGGCTTTAACCAAGGCCGTCAGCGGCGGCTGGATCGCTCCCGACGCCTTTGTGCTGGCTGAAGTCGAGGCCAAAACCGACTTCGAGGGCAAGGTGCCGACGCAACTCATACCGCAGGCCGACAGGCTCTACGGACAGACGAGGATACTGCTATGGCAGAACAAGACCCCAGACTCGCCGTCTACCCAGGCACCTTCGATCCCCTGACCAGGGGGCATGTGAGCCTCATCAGCCGTGGGCTCAAGGTCTTTGACCGCATCGTCCTGGGGGTTGCCAAGAGCACGCCGAAGAAGACCTGCTTCACTCTGGACGAACGCGTGGAAATGGCGCGCGAGGTATTTCTGGACGAGCCGCGCATCATCGTCGAGCCGTTTGACGGTCTGCTCATCGACTACGTGCTTGGTCGCGGTGCCGGGGCTATTTTACGCGGCCTGCGCGCTGTCAGCGACTTCGAGTACGAGTTTCAGATGGCGCTCATGAACCGCCGTCTTTCTCGCGATGTGCAGACCGTGTTCCTCATGACAGACTACAAGTGGATGTACTTGAGTTCCACCATCGTGAAGGAGGTGGCTCTGCATGGCGGCAACGTCAAGGGGCTGGTTCCCGAACCTGTTCTGCTCAAGCTGAACGCCAAGTACGCGACCCTGAACGGGGACTGCTAGGAACAACCATGACCGCCTTGCGCGCCGTCTGCATCCTCGGGCCTACCGGTTCCGGCAAGACCGGGGCCGCCCTCGCCCTTGCGCGCGAGCTCCCGGTTACGGTGGTCAACTACGATTCCAGGCAGGTCTACGCCGACTTCCCCGTTGTCACAGCACAACCGGACGCGGAGGAGCGCTCGGTGTGCCCGCATGTGCTGTACGGCTTTCTGCCCACTGCCGAGCCCATGACTGCCGCACGTTTTGCCGAGCTGGCCCGGACGGAGATCGTCCTCGCCAGGGAACAGGGCCGCATTCCCGTGCTTGTCGGGGGGACGGGACTGTATCTGCGAGCGCTGGAGCAGGGTCTGGCGGATATCCCGCCTGTGCAGCAGGAGGTCCGCGACTGGGTGCTGGGCCGTATGGAGCGTGAAGGCTCGGCTGCCTTGCATGCGGATCTGGTCAAGGCCGACCCCGTTACCGCCGCGCGCCTGCACCCCAACGACACGCAGCGCATCGCCAGGGCGCTTGAGGTCTTTCTCGGCACGGGCAGGACGCTTACGGCCTGGTTTGAAGAGCAGAAACGCGGTCAGACCGGGGTGGAGCTGTGCAAGGTCGGCTTGTCGTACACCTTGCGCGAGCTTGAGCCGGGGCTCAGGAAGCGCATCGGGGTGATGCTTGAGCGCGGCGCGCTGGACGAGGTGCGGCGCGCCTGGGAGGCAACGCCGGAGCGCACCGCCCCCGGCTATTCCGGCATCGGCTGCCCGGAGCTGTTGGCGCACCTTCTGGACGGCATGGGCCTGGATGAGTCCTGCGAGCTCTGGTTCCGCAACACTCGCGCCTACGCCAAGCGGCAGCTCACCTGGTTCGCCAAGGAGCAGGGCGTGCGCTGGGTCAGGCCAGAGGGCTTGGCCCGCCTCGTGGAGCTGGTCCGCACCTGGGACTCCAAGCAGGCCTAGACCCTCTGCCAGAGAGCACCGCGCAATGTTCTAGCGCGCAAACACCCCTTCAAAGATGGCCCGCACGTCGGCTTCGCCCATGGACACCGGCGTGTTCTGGAATTGTCTCGAATCCTTGAGCTGCATGGCCGCCGCGACGAACTGCGGCACGTTGTCAGCCTCAAAGCCCATCTCCTCTGGCGTCAGGTCGGCC
This sequence comes from Humidesulfovibrio sp., assembly GCF_031082295.1. Lineage (GTDB taxonomy): Bacteria > Desulfobacterota > Desulfovibrionia > Desulfovibrionales > Desulfovibrionaceae > Humidesulfovibrio. Next base: position 13,228 of record NZ_JAVHLD010000046.1, read on the forward strand.
AGGCCGACGGCCTCCAGCAACGCTTCCAGGGCGTTCAGGAACGGATGTCCGTCCTCGTCTTCGTCTCCACCCACGCCAAAGCCCATTGCCACAGCCAGATTCATGAGGCGGTCGCTGGTTTCTTCATTTTGGCGTGCCAATTGAATAAGGCGCTCGAAGTATGAACGGCAGAGCAGCACGAGCCCTGCGCCGTGCTGGGAGTCCGGGTTCGAGCCGCTGAAGGAGTACTCCAGCGCGTGCTGGGAAATGGGCGAAGACAGCGACAGGCACATGCCTGCGGCCAGACTGGCCCAGGAAAGCGCCGTGCGTGCGTTGATGTCGTCCCCGTCCTCCACCGCGGTGGGCAAAAAGCGCGTCACCAGATGCGCGGCCTCAAGGCACAGCATGTCTGTCATGGGTTGCCGCGCCTTGGACAGGAAGCACTCCACAGCGTGGAAGAAGGCGTCCATGCCCGTGATGGCCGTGAGCCTCTGCGGCACGGAGAGCGTCAGTTCCGGGTCGATGATGGCGACGGCGGGGTTGAAGGCCGGGTGCACGAAGCCGCGCTTGCCCACAGGGCCGCACAGCACGGCAACGGCGTTGCCCTCGGTGCCGGTGCCCGACGTGGTCGGAATGGCCACTATGGGCAGCCCTTTGGCGCCGTCGTATTGCTGGCTGGTCATGTTGTCCCAGAAGGGGCCGGTGTTCGCCGCGGCCAGGGCGATGCACTTGGCGGAATCGATGACGCTGCCGCCGCCTAAGCCCACCACGAAATCCACACCCATCTTTCTTGCCTGTGCAGCGGCCGCGTCCACGTCTTCTGTGCGCGGGTTGGCCCGTACGCCGTCAAACACGACGCTCATGACCCCGTGGTCGGCCAGCAGGCCTTGCACGCGCGCCAGATAGCCCTGACGAAGAATGTTGCCACTCTGACCGATGACGATCATGGCATGCTTGCCCTGGGGCAGATGCGGGGTTTGGGCGAGTTCCTCCAGTCGGCCGGGGCCGAACAGAAGTGTCGTAGGCATGCGGAAGGTGAAAGAAAGCATGAATCCTCTCCTAGCGCTTCGCGGCATCAGCCACGGCGTCTTCAAGTTGCTGTGGAGTGAACAGGTCGCGCAGGACAACTGGCTCCTGAGATGATTTCTTGGGGAATATCGCCAGGAGTGGAATGCTCTTGCTGCCCAGGGCAGAGAGCAGGGCTTCGGCTTCGGGGTTCTGCTCGGTCATGTCCGCCTTCATGAGCTTGACGCCGTAAAGTGTCTGCAGCTTCTGCATGCGCTCGGGAGTCAGGTTCGTCTGTTCCAGCACCTTGCAGGTGGGGCACCAGTCGGCAGTGAAGTCGACGATGACAAGCTCGGAGCCGAGCATCGCTGACAGTGCTTTTGGGTCGTAGCGTTCCCATTGGGTTTTGACTCTGGGTTGCAATACCCAATAGGCGCTTGCCGAGATGAGCACTATTGCCAGCAGCTTGAGCGCCCACGCGCGACGCGTGTCGAACCCTGGGCCCGCCATGCCCCAGAGAGTGCAGGAAACAGCCGTGATCAAAAGCAGCACCAGCGTGGAGACCAGCATGGATTCGGGCAGAATGTTCAACAGATATATGCAGGTGCCCATGAGGAACAGGGCAACCAGGCGTTCAACGTGGCCCATCCAGGGGCCTGGCTTCGGGGTGAAGCGGACCATGGACGGAAAGACGCAGATGAGCAGATATGGCGAAGCCATGCCCATGCCGATGCTCATGAGCACCGTGGTGATCACAACAGGCGGCTGCAGCAAAGCCCAGCCAAGCACGCCGCCTAGAAACGGACCGCTGCACGGCGTGGCCAGCAGCGTGGTCAGCATTCCGGTGAAGAACGATTGAAGTTTCGGGTGGGTGGTCATCTGGTCGAATTTGAGGTCGATGACCGGCAGGGTGAACACGCCGAGCAGACTTAGGCTCAGGCCAAAGACGATGACCGTGAGCGCCAGCACGACGCCGGGCTTCTGGAATAGTTGGCCCCAAGCCAAATCCGTAAAGCCGAACAGACCCGCAAGAAACAGGAAGTAGGTCATCGCGCCAAGTGCCAGGAACATGAAGTGTTCGCGGATCTTGCTGTTGCGGTCACGCTCCGAGGTGTTGCCTCCACCCGCCAACAGCGAGGAGAGTTTGATGCTGATGACCGGAAGGGCGCAGGGCATGAAGTTCAGCACGAAACCGGCCAGCAGGCCGAGCAGGATCGCCTTGGTGAGGCCGCCGACCTCAAGGCTGGGCTGGAGGTAGCGTGGCTTGAGGCCTGACCATTGCCCAGTCGCTGTAGCGGCGGTGGCTGGCGCTGTAGCGGCCTCGCTGGCGCCAACGGTCACAGCGGCTGGGTCTTTCAGCGCGTCCAGGAAGTCCGGCCACCAGGGTTGTTTGTCGGCAGCCGGCAGCGTCGACTTGGCAGGAATGTCGAAGCGCAGGTCCACCTGCGTGGGCAGGCACTTGTCCTTTGTGCACAGCAGCAACTCCAGGTTGCCCGTGATGGCGAGTGGCGGTACGGCGCTTTCTGGGAGCGGCACAAACAGGGGCGTACGTCCAGAATAGGCATTCACAGTGATTGTCGGGTCAAAGGCATCCTGCTGCGGTTTGCCTGGCGGGTAATAGGTCACAAGCTGTGATGCGCCTGTTCCAAGGCTTGCGGAAAGGCGTGTCGGCTTTCCGAAGCCGCCAGGATCCTTGGCGTAAGTGTACCACCCGGCATCCGGCTCGACAAACAGGACGACCATGAGGTTCGAGGCCAGGCCTGTCTGTGTGCGTGCCTGTTGGCCAAGGCTGAAGGCCTGCCATTGAGTCGACATGGGATAGTCGGAGTGACGCTCCTGCGCCTGCGCCATGTTGAGGGACATGCCAAGGCAGAACAGGGCGAGGACGAGGTGACGGAAGAAATTTCGCATCTTTTTTCCAGGTTCAGTGATTTCGTGTTG
>NZ_JAVHLD010000047.1 GCF_031082295.1 Humidesulfovibrio sp.
AGGGCAAGGTGCCGGGCTATGAGAGGGTGCGCACGGAGAATGGCGAAACCCCACAGCCGGGTGATATCGCGGCGAGCGCAGAGCATGTTGGCATCGTGAGCGGCGAGGGCAAGACGATTTCAGTCACGACGGCAGACAGATTCTCCCCTGCATACGGTCATGTCATTGAAAACAACTGGGGCTTCAGGCCAGAGCACAAGAACAAGGTGACCTTCTGGCGACACACAGAGCGTAACGTCGGCAAACAATAATACGGGGTATACATGACGGCACCTCCCGCCTTCTGGCGTTGGCTTTCCTGCCTCCTTGCCGTGGCGCTCGCCACTTCGTTGGTGGCCCTGCGTCTGCACACAGGTTATCCTGCGGAGTGGGACAAGGTGCAGGTTGGCATGACCATCTCCCAGGTGCGGGCGATTTGCGGCCCGTCTACTTACAGCGGCGAGGGAGTGGAACAGGAACGGTGGGAGAAGCCGTCATTGTGGGGTTGTTGGGTGCTTCAAGTTGGGCATAGCGAAGAAAGCCAGGGGGCGCATGCTCTCGTCAGCACCATTGAGCTTTACTTTAATGCTTCACCGTTTGGGGTTGTGCCGCATCATGATTTTATTCCTCCTGTGAAAGATTACGATGCGTTCTACAAGGCCTTCGGACAGGTTCTAAAACCCTATCCGTACGTTCTTCCGCAACGCAGCCAAAGCACCGTGAGGCTCCCAAGAGAGCCGTGACCTTCAAGGGCGCTCCCAAGAAGAAAGGCCCCAAGTCCCGGCAGTCCAAGCTGCTTTAGCCGCCCTCGGCCAACGACTGGTACAAGGGCGGTCCCGATGACGCCGAGTTGCGCCGCCAAGTGGCGGAGATGCAGTCCAAGGCCGAGCAGGACACCAATGTTCAGGCGTTTATCTCGCCCTATGGCGGATTTTTCAGAAACGAGAAGGATCCAACTAAGTTGACAGAACTATCGCCGGGTCATCCCGAGGTTAAAAGGCACTGGGACCACGTCCACCTTGCCGTGTTTAAAAGAAAGTGATTGGAATAGCGCCGCCAGCCGCCCTCACCCGGTGGCTGGCGGCAATGGAGGCGCTCATGCGAAAGCTCTGCATTCTATTCTGCCTCTGCCTGCTCCTGCCCACCTGGGCCAGGGCGGAATACCCGCGCGTGGACGACGACCTCGCTGTGCGCGTGTTTTGCTCTGGTGAATTCAAGGGAATTTGGCATGGTTGCGGTAGGCATAGCGTAACGCTCATCACTGCGCCCGAGGCCGAAGGCAAGGGAGTGCGGCTTCTTGCGGCCTATGTGGAGAACGAGTCCCTGCCGGATTCCGCCTACATGCTCTTGCGTGGTCCAGCCGCCGCGCGCTGGGACAACCTGCGTCCCGCGCCGGGGTATTCCAAGGACCGGAACGCGGGTGACACCTGCCGTTATTGGGCCGACCGCCTCACGGTCAAGCCGGGCGGCCGGATGCACAACGCCACAGTTGAGCTCGACCTCGGCGCGGACCCGCCGGTGCTGCGGAGCCTGGACGGCAACGGACGCGAGATGGTGGAGGTTCTCGCGCCAGTCCCCCAGTCCGAAACCGCCAAGATGATGTCCCGGAGCTACGTTGTCACCCAGCGCGAAACCCGGGCCATGAGCTTTCGTGTGCTTGAGGCCAACATGGGCGACGGGGGGCTTCGCCTCGGCGAGGTCAAGGTGCGCGACCTGCCGCGCAGCCCCCTGCTGGTGGCCCTGGCGCAGAAAGGCGAGGGTGGGCGGCGCGTCGTGCGTGTGCTGGAGGCCCGGCAGTGGTGGAGCGCCGTGCGCATCCTCTCCGCGCCTGGCGAGGACGACCGCAACGGGGCCTTCGTCTTCGAGGCCATGTCAACGGACCTGAACCCTGCGGCCAAGGATCCCGATGAGCGGCGCGCGGACCTGTACCGCTACGAGGTGACGCTCGACAAGGTCGCCAGGACCCTGGTGTCCACCGGCTGGCGGCTCGACGTGGAGGAAGACGTCTGGAAACGCGGCCAGGAGTTCCGCAACAGGGAGCCATGAGCCGAGCTGCGCCGCCTTCTGCCCCCTGACGCAAGCCCTCGGGCTGCTGGCATGGCAAGCGGCCCGGTGTGCCCGGCCCCGGTCCAGCCTGGCGCGGCATTTCGCCTGTCCATATTGACATAACCGCCCGCCGGGGCGAATATCCGCTCTCGCGCGATTGTCGGGCATGGCCCCGCGCCCGCGCCATTTGTTTCCCCGGAGGTCCCGCCATGTCCAAGCACGACGCCCCCAAGGGCGATTTCGCCTGCCCGCCTGCCAACCCGCTCGCCGATCCCCACGCCGAGGCGCCCGCCTGCCCCACGGCCATGCCCCGCGACCTGGCCCGCGAGGCCGAGCGCGCGCGCCTGATCATCGAGACCCTGCCCTACATCCGCGAGTTCGCCGGGCAGACCGTGGTCATCAAGTACGGCGGCAACGCCATGATCGACGAGACGCTGAAGCAGAGCTTCGCTCGCAGCGTGGTGCTGCTGAAGTACGTCGGGGTCAACCCCATCATCGTGCACGGCGGCGGCCCGCAGATCGGCAAGATGCTGAAAGCGCTCAACATCGAGTCGCATTTCCGCCAGGGCCTGCGCGTCACCGACGGCGCCACCATGGACGTGGTGGAGATGGTGCTGGTGGGCAAGGTCAACAAGGAGATCGTCAACCTCATCAACCTGGCCGGGGGGCGCGCCGTGGGCCTGTCCGGCAAGGACGGCATGCTCATCCGCGCCGAGAAGAAGGAGCTGGCGGTGGAGTCCGCAACCGCCCCCCCCGAGATCATCGACCTCGGCATGGTGGGCGAGGTGCTGAGCATCGAGACCAGCGTGCTCAAGTCGCTCATGGGCGTGGGCATCATCCCGGTCATCGCGCCCGTGGGCGTGGACGACAAGGGCCAGACGTACAACATCAACGCCGACTCCGTGGCCGGGGCCGTGGCTGCGGCCATGCGCGCCAAGCGCCTGCACCTGTTGACCGACGTGCCCGGCGTGCTGGACTGCGACAAGAGGCTCATCCCCTCCATGACCAGCACCCAGGCCTTCGAGGCCATCGAGCGCGGCGTGGTGGTGGGGGGCATGATCCCCAAGCTGCAGTGCTGCCTGGAGGCGGTGCTGGGCGGCGTGGAGAAGGTCCACATCATCGACGGGCGCGTGGAGAACTGCGTCCTGCTTGAAATGTTCACCACCTGCGGCATCGGCACCGAAATCACCCGCTAGCACGAGGAGCACACATGCGCGCCATCGCCGTCGTCGGCTACAAGAAATCCGGCAAGACCACCCTGGCCATGGAGCTGGCCCAAGCCCTGAAGGCCCAAGGCCACACCGTCACCCTGGCCAAGCACTCGCACCATGGTTTTGACGAGAAGCCCGACACCGACACCGCGCGCTTCCGCGACGTGGCGGACATGGTCCTGGGGTTCTCGCCCGGCGGCAGCTTCGTGTCCTGGCCCGGCGAGAAGCCGCTCACCGACCTCGTGCCCCTGGTGGGAACCGACATCCTTGTGCTTGAGGGCGGCAAGACCCTGGGCGTCATGCCGCGCATCATCATCGCGCCCGACGAGGCCACAGCGGGCGACCTGGACCCCGAGCTGGCCCTGGCCGCCTACGGCGACGTGGCCCTGGAAGGGGTCATGGCCACCCGCGACATCGCGGGCCTGGCGCGCATCGCGGCCAACGGCGGCTTCCTGCTGCCCGGGCTGGACTGCGGCGGCTGCGGCCGGCCCAACTGCCGCGCCCTGGCCGCGGAGATCGTGGCCGGAGACGCCACCGAGGCCGACTGCGTGGCCATGAACGGCGCGCTCAAGATCAACATCAACGGCCAGCCCCTGGCGCTGAACCCGTTCATCGAACGCATGCTGCGCGGCGGCATCCTGGGCATGCTGCGCGAGCTCAAGGGCTTCGGCCCCGGCCCCGTGGACATCCAGCTGGGCTGAGCCGGAAACGCATGACCGCACCCGCCAAGACACTGGACGGACACGGCTTTTTGAAGGTCGTGAGCCGCGCCGAGTTCGCCGCGCTCCTGTCCTCCTTCGCGCCCCTGGCCAGCGAGGACTGCGCCCTCGGGCAGGCCCTGGGCCGCGTGCTGGCACGCGACGTGGCCGCGCCCGAGGACCTGCCCCGCACCGCGCGCGCCTGCATGGACGGCTACGCGCTCAGCGCCCGCGACGTGTTCGGCGCCACCGAGACCAACCCGGCCTACGTGGACTGCGTGGCCGACCTGCGCATCGACTGGGCGGGCGGCGCGGGCGGCGTCAGCCTGAAGTCCGGCCAGGCAGCGCGCATCCCCACCGGCGGCAGCCTGCCCGAGGGCGCCGACGCCGTGGTCATGGTGGAGCACACAGGGGAATTGGGCGCAAACGCCATTGAGGTGCGAAAGACCGCAGCCCCAGGCGAGAACGTCATGCTCCCCGGCGAGGACGTGCGCGCCAGCGACATCGCCCTGCCTGCGGGCCGCACCCTGCGCGCCCAGGACATCGGGCTGCTGGCGGCGCTGGGCGTCATGGAGATCGGCGTGGGCAGGAGGCCGCGCGTGGGCGTGCTGTCCACCGGCGACGAGCTGGTCCCGGCCGAGGCCACCCCGCGCCCCGGCCAGATCCGCGACGTGAACGCGAGCGCGCTGTGCTGCCTGGCGCATGAGGCCGGTGCGGAGGCCGTGGCGCTCGGCATCGTGCCCGACGACCTGCCACGGCTGACGCAGGCCCTGGCGAGCGCCCTTGAGCGCTGCGACGTGGTGCTCGTGTCCGGAGGAAGCTCTCTCGGCGCGCGCGACCACTCGGTGGCGGCCATGCAGGCCCAGCCCGGCGCGGAAATCTTGGCCCACGGCATCGCCATGAGCCCCGGCAAGCCCACCATCCTGGCCAGGGCCGGGGGCAAGGCCATTCTCGGCCTGCCCGGCCAGGTGACCTCGGCCCAGGTGGTCATGGCCGTGCTGGTGAAGCCCTTCCTGCGCCACCTGGCGGGGGATGCCTCCGCCTTGAGCGTCGCGCCGCCGCCATTCCTGGTGGAGCTGGCCCGCAACATCGCCAGCCGCCCCGGGCGCGAGGACTTCGTGCGCGTGCGGCTGGAGGCCCGGCCCGGCGCGGTGCCCCTGGCGCACCCGGTGCTCGGCAAGTCCGGCCTGCTGAAGACCCTGCTCGACGCGGACGGCCTTGTGGCCGTGCCCGCCAACGCCGAGGGGCTGTACAAGGGCGCGCTTGCACCGGTGCACCTGCTGTAGCAACGGCTGGAAGCCGGATCGTCCACCGGACGCCTCTCTCCCTCCCCTGGCGCCATACCGTCGGCTCCTGGCCGCAGCCAACGCCCACGACGGATTCCCGCCAGCGGCCCAGCAGTCCAGCTGCCTGAAACCGCCCTTATCCTTTCGCGCCAGGCCCAAGGCAACCAGCTTCCAACATGGATTGGACTTACGTTCATACTGTGGTATTGGCTGAGACTGATTACTTCTAATGCCACAGGAGGACAGCCATATGGGTACCGAAACAAAATGCCCGGTGACGGGCATGTCCGCACGCCAGGTCGCCGGCGGCGGCACTTCCAACCGGGACTGGTGGCCCAACCAGTTGCGGCTGGACATCCTGCACCAGCATTCCGCCAAGTCCAACCCCATGGGCGGGGACTTCAACTACGCCGAGGAGTTCAAGAAGCTCGACCTGGAGGCGCTGAAGCAGGATATCTTCCTGCTGATGAGGGACTCCCAGGACTGGTGGCCCGCGGACTACGGCCACTACGGTCCCCTGTTCATCCGCATGGCCTGGCACAGCGCGGGCACCTACCGCGTGGGCGACGGCCGTGGCGGGGCGGGTTCCGGCAGCCAGCGCCTGGCTCCGCTGAACAGCTGGCCGGACAACGTGAACCTGGACAAGGCCCGCAGGCTGCTCTGGCCCATCAAGCAGAAGTATGGCCGCAGGATCTCCTGGGCCGACCTCATGGTCCTGGCCGGCACCTGCGCCATCGAGTCCATGGGGCTCAAGCCCTTTGGCTTCGGCGGCGGCCGCGAGGACGTCTGGGAGCCGGAGCTCGACATCTATTGGGGCGCGGAGGACGCCTGGCTCGGCGACAGCCGCTATTCCGGCGACAGGGAGCTGGACAACCCGCTGGCCGCCGTGCAGATGGGCCTGATCTACGTGAACCCGGAGGGCCCCAACGGCAATCCCGATCCCGTGGCCTCGGGCCGTGACGTGCGCACCACCTTCGAGCGCATGGCCATGAACGACGAGGAAACCGTGGCCCTGGTCGCGGGCGGGCACACCTTCGGCAAATGCCACGGCGCGGGCCCGGCCACGCATGTGGGCCGCGAGCCGGAAGGTGCGCCCCTCGAGGAGCAGGGACTGGGCTGGAAGAGCAGCTTCGGCAGCGGCAAGGGCGGGGACGCCATCGGCAGCGGCCTGGAAGGGGCCTGGAAGCCGAACCCGACCAAGTGGGACCTCGGCTACCTGCGCATCCTGTTCCAGTACGAGTGGGAGCTGGTGAAGAGTCCGGCCGGGGCGAACCAGTGGCTGGCCAAGGACGTGGCCCCCTCGGACATGATCGCCGACGCACACGACCCGGACAAGAAACACCGGCCCATGATGACCACGGCGGACCTTTCGCTGCGCTTCGACCCCATCTACGAGCCCATTGCCCGGCATTTCCTTAAACATCCCAAGGAATTCGCAGACGCCTTCGCCCGGGCCTGGTTCAAGCTGACCCACCGAGACCTGGGGCCGCGCTCGCGCTATCTGGGCTCCATGGTGCCAAGCGAGGCCCTGCTGTGGCAGGACCCTGTGCCCCCGCTCACGCATCCCGTGGTGGATGCGGCGGACATCGCGTCGCTCAAGGCCAAGCTTCTGGCGTGCGGCCTGTCCGTGCCCCAGCTGGTCACCACGGCCTGGGCCTCGGCGTCCACCTTCCGAGGTTCGGACAAGCGTGGCGGAGCCAACGGCGCGCGCATTCGCCTGGCCCCCATGAAAGACTGGGCGGTGAACCAGCCCGCCGAGCTTGCGGCGGTGCTCACAACCCTGGAGAAGCTCCAGGCGGAGTTCAACCAGGCCCAAACCGGAGGCAAGCGTATCTCCCTGGCTGACCTGATCGTGCTGGGCGGCTGCTCGGCCGTGGAGGCGGCGGCCAAGGCGGCGGGCTGCCCGGTCACGGTACCCTTTACTCCCGGACGCACCGACGCCACGCAGGAGCAGACCGACGTGCATTCCGTCGGCGTGCTGGAGCCGAAGGCCGACGGCTTCCGCAACTTCCTCAAGGCGAAATACTCCGTGACGGCCGAGGAGATGCTCATCGACCGCGCGCAGCTGCTGACCCTGACCGCGCCGGAAATGACGGTGCTGGTGGGCGGCCTGCGGGTGCTGGGCGCCAACCACGGGAACGCCGGGCAGGGGGTCTTCACCGCGCGCGTCGGTACGCTCAGCAACGACTTCTTCGTGAACCTGCTGGACATGGCCACCGTGTGGAGCGCCACCAAGGACGAGCAGCTGTACGAGGGCCGCGACCGCGCCTCGGGCCAACTCAAGTGGACCGGCACGCGGGTGGACCTGGTCTTCGGGTCGAACTCGCAGCTGCGGGCCATCTCCGAGGTCTATGCCTGTGCTGATTCCAGGGAGAAGTTCGTGGCGGACTTCGTCAAGGCCTGGACCAAGGTCATGAACCTCGACCGCTTTGACTTGGCCTAGGTCGGCCACATCTTCAGCGGATCAACGAACGGGGGCGGGGCAGGGCGGTGCGCCTGGCCTCGTCCCCGTTCCCGTCGCTTGTGACACGAAGAACGATACTTGACGCTCGCCCGCGCCGGGGCTAATTGCCCAGGCTGCGGAGCCGCCCCTTCCGGCTGGCCGCAGTGAACGCGAAGGAGAACGACATGAGCGAACAGACCGCCGCAAGCCCCAAGCGCCAGCTCACCGCCCCGGACATCCTGGCCGCCAAGGGGCAACGGAAACTCGCCGTGCTTACGGCCTACGACTACCCCACCGGACTGCTGGCCGACGAGGCCGGGGCCGACGTCATCCTCGTGGGCGACAGCCTGGGCAACGTCTGCCTGGGCCTGCCGGACACCCTGGGCGTGACCATGGCCGACATGCTGCACCACACCAGGGCGGCCGCCCGCGCCGTCAAAAACGCGCTGCTCGTGGGCGACATGCCGTTTCTGTCCTACCAGACCGGCATCGAGACGGCGGTGGCCAACGCCGGGCGCTTCCTGCAGGAGGCCGGGGCCCGCGCCGTGAAGCTGGAGGGCGGGGCGGAGTTCGTCCCGCACATCAAGGCCATGCTCTCCGCGGGCATCCCGGTCATGGGCCACCTGGGGCTGACCCCGCAGCAGATCGCGCGGCTGGGCGGCTTCAAGGCCCAGGGCAAGACCGCCCGCGCCGCCAGGAAGCTTCTGGCCGACGCCCACGCCCTGGCCGGGGCCGGGTGCTTCGCCCTGGTGCTGGAGGCCGTTCCCGCGGAGGTTGCGGCGCGCATCACGGCGGAGATTGACATCCCCACCATCGGCATCGGGGCCGGGCCGGACTGCGACGGCCAGGTGCTGGTGTTCCACGACGTCTTGGGCCTGTGCCCGGGCCTGCGGCCCAGCTTCGTCAAGCAGTACGCCGACCTCTGGACCCCGGCCCGCGAGGCCCTGAGCGCCTATTGCGCCGAGGTGCGCGGCGGCGCCTTCCCGGCGGAGGCCCAGACCCGGCGCATGGCCGCGGACGAGCTGGCGGAGTTCCAGGCCTCCTCCGAGTACGGGGACGACTAAGCCGCCCATGCACGCACCAACGAAACGTGATGTGATCTGATGGGCGACGCGCTCACCGTTCCCGTGCTTTGGCACGGCCTCGCCGTGCCGCTCTCGCGCCTGCTCATGTCCGTGAGCGTCGGCCTGTTCGTGGGCACGCTCATCGAGGCCCTGCAATGGACCCGCGCCGTGGCCAGGATCGCGCAGCCGCTGGTGCGCCTGGGGCGGCTCAAGGACGTGGCCGGGGCCAGCTTCTCCCTGGCGTTCTTCTCCGGCGCGGCGGCCAACGCCATGCTGGCCGAGGCCCACGAAAAGGGCGACATGACCCGCCGCGAGGTGGTGCTGTCGAATCTCTTCAACAGCCTGCCCACGTACTTTCTGCACCTGCCCACGCTGTTCTTCATCGCCGCGCCCTTCATCGGCCAGGCGGCGGTGTTCTACGTGAGCCTGACCGTGGCTGCTGCGCTGCTGCGCACGGTGGGCATCGTGGTCCTGGGGCGGCTGACGCTGCCGCCGCTGCCCGAGGGCTGCGTGGCCTGCCTGCTCTCCGAGGACAAGAAATGGGACTGGCGCGCGGCCCTGGACAAGACCTGGAAGCGCTTCAAGCGCCGCCTGCCGCGCATGGTCTACTACACCATCCCCATTTACGTGGCCATGTTCTTCCTCAAGCGCTGGGGCGCGTTCGACGCCATGGAGACCTGGATGGCCGAGAACGTCGCGTTCCTGTCCTGGCTGCCGCCCCAGGCCATGGGCGTCATCGGCTTCCACATGGCGGCGGAGACCACGGCCGGGTACGCGGCGGCGGGCGCGCTGGTGGCCACCGGCGGGCTGACCACCAAGCAGCTGGTGCTGGCGCTGCTGGTGGGCAACATTTTGTCCTCGCCGGTGCGGGCCATCCGCCACCAGTTCCCGTACTACGCGGGCATCTTCAAGCCCGGCCTGGCCATGAACCTGATCCTCTCCAACCAGGCCCTGCGGGTGGCGAGCATCCTCGTCGTGACGCTGGGCTACGCGCTCTGGGGCTAGCCCCGCGAGCCAACCCTCCCTCCTTGACCTTCGCCGCCCCTTTCTCTATTCTTCGTAATCTGAAATTCCGTCCCCCACCGCCAACCATCGGAGGGACCATGCCCCGCCGCGCCGCCCCGAAAGCCTTGACCCTGCTCGCCATTGCCTGCGCCCTGTGCGCCCTGGCCCTGCCCGCCCTGGCCAGGGAGCCCTTGCCGGAGCCACGGCTGCCCGAGAACAAGCATGTGCTGAGCCAAAAGGCCCAGGAGCTGCGCCAGGAGGGCGACCTCGTGCCCTACCAGCCCTCGCCCGCGGTGCTCAACGCGCTCTTCACCGCCGACGAAGACGCGCCCAAAGGAGTGTATGGTCCCATCTCGGCCTATGTCCGCACGCGCGCCTGCCCCACCGCCTGGCTCATCGAGAAGGGCGAGCTGGAGCGCGTCCGGGAGATTTCGTCCCGCAAGGTGCTCGTCCCCTACGAATTCAGCCTGACGCTTGAGGAGGACTGCCCCGGCAAGGTTAGCCACGCGGTGTTCGTCACCGCGCCCGGCAGCACCCCCGAGGCCTGGCTCAAGTGGCGCAGCCAGTTTCATGGCCGCAAGGCCGCGGGGCATTACAGCGCCGCGCTGGCGGGGCTCAAGAAGGCCGAGGCCGCAGGCCTTGTGCTCACCGGCGAGCTGCGCTTCCTGTCCGTCAACGGGGAGCTGCTGAACCGGAACCTGGAGGACGTGCTGCGCGAGGAAGGGCGGCTGGCCCCGGTCTTTGACCTCGAAAAGGGCGTGCGCACGGCGAAGTAGCAAGCACGGAGGAAGCCGCCGCCATGGCCGGACGCAAGAGAGACATCAGCACCGGGCAGCGCCTGGCCTCAAGGGCCGTGCTGGCGGTGCTCTGCGCCCTCGCCGCGTATCTGCTGCTCCAGCAGCCGCGCCTGAACCCGGCGGTGGTGGTGTCCCTGCGCGCGCCCGCGCCCAAGGCCGGCGCCTCGGCCCCGGCCCCCGGCCCGGCGGCCACTGAGCCGGGTGCCGCCGCACCTGCCGAGGCCGCCGCTCCCGGCGCCAAACCGGCCAGCCTGGCCAGCCTTCTTCCAGACGCCGTGCCGGGCGTGAAGGCTCTGGCCTCGGCCGAGTCCTTCAATCCCACCACCCTCTCGGACAAGATCAACGGCAAGGCCGAGCTGTACCTGGCCGCCGGGTTCGCGGCCATGGCCTGCCGCAGTTACCAGGCCGGGCCGGGCCGGGTGGAGCTGTTCCTCTACCGCATGAAGTCGCCGGACGCGGCCTTCGCCGTGTTCAGCGGCCAGCGCAGGCCCGGAGCCGCCCAGAGCGCCCTGGCCAAGAACGCCTACTTCACCGAGAACGCCCTGTTCCTGACCAGCGGCCCCAACTACCTGGAGGTCATCGGCGACCGCGCAGGCCAGCGGCAGGCGCTGGAAGCCCTGGCCAAGGCCGTGCTGGACGGGCTCGCGCCCCCAGCCGGGGCCGCCGCCGGGGAGAAGCCGAACGCCAAGCCCAGCGCCGATATCGCGCCGCCGGACCTGTTCCCCAGGCCCGGCCTCAAGGCCGACAGCATCCGCCTGGCCGTGGCCGACGCCTTCGGCTGCCAGGGGCTGACCAACATCTACACGGCGGAGTACGACGCGAGTTTCGGCGGGGCCGCCGGGCTGCTCTCGCGCCGCAAGGACGCCGCCGAGGCCAAGGCCCAGCTGGCGCTGTACCGGCGCTTCCTGACAGACAACGGCTTTGTTGAGCAGACGCCGCCAAGCGCTCCGGTCGGGGCTGTCGTCCTGGCGCTGGAGGGCATCGGCGTGGAGGTGCTGTTCACGCGCGGGCAGTGGCTGGCGGGCGTGCACGAGGCCCCGGACCTGCCCACGGCGCTGAAGCTGGCCGCTGCCATGGACGCGGCGCTGGGCGAAGCATTGAAGGCCAAGGGGGCGGGCAAATGAGCGCACCGGAACACGACATGCCTCCGCAGGATTCGCTAACGCGCGACCCGTCGTCGAATGAATTGTCGCGCCGCGACTTTCTGAAGCGGGCTGCCGGGGCCTCGGCCATCGCGCTTACGGGCGTGGGGCTGGCCGCGTCCCTGCTGGACCGGTCCGGGCCACCGGCGTCCGACCTGTTCGGCGGCAAGGCCTCGGCCAAGGGCCTGGGCGACTATTCCCTGCCCGAACTGCGCGGCAAGCCTGGGCGCATGGCGATCGTGCGGGCGAACCCCCAGGGCCAGCCGGACCGCAAGGCCATGCTGGAGCGCGCCCTGGCGTCGCTGGGGGGGCTTGGCGCGTTCATCAAGCCCGGCGACCGCGTGCTGCTCAAGGTCAACGCGGCCTTCGCCACCTCGCCGCTTCTGGGCGCCACCACCCACCCGGACCTGGTGGCCGCCGTGACCAGCCTGTGCCTGTCCGCAGGGGCGGCCTCCGTGGCGCTGACGGACAACCCTGTCCACAGCCCGGAGAGCTGTTTCGCGCTCACCGGCATCGCCGAGGCCGCCGCCAAAAGCGGGGCCAAGGTCATTCTGCCCAATGAGAACCTGTTCGCCCCGGTGACCGTGGCCCCCTCCGGCGATGTCGGCGGTCGGCTCATCCGCGACTGGCCCGCCCTGGCCGGGGCCTTCAAGGGGATCACGAAGTTCATCGCGCTCTCGCCGGTGAAGGACCACCACCGCGCCGTGGCCTCCATGACCCTGAAGAACTTTTACGGCCTGCTGGGCGGGCGCCGCAACGTGTTCCACCAGGACATCAACGGCGTCATCGCCGAGTTGGCGCTCTTGGCGCGGCCCACCCTGTGCGTGGTGGACGGCATGACGGTCATGCTGACCAACGGCCCCACCGGGGGCTCCCTGTCGGACCTGAAGGCCATGCACGTCATGGCCGTGAGCACCGACCCCGTGGCGGCGGACAGCTTCGGCATGGAGCTGCTGGGGCGCGCCGTGGCCGAGGCCCCGTACATCAAGCTGGCCGAGACCGCGGGCGCGGGCAGCGCGGACTACAAGGCCTTGAACCCCCACTTCCTGGACCTGGGGGCCTGACATGCGCATCGACATCCGCATCGTTGTCGCCCGCCGCATCTCCCAGGTTTTCTTCGTGCTGCTCACGCTGTGGCTCTGCGCCGTGGCCACCCTGGGCGCGAGCTTCTGGCGGCTGTCCGGCTGGCCGGTGAACTTCATCCTCCAGCTCGACCCGCTCACCGCCCTGGGCACGCTGCTGGCCACGCGCACGTGGTACGCGCCGCTGCTCTGGGCCGTGCCGGTCATCATCCTCACGGCCTTCCTGGGCCGGGTGTTCTGCGGCTTCGCGTGTCCGCTTGGCGCGCTCAACCAGGCCGTGGGCTGGCTGGCCAGTCGTGTGACGGCCGATATCCCGGGCGCGCGCGGACAGGCCCTGCGCGCCCGCCTGGCCGACAACCGCCACAGCCCCTGGCAGGCGGCCAAGTACTACGTGCTGGTGTTCCTGCTGGGCGCGGCCTGCTTCGGCAGCCTGCAGACGGGCCTGCTCGACCCCCTGCCGCTGGTGTTCCGCTCGCTGAACATGACCATCGCTCCCGTTGTCGACGCCGGGTTCCAGGCCCTGTTCCTCAAGCCCCGGCACTACGCCTCGGCCTGGCTGCTCCTGGCCGTGTTCGCCGCCATCCTGGGGCTCAATTTCCTGAAGCCGCGCTTTTTCTGCCGCTATGTCTGCCCGCTGGGCGCGCTGTTCGGCCTGCTGAACCGCTTCGCGCCGTGGCGCGTGGGCAAGACCGAGTCCCCTTGCGGCAACTGCACCCTGTGCGACACCTACTGCGAGGGCGCGTGCAGCCCGTCCGGCAGGCTTGTGGTCAGCGAGTGCCTCATGTGCATGAACTGCCTGGACGCCTGCCCGCAAGGACGCATGACCTTTGCCGGGCAACCCTCCGCCGCCGGTGAGGAGCACCTGCCCGAGCCCTCGCGCCGGGGCTTTCTGTTCGCCGCGCTGGCCGGGGCGCTGTCCACGCCCATCTGGACCATCGGCGGCCTGGCCGATACCGGCAAGAATCCGCTGCTCATCCGCCCGCCGGGCTCGCTCGACGAGGCGCGCTTCCTCTCGCTCTGCCTGCGCTGCGGCCAGTGCATGCGCGTGTGCCCCACAAACGTCATCCAGCCCGCGCTGGGCGAGGCCGGGCTGGAGGGCCTGTGGACCCCTGTGCTGAACTATCGCCTGGGCACCAGCGGCTGCCAGGTGCACTGCGTGGCCTGCGGCAACGTCTGCCCCACCGCGGCCATCCGGCCCCTGACGCTGGACGAGAAGCTCGGGCAGGGCAAGTTCGCGGCCAAGGGCCCGGTGCGCCTGGGCACGGCCTTCTTCGACCGCTCGCGCTGCCTGCCCTGGGCCTTCGAGCGTCCCTGCCTGGTCTGCCAGGAGCTGTGCCCGGTGAGCCCCAAGGCCATCCACACGCGCACCTTCTTCGAGCCTATCCGCTTCGGCCAGGCCGACATCGTGGCCGCCGAGGGCCGCAAGCTCAGCCTCGCAAGCCTGCCCAATCCCACGGTGAACCTGGGCAGCGGCGACTACCACCTGCGGCCCGCCGGGCTGAACTCCATGAACTCCCCGGAAACGGGCCTGCGGCGCATCAACGCCGTCATCTGGGCCGAGAAGGGCCAGACCCTGACCCTCGACGCCGAGCCCGACCCCAGGCAGGGCTGGAAGCTCGCGCCCGGCAGCGCGGTGGAGGTCGTCGTCCGCCTGCAGAAACCCTACGTCGATCCCGCCCGCTGCATCGGCTGCGGCGTGTGCGAGCACGAATGCCCCATCGCCGGCCTGCGCGGCGTCCGCGTGAGCTATGAGAACGAGTCGCGCTCCGGACCGGGGCGCATGCTCGTCTGACACCACAACGTCACCAGAAAACGCCAAAGGAGGCGCGCCATGTCCGCAAAGAACCCGCAAGGCCAGTCCCGCAGGAACTTCCTCAAGACCCTGGGCCTGGGCGCCGCAGCCGCTGCCGCTGCCCCAGCCCTGGCCATGACCGCCGCCACGGGCGAAGCCCTGGCCGCCCCCACGGCGCTTGGCCCAATGCCGAAACGCATGCTCGGCAAGACCGGCGTGGAGGTTCCCACCCTGGCCCTGGGCGGCATGTTCGACACCATCAACAACCAGCTCCTGCTGCGCCAGGCGCTCAACTGGGGCGTGACCTACTGGGACACTGCCGAGTACTATGGCCGGGGCCAGTCCGAGGAAGGCTTCGGCCGCTTCTTCGCCAAGAACCCCGATCGCCGCAAGGACGTCTTCCTCGTCACCAAGCTGACCCCGCGCGAAGGCCTGGACACCTTCCCCGATCGCTTCGAAAAGTCCCTGGCGCGCCTGAACACCAACTACGTCGACCTGTTCTTCGTGCACGGCATCGACTCCATGAGCCCGCTCACGCCGAAGATCCGCGCCTGGGCCGCGGACATGAAAAAGGCCGGGAAGATGCGGTTCTTCGGCTTCAGCACCCACTCCAACATGGAGGATCTGCTCATGGCCGCCGCCAAGGAGGGCGGCCCCGCCGCCGGGCTCGACGTCATCATGTTCACCTACAACATCCACGTCATGCACAAGCCCGCCATGCAGGCCGCCGTCGACGCCTGCGTCAAGGCGGGCATCGGGCTCGTGGCCATGAAGACCCAGGGCATGGGCCCGGCCATCAGCCCCTCCGAGGCCGAACTCAAGGTCGCCGAGCAGTTCCTCAAGCGCGGCTTCACCGAAAAGCAGGCCAAGCTCAAGGCCGTGTGGGGCAACCCGCACATCGCCAGCGTCTGCTCGCAGATGCCCAGCCTCAACATCCTCTCCGCCAACGTGGCCGCCGCGCGCGACAAGACCGCCCTCTCCGCCGCGGAAACCAGTGCCCTCCACGACCTGGCCTGCGCCGAAACCGGCGGCTACTGCGCGGGCTGCGCAAGCATCTGCCAGAACGCCACAAGCGGACTGCCCGTGCGGGAAGTCATGCGCGGACTCATGTACCAGCGCGGCTACTCCGAACCCGGCCTGGGCCAAAACCTCTTCGCCGAGCTGCCCGCCGACACGCGGCAAAAACTCGCCACCGCCGACTTCAGCCGCGCCGAAGCCGCCTGCCCCCATAGGCTGGAAATCGCCAAGCTCATGCGTGAGGCCAGCGAAACCCTGGCGTAAGGGCAGGGCAGGCCAGGGGAGAGCCAGGGGCGGCGCCCCTGGACCGGCCAAGAGAGGAATTGTAATACCCAGTTGAGCGTCTCAAAAACG
>NZ_JAVHLD010000048.1 GCF_031082295.1 Humidesulfovibrio sp.
GAAACAGCCCTTTCGGCGTAAAATGGGGGTCCGGGGGCCGCTGCCCCCGGCGGGGGTCCAGGGGGCGGCGCCCCCTGGCTCTACACCAGGCGTTCTTCCTGGGCGTAGCGTTTGACGAAGCTTTTGGCTTCGTCGAGGTTGGTGACGTCGCCGGCGATTTGGGCTTTGAGCAGCGCGTCGCGGATGATGCCGACGGTTGGTCCGGGGTTGAGCCCGGTGGCCTGCATGATGTCGCGTCCATTGAGGAGCGGCTCGAGGGCTTCTTCGGGCGTATCGGCGCGTTCGAACATTTTCAGGTTGTGGTTGAATTCGCGGTAGGAGCCGTTTCTGGCCTTGATGTCGGCGCGGACCATTTCGAGGATGCGCGGGTATTCGTCGATGGCCTTGAGGCGGCGCATGCCCTTGTCGGTGAGCATGAAGTGCGGGCGCATGTGGTCGCGCACGAGGGTGCAGACGAGGTCGATGTCTTCCGGCGGGAAGTGCAAGCGGTTCAGAATCTTGCGGGTAACCTTGGCGCCCACGCGGTGGTGTTGCAGGAAGCTCCACTGGCCATCGGAGTATTCGGCGGTGTAGAGCTTGCCCACATCGTGGAACATGCAGGCGATGGTGCCGTACCAGTCGTAGGGCAGCACTTCGGGGTAGTGGCGCATGACGTCGAGGGTGTGCGCCAAGACGGTTTCCTCGCCCTCCTCGGGATTCTTGATCTGCTTGACGCGGGACAGGGCGGCGATTTCCGGCAGCAGGCCGTGCAGGAGCTGGCTCTCGAACAGGAGCGACACGAACTGCCAGAGGTTTTCGGCCTCGACCTTGCGGAACTCGTCCATGATGTCGGCCACGGGGCAGTAGTCGAGCACGCGGCGCGCGCCGCGGACGATGGCCAGCCAGGTGTTGGGCTCGATGGGCAGGTGGTAGTTGGCGGCGAAGCGCATGGCGCGCACGGCCAGCAGGTAGTCCTGCTTGAGCACCTGGTCGGGGAAGCCCTTGATGCGCACCTGGCCTTCGTCGAACCCGGCCAGGCCCTGGTCTTGTTCCTGGGGGCTTGGCAGGTAGGGGCAGGCGGCGGAGAGCGGAATCTCGCCCTTCTGCTCCAGGATCTTGAGCAGGCGCGGGGTGAGCCGGGCCACGCATTCCTCGGGGTGGGCGCCGTCGTCGACGCTGGCGGGGTGGAAGTAGAAGGTCACGCCGCTCTGGCGGATGAGCCCGGTGACGCCCTGGTCGGAGCAGGTCTCCAGGTTCGGGAACAGGCGCTTCAGGCCGTCGAAGTCAAGTTCGGTGCTGATGTCCATGGCCAGCACGTCCTTGCTGTCGGTCTCGGCCAGCAGGGTCTTTTGCAGTCGTGCGTTGATGACGTAGGCGTCGTAGCCGTTGCGCATAATGCTTTTGCACAGGCTCACGGCGTCCTTGAAAGGCTGGCTCATTCTTCCTCCGGCTCTGGATGCCCGCGTGGGGGCAGGGGGTTCACTCTCTGTTTCGGCCAGGCGCAAATGCCTGCACGCGAATCTTCTATACTATGCTTTTTCCCGCAAGGAAATGGGCCTTGAGCCGCCCGCGCAGGACGCGCCCCAGAAGCGGGGTGTTCTTGCTCTTGCTCTGCATGGTGTCCGGCCCGACGACCCACTGCGCCTCCTGGTCGAACAGCAGGAAGTCCGCCGGATCGCCGGGGGCGAAGGTGCACACCGGCAGGCCGAAGCGTCGGCACGGGGCCGTGGTCCAGGCGCGCAGGAAGGCGTCGAAGGGCAGCCTGCCCGTGCGCACCAGCTCCCAGGTCACGGCCAGGGCCGTGTCCAGGCCGGAGATGCCGCAGGGGGCCTGGTCGAACTCAACCTCCTTCTCGTGGGCGGCATGGGGCGCGTGGTCGGTGGCGAGCATGTCGATGGTGCCGTCGGCCAGGGCCTCGAGCAGGGCCTCCACGTCGGCCTGGGGCCGCAGCGGCGGGTTGACCTTGGCGTTGGCGCTGTAGCCGGCCACCTCGTCCTCGGTGAGGGTCAGGTAGTGCGGGCAGGTCTCGGCGGTGACGTCGACGCCGCGAGCCTTGGCCGCGCGGATGACGGCCACGCTCTTCTCGCAGGAAATGTGCGCCAGGTGGATGGGCACGTTCAGGTACTCGGCCAGGAGCACGTCGCGGCTGGCCTGGATGGCCTCGGCTATGTCCGGCTGCCCGGCCAGGCCCAGGCGGCTGGAGACCACGCCCTCGTTGACGCCCGCGGCCGGAGCCAGGAAGGGATCCTCGCAGTGGTCGATGACCACGAGGCCCAGGTCGTGGGCGTATTCCAGCGCGCGCCGGAACAGCTCTGTGCTTTCCACCGGGCGGCCGTCGTTGGACACGGCGACGCACCCGGCGTCCTTCAGGTCGGCCATGGACGCCAGCTCCTGGCCCTTGAGGCCCTTGGTCAGCGCGCCGATGGGGTACAGGCGCGGGCCGACTCCAACGGCGGGGGGCCAGCTCTTCCTGGCCTGCTCCAGCATGAACTCGGTGACGCTGGCGGTGTCGTTGACGGGCCTGGTGTTGGCCATGCACATGAGGTTGGAGAACCCCCCAAAGGCCGCGGCGAGCAGGCCGGAGGCTATGTCCTCCTTGTATTCCTGCCCGGGCTCGCGCAGGTGGGTGTGGGCGTCGGTGAGGCTGGGCAGCAGGATGAGCCCGCGCGCGTCGACTTCCTTGGCGGCCTGCACGTCCAGGCTGCCCGCGGGCGCCACGGACACGATGCGTCCCTTGGCCACCAGCACGTCGACGAGCTGGCCCTTGGGATTCTTGAGCATGCCCAGCTGTGCTTTCGGCTGCGAGCCCTTCTTGCCGCTGGCTTTTGCCTGGCTCTTCAGGGGGCCGAGCCACAGGGCCGAGCGCACCGCGAGGTCGAGTTTCTTGACCTGTTGTGGTTTGTTGTTCTCGCTCATTGCGGCCTCCTAGGCGGGGATGCCGGGCTGCGCGGCATCCGGCGATTTGCGTGTCAGGTAGAGGTAGAGCAGGGCCATGCGCACGGCCACCCCGTTCTCCACCTGCTCCAGGATCAGGCTCTCGGCGCTGTCGGCCAGGGCGGAGTCGATCTCCACGCCCCGGTTGATGGGCCCGGGGTGCAGCACGCAGGCGCCCGGCGCGGCCTGGGCCAAGTGCCGGGGAGAGACCCCGAAGGTCCGCGCGTACTCGCGCAGGTCGGGCAGCAGGCCCGCGTGCTGGCGCTCCAGCTGCAGGCGCAGGCACATCACCGCGTCCACGTCCCGGGCGGCCTTGGAAAGATCGGAGAAGACGGTGACGGGCCAGGTGTCCAGCCGCGGGGGCAGGAGCGTTCTGGGGCCGCACAGGCGCACCTGGGCGCCCAGCATGGTCAGGAGCAGCACGTTGGAGCGCGCCACCCGGCTGTGGGAGATGTCGCCCAGGATGAGCACGGTCTTGCCCGCGAAGTCTCCGTTCCAGTGGCGCGACAGGGTCAGCGCGTCGAGCAGGGCCTGGGTGGGGTGGGCGTGCCTCCCGTCACCCGCATTGATGACGCTGCATTCCAGGCGCTCGGCCAGGAACTGCGCGGCGCCGCTGGAGCCGTGGCGGATGACGATGCCGTCGGGGTTCATGGCCTGCAGGGTGAGGGCCGTGTCCTTCAAGGTCTCGCCCTTGGCCAGGCTGGAGCCGCTCTTGGCCAGGGCGAAGGTGTCCGCCGAGAGGCGCTTGCCAGCCATGTCGAAGCTGGTCTTGGTGCGGGTGCTGGCCTCCGCGAAGAAGAGCACCACGCTGCGGCCCTTCAGGGTCGGCACCTTCTTGACCGGGCGGCTGTTGATCTCCCGGAAGTAGGCGGCGGTGGCCAGGATGTGGCGCACCTCGTCCGCGTCAAGCTGGGAGATGTCGAGCAGGTCCTTGTGTTTCCACTGCATGGCGGCGTCCTTTCCTCCCCGGCTCTTGCCGGGCTGTCCCGCTGGGCGGGTTGTCGATCTGTGCGGTTCGTCAGCCCGGGGGCGGCTGTCAGTCCGCGTCGGTAAACGCTTCCAGCACTGTCTGCGGCACCACGGAGAAGCGCGCGGCCTTGCCGGGCTCCAGGCTTCCCAGCCTGTCCACCCCCGGAACCAACGGGCCGAAGAAGCGGGCCGGGTTCTCGGTGATGAGCGCCAAACCCTGGCACAGGCTCATGACCCCCGGGTTGCGCTGGGCCAGCCAGGACAACTCCGCAAAGGGGTCCAGGTCGAAGTTGGAGCACAGGCCGTCCGTGCCGAGGCACAGGTTCACCCCGGCCTCCAGAAGCGCCCGCAGCGGGGCCTGGCCCACGCCGATGAACTCGTTGCTGCGCGGGCACAGGCAGACCGTGGCCCGGCTCTGTGCCAGCATCACGATGTCCGCGTCGGTTATGGTGACGCAGTGCACGCACAGGGTGGCAGCGTCCAGCAGGCCCAGCCCGGCGGCCAGCGGAATCGGGCGCTGTCCCGGGGCGTCGTAGTCGGTGATGAACCCGCGCGAGCGCAGCAGGTCCAGGAAGGGGCTCTTGCCCGTGAGCAGGATGGCGTCCTCGTCCGCGTGCTCGGCCAGGTGCAGCGAGAAAGGCAGGTTGTGGGCGGCGTCAAGCGCCTTGACCGCGCGCATGAGCTCCGCGCTGGTGCTGTAGAGGGCGTGCCCGGCCACGGCGCAGGCTCCGCGCCCGCTCTCCGCAACGGAGCGCGACTGCACGAGCAGCGGCCCGGCGTCCACCTGGCTGGGGGTGCCGATGGCCTCGCTGAAGGCCGTGAAGTACAGGCCGCTCGAGGCCAGGACCTCGGCCAGGAGCGGGGCGTTGCGGGTGCTGATGTCGGCCAGGAAGGCGCAGCCCTTCTGCTCCAGGCGCAGCAGCTCGGAGCGCACCAGGGGCTCGTCCACCCCGTAGGCGTTCTGGGCCAGCAGGCTCTTGACCCAGGGCACGAAGCCCTGGCCGGGCGCGGTCTTGCCCAGGAGGTGCGTCATCTCCAGGTGGGTGTGGCTGTTGAAGGTGGCCGGGGCCAGGGTCACGTCGCCCAGGTCGCGCACCGGTCCTTCATACTTGCGGCGCATATGGTCGAAAGACCCCACGTCCAGAATTGCCTGGTCGTGGACCACGACGGCGGCGTCCTCATACAGGGGCCAGCCGGGTGTCATGGGCGCGATTTTCGCCGCGCGGAAGAGTTCGGGCATGGGCGTGACTTGGGTGTTGAAGTTCTGGCGGGCGGACGGCTTTCGCCTGTGCCCGCCGGGGCCACCATAGACAATTCTCCAGGCGTTGCAAGGCCGGAGGCGCCGCCGGGGCGTTCTTTGGCGCTCAGGCGGCAAAAAAAAGGGAGGCTTGAAGCCTCCCTTGTCTCGTCACATGGACAGTATCTCGCACTGGGGCTCGGTGAGGAGGAACTTGCCCTCCTCGATCCATTTCTTGAGGGTCTCGGCTATCTCCAGCGAAATGGAGTAGCTGGTCACAGGCACGGTGGGCGTCACGCGTTCGTTCACCGTTATCTGGCCGCTCTTCAGCTCCTCGAAGGTCACGTGGGCGATGGTGCGGCTGATGCCGTTGGGATAGTCGTAGCCATAGTCCTTGATGGGCATCTGGATGTCGGAGTCGGCCACGCCGGTGAACCAGGCCATCTCCTCGTCCAGGATGGGGATGGGGATGCCCACGCCCAGGTTCAGCGAGCAGCCGTAGCCGATGAGCGACAGGCCGCGCACGTAGCGCGGATCCATGCCCTTCAGGTTGCCCTTGAGCATGAGCGTGCCCGAGGCCGCCATGGGGATGCCGCGCTCGTTCCGGGGCGGTTTGGACACGTGCTGGGTGCCCGCGCCGATGACATAGCCCACGCTGCCGCCCAGGAAGATCCGCGTGCCCAGGCCGATGGTGCGCAGGAAGGGATCGTTGAACAGGGGCGAGAGCTGGCCGCTGGTGGCGTAGTTGGCGTTGCGGCAGCCCGGCTTCAACGGGCCCATGTAGGTGTAGATGGTGCGGCCGCTCATGTTCACAGCGCAGTTGTAGTTCTGGTAGCAGTTGCGCGGGTTCAGCAGCCAGGCCCCGGGCAGGCTGGCCAGGGTCACGTCCTTCTCCAGCTCCTTGCGGGGGTAGCAGTCGGTGCCGTAGGACTTGGCGCGCAGGCGCACGGGCTTGCCGCGCAGCAGGTCTTCGATGACGTGGCCGCCGCCGTAGGCGAAGCGGCCGGGGTAGACCTTGTTCAGCGGGTCGTCGGCGCTGGCCTCCGTGACGCCGCAATAGGCGTCCACCGCGGCAAGGCCGGCGTAGCAGGGCACGTTGTTCAGCCAAACCTGGCTGGCCTTCATGAGCGGCGGCTCCTGCCCAAAGTTGAAGAGCATGCCGGAGGAGCACATGGGCGAGAAGGTGCCCGTGGTGACGACGTCGACCTCTTTGGCGGCCTTGGTCTTGCCCAGGCGGCGGACGGTTTCCACCATCTCCTCCGCCGTGAGGACCACGGCCTTGCCTTTCTGGATGCGCTCGTTGATCTCGGCGATGGTCTTTCCGGTCTTGGCTTTCCCGGCCATGCTATCCTCCGCTGCTGAAGCTCATGCGTGCGTCCGCGCCCACTGCGGGCGGCGGCGGCCATGTGTCGGCCTAGTATTCCGCGAGATGGTCGGGCTTGCGCCTGGGGTTCTTGCGGCGCCTGTCGGCCATGGGCCTGCCAGCGGGCGCCAGCGCCTTGCGGCAGCGCACCTCGTCGGCCCTGATGACCACGGTGAAGGCCGCGATCTGGTCCGCCGCCCTGCCCTTATTCCTGCTCATATACCCGCTCTCGCCCGTTTGAACAACTCTTGAAAAAATCGTTGAATCTGTGGAAAACTTTTTCGTCTTTCGCCTTGCGGAACATGGCTCAAATCGCTGCGGTTGGCAATTCTTTTTCCTCGCTCCCGGTGCGCTATTCGCTTGGCATCGGAAGGGTTTTCGGGTAGGACTGTGGGGGATGCGGGAGTCCCGCCGGCCTCTCTTCGAGGTCGAGAGATTTCTCCTTGTTTTTCCACAAATTGGACGAAGGATACAGGCTACAGGACGTGAAGAAAGCCCTGCGCGACCATCTTGCGGGCTCCTGCACCGAGCAGGAGCTGAAGCGCTGGTTCGACCCCCTGGACGTGGAGCAGTCCGAGGGCGGCCGGGAGGTTCGCATCGGGTTTCCGCATGCGTTCTTCGCGCAGTGGTTCGCCGGGCGCATGCAGGACCGCTTCGAGGCGGAGCTGCACCGTTTTCACGGCGGCGCCTGCGACATCCGCTACGTCACTCCCGGTCTGCGGCGGTCCTGCGCCGAAGGGGTGGAGCCCGCGCCCAGGAAGCTCAGCTTCCCCTTTGACGCGCAGTACAGCTTCGAGAGCTTCCTGACCAACTCGAAGAACTATTTCCCGCTGGAGACGGCGCGCCAAGTTGCCCGCGACGGCATGGCCCAGTTCAACCCCTTTGTCATCTGCGGCAAATCCGGGTCGGGCAAGAGCCATCTTCTGAAGGCCATCGCCAACGAGATCGCCAAGAACCAGCCCCTGTCCGAAATCCTGGTGACCACGGGCGAGGGACTGCGCGAGCTTTTGTCGCAGAGCGACCAGCTGGCTGCCCGCGCCCACGTGAGCACGCACCAGTTCCTCCTGGTCGACGACATCCACTGGCTGGCCGGGGACGAACGGCTCCAGCAGGAGCTGCTGCTGCTGTTCAACCAGTTCCACGACGGCAAGCGGCAGATGGTTTTCACCTGCCAGGACCGCATCGGAGCCTACGAGGACCTCATCCCGGCCCTGCGCTCGCGCCTGGAGGGCGGCCTGGTTGTGAGCCTCAAGCAGCCGGACATGGAGATCCGCGTGGCGCTCATCCAGGAGCGCGTCCGGGCCAAGAAGCTGCCGCTGTCCAAGGAGCAGATCCTGATCCTGGCGCAGCGCTTCCAGAACTTCCGCGCGTTGAACGGCATCCTCATCAAGCTGCTGGCCTTCCGCGAGCTGGTCAGGAAGGACATCTCCGCGCGGGACTTCGACCATATCCTGTCCAACACCGAGGAGCGCGACCTGCCCAAGGTGACGGCGGACAGCATCATCGAGACCGTGTGCCAGCACTTTCAGGTGAAGCGCAAGGACGTCATGGGCGAGGATCGCCGGCAGGGCATCGCCCTGGCCCGCCAGGTGGCCATGTTTTTGTGCCGGGAGCTGCTCGGCCAGTCCTACCCGGTGCTCGGGCGCACCTTTGGCGGCAAGGACCACAGCACGGTCATCTACTCTGTTAAAAAGATCAAAGAATTGCAAGAAGATGGGAAGGAAATGAAACAGCTGTTGAAAGATTTGAAGGTTCGTTGTCGACAAGCGGGCTGAGCTGTTCCAAGGACGCGTGAAACAACAATCTGTTCCTGTGAAGCGACAGTCGATGTATATAAAATGCCATTGAAAACCAGGATGTTGCCACTGTTTCGAACAAACCGGGCCTGCTCATAGAAGCCATCCAAGGAGAATATGTATGTTTGTAAAGGTGAACCGGGACGAGATCATTGAGGGCTTGCAGAAATCTGCGGGCATCATTCCGGCCAAGACCGGCGCGGCGTTTTTGCGCAGCATCTGGCTTGAGGCCGCCGAGGGCAGCCTGAAGATCATGTCCACTGACTCGAGCCTCGAGTTCTGCGGCGAGTATCCGGCCAGGGTGGAAACGCCGGGCCGGGTGGGCGTGCAGGGCCGCGCCTTCTGCGACCTGGTGCGCAAGCTGCCCGCCGGGGAGATGACCCTCAAGGCCGACGCCGAGGGCAAGAACGTTTTGGTGGAGCAAGGCAGCCGCAAGTACAAGCTGCCCGCCAACGAGCCGGAGTGGTTCCAGGATTTCGCCCCCTTCCCCGACGCCGCCCCTGCCGAAGGCGGGACGGAAGCCGGCACCGTTTTCTGGAGCGGCGACTTCCTGCACGAGATCATCGACAAGATAGCCTTCTGCATCAGCGAAGAGGACAGCATGGAGGCCATCGCCTGCCTGTACCTGAAGCCCGAGCAGGACGCCCAGGGCAAGCGCGTGGAGGTCTGCGGCCTGAACGGCCACCAGTTCGCCATGTTCACCTTCGTCAACGACGACATATTCAACCTGCTGCCGCGAGAGGGCGCGCTGATTCAGCGCAAGTACCTGACTGAGCTTAAAAAATGGCTCGGAAGCGAGGAGATTGAGCTCTCCCTTGGCGAAAAACGCCTGTTCCTGCGCACCGGCGACCACCGCGAAACCTTCAGCCTGCCGCTGTCGTTCTACCAGTATCCCAACTACCAGGGCTTCCTGTCCAAGCTGAAGGATCCCGAGTCCTCGCGCCTGACGGTCCACCGCGGCGAGCTCATGGAGTCCCTGGAGCGCATCAGCATCTTCAACACCGACTCCAACCGCTGCACGTACTTCCTGTTCAGCCCGGGCGAGGTGGTGCTCTACAGCCAGGGCCAGGACGTAGGCACGGCCCAGGAGCCCCTTGGCGCCGCCTTCCAGGGCGACCTGCAGCGCATCGCCTTCCCCACCAGGAACCTGATCGAGATACTCTCGCACTACACGTCCGAGCAGGTGACCTTCATCCTCACCGGTCCCGAGGCCCCCTGCGGCATCGCCGGCGACAAGGACCAGAACTACAGCGTCATCATCATGCCCATGATGATCCAGGACGAGACCTACTACGCCGAGGAAAACGCCTAGCCATGACAGACAAGGAAAAAAACGCCGCTGCATATACAGCGGACAGCATCACTGTTCTTGAGGGACTCTCCGCGGTGCGCAAGCGCCCGGCCATGTACATCGGCTCCACCGACGTGCGCGGGCTGCACCACCTGGTCTACGAGGTGGTGGACAACTCCATCGACGAGGCCATGGCCGGGCACTGCACGCGAGTGCGCATCACCCTGCACATGGACAACTCCGTCACCGTGTCCGACAACGGACGCGGCATCCCGGTGGACATGCACCCCAAGGAGAAGAAGACGGCGCTTGAAGTCGTCATGACCATCCTGCACGCGGGCGGCAAGTTCGACAACAACGCCTACAAGGTGTCCGGCGGCCTGCACGGCGTCGGCGTCAGCGTCGTCAACGCCCTGTCCGAGAGCCTCACGGCAACGGTCAAGCGCGGCGGGCGGTCCTACCGCCAGTCGTACGTGCGCGGCGTGCCCACCGGCCCCGTGGAGGACATCGGCGAGGCCGTCGGCACCGGCACCAAGATCCGCTTCAAGGCCGACGAGGAGATCTTCGAGACCAACCAGTACGAGTACGCCATCCTGAAGAAGCGCCTGCAGGAGCTGGCCTACCTGAACCGGGGCCTGGAGATCGAGTTCTCCGACGAGCGCACCGGCGACAAGGACTCCTTCAAGTTCGAGGGCGGCATCCGCTCCTTCGTGGAGGACCTGAACCAGGGCCAGACCGCGGTGCACGACCTGATCTACGCCATCGGCGATTCCGACTCCGGCGAGCACGGCACCGTGGTCACCGAGATCGCGGTGCAGTACAACATGGGCTACAAGGAAAACGTCCAGACCTTCGCCAACAACATCCGCACTGTCGAGGGCGGCACCCACCTGGCGGGCTTCAAGACCGCGCTCACCCGCGCGCTGAACACCTACATCCAGAAGTCCGACCTCTCCAAGAAGCTCAAGGAGAAGCTCTCCGGCGAGGACGTGCGCGAAGGCCTCACAGCGGTTGTGAGCGTGAAGCTGCCCATGCCGCAGTTCGAGGGCCAGACCAAGACCAAGCTCGGCAACTCCGAGGTGGCGGGCCTGGTGGCCACGCTGGTGTACGAGAAGCTCACCATGTTCCTTGAGGAGAACCCCAAGGAGGCCAAGAACATCATCGAGAAGGTGGTGGACGCCGCCCGCGCACGCGAGGCCGCCCGCAAGGCGAGAGACCTGGTGCGGCGCAAGGGCGCGTTGTCGGACAACGCCCTGCCCGGCAAGCTGGCCGACTGCCAGAGCAAGGACCCCACCGAGAGTGAAATATTCATCGTCGAGGGCGACTCCGCAGGCGGTTCGGCCAAACAGGGCCGAAACCCCCGCATCCAGGCCATCCTGCCCCTGCGCGGCAAGATCCTGAACGTGGAGAAGACCCGTTACGACAAGATGCTCGGCAACAAGGAAATCCGCGCGCTCATCACCGCCATGGGCGTGGGCGTGCCGGGCACCGGCCTGGACGACGAGCAGGGACCGGACTGGAACCGCCTGCGCTACCACAAGATCGTCATCATGACGGACGCCGACGTGGACGGCAGCCACATTCGCACGCTGCTGCTCACGTTCTTCTTCCGCCAGTACCGCGAGCTCCTCGACCGGGGCAACATCTACATCGCCCAGCCGCCGCTGTTCCGCGCGCACAAGGGCAAGTTCGAAAAGTACATCAAGGACGAGAAGGAGCTGCACGCCTTCCTGCTCTCCCAGGCCGAGAAGGCGCTCACCGCGCGCTCCTTGCCCGAGGGCGACGGCGGCGTTGAGCCCCGCGAGTTCACCGGCAAGGACCTGCGCAAGCTGCTCGACGCCGTGCGCCAGTTGAAGGATCGCGTGCGCGACGCCCTGCACATGGGCATCGAGGAGGCGCTGTTCATGGCGATGGTCCAGGCGGCGCTGGTGCAGCCGCAGGACTTCACGGCCGCAGCCCTGACGCAGATCGCCGCGGAGACCCCGCTGCTGGACGAGGACGGCCAGCCCGTGGAGAACTCGGTGCAGCCCATGATCGAGGCCGCCGCCCACAGCCTGGACGACCTGGTCGGCCCGGCCCTGGCCGCGGGGTTCAAGGCCGTGCTCGAGGTTGAGGAAGACGAGAACGAGCGCCGCATCTTTGTGGTGTTCACCAGCGCCAACGGCCACCGTACGCGCCTGGCGGTGGATTTCTTCGCCTCCAAGACCTACCTGAAGGCGCATGAAATCTACCTCAAGATCAGCACGGACTGCGGAGGCGAGAACTTCTCGCTGGTGCGGGCGGATGGCACGGAGCTGCGCGTCAGCGGGTTCTTCAACCTGCTGGCCCTGGTGCTCGAAGAGTCGCACCGCGGCTACACGGTCCAGCGCTACAAGGGTCTGGGCGAAATGAACCCGGAACAGCTGTGGCAGACCACAATGGACCCGGAAAAGCGCACGCTTCTGCAGGTTAAGATCGCCGACGCGGAGGAGGCCGACCGCATCTTCGGCGACCTCATGGGCGACTCCGTCACCCCGCGCCGCGAGTTCATCGAAAGAAACGCCATGGCCGTGGAAGACTTGGATATCTAGGGACGGAAGAGCCGGGGGCGCTGCCCCCGAGCCCACGCTCAAGGGGCGAGTCTCTTGAGAATCCCGAGTTGTTGATGTTCTTTGTGGATAATTGAAGTTGACCTGTTTCCCTTTGACCAGCCCTTCGGGGAGTCCAAGGGCCTCAGGCCCCCTGGCGGAGATGGGGGTCCTGGGGTGGAGGCGGCAGCCTCTGCTCCCGGTTCCACCCGCCCCGCCACATACGGAGGATATACGTGAGTCAGAACGTCACCATTGAACGCGAGATGCAGAAATCCTACCTGGAGTATTCGCTCTCGGTCATCGTCGGCCGCGCCATCCCGGACGTGCGCGACGGCCTGAAGCCCGTGCACCGGCGCATCCTGTTCGCCATGCACGAGCTGGGGAACTCCTACAACCGCGCCTACAAGAAGTCGGCCCGCGTGGTCGGCGACGTCATCGGCAAGTACCACCCGCACGGCGATACGGCCGTCTACGACGCCCTCGTGCGCATGGCCCAGCAGTTCTCCATGCGCGACACCCTCGTCGACGGCCAGGGCAACTTCGGCTCCATCGACGGCGACGCCGCGGCGGCCATGCGTTACACCGAAGTGCGCATGAGCAAGCTGGCCAGCGAGTTCCTGGGCGACATCGAGAAGAAGACCGTGGACTTCCGGCCCAACTACGACAACACCATGGAAGAGCCCTCGGTGCTGCCGGCCAAGGTGCCGAACCTGCTCCTGAACGGCACCACGGGCATCGCGGTGGGCATGGCCACCAACATCCCGCCGCACAACCTGGGCGAGCTCATCGAGGCCACGCTCCACGTGCTGGACAACCCCAACTGCGGCCCGCGCGACCTGCTGCCCATGATCAAGGGCCCGGACTTCCCCACCGGCGGCATCGTCTTCACTGGGCGCGGCCTGGCCGAGGCCTACCTGACCGGGCGCGGCAGCATCAAGATGCGCGGCGTGGTCCACGTGGAGGAAGCCAAGAAGGGCGGCAAGGAAAACGTCGTCATCACCGAGATCCCTTTCGCCCTCAACAAGTCGAGCCTGGTGGAGAAGATCGCGGCGCTGGTCAACGACAAGAAGATCGACGGCGTCGTCGACCTGCGCGACGAGTCCGACCGCAAGGGCATCCGCATCGTGCTGGAGCTCAAGCGCGGCGCCATCGCCGACATCGTCATCAACGCGCTCTACAAGTTCACCCCGCTCGAGACCTCCTTCGGCATCAACATGATGGCCGTGGTGGGCAACCGGCCCATGCTGCTGAACGTCAAGCAGATCCTGTCCTACTTCCTGGAGCACCGGCGCGAGGTCATCATCCGCCGCACCCAGTTCGACCTGGACAAGAGCCTGGCGCGCGCCCATGTGCTGGAAGGCCTCAAGATCGCGCTGGACCACATCGACGAGGTCGTGGCCCTCATCCGCGCCAGCAAGAGCGCCGTGGAGGCCAAGGCCGGACTCATGGAGCGCTTCGAGCTCACCGAGATCCAGTCCCAGGCCATCCTGGATATGCGCCTGCAGCGCCTGACCAACATGGAGCGCGAGAAGCTCCTCGACGAACTGAAGGAGCTGGGCAAGCTCATCGCCTGGCTTAAGAGCATCCTGGCCGACGAGGCCGTGCTGCGCGGCGTCATCCGCGATGAACTGAAGGAAGTGAGCGAGGGCTACGCCACCGAGCGCAAGAGCCAGATCGTGGCCGAGGAAGCCACCGACATCGCCATCGAGGACCTGATCCCCGACGACGAGGCCGTCATCACCCTGTCGCGCCGCGGCTACATCAAGCGCACCAACCTCTCCAACTACCAGCAGCAGAAGCGCGGCGGAAAGGGCATAGCGGGCGTGAGCACCGCCGACGGCGACTTCGTGCACACCTTCCTCTTGACCAGCAACCACCAGCACCTGCTGCTGTTCACCAACCAGGGCCGCATGTACCAGATGAAGGCCCACCAGGTGCCCGAGGCCGGACGCTACGCCAAGGGCGCGCACATCGCCAACCTGGTGCCCCTGGACAAGGACGAGTACATCGCCACCGCCATCACCCTGCGCGAGTTCCTGGAGGACCGCCAGTTCCTCTTCGTCACCCGCCGGGGCATGGTCAAGCGCACCTCCTCCGCGCTCTACGCCAACACCCGCTCAAGCGGCATCCGTGCCGTCACCCTCAAGGAAGGCGACGAGCTCATCATGGTCTGCGACGTGCGCGACGAGGCCCACGTGCTGCTCATCACCGAGCAGGGCAAGGCCATCCGCTTCCCGGTGGAGGAGGTCCGGCCCATGGGCCGCACCGCCGCGGGCGTCAAGGGCATCGCCCTGCGCGGCAAGGACCGTGTCATGGCCGGCGTCGTCACCGGCGACCCGGACCGCGAACAGGTGCTCACCGTCAGCGACCTGGGCTACGGCAAGCGCACCCCGCTCGACCAGTACCGGGCGCAGTCTCGCGGCGGCATGGGCATCATCAACATGCGCGTCACCGACAAGACCGGCAAGGTCATGGGCGCCGTCATGGTGGCCGAGACCGACCAGATGGTCGTGCTCTCCTCCGCCAACAAGATCGTGCGCTTCCCCGTGGAGCAGGTGAGCTTGAACCTGGGCCGCGCCACGCAGGGCGTGCGCCTGGTGCGCCTGGCCGGCGGCGAGGTCGTGGCCGGGTTCGACCTGGTCCAGCGCGACGGCCTGGAATCCGTGGACGGCGTGGAGGAAGAGATGCCTCCCACCGAGGATTAGCGGGCGGACGCATGAGCGCGCCGCGCTCACGACTGCTCGCGAGCCTTCTGGCGTGCGCCCTGGTTGTCGGCCTGCTGGCCTGCGACCGGGGCGCGCCCAGCGGCTCCGCCCTGGACCTGGCCATCGCGCGCGATGCCTACGCCGGGGGCTACTTCCTGGAGGCCGAGACAGCCTACGAGCGCTACCTCCAGTCCGATCCCCAGGGCAAGCACCGCCTGGAAGCCTGGACGCGCCTGGTGGAGATCGCCAGCGGCGTCAAGGGCGACATGGCCAAGGCCGTGACCCTGCTCGAAACCGCCACCCTCGAATACAACAGCAGGCCAGAAGTGAACTGGCCGCTTCTGTTCCGCCTGGGCGAACTCTACGAGCTCCAAGGACTGCGCAAGAAGGCCCTGGACGCCTGGGGGCGCTGCCTCGACACCAGCGGCGGCGACGCCGTCAAGGCCGTCCAGGCGCAGATGCGCATGGCCGTGGCCAACCGCGCCCTTGGCAAGCACGACCTGGCCCTGGAGCTGCTGACCCAGTGCGTGTCCCAGGCCAAGGACGTGGAAACCAAGAGCCGCGCCATGTACGAGATGGCGCAGACCCTGTCCCTCTCCTGGCAATGGGCCAAGGCCATCACCATCCTTGATGAGATCCAGGCGCTGGAAAAAGCGCCGCAGGACGTCAAGGTCATGAGCGCCTACCTGCTGGCCGACGCCTACGAGGCCCAACGCAACATCCCCAAAGCAAGAGAGATCCTGCTCTCCCTCAAGGACACCTACCCCAACCCTGAAGTCATCGTCGCGCGGCTCGCCTCCCTCGGCCAACAGCACGGCGCGCAAATCGCCCCGCAGCTCCAGCCCGGCGACGGCATTCCCGCAGAAGCGGACTCCGGCGTCCCCAAAGCCCGCAGACGGCGCTAGGACAAGAATAGGGCATGCACCCAGGGGGGGGCGCCGCCCCTGGCCGCCGCCAAAGGGCCTGAGGCCCTCTGGACTCCCCAGTACGCCGAAAGGGCTGTTTCAGGAGGAACCTGAAACAGCCCTTTCGGCTTTCGGGG
>NZ_JAVHLD010000049.1 GCF_031082295.1 Humidesulfovibrio sp.
CGGCGCGGAGCGCTCCGCGCGCGGCTGCACGGCCATGGACGACGCGGCCAGGGGCGGAGAGGCCTGCGGGGCGCAGGCGCAGAGCGCCGTCAGCAGGAGCGCGGCGCACAAAGCCGCAGGAATCGCCGGAACGGAAAAACGCATCTGGCACCTCTCGCGGCACAAACTAGGCGCAATCCGGGCCGAGGGCAACCGCCGGTCTTGACAGCGCGACGCCGGGACGGCACAGACAGGCGTCCGCACTCCATCTATTATGAAGAGGTCCCCGTGTCGCGCAAGACCCTGCTGGCCACCTGCATCTTCCTGTTGACCTACGTGGGCTGCTTCTATTTCCGCATCTACGTGGTGGACACGCCCGTGGGCGCGGGAAATGACGGGCCGCTGCTGCTGGCCCTGCGCCAGGGCGTGCTCTGGGGCCAGCTCTTCGATGTCTGGGGCATGGCCAGCTTCGCCTCGGGCCTTTTGGCCCTGTTCTTCGGCGGCAGCGCCCTGGTCTACCTGTGGAGCCTGCTGACGGCCATGGCCCTGTGCAACTACAACGTGGACCTGGGCTCCATCGGCCTGGTGCTTGGCATCCTGCGCGTGGTCCGGCTCTAGCGCCCGCGCCCTCCCTTTGGAAAACGCGAACGGCCCGGCAGGAGAGCATCCCGCCGGGCCGTTGTTTCGTGCGTCGAGCGCTAGGCGCGCTTGCGGTTTAAGAAGCCCACGGCCAGGCAGAAGCCAAGCCCCACCACGATGACGGCCAAGGCGTTGGGGCCGGGGCCGGCGGGCGAGCTGGCCCAGCCCATGTTGTGGGCCAGGGCGCCAGCGGCCAGCATGCCCAGCACAAAGGCTCCGGCGTCGTTGCTGCCTTCGCCCGCCAGGATCAGCTGGCGGCCCGGGCAGCCTCCGGCCAGAGAAAAGGCCAGGCCCGCCACCAGCATGCCCAGGTAGTTCCAGAGCGATGCGCTGTGGGCCACGGGCTGGCCCTCGAAGCCGGGGTGGAACTGGCCCAGCACCAGGTTGCCGAGGAACGCAGCCAGCAGGAAGGTGGCCACGCCGTAGATGAGGTGCATCTGGCGCAGGGTGAACAGCTCGCGCAGGGAGCCCACGGTGCAGAAGCGGCTGCGCTGGGCCAGCACGCCGATCAAGAGGCCGACGCCGACGGAGGCCAGCAGCGGCGCGTGGGCCGCGCCCGGTCCCTTGGCCGAGGCCCATAGCCAGCCCAGCGCTCCGGTTTCGGGATCGGGCGAGAGGAAGAAGCGCGCGGCCAGCAGGCCCAGGGCGCACAGGGGCAGGGCCAGGCCCGAGAGGGTCGACTGCCCCTGGCTGGCGGGCAGGGCGAATCCGGCCTTGTAGAAGCGGTGGCCGACGAAGATGCCGCTCAAAAGCCCGGCCAGGCCGAACAGCGCGTTGCCGTCGCCCCCGGCCAGGCGCAGCAGCACGCGCCACGGGCAGCCCAGGAACACCAGCGCCCCGGCCATGGCGGCCATGCCCAGAAAGAAGCGCAGCATGGGCGCGGAGCCTGCGCGCGCGCGGAACTCTCCGCCGACCATGGCCGCCGCCAGGGAGCCCAGCACGAAGGCCGGAATCTCCGGGCGCAGGTACTGCACGGGCGCGGCCCGGTGCAGGCCGAGCGCGCCTGCGATGTCGCGCAGGAAGCATGCCACGCACACGCCCATGTTGGCCGGATTCCCGGCATATTGCAGCAGCACCGCAGCCAGGCCGATGACGGCGCCGGCGACCAGAATCTCACCTTTCCCTGTGAACAGACCCTTTTTGCTCTCCATTAGACCCCCCCTTGTGTCGTGCCGCTACGCGGAATGCCGTGAGAAATCCTGCGCCAAAACAGCACGTTGCCTGAGCGAATATTTCCATTGTGTCTATTTGTCAAATAGGGAAAACCTATTAACGAATTGGCACAAGTCTCCGCTTTTATGCTGGATTTTTTTTCCTGCCTGGGGCACGATGTAACGGAGGCTCCCCCCTCGGGCTCGAGCAGGCATGCGCCCCGTTTTCATGGAGGACATCCCGTGCGCTTCACCACCGTCATCGCAGCCCTGCTGGCGCTATTGCTCGCGGGTGAACAGCTGGCCGCCGAGCCCAGGCACAAGTCCCTGGTCTTCGGCCGCAGCGCCGACGCCACCTTCCTCGATCCGGCCAAGTTCCTGGACAACGAGTCGGCCATGGTCATCGAGAACATCTTCGACGGTCTGGTGCGCTACCGGGACGACTCCACGCGCATCGAGCCCGCCCTGGCCCAGTCCTGGGAAGTGACGGACGGCGGGCTGGTCTATACCTTCCGCCTGCGGCAGGGGGTCCACTTCCACGACGGCACGGAGCTTGACGCCCAGGCTGCGCGCTTCTCGCTCCTGCGCAAGATCGACCCGGCCCACCCCTATTACCGGCCCCAGTTCAGCAAGATGGACGCCACCCTCAAGGGCGTGCGCGCTGTGGAGGCCATTGGCCCGCACACTTTGCGCATCACCCTGAAGGCGCCGGACCCACTGTTTCTCTCGGCCCTTGCGCGGCACTCGGCCTACATCGTCAGCCCGGCGGCGGTGAAGTCCCTGGGCGACGAGTTCGACAAGCGCCCCGTGGGCACCGGCCCCTTCGTGTTTTCGTCCTGGGTGAAGGACGAGCGCATCGTGCTCGCTCCCAACGCGAAGTATTTTGGCGGCGCGCCGAAGATCGACGCCCTGGTCTTCAAGGTGGTGCGCGATCCCAAGGTGCGCATGCTGGAGCTGCGCGCCGGGAGCATCCAGGTGATGGACGCCCTGACCCCGGAGCAGCAGGTGGAGGTGCGCCGCAACCCGGTCCTGGCGCTGGATGCCCGGCCCGGCATGAACGTGGGCTATCTGGCCATGAACAACGAGCGCCCGCCCCTGAACAACCCCAAGGTGCGGCTGGCCATCGCCCACGCCATCAACCGCCCGGCCCTGGTCAAGAGCGTCTACCTGGGCATGGCCTCCCAGGCCCGCACCCTGGTGCCGCCGAGCATGCAGGGCTTCAACCCCAAGGCGCCGGAAATGGCGTACGACCCGGCCCTGTCCCGAAAGTTGCTGCGGGAGGCAGGGCTGCCCAAGGGCTTTGAGACCACCCTCTGGGCCATGCCCGTGTCGCGGCCGTACATGCCCCAGCCGGACATGATCGCCCGCTTCATCCAGGAGAATCTTGCGAGCGTGGGCATCCGCGCCAAGATCGTCACCTTCGACTGGGCCGCCTACCTGGCCAAGGCCTACGCCGGGGAGCACGACCTCTGCCTGCTCGGCTGGGTCAGCACCGGCGACGCCAGCGACATCCTGGGACACCTGCTGGACCAGGACAACGCGGTGAAGCCGCACGCCTCCAACATCAGCTTTTACCGCAACCAGCAGGTGCACGACCTGCTGGCCCAGGCCCGCGCCAACGCGGATGAGAGAACCCGCGACGCGCTCTTCGCCCAGGTGCAGGACATCGCCGGGCGCGAGGCGCCGCTTGTGCCCCTGGCCCACGCCAACCAGACCCTGGCCTTCAGCAGGCATGTCCAGGGCGTCGTCAACCACCAGTCCGGCGTCATCCGTTTCGCCAAGGCGGGGTTCCGATGATGCTCCACGCGCGGCTCTCCGCGCTCCTTCTTCTGGCTCTTGCGTGCCTTCTCCTTGGTCCGGCCCCGGCCCTGGCGTCCGACCAGGCGCGCAGCCTGGTCCTGGTGCGCGGCGGCGATTCCCTGACCCTGGACCCCGCGCGGGCCACGGATACCGAGTCGACCCTGGTGGTCGGCCAGATCTGCGAGGGGCTGGTGCGCATGAAGGACGGAGGTCTGCAGGTGGAGCCCCTGCTGGCGGAGTCCTGGACGGTTTCGCCCGATGGCCGGGAATGGACCTTCCACATCCGCAAGGGCGTGAAGTTTCACGACGGCAGCCCCATGAACGCCCAGGCCGCGGCCATCTCCATCATGCGGCAGATCGACCCTGCGCATCCCTATCACGCGCCGGGCATGATCACGGCCAAGGCGCTGTTCGAGCACGTGGCCGGGGCCGAGGCCCTGGACGACCATACCCTGCGCATCCGCCTCACCAGGCCCTCGGCCTCCCTGCTGTATTCCCTGGCCGCGTCCCAGGCGCCCATCGTGAGCCCCAAGGCGCTGGCCAGCTGGGGGCCCGACATCGCCAGCCATCCCGTGGGCACCGGGCCGTTCGTCTTCGTGGAGTGGCGCAAGGGCGAGTCCATCACCCTGGCGCGCAACCCGGACTACTGGGGCGGACCGCCGCGCCTGGAGCGCGTGGTGCTGCGCAACATGCCCAGCGCCGGGGCGCGCTTCATGGAGTTTCAGACCCGCCGCGCCGACGCCATGACCGGCATTCCGCCCTCGGACCTGCCGCTTCTTGAAAAGATGCCCGGCGTGCAGCTCATGCGCGTGGCCGGGCTGAACATCGCCTACCTGGCCTTCAACACCCAGCGCGGGCTGTTCCGCAAGGTCGGGGTGCGCCGGGCCGTCCACGCGGCGCTCGATCGCGAGGCCCTGACCCGGCTGGTCTACGGCTCCGCCGGGGTTCCCGCCTCCTGCATGCTGCCGCCGGCCCTGGTGGACACCGGCTACGCGCCGGCCGAGCCGAACACCCGGGGCGATCAGGCCCTGGCTCGCAAGCTGCTGGCCCAGGAGGGCCTGTCCAAGGGCTTCGAGGCCACCCTGCAGGTCATGGACATCCCCCGTCCCTATCTGCCGGAGCCCAGGCGCATGGCCCAGGCAATCAGCCAGGCGCTGGCCGGGGTGGGCATCCGTGTGCGCATCGTCACCGTGTCCTGGGCCGACTACGTGTCCGTCGCCGCCCGGGGCGATCACGACCTTTGCCTGGCGGGCTGGACCTTCGACGCGCCGAATCCCCACGAGTTCCTGCGCTACAAGCTCGGCGCGGACTCGCGCGGCAATTTCTCCCGCTGGCGCAACGAGCCCTTCATGGCCTTGCTGAACCGCGCCGAGGCCAGCCGCGACGAGGGCGAGCGCATCCTGCTGTTCCGGCAGGCCTTGGCCCTTGTGGCGGCGGAGGCCCCCGGCGTGCCCCTGGCCCACGCCCGTGACACCGTGGCCCTGCGCGAAGGCCTCAAGGGCGTCGTCCTGCAGCCCACAGGGGCCACCATACGTTTTGCCAAGGCCTACTGGGAGTAGCTGTGTGAGCTTGCGGCCAAGCCTTCCCGCCTGCCTGCGCAGAAGCGTGCGCAACCGGCTCGTGGCCCTGCTCCTGCTGGTCATTCTGGCCGCCGTGTCCCTGGCCACCATCGTCAACATGTCCATCCACCTGCGGCGCATGGAAGATGACCTGAACGGCCAGGCCATGGCCGCCCTGGCCGAGGCCCAGAACTCCCTCCTGCGGCTTGCCCGCCAGGCCGAAACCACCGCCCGGCATCTGGCCAGCCTTTCCGAGGTGCGCGGCGGCGTGGACTCTCCCGCCATGCAGAATCTGCTGGAGGAGGCCCGCTCCCTGTGGTTCCTTGGGGTGGTGGAGGTCTTCGACAAGGACGGGCGACGCGTGGCCGTCTCCGGTTTCGGCTCCGGCAGCGACCTGGGCCAGGTTCCCGGCACGCCGCCAGAGAATCCGGCGCTCAGAAACGCGCTGGATCTCGTCGGCAGCACGGATTTCTATGCCGAGGACTCGGGGCTGTGCATCCGGGCCTATGCGCCGGTGCTCAAGCCGGGCACCATGCAGGTGGAGGGCGTGGTGGCCGTCACCTATCCCATCGGCGTGACGCAGCTCACGGCCTTGAAAGACCAGGTGCGCGCGGACTTCGCCCTGCGCTGGGAAGGGGGCGGCCGCTTCGCGAGCACCCTGGTGGACGACCAGGGCGCGGCGGTGGACTCCGGTCTCGACCTGCCCGCGCCAGGCGGCCAGGAGCTGGAGGAGCAGGCCGCCAGCCTGGGCATTCGGCGCGGGCCAGGCGGATCCTACGCCATGGCGGCGGCCCCCCTGCGCGACAACCAGGGCAGGGCGGTGGCCACACTCATCGCGCTGATGGACGATGACGACATCCGCCAGGGCAACCGCGACACCGGCAGGCTGGTGCTTGTTTCCGTGGTCGTGGCCCTGCTGCTGGCCCTGGCCCTGGGCTTCATGGTGGCCAACTCCTTCACTCGGCCCATCCATGCCCTGCGCGAGGCCATCCAGGCGCTGGCCGAGGGGCGGCTCAGCACGCGCGTGGAGGTGGTCCGGGAGGACGAGCTTGGCGCCTTGGCCCGGGGCTTCAACGAGATGGCCGAGCACATGGAGGCCGCGCGCAGCGGCATCATCAGCGCGCTGGAGATCAAGGACTCCTACGCGCGCGAGATGGAGGCGAGCTACGAGAAGCTGGCGCGGTTCAACCAGGAGCTGGAGGGCGTGGTCGAGGCGCGCACCATCGAGCTGACGCAGCGCAACCGCTCCCTCACCCGCGAGATAGAGGAGCGCCACCACGCGGAGCGCATGCTCAGGGAATCCGAGCAGCGCTTCATGGACATTCTGGACTTCCTGCCCGACGCCACCTTCGTCATCGACCGCACGGGTCGCGTCATCGCCTGGAACCGGGCCATCGTGGAGATCACCGGCGTGCCCGCGCATCAGATGCTCGGGCAAGGCGACTTCGCCTACAGCGAGCCGTTCTATGGCGAGCGCAGGGTCACGCTCATCGACATGGTGCTGAACACCGACCCGGACAACCCGCTGCTGGAGCAGTACTACCCCAACGTGGTGCGCGCGGGCAGCACCCTGCGGGCGGAGATCGCCGTGCCGAACCTGCGCGGGCGGCCCGTGCACCTTTCGGCCATCGCCACGCCGCTGTTCAACAGCGAGGGCGAGGTCATCGGGGCCATTGAGAGCATCCGCGACGTGACGGAGCGCGTGAAGACCCAGAAGAAGCTTTCGCACCACGCCCTGCACGACACCCTGACCGGCCTGGCCAACCGCGCGTTGTTCGGCAACCGGCTGGAGCACGCGCTCAAGCGCTCGCTGCGCAGCCCGGAACACCGCCTGGCCGTGCTCCTGCTCGACCTGGACCGCTTCAAGCGCATCAACGACACCCTGGGGCATCTTGTGGGCGACGCGCTGCTGACCACCGTGGCCCGCAGGCTGGAGGCCGTCGTGCGCGACGTGGACACCGTGGCCCGCCTGGGCGGAGATGAGTTCGTGGTGCTCCTGGACGGCATCGGCGCCCCGCGCGACGCCATCCGCATCGCCAGCCGCATCCTGGAGGACGTGAGCCACCCGGTGCAGGTGGGCGGCCGCGACATCCACACCACGGCCTCCATCGGCATCGTCTTCTCCTCCGGGGAGCACCAGACCACGGACGACCTGCTGCGCGACGCGGACATCGCCATGTACCGGGCCAAGGACCTGGGGCGCAGCCGCTACAAGGTCTTCCATTCCGGCCTGCGGGAAAAGGCCATGCGGCACATGACGCTTGAGACCGAGCTGCGGCTCGGCGTGGAGCGTGGGCAGTTCGAACTCTTCTACCAGCCCATCGTGGACATGAGGACCGGCGAGCTCAAGGGTCTGGAAGCCCTGCTGCGCTGGCGGCACGAGACGCGCGGCCTGCTGGCTCCGTCGGAGTTCCTGGCCGCGGCGGAGGAGTGCGGGCTCATGCTGCAGTTGGGCCAGTGGGTGCTTGACCAGGCCTGCCAGGACGCCGCCCAGTGGCAAAAGCTCTCGACCGGCGGCGAGCCCCTGCCCCTGCACGTGAACGTCTCCGGGCGGCAGTTCGGCCAGGGCGACTTGGCTGCGCTTCTGGCCCAGGCCTCGGCGGCGGCCGGGGTGTCGCCGGGCAGCGTGCTGGTGGAGCTCTCCGAGACCGAGCTCATGAACGATCCGCGCAACGCCGCCCGGAAGCTTTGGCAACTGCGCGAGAGCGGGTTGCGCATCGCGCTTGACGACTTCGGCACCGGCTACTCCTCGCTCT
This sequence comes from Humidesulfovibrio sp., assembly GCF_031082295.1. Taxonomy (GTDB): domain Bacteria; phylum Desulfobacterota; class Desulfovibrionia; order Desulfovibrionales; family Desulfovibrionaceae; genus Humidesulfovibrio. Next base: position 7,885 of record NZ_JAVHLD010000049.1, read on the forward strand.
TCTCCCTGCAGCAGTATCCCATCGATGTCCTCAAGGTGGACATGCGCTTCGTAGCGTGCCTGGAGCCTGGGCGCCAGAGCCTGCGCGTGGTGCAGGCGGTGGTGTCGCTGGCCTCCGGGCTGGGCATGGGCGTGGTGGCCGAGGGCGTGGAAACGCCCCAGCAGCGCGCGGAGCTGATGGCCATGGGCTGCACCCTGGGCCAGGGTTACCTCTTCGCCCTGCCAATGCCGGTGGACGAGGTGCTGGCGCTGGTGCGCGCGGGCGCGGTGGGATTGCCGGAAGGCTAGACGGCCGGACGGTCCTGCTCGGCCAGGGGCAGGCTCACCACCAAGGTGGTGGCGTCGGGCTCGGAGGTGTCGACTTCGATGGCGCCGCCCAGGGCGCGCACCATGAGCCGGGCCGAGTAGGTGCCCAGGCCAGTGCCGTGAACCTTGCCCGAGGTGGCGTATTTCTCAAAGAAGCGCTCGCGGATGTCTGGCGGCACCGCGCCCTTGTTGTGCAGCGTGACCACGGCCTGCCCCGCCTCCGCCCGCAGCCGCACCAGAATCTCTTCTCCCTCTGGCGAGGCCTCGGCGGCGTTCTTCAGCAGATTCACGAACACCGTGTCCACCAGCCTGCGTTCGCCCACCACCAGGAGCGGGCCGTCGCCCTCCAGCTCTATGCGCAGCCGGAGGTCCTTGCCTTCGGTGTGGGGCCGCAGCTCCATGCGCAGCGCCTTGATGAGGGCGCCGAGGTCAAGCGTCACCGGGTCGAGCACGTAGCGCCCGGTCTCCATGGCACGCAGGTCGAGCGAGAGGCTGACGAGGCCGTGCATGCGTTTGGACAGGGCGCGCAGCTCGGTAAGCACCTGGGCCTGCTCGGGGTTGAGGGGGCCTAGCATCTCCAGGAGTTCCGCGGCGTTGCCCATGGCGCCCAGGGGGCTCTTCAGGTCGTGGCGGATGACCTTGTCCACGTCCTCGCGCAGGGCCTCGGCCTTCTTTCGCTCGCTTATGTCGCTCAGGGCGCCCAGGTAGCCTATGACCCGGCTGGAGGAGTCGCGCATGGGGCGGATGAGCACGGAGACCCACTGGACCACGCCGCGCGGGGTGCGCAGGCGCGTCTCGGCGGAAAACTCGCGCCGGGCGGACAAGGCTTTGTGCCAGCTGTGCACGAACTCCTGGCGTCCCTCGGGGTGGATGCAGGTCAGCCATTCCGTGCCGAGCATCTGTTCCAGCGTCCTGCCCGCCAGGCGCAACATGCGGTCGTTGGCGAAGGTCAGCCGCCCCTTGGCGTCGGTCTCGAAAACGCCCACCGGGGACTGGTGCACCAGCACGGAGTACCTCCGCTCGCTCTCGCGCAGGGCGATCTCGCTGGTTTTCTGGCTGGTGATGTCGCGGCCCATGCTGACCACGCCCAGGCAGCGGCCCTCAACGTCGACGACCGGCGTCTTGACCACGTTGACCCAGGAGTCGTGGCCGGGGCGCTTGATGCGCTGGGTGAAATTCACCGGCCCCTGGGTGTCCAGGACCAGCTGGCGGGTGGACTGCTGGATGCGCAGCTCCTCGGGATCGTACACGGCGGAGAGGGGCTGGCCCAGCACGGCCTCGCGCGGCTTGGCCACCAGTTCGCAAAAGGCCTGGTTGACCTCGATGAAGATACCCGCCGCGTCGGTGACGTTGATGCTGTCCTGGGCGGACTGGAGGATGGCCCGCAGCATGCCTTCGGAGTGGCGCAGGGCGGCTTCCGCGGCGCGCTGTTCGGTGATGTCGTGGGTGATGAAGACCACGCCCAGGCAGTCGCCCTTGCCGTCGAGGACCGGGGCCTTGTGCACGCTCAGGGTGCGGGTTCCGTTTGGCCCGGTGAAGGCGCTTTCGTACACCACGGGCACACGCTCGCGCATGACCCGGCGGTCGCTTTCCACATGCAGGGAGCTCTTGCGGCGGTCGAAGAAGTCCGAGCTCTTGCGGCCCAGCACCTCCTGGCAGCTGTGGGCGAGCAACTGGCAGAAGGCCGGGTTGGCCTCGCGGTAGATGTGGCTCTTGTCCTTGAAGCCGATGCCGTCGCCAGCGGAGTCGAGGATGGCCTGGAGCAGGCCTTCGCGTTCCAGCAGGGCGCGCTCTGCCTGGGCGCGGGCCGTGACGTCGTGGAGGATGACGAAGACGCTGGCGCGTCCACCGGGCAGGGTGATGGACGTGGCGTCGATTTCCACGTCGCGCACTTCCCCGTTCCTCAGCCTGTGCTGGCTGGCGAAGTGTGCGCCGCCGTGCTTGCGGATGCTGGCCAGGAGGCTCTTGATCTTGCGCAGGGGCAGGATGGACAGGGTCGTGAGCGGCTGGCCCCGCAGCTCCGCCCGCGGGATGCCGTAGAAGACCTCGGCTGCGGGATTGGCGTCGAGCAGGGTTCCCGTCTGGGGGTCGACCAGGTACATGACCGCGAGGCTGGCCTCAAAGGCCGACTGGAAGACGCTGCCGCTGCCGGGGATGTACTCCGGGGCGGCGTCAGCGGCGGTGGCGGGCTTTTTCTTTGCGCTCATGGTCTTTGGTGCTCCACCGCAATTGATACCCGCGACCGAAAGTTCTGTAAAGAGGTCTCCGATTTTTGCGTAGTCTACTCGACCTTTTTCAGGGTGGCGGCGTAGAAGAACTCGCCCGTTGGCACGTCCGGCCCGGTGGCCCAGGTTCCGGCCTGGCGCGCCCCCGGCTGCTCCGCAAGGAAGCGAGCCACCTGGCGCTGGTTCTCGTCCGGGTTCATGGTGCAGGTGACGTAGAAGAGCGTGCCGCCGGGCGCCAGCGTCTCGAAGGTCTGGCGCAGGATGGCAGCCTGGGTCCGCGCGAGGTTCTGGGCGTCGCCCTGGGTGCGCTTCCACTTGATGTCCGGGCGGCGCGACAGCGTGCCCAGGCCCGTGCAGGGCGCGTCGATGAGGATGCTCGCGGGCCGGATGCCGCCGGGCATCTCCACGGGTTCGTCGGCCCGGGCGCGGAACACGGTCAGCCGCCCGTCGTCGATGCAGTGCGCAAGCTCGTGCGAGAGGGCCTTGAGCCGCCCCTGGTGGGTGTCGCTGGCCAGCACCGGCGAGAGCCCCGCCTCCAGCAGCAGCCGGGTCTTGCCGCCGCGTCCGGCGCAGGCGTCCCAGACCGGGGTTTTCCAGCCCGCGGGTTCAAGCGCGGCCAGGGCCTCGCGCGCGGCAAAGCTTTGGCGGTACAGGGCGGAGAGCTCTTCCGGGGCCAGGGAAAGGTCCTGGGCCAGCGCCGCGAGGGACGTGCCGGGCTCGAAGGCCAGGCCCAGGCCTGAGCGGCCCAGGCAGGCCGCATGTCCGGCCAGCTTGAGCGCCAGGGCCTCGGCCCCCTGGTCGGTCAGGCCCGGCGCGCGCGCGTCCACGGCCAGCCCAACGGCGGGCGGGCGGGCCTGGGCTTTCAGGAAGCGGGCCGCCTCCTCGCGCGGGTATTCCTTGAGCCACAGCTCCACGATCCACTCCGGGCAGGAGTAGAAGCGCGACAAGGCCTCGATCTCGTCCCGCGCGTTTTCGCGGTAGGGGGCGATGGTGCGCGCCTCCGGGGCCATGTCGGCCACCTTGCGCAGCACGGCGTTGAACAGCCCGGAGAGGTGGGCCTTGGTGTAGCCCTTGGCCCAGTCCACGGCCCAGTTCACGCTGGCGTAGGCGGGCACGCGGTCCAGGTGGATGATCTCGTGGGCGGCCAGGCCGAGCGCCAGCATGGCCTCTTCCGGCAGCTTGCGCTTGGGGTCGAGGAAGCGCGCCAGGAGCGCCTCGGCGCGGCCCTTGAGGCGGCAGTAGCCGTAGACGAGCTCGGTCACCAGGCCGGAGTCGCGGTCGGAGAGCGGGTCGGCCTGGAGCGCGGTGTCCAGCGCGGCCTGGAGGTCGCGGCCTTCCAGCAGGCAGGAGGCCAGGCAGTCCAGGGCGGCCGCGCGGGCCGGAGGCAGTGCAGCCACGGTCGTCCCCTAGCGCTTGCGGCGGCGGCGACGGCCCTGGCCGGAGGGGGCGTCGCCGCCCTGGCCTTCGCCCGCCTGCCCGCCCGAGCCGTGTCCGCTGGAGCCATGTCCGCCCTGGCGTCCGCCGCCCGAGCCGCCTGACGGCCTGGGCTCCTGGCGGCCCGGTTCCGGGCGTCTTGGGGCCTTGCCTTCCGGCAGGGGCGGGGGCGTGTGCATGGCGCGCTGGTAGCTCTGGTCGAGCAGCATGGCCAGCAGCAGCACCTGGTCCTCGTCCTGGCTCATGGCCTTGGCCATGTCCGTGAAGCGGCGCATGCGCTCGCGCTCCAGGCTGTCCTTGGCACGCAGCTTGGACTCCAGCACCGTGGTCAGCCGCTGGGCCACGTGGGCGGCGATGTCGGCCTCGGTGGGCAGCTGGCGTTCCTGCAACTGGATGCTGTACTGCCGCGCGATGCGCATCAGCTCCATCTTCTGCATGACGTCGACCAGGGAGATGACCGTGCCCGCGGCCCCGGCGCGGCCCGTGCGGCCTGCGCGGTGGATGTAGCTCTCGGGGTTCTCCGGCGGGCTGTACAGGATCACGTGGGACAGGCCCGGAATGTCGATGCCGCGTCCGGCGACGTCTGTTGCGATGAGGAAGCGCAGCTGGCCCTGGCGCACGGATGTGAGCACCTGGTCGCGGCGGGCCTGGGTCAGGTCGGCGCAGAGCTCGTCGGCGTTGTAGCCGAAGCGGCCCAGCACCGCCGTCAGGTAGTGCACGTCGGACTTGGTGTTGCAGAAGATGATGGCCGATTCGGGGGACTCCATCTCCAGGATGCGCATGAGGGCGCGGTCTTTCTGCATGCCCGGGATCTCGTAGAAGGCGTGGGTCATGTCCGCGATGTGGACCTGGCCCTCGGACAGGGAAAGCCGACCCGGCTCGTGCAGGAACTCCTGCGCCAGGCGCAGCACCTGCTGCGGGAAGGTGGCCGAGAACATGGCCGCGTGGATGCGCCGACCGTCGCGGGAGGCGGGCAGGTAGCGCTGGATGTCCTTCATGTCCGGGTAGAAGCCGATGGACAGCATGCGGTCGGCCTCGTCGAAGATCAGCGTGGAGAGCTCGGCCAGCGACAGCGAGCGCTTGAGCAGGTGGTCGAGGATGCGGCCAGGGGTGCCGACCACGATCTGCGCGCCGCGCGCAAAGGCTTCCAACTGCGCGCCGTAGCCCACGCCGCCGTACACCGCCACGGCCTCCACGCCGGTGCCCGCGAAGATGGCGGTGGCCTCTGCCGCCACCTGCTGGGCCAGCTCTCGGGTGGGCACCAGGATGAGCACCTGGCAGGAGTTCTGGCTGGCCTTGAGCCTGCCGATGAGGGGCAGCAGGAAGGCCCCGGTCTTGCCGGAGCCTGTGCGCGCCTGGACCATGATGTCGCGCTTTTTCAGCATGTAGGGCAGGGACTGCTCCTGCACGGGCATGAGCTTGGTCCACCCGGCGCGGGCGCAGGCCTCGCGGATGGGCTCGGGCAGGTCGTTAAGCTGCACCTCGGGCAGGGCGTCCTCCGGGGCGATGACGCCCACGGCCTCCACCGGCTTGGCCTGGGTGGCCTGCTCGGCGTAGAGCAGCGCCTTCTGGACCTGGGTCAGGCCGGAGGGCTGGACCAGCTGCTTGGGCGCCGCCTCGGCGCTCTTGGTCATGTCGGCGCTCTTGGTCATGTCATCGGTCTTGGACATGTCATCGGGCTTGGTCGTGTCGTCAGTCATCTGTGCGTGATCTCCCGCGCGCTACTCGCCAGAGCCTGTGGAGGCCTGCGGCGGCGCGACGTATTCGGTTTGGGCGAAGGATTTTCCGCCGCGCACCCCGTCCACCACGGCCAGGGCCTGGGCGACGAGGGAGGCGACATCGGCCACGTTGGCCGGAAGAATGAGCGTATTGTTCTGCTTGGCCAGGTTGCCGAACTCGGCGATGTACTTTTCGGCCAGGCGCACGCGCGCGGCGTCCATGCCGCCCGCGCCTTCCAGGGCCTCGGCCACGCGGCGGATGCCCTCGGCCGTGGCCGTGGCCACGATCTCGATCTCGCCGGCCCGGCCTTCCGCCTCGTTGATGCGCTTCTGCTTCTCGCCCTCGGACACGTTGATGGCCTGCTGGCGCTGGCCCTCGGCCATGTTGATGCGGGCCTGGCGCTCGCCTTCGCTGCGGGCGATCTCGGCGCGCTTCTCGCGCTCTGCCTTCACCTGCAGCTCCATGGCGGCCATGATGCCCGGGGGCGGGTTGATGTCCTTGATCTCGTAGCGCAGCACCTTGATGCCCCAGTTCAGCGCGGCCTCGTCCACGGCGGTGATGACCTGGTGGTTGATGGCCTCGCGGGTCTCGAAGGTCTTGTCCAGGTCGATCTTGCCGATGGCCGAGCGCAGGGACGTCTGGGCCAGCTGGATGGAGGCCTGGTAGTAGTTCTCGATGCCGTAGCAGGAGAGCTTGGAGTCGCGCACCTCAAGGTAGATCACGCCGTCGATGGAGACGGAGACGTTGTCGCGGGTGATGCAGACCTGGGGCGGAATCTCAAGCACCTCCTCCTTCATGGAGCGCTTGTACGCCAGGCTGTCGATGAAGGGGATGAGGATGTGGAAGCCCGCGCCCAGGGTGTTGTGGTACTTGCCCAGGCGCTCCACGATGAACTCCGACTTCTGGGGCACCACAACGGCGGTCTTGGCGAAGACGATGATGACCAGCACGGCCAGGATGACGAGAATGAAGACGCCTGCGTCCATGTTATTTCTCCCCTGCGGCCGGGCGCACGGTGTACGCGCCGGTGTCGTGTTTCGTCAGACCCAGGATGATGACGTTCTCGCCCTCGCCGATGTGTTCGGCCGCCTCCGCGCGCCAGAAGCTGCCCCGAAACTTGATCTCGCCCGGCACGTCCGGGCGGATGGCCTTGGTGACCACGGCCGGCTTGCCCGCAGCGTCGTCGCCCACTTCGCCGCCGGGACCGGCGCTCTGGCCGGGAGCATCCTGCGCCTGGGAGTGCACGCGGCCCTGGAACACGCGCAGGAACATGCGCCGCAAGAGGCCCACCCCGGCCAAGGACACGGCCAGGAAGACTAGGAACTGCCCGCCCAGAGTCAGGCCCGCCCAGGCGGCAAAGGCCGCGGCAAAGGCCCCCAGGGCGAAGAACAGCAGCACGAAGCCGGGCAGGGCCATCTCCGCCAGGAGAAAGACCGCGCCGGTCAGAAACCAGAGCACATGCGCAGCAAACAGCCAGTCCATAGCGGACACCCTCCACCGTATCTGCAACACATACGCCATTGCCGGGCGCACGGCAAGCGCGCGGCAAGCGCAAGCCGGAGCGGACGTGGCGCCGCTTCGTATCCGCTACGGATTTTGTGTTCGGCCTCCTTGCGCCCCGCCTGGGCCTGGGCTAATGCGACCCGTCCCTTGCACCGATAAGGGAAGTAACAGGAGAGAGTGTCATGAACAGCAAGAACGGCTCCGCCGCCCAGCACTACCTGAACCCGCTGCACGTATACTGCCGCCTGCGCGACCTCGGCCTGCCCAGCCCCGTGGCGCGCACCATCTCCAACAGCTACGAGCGCGTCATCTACCGCCCTGTCTCCAGCGGCGCGGCCAAGGCCAGCCGCTAGAGCAAATATCTGGCACCAGGGGCGCCGCCCCCGGACCCCGCCAGGGGCTCCGCCCCTGGACCCCGGTCAAGGGGAGAAATG
>NZ_JAVHLD010000004.1:0-17481 GCF_031082295.1 Humidesulfovibrio sp.
GACAAAGGATGCCCGTCCGCGTAGACCCCTTTTCGCGCTGACGACGACAACGACGCCGACGCAAACGTGGGTCACTAGCTCAATTGGTAGAGCAGCGGACTCTTAATCCGGAGGTTCAAGGTTCGATTCCTTGGTGACCCACCACGTAAGACTTGAAAAGCCGCTTCCAAATGGGAGCGGCTTTTTTCGTTTCATCAGCCCAGCCCCCATTTGCAAGAGAGTAATTCCATTCAAAGAGACAGAGCGTCGCATCCATGTTTTGTATCATCACAGAGTTTTGCGCAATTCGGCCAGGACTGTCAAGAAATGCGGTCTTTGGCATCAACTTGACCCAAGGTTAGGGCTTGGCAGAATCCTTCACGCAAGGTAGATATATTCAAGTGACGCGGGGTGACGCATTGGCGCTCCGCAGGACCGTATCGCTGACCACGCCTGGCAAAAGGAGAGTTCATGGGCTTCAGCTTTTTCCCAAAGGAAATCCAGTTCTTCGATCTGTTTATGGAACAGTACGGCAAGCTTTCGGAAGCTGTCGCCGCCTTGAACTGCATCTTCCAGGAATTTACGGACTGCGAGAACAAATGCAAGACCATCAACCTTCTTGAGGAGAGCGGCAACTCTGTCTCGCGCAATATCGCCAAGCAGCTCTCGCTGACCTTCATCACCCCCATCGACCGCGAAGACATCCACGACATCAATATCGCCCAGGAAGACCTGCTGAACCTGATCAAAGCCATCAGCACGCGCATTGGCCTGTATGACTTTACTGTTCTCAAGTTCCCCTCGAAGAGGCTCGTCAAGAACCTCTCGCTGATGGTCGATGAAGTCGGGCGCATGCTCCACCGTCTGCGCGAACGCAAGCCGGTCGAGGAAAATACAAAGAAAATCAAGTCGCTCAAGTACGAGTGTGAGATGATCCTGCTTGTCGCCCTCGGTGAGGTCTACGACCTCAAGGTCCAGGGGTTCGATACGGTGATGGAGATCGTCAAGTGGACGCACATCTATGACCGTATCGAGCAGGCCGTGAACCAGGCCGAACGCTTGGCGGACATCATCGAAGGCGTGGTGCTGAAAAATGCCTGATGTACCTCTGCTGCTCGTGGCCATCGTGGCCGTCGCCCTGTTCTTCGACTATACCAACGGGGCGCACGACAGCGCCAACGCCATCGCCACCATCGTCTCCACCAAGGTGCTCTCGCCCAAGGTGGCAGTCGTCATGGCGGCAGTGCTCAATTTTGCGGGCGCGTTCATGGGCGATCAGGTCGCCAAGACAATCGGCAGCGGAATCGTCAACGCCGACATGGTGGCAGGCTCACAGGCGCTTGTTCTGGCAGCGCTGCTCGGTGCAATCTTCTGGAACATACTGACCTGGTATCTCGGCCTCCCCTCGTCCTCTTCGCACGCCCTCATCGGTGGACTTATGGGCGCGGCCATATGTTACGGCGGCTTTGATACTCTCAACTATGCGTCCATTCTTAAGAAAGTCATACTTCCCCTTGTGCTTTCCCCCATGGGCGGCTTCTTTGGCGGCTATTTGATCATGATCATTCTGACATGGTCCTTCCGTCACTATAAACCACGAAATGTAAACAGTATATTCCGAAAACTGCAAATCTTGTCTTCCGCCTTCATGGCAACCAGCCACGGACAGAATGACGCCCAGAAGACCATGGGCATCATCACCTTGGCCCTTTTCATCTTCCATCAGATTCCGGCCATTGAGATACCTTTCTGGGTAAAGCTTGTCTGCGCCGGGGCAATGGGCTTGGGAACCGCCACTGGCGGGTGGAAGATCGTCAAGACGATGGGGCATAAGATCTTCAAGCTGGAGCCCATCCACGGGTGCGCAGCTGAAACCGCCGCCTCCATCGTCATCACCGGAGCCAGCCATTTTGGCGCCCCTATCAGCACCACGCACGTCATCTCCACCTCTGTGCTTGGTGTCGGGGCGAGCAAGCGGCTCTCGGCCGTTCGCTGGGGCGTAGCTGGGAGCATGGTTATGGCATGGATCATAACCATCCCTGCCTCAGCACTTGTTGCCGCATTTTCCTTTTATTGCCTGAAGTTTTTCGGTGTAATCCATTAGGCGAATTTTTGTCTTTATCCCTTCGATCACTGATACATCTCATCGGCTAGCGAAATGTATTAAGTGTTTGCCGAAAATCAACGCTCTTGGTAAAGTCATACATCTTTTCCTCTCAGGGGTGAGCATGATTGACCAAGCGCCCGAACACCTTCGTTCAAACATTGAAGATCAAATTCGCGACCGCTTCAGCAAAGTCGCGTTGAATCCGCAAGGAATGTTTTCCTATCCGATCGGACGGGAAGGCCTTCTTGCCCTTTCCTATGACGAGACACTCCTTGATCGGTTTCCGCTCAGTGTTCAGAAGAGCTACTGCGGTGTCGGCAATCCCTTTTCCGCTGGTCTGCCACAGCCAGGGGAGGCAGTGCTTGATGTCGGTTGCGGCGCCGGAGTGGACGCCCTGTTTGCGGCGCACTATGTCGGGCCACAAGGTCGAGTGGTCGGACTTGAGTTTTCATTTGATATGATGGCTTGTGCTCAAGCCAACGCAGAGGCGTCGGCTCTCGGCAACGTGACTTTTGTGCCGGGCAGTGCGGAAGCGCTTCCTTTCGCGGATGCATCTTTCGACCTGTTGCTGTCAAACGGTGTCTACAATCTAGTGCTCCGCAAACGCCAGGCCCTTGCCGAGGCATTACGCGTCCTACGCCCCGGCGGACGTCTTCAGGTTGCGGACCAGATCCTTGTGGGCGCTGTGTCGGCGGGCCTGGACCCACAAGAGCCGATGGCCTGGGCTGCTTGACGCGAGGGTGCAGTGCCAGAAAAGGTTTTTCTGGAAATGATCGAATCGGCAGGGTTCGCCAGGGTCCGTCAACTCAATCGTACAGGATTCAAGAGCTCTCCCGTAACGGAAGGCGCTGTCTTCTGTGCGCTTAAGCCCGGGTGAGACCTCAAGCAGCACATGACTGCCCCAAGTGGTGTGTCATTCAATGTCATTCAAGTCGTTTTTGCACGAATATTCTGCCTTGAGCGTGGTTCTCCCCCCCGTCTGACTGGGCTTGCGCCATCTTCCGATGTGTTGAATATCGGCTTCCACTCGACTTGAGGAGCCAGATATCTTCCGCCTTTGCCACGTCTTCTCTCGACAAGGACAACTGCAAAGTGCATATTGTTCATATCATAAGCCCTGAACGGTGATTTCTGCCCAACATGGTGAAATGACGCACCGAGATTGCCCATGATTAACATCGCGCAGTGGAGGGATGAACCGTGACCGACGAATCCAGTATGCTGGAAAGCGATCTCCTCATAGTCCTGAAGGAAGACTGTCGTGAACTCTTGGATCATGTCACGAGTTCCTTGAGAGAGTTACTGGGCATGGTAGAGAGCCCACCAAAAGATCGCTTCAGCAGCGTCTACTCCTCCGCTCATTTGCTCAAGGGCGCAGCAGGTATCCTTGACCCTGTTGGGTTTAAGCCGCTCTCGCACAAGCTTGAGAGCGTGCTCCACGCTGTGTGCTGGCAAGATCTGACACCCACAAAAGAGATTCTCAACGTTGTGCTGGAGGGGTACGGTTCTGTTGGTAAGCTCATGGACGGCCTTGGCGGAAGTGTGAGTATTCCCGTCGATGCCCAGGAGGCCCAACTATCCACAATTCTTGAGCCCTATTCTTCAGCCATTGCTGTATCATCCGAAACCTGCTGCATCCCCCTTGGGCAAGCGAACCGTTTTGCAGTCGACCCTCTTCGTCTTCACCAGTCCAATGCCATCGGCAACGACTTGTATCATTTGGCATACGACCTGAACGACGACCTACAGGTCCAGGGCAAGTCCTGCATGGATCTTTTGCGTACACTTGCGGACATGGGGTACATTATGGACAGCACGGTTGAGCCCGCCGATGCTGAGGGCGATAAGGACGGCGGCAACCGCATCATGCTCCACGTTCTGCTCGCCACCACCGTTGAGCCCCAACATGTTAACAGCTTTGTGCATCTTCCGGCGGAGCGTGTGCGTCATATCGACGAAGCAGAGGAGAGCGTTCCGGTTGCGAAGCCGACTACGTTTCAGGCGGCGTTTGGCTCAGCCCTGCTGACAGTAAGAGAAGGGGCTGGGCGCATCATGGTCCCGAAGCATCTTGAGGCGCACAGCCTGAACAACATGCGTGCCGCGCTTTCAGCAGCCTTGACGCGTTGCAGCAGTCTCGTTGTGGACTGGAGCGCCGTTGCAGAGTGCGATGTGTTCTTCTTCCAGATGCTTTGCGTCGCCCAGCATTCTTTCAACGCCAAAGGCAAGGCATTGTCGATGTCGGGTGGGCTAGATTCGGATATGCGTATTGCTGCGTCTTCAATGGGATTTGGCTGCAATGGCAGTCCTGGCTGCCTATTTGGCGGTGTCTGAACCATTCGCGGTCGAAAACGAGAAGACCCCGCCTGGCTGTGAAGCCTTGCGGGGTCTTGTCGTTTCTGGAGCCAGCGAGGAGAATCGAACTCCTGACCTGCTGATTACGAATCAGCTGCTCTGCCGTCTGAGCTACGCTGGCGTGGTCGGTTTGCTTGATATCCGAGGGTCCTCCTGCGGGTCAAGCGGTTTGTGCGTTCAATCGAACCTGTGCCCTCGCCGATGCTCCCAGATGGGAATCATGGGCAACAGGTCGCCTGGCTCTTCAAGGCCGGAAACAATGAGCAGCCCCTGGGCCTCGATCATGTCACGACGTGTCTCGCGGGATCTGTCCAACAGCGGCGTGGCCTGAAGCTCAGAGCCGTGCGGGGTGATGGTGCAGGGGACGAGCTTTTCCCAACCGGGTTGGGCCAGCGAAGGCATCACGAGCGGCCTGGCCAGCACGGGACTCGGCACCGGTAAAGTGCGTCCGCGCATCCAACACACTGCTGGCAGCACCAGCGCGTGCATAAGCGCGAACACGGCCCAGGGCGTGCCGGGGAGCGCAAATAGGATGGTGCGCCCCTTCACGGCGGCAAAGCAGCTTTTGCCCGGCGTCAGGGCGATGCCGTTGAACAGCGGCGTGAAACCGGCAAGGCTTGCGGCTCGCAGGATGAAATCGCGCTGCCCGGGACCTGTGCCGCCGGTCGTGATGATGCACTCCAAGTCCGTGGTGTCACGCAGCCGCTGCGCGATTACCTCAAGGTCGTTCGGGCAGACCTCGCTGTTTACTTCATCAACGCCGCGAAGGCGCAGCAAGCCCGCGGCCAGAAGCAGGTTGTCTGCAGGCATCTGCTTGCTCTCGTCATTGCTGGTCAATGTCGCCAGCTCATTGCCAATGGCCATCACGCAGATTTTGGGCGGAACATAGGCCTCAATGTTCAGAATGCCGGATACGGCCAGGGTGGCCAGCACCGCTGGGGTGAACTCCTCGCCGCGCCGAATGACGCGTGTGCCTGCCTTGATGTCGCTGCCTGAATGGCAGACGTGTTGGCCTGGCTGGAGCTCGCGAGTAACGACAAGCCTTTTGCCCTCGACGATGACATCTTCGAAGGCCACTGCGCAGTCAGCGCCTTCCGGCATCTGCCCGCCAGTGAGCATCACCACTGCCTGCCCTTGCCGCAGCGGGCTTGAGGCCGTGCTGCTCGGACGTATCTCTCCAGAAATGTTGAAATAAGCTGGCGCCTCTTCTGTCGCCCCCTGGGTGGCGTCGCTGCTCAGGGCGTAGCCGTCGACGTTTGATTTCGGCTGCACAGGGCTTGAATGCGCGGCAAAGAAGTCGCGCCCGCAAACGAGGGCCAGAGCTTCGCCGACATGCACGTTCCTCGTCTGTGGCGGGTGCGCTTGAATGTGGTGGCGAATGTGGTCCAGGGCAAGGTCTCGCGAGATGCGCTGGTCAGTCATGACTTCTCCTGGGCTATGAATAGGCTCCGGGCTGTCTGCCGGAGTAGTTCCAAGTCCTCGGGCGTGTTGGCGTTGCGGAAGCTTACAAGGTCCGGGTCCGCCTCAAGCAGAATCTGCTGGGGCAGGGGTGATACCCTGACCTTGTCGAAGAACCGGATGATCTTGTAGTCCTCGCGTCCAAGCTGCGCCTCGATATGAGGCAGGCAGCGCCGGGAATATATGGCGCAGAGGGGTTCGAAATAGCCATCCGGCTTGAGCGGCAGCACGACGTCGTCTTCCGGGCGCAGGTGTTGGAGCAGGGCGTTGAGCAGCCTTGGGCGCAGCAACGGCGTGTCGCAGGCGGTGATGAAGACGTGCTCCGTGCGGGCGTTGGCCAGGGCGGTGTGGATTCCGGTGAGGGAGCTGCGGGCATGGCAGGTGTCGAGCACCAGTCGCCACGGGGCACGCGCCTGCATGGGCTGGAACACTTCGGGTTCCTTGGCCACAAGCAGCACTTCCGAAAAGCCGTTGCCGAGCGACTCGAGCAAGATATCCAAAATCGTTCGCCCGCCTACGTCGAGCAAGGCTTTGGTGGCGCCGCCCATGCGCTTGGCAGCCCCACCGGCGAGGATGGCCGCTGTGCAGGGCAGGGGGATCGAGGTTGTGTCGACAGTTCGCATCTTGAAGACTATAGGTTTTATGAGGGCCTCGGGCAACCGCCTTGTCGTCATTTACTCCGGAAAGATCGGCCGAGAGGGACGGATGCACTTGAGGCGCAGGCCAGTACTGTGTATTCATTCAGTCAGCCGACCCGCCACGCACTTTCAACATCTGGAGCTTTGAGTGGACCAGCGCGCACTGCACGCATTCTTCGCCCCGCGAACCGTGGCCGTCATCGGCGCCTCGGCCACGCCCGGCAAGATCGGGCACAGCGTCATGGCGAACATGCGCGAAGCGGGCTACAAGGGTCGGCTGTACCCTGTGAACCCGAAAGGCGGCGACATCGACTGCATTGCCGTGCTTCGCAACGTCTCCGAGCTTCCTGGCGGCATTGATCTCGCGGTAATCGCAATTCCGCGCGACAAGGTATTGCCTGTGCTTGAAGAGTTGGCTCCCAAGGGTCTCAAGGCCGCCATCGTCATCACCGCTGGTTTTCGCGAGGTGGGGCGCGAAGGCTTTGAGCTGGAGCAGAAGATGGCCGCCCTGGCCGAGGCCCATGGCATTGCGCTGCTCGGACCGAACAGCCTGGGCATGATGAACACTGCCCACGGAATCAATGCGTCCTTCTCCGCCACGCAACCCCTGACGGGCGACATGGCCTTCCTTTCGCAATCCGGTGCGCTTTGCGTGTCCATTCTCGACTGGGCCAGGGGCGAGAACATCGGCTTCTCCAAGTTCATCAGTCTTGGCAACAAGGCCGTGCTGAACGAAACGCACATGCTGCGCCATCTTGGCGACGATTCGAGTTCCAGGGTCATTTTGGGCTACATTGAGAACGTCGAAAATGGCGAAGAGTTCATGCGGACTGCAAGGCACGTCTGTCGCACCAAGCCTGTGATTCTTCTCAAGGCCGGCTCGACCGCCGCAGGAGCAAAGGCCGCCAGTTCCCACACAGGTGCCATCGCCGGTCTGGACAAGGCCTACGAGACCGCCTTCAGCCAATGCGGCATTGTCCGCGCCAGGGATGTTGAGTCCTTGTTCTGCCTGGCGGAAGCCTTCGCCAACCTGCCTTTGCCCAAAGGCCCAAACGTGGCCATCGTGACGAACTCTGGCGGTCCCGGCATTCTCGCCGCCGATGCCTGCGAGAAGACGCGTCTGCACATGGCCCGGCTCTCGCCCGAGACCATTCAGCGCCTGCAGGGCCTTTTGCCTTCCTACGCGTCTGTGTACAATCCCGTTGACATCATTGGCGATGCCAACGCAGAGCGATTCCGCAAGGCACTTGAAATAGTCCTCGATGATCCCATGGTTCATGCCGTCCTTCTGCTGCTGACGCCTACGGCCATGGTGGAGATTGAGGCCACTGCCGCCGCCGCGGTACATCTTGCCAAGCACTCGGACAAGCCGATCGTGTCCTGCCTCATGGGTCGCACCCACGTCAGCGACGGCAAGCGCATTCTGCGCCAGGCCGGACTGCCGTGCTACGCCTTTCCCGAACCCGCCATGCGCAGCATCGAGGCCATGTACACCTACGCGCTGTGGAAGCAAAAGCCGGTGTCCGTGTACGAATCTCCCTCACGCGACATTGCCGTGGCTGAGCGTGTCATTTCCGATGCCATGGCCCGAGGCCAGGGCGAGATTGTGGAGTTCCAGGGACGAGAGGTGCTTGACGCCTACAACCTGCCCACGCCGAAGACGGTGTTGGCCCGCAGCAGCGATGAGGCCGTCAACGCCGCACAGGGCATGGACGGGCCTGTGGCGCTTAAGATCGCCTCGCCGCAGATATCGCACAAGACCGACGTGCAGGGCGTGGCGCTCAACCTCAAAGACGACGCAGAGGTTCGCCAGGCGTTCTGGGAGATCACCACCCGCACACAGCGGCTTCGTCCGGATGCCTACATCGCCGGCTGTCTGGTGCAGGAGATGGCGCCGCAGGATTCGCAGGAGGTCATCGTCGGCTTCAAGCGAGACGAGCAGTTCGGGCCGCTGTTGATGTTCGGGCTGGGCGGAATCCACGTCGAAATACTGAAAGATGTGTCTTTCCACCTGAACCCCTTGAGTCGCGACGATGCTTTTGGCATGATTCGGTCCATACGATCGTACATGCTGCTCAAGGGAGTGCGCGGCACACCCTGCGTCAACCTGAACGCCTTGACGGACGTACTTTTGGCCCTGTCCGCCTTGGCAAACGATTTTCCGCAGGTGTACGAGGCGGAGTTCAACCCTGTTCTTTTGAACAATGATAGAGCGCTTGTCGCAGACATGCGCATGACTTTGCGTGCGTAAGCTGTTGGCGATACAGGAGGAGACAATGGTCGGCGTGTATATCGGCTCCACTTCGGGGTATTCGGGAAAGAATCTCATCGCCATGTCCCTCGGGCTGCGCTTCAAGAAGGAAGGCCTGCGCGTCGGCTACATGAAACCCGTTGGCGCAGTGCCCCGCAAGGAAAACGGCCAGCCTGGCGACGAGGACGCCTTCTTCCTGCAGGAAGTCCTTGGTCTGCGCCAAGACCCGGAACTCGTCACGCCGGTTGTGGTGACGCGCGAATTTACCGTTCGCGCCTTCAGCGAAGACATCGGCGACCTCATGCCGGGCATTGTCTCCGCCTACGAGGAGCTTTCCCGCGACAAGGATGTCATGATCATCGCCGGTTCGGGCAATCTGCTTGGATCAGGCACCTACTGCGGCCTGGACGGCGTCAGCGTGTCGCGAGCCCTGGGCGCGAAGACCCTCGTCATCGACCGCTACCACAACGAGCTCAAGTACGACTATGTCCTGCGCTGCAAGGAGGCTCTCGGCGACGACCTGGCCGGACTCATCCTCAACGACATCCCTGAGCATTACCGGCCTGAGGTTGACGACCTCATCGTACCCTTCTTCAAACGCAAGGGTGTGGATGTCCTTGGCGTCATCGCCTCTGACCCCATCATGAGCGCCATCAAGGTCAGCGATCTGGCCGAGCGCCTTGGCGGCAAGATCATTTCCGCGCATCACAAGGCTGATCGCGTTGTGGAGAACTTCCTCATCGGCACCATGCAGGTGGAGAACTTCCTGACGCACTTCATGCGGCACAAAAACTCGGCCATCATCGTCGGCGGCGACCGTTCCGACGTTCAGCTCGTGGCGCTTGAAGGCAGCTGCCCCTGCCTCATACTCACCGGGAACCTGTACCCCAACGACATCATCCTGACCCGTTCCGAGGTGCTGCAGACGCCCATCATCGTTGTGCGCGAGGACACCTTCAGCGTGGCCAAGAAGATGGAGACCATCCTCTCGCGTCACAAGCTGCGCGACATGATCAAGGTCAACCACGGCGTGCAGCTCGTGGGCTCGGCTCTTGATTTCGATCTGCTCAAGGGGAAGTTGGGGCTGTAGGTCTGCGCAGTTTTTGTAAAGCGCAACTTCAACTGTGTTGACGTAAAAAAGGCCGGTTCTTCCGGCCTTTTCTTTTGATTTCAAAGCGCTACTTGCCGCGCCGGATGTTGTACACGGCGCGGCCCACGGCCACATGCTTGTCGGGATCATCAGCGCTGAAGACCGCCACATGGGCGTTGCCGACTCTATTGCCGAGGAGTCGCACAGTCGCTTCGGCAACAAGGTCGCGGTCCGGGGCAGGGCGCAGGTAGTCCACCCCCAGGTCAATGGTGGCGATGCGGTCGTCAAGGCGGCAGCACGTCCACACCGCGAAGCCGCCGGCAACGTCCACCAGGGTGGAGATGACCCCGCCGTGCAGGGCGGGCCTGCGTGTATCGCCAAGCAGTTCCGGGCGGAAGGGCACGCGTAGCCGCACGTATCCTTCGCGCAACTCGTCGACCTTGATTCCCAGCACCTCGTTGAAAGGGATGCCGGTCTCGATGAGTTCACGGAGCTTTATGAAGTCCATAACCGGTCCCTAGAGGATGTAACGAGACAGATCCCGGTTTTCGACAATTGCCGAGAGCTGCGAGCGCACGTACTCGCCGTCCACCACAACCTGCTGGCCGCCCTTGTCCGAAGCCTCAAAGGACAGCTCCGACAAGAGCTTCTCCATGATGGTGTAGAGTCTGCGAGCGCCGATGTTCTCTGTCTCCTCGTTGATCTTCTGTGCTGTGGCCGCGATCTCGCGCAGGGAGTCGTCGGTGAAGCTGAGCGTCAGTCCTTCGGTGCCGAGAAGGGCGGAGTACTGGACGGTCAGCGCGTTTTGCGGCTCTGTGAGGATGCGGTAGAACTCCTCCTGGCCAAGCGCCGAGAGCTCCACGCGCAAGGGGAAGCGCCCCTGAAGTTCCGGAATGAGGTCCGAGGGTTTTGAGTAGTGGAAGGCTCCCGCGGCGATGAACAGGATGTGATCCGTTCTGATCATGCCGTACTTCGTGTTCACCACGCAGCCTTCGACAACGGGCAGCAAGTCGCGCTGCACGCCTTCGCGCGATACGTCTGGCCCTCCGTGGTCCTGGCGGCTTGCGATCTTGTCTATCTCGTCCAGAAAGATGATGCCGGTCTGCTCCACGCGTTCGCGGGCGATGTCCTGCACCTTGTCCATGTCGATGAGCTTGTCTGACTCCTCCTGCACCAGAGTGTCAAACGCGTCCTTGATCTTCATCTTGCGCAGCTTCTTTCGGCTGGGAAACATTCGGCCGATCATGTCCTGAACCTGATTCCCCATGTCCTCCATGCCCGGAATGGCCATGATGGACATGCCGCCCTCACCCTGGGTGGTCACCTCGAGTTCCACATACCGGTCGTCGAGTTTCCCCTCGCGCCACATCTGTCGGAATTTCTCCCGCGTCGTATCCTGCGCTGGCGGAAGCCTCGGGGCCGCAGGATCAGGCCTTGGCGTGAAGGAATATCCTCCGCTTGCGGGTGCGGCCCCTGGGAGCAGCAGGTCCAGCAACCGGTCTTCCGCAGCGCCTTCGGCCCGCACGCGAACTTTTTCGCGTTCCTCGGCCCGCACCATGGCGATACCGATTTCCATAAGGTCTCGTATCATGGATTCCACATCGCGGCCCACATAGCCCACCTCGGTGAACTTTGTGGCCTCGACTTTGTGGAAGGGGCTCTTGGACAACTTGGCCAGCCTGCGGGCGATTTCCGTTTTGCCCACGCCTGTCGGCCCCATCATGATGATGTTCTTCGGCGCGATCTCTTCACGCAGCTCGGGTTCCAGGCGCTGCCTGCGCCAGCGGTTGCGCATGGCGATCGCCACCATGCGTTTTGCTTCGTTCTGACCGATGACGTACTTGTCCAGTTCGGAGACGATTTCTCGCGGTGTCAGGGAACTCATGGTTATGCCGTCTCTTTGCTGCGGGTTTCTATGTGGATGTTTTCGTTGGTGAACACGCAGAGTTCCGCGGCAATTTTCATGGCCGCCAAGGCGATGTCCTTGGAGGGCATGGCGGTGTGGCGGGAAAGGGCGCGCGCGGCAGCCAGGGCGTAGGTTCCGCCGGACCCTATGGCCGCCAGGCCGTCATCGGGTTCAATGACATCGCCGGTGCCTGTGATAAGCAGGATGGTTTCGGCGTCGGCCGCAAGAATCATGGCCTCCAGGCGGCGCAGATATTTGTCGGTGCGCCAGTCTTTGGCAAGTTCAACCGCTGCCCGGGTGAGGTTCCCGGAATGGGACTCCAGCTTCTTTTCGAAGCGCTCAAAGAGTGTGAAGGCGTCCGCGGTGGCTCCGGCAAAGCCGACCATGACGCGGTCCTTGTATATGGTCCGAACCTTTCGTGCGGTGTGCTTCATGGCCACGCTCTGTCCCAGCGTGACCTGCCCGTCTCCGGCCATTGCGGTCCCGTCCTTGCCGCGTACGGCCAGAATCGTAGTGCCGTGGATTTCCATATTTTCTCCTTGCTTGTTTGCACCGTCAATTACTCGGGCGCTCTCGGCGGACCATATAGCGCAATGGCCTGGTCTCGCCAAAATTCATAGGTCTTGCGACCGTGCAGGAATAGGCTCGTTTGGCGCACAAGCCCGGCATCCAGCCCAAGGCGAAGTGCCTCCAGGGCGATTCGAGCCGCCAACTCAACGGGATAGCCGTATGCGCCGCAACTGATGGCAGGAAAGGCGATGTGCTTCAGACTGTGCTGATGCGCCAGGCGCAGGCTTTCGGCATAGGCCGAGCGAAGCGTCTGTTCCTCCCCGTGGCTGCCGCCGCGCCATACCGGGCCGACCGTATGGATGACAAAGCGCGCCGGCAGATCAAAGCCGGGAGTGATGACCGCATGGCCAGGGGGCAGGGGCCCGGTGCGGGCGACGAGCATCCGGCAGGCGTCAAGAAGGCCGGGTCCTGCAGCGCGGTGGATGGCGCCGTCAACCCCTCCGCCGCCTAACAGGCCGGAATTGGCCGCGTTGACGATGGCGTCTGCCTCCGCGCGGGTGATGTCGCCCTCATGGAGCAGCAGTTGACCGGGCTCAAAGGACCAGCGGATAGTCATCAGGGCTCCATTCAACGTCTGCCGAACAGGGGAGGCTAGTCGTTCTCGTCCACGTTCTGAGGCCCGAGGCGCATCTGAGCTTCGGCGCTGGCCAGGATGATGCGACCCAGGTGCACGTCCTCGCCGATGCGGGCCTTGAGCGCGTCGATGCTGTCGAACTTGCGTTCCGACCGCAGGCGCTGAACGAACTGAACGCCAAGGGTCTGGCCATAGATGTCGCGGTTGAAGTCCATGATATGCACTTCAAGGGTGAGAGGGGTGTCGCCAAAGGTGGGGTTGTCGCCCACGTTCGCAACGGCGGGCAGCGCCTCGCCGTTCAGCAGCGCCCAGACGGCATAGACGCCGGGCTTGGGCAGCAGAACGCTCGGGCAGGAAAGATTGGCGGTGGGGAAGCCAAGCATTGCCGCGCCACGTTTTTTGCCATCGACCACAGTGCCGCGCACTTCAAAGAATCGTCCCAGCAAAGGGCGTGTGTCCCAGAGGTTGCCTGATTGCACGAGGTCACGGATGCGCGTGGAGCTGACCACGGCCCCGCCGACGATGACAGGGTCCAGGCGCTCGACGCCAAAGCCATACTGCTGGCCAAGCTGGCTCAGGAGGTCGAAATTCCCACGACGCCCCTTGCCCATGGCGTAATCGTAGCCGATGACAAGCTCGCGCAGGTTCAGCCCTTCCACAAGATACTGGCGCACGAACTCTTCAGGCTCCAGCGCGGCCATCTGGCGTGTGAACTCTAGAACGAGGCAGACATTTGGCCCCTGGGCTTCGATAAGAGACAAGCGCTGGCCGGTGCTGGTGAGAAATGGTGGCGCCTTTTGCCCCATGAGCACGGTCATGGGGTGAGGGTCAAAGGTCAGCACAACACTGACGAGGCCATGCTTGCGGGCTTTGGCGCAGGTAAGCGCCAACAGGCGCTGGTGCCCAACGTGCACACCGTCGAAATTGCCGATGGTGACGCAGGCCCCTGCGATGGTGTCATGGAGTTCATCGATGGTGCGGGCGGTGATCATCGCTGTCTGTATCCTTGTGCGAGTAAGACGCTGTGGGTAGCAAAAAGAGTGATTGGCATCAAGGGTTGTGCTTTTTTTCAACCTGGGTTGTGGTTTCAAACCGCTCGCCGATAGCTTTCTGCAGCTCCGCGAGAAGTTTCTTTTGCACATCCGTGTTGGCTAGGCCTTTGGCACGTTCCAAGTGGAAGTTCATGTTCTTTTTATCGCGCCCATACAAGCCAGCATAGGAGAGTTGCAGGTGCGCGTCAAAGAGGTCGCCAGATTCCCCATAGAATCTCCCCAGATAAAAGCGAACCTCAGAGTCTTCGGGGACTTCGCGCTTCACTCTCTCCATGGTGCTTATGGCGTTCTTGTAGTCTTTGCGCTCAGCCATGAGCCTGGCGGTAAAGAACATCGATATGGCGTCGCGCGGGTTCATTATGGAGGCCTTCTGCAAAAACGGGCCGGCCTTGGCGAAGTCTCCCTTGTTGAAATAGAATATTCCGGCCTCTCGCAGAACAAGGGGATCGTTCGCGCCGCAGGATAGTGCGCTCTCAAACTCATGCTCAGCCTGGCTCATGCGCTTCAGTCGATCAAGGGCGATGCCCTTGCCCGCGTAATCCAGGCAGAGCATTTCCGCCTTGGGCTTGTTGTTGTAGTATGCCAGCGCCGACTCCGCATCGCTCATGCGCGCCCGCACAAGTGTCTGGATACGCTGGAACCTGTTGCGACTGAACTCGCGCACGACGACCTCTGCCGGCATTCTGCGGATGCGGTCGCGCAAGTAGCCGATGCGTTCATCCAGCGCCGGGTGGGTGGAAAGATAGCTCGGGATGTTGTCACCGGTCATAAACCAGCGGCGCTTGATCATGAGCTCGAAGGTTTTTGGCATTGCGTCAGGGTTATAGCCTGATCTGGTCAGGTAATTGATGCCGACCTGGTCGGCCTCGCGTTCGTTTTCGCGCGTGTACATGAGGAAGGCGGATTGCGCGCCAGCCATGGCTCCGGTGGTGATGGCCTGACCGATGGCGTTGGTCGTCTGGCCTCCGCCGTTTGCGCCGATGAGCGCTCCGGCAAGGACACCAGCAATGGAGGCGAGGCTGACAAAGCGCATCTGGTCCATGCGTTTGGCAACGTGACGCTCGGTTACATGCGCAAGCTCGTGGCTGATGACGGCAGCAAGCTCGTCCTCATTTTCCACATTCAGGATAAGGCCTGTAAAAATATAGATATACCCGCCCGGAATAGCGAAAGCATTCATGGAGCCGTTGGCGATGACGGCGGTCTGGATGCTCCATGGTTGCGGTGGAAGCGTTGTCGCGACCTTGGCAACCACTTCCTTCACGTAGGCGACGATCTCAGGGTCATCAACGAAAGGCATTTGGGCGCGGACGGCGTTGTCGAACTTCTTGCCCATTTCGATTTCATCAGCAACGGTTATCGCGCCGAAAAGCGCCCAGGCCCGGCAAGGCGCCAGGACCAACAGCAGCGCCGACAGCAGGCTGGCAAGCAGTGGCATACACTTGAAGTTGCTGTTCATGGGGCTCCAGGGGTTACGATTGGCCCGGCGTCGCTTGTCCGTTGAGCTGAAACCTAACACCATTCCGTAAAAGAAAAAAGGATGCCCGACTGAGGCATCCTTTTCGGGAAGACTATAGAAAGCCAGGATGGCTACTTGTTCATGATGTTCAGGAATTCGTTGTTGCTCTTGGTCTTGCGCATCTTGTCCAGGAGGAATTCCATGCTGTCGATGGAGTTCATGGGGGAGATGACCTTGCGCAGAATCCAAACGCGATTGAGCACGTCCTCGTCGAGCAGCAGCTCTTCCTTGCGGGTGCCGGAACGGTTGATGTCGATGGCCGGGAACACGCGCTTCTCGGAGAGGTGGCGGTCCAGGTAGATCTCCATGTTGCCGGTGCCCTTGAACTCTTCGAAGATGACCTCGTCCATGCGCGAACCGGTGTCGATGAGGGCGGTTGCGATGATGGTCAGGCTGCCGCCGGATTCGATGTTGCGTGCCGCGCCGAAAAAGCGCTTGGGACGCTGCATAGCGTTGGCATCCAGGCCGCCGGAAAGCACTCGGCCGGAGGACGGGGTTACGGCGTTGTAGGCACGGCCAAGGCGTGTGATGGAGTCGAGCAGGATGACCACGTCGCGCTTGCGCTCGACAAGGCGCTTGGCCTTTTCGAGAACCATTTCCGTCACCTGAACGTGGCGGGTGGGGGGCTCGTCGAAGGTGGAGCTGATGACCTCGGCGCGAACGGTACGCTCCATGTCGGTCACTTCTTCGGGGCGCTCGTCGATGAGCAGCACGATGAGGTAGACATCAGGATGATTGGCGTTGATGGAGTTGGCGATGGTCTGCAGCATCATGGTCTTGCCGGTGCGAGGCGGGGCTACGATGAGTCCACGCTGGCCGCGTCCGATGGGCGCGAGCAGATCGATGACACGGGAGCCATGATTTTCGGCGCCGTTCTCCATGATGAACCGCTTGTCAGGGTAGAGCGGCGTCAGGTTGTCGAACAGCACCAGGTGCTTGCTGGCCTCTGGCGGCTCGAAACCGATCTCGCTGACCTTCAGCAGGGCGAAGTAACGCTCGCCTTCCTTGGGCGGCCTGATCTGGCCGGAGATGATGTCGCCCTTGCGCAGGCCGAAGCGGCGAATCTGCGAGGGTGATATGTAGATGTCGTCCGGTCCTGGCATGTAGGAGTACAGCGGCGAACGCAGAAAACCGAACCCGTCAGGGAGGATCTCCAGAACACCTTCACCAAATATTTGGCCATTTTGAGAGGCGCACTCCTGCAACAGGGCGAAAATGAGCTCCTGCTTTCGCAGGTTGCTCGGATTTTCAACCTTGAAGTTGTTTGCCAGCTCCATGAGCTCAGGCATACTCTTCTGTTTCAGTTCCGTGAGGTTGAGCTTATTCTCCGAAGAGGGAGTGTAGTCATCCTCAACGTAGTCCGGGACAGGGACGTTCTTGGGCTGGCGATTCTGATGTTTTTCGCGGGGCATTATGAAGCCTCACGCTCCGTTGGATAAGGTTACAGAAATGGCAGAGTCCTCACAGCGAGGATGATCTACAGAGCTTGATCATTGCTTGTATGTTGGCGAATCCGATTTGTGGATCGTAATTTTGCCGCACGGCAGGAAAGAGCGGGGAATATTTCGATACGTATCTGGGGCGATGTGTTTCCTGAATGGAATTGTACCAGTTGCGGATGTGAAATATCCCGCGCGAACGCGCTGAACAATCGCCTAACCCAAAGGTCAGAACTTGACAAGGGGGGCTACTTGGCTTTTTGCAACTTTTCCTGTTGCTTTAAAATGACGTCGGCGAACATCTCGTTGATGTCGTTCTTGACGTCTGCCTGCTCGCGGCCAAGAGCAAAGGCTAGCTCCATCGAGACAAGTGTCATGGCCTGTTCAAGCAGGCGCCGCTCGCCAAAGGAGAGCTCCTTGTCCATGCCGATGAGGAAGAGCTCCTTGAGCACATAGGCAACGTCTGCGAGGTCAGTGCTTTTGAGCTTTTCAGAATATTCACGATAGCGCCGGTTCCAGTTCTGGCCGGTATAACCGGTAAACTCG
>NZ_JAVHLD010000004.1:17491-181215 GCF_031082295.1 Humidesulfovibrio sp.
CTCGGAACGGTCTTTGAGCGACTCGAAAACTTCCTGGCCATTGCGCAAGCTGCACACGTGGCGCAGGCCAACGTTCGTGGCGTTCTTTACCGGCACCATGAGCGTCACGGAGTTGCTCAGGATGCGAACGATGTAATATTCTGCCTTCGTTCCGCTGATTTCCTGGCTTTCGATGCGCTCGATGCGCCCCACACCTTGTGCAGGGTACACCACCAACTCATTGATTTGAAACACTGAATCTCCTTCAAAATATGGGGGGCACTCTTCCGACGAATTGGTACATTACCCCATTGCTTCGGAAGTGTCCACCGTCCCCTCCCCGACAGGCGGGACCGGCAGGCGGAAGGAGTTTATGAATTGAGTCGCCTCGCCCTGCCCACGCCTAAGCATGAGGGTCAGGCCCTTTTGGGCTGCTGCGCACACTGCGCGCACACCATCTTGTTCTGCCAGGGGAAAGGGCTGCAAAACGAAGCGCGAAACATCCGATGAAAACTCGGGACGCCCAATGCCCAGGCGCAACCGAAGAAAATCTTCGCTGCCAAGATGCTCAGCGATGGAGTCTATGCCGCGGTGACCGTTTGAACCGCCTCCTTTTTTGAGCTTCATGCGGCCCAAGGGGAGGTCCAGCTCGTCGTGGAGAACGACCACATCCGAAAGTGCCACAGCGTGACGTCCGCAAATGCGGGCAACGGCGCGACCGGAGAGGTTCATGAACGTCATGGGCTTTGCGAGCAGACAGCTTGTGCCCCCAAGGGTCACGCCATACAACAGATAATCCCCTTCGCCGTGAAGGGTTTCAAGGCGCATGCTCTTGCGGTTGCGGGCGCTAGCAAGGATGTCGTCAATAACCAGAAAGCCGAAATTATGACGGGTTTCGGCATACTCTGGCCCCGGGTTGCCCAGGCCGACAATGAGTGGAACAGTTCGCATGGAAGCATCCAGTGGACCGCTGCGCCTTGCAGGGCAGATGCAGTAAAGGGAATTGCGGGGGGAGCCGGACTCCCCCCGCAATCTGGCCCGGACTCACGCCGGGAAGATGTATGCTCAGGCTGGCGGGACTACTTTTTCGCAGTCTCGGCAGTCTTGTCTTCTTCGACTTCCTGCGCGATGACGCCGACAACCGCGTAGTTGTCGTCATAAACGGCACGCACACCGGAGGGCAGCTTGATCTCGGAAATGTGCAGGTTCACGCCAAGCTCAAGATCGGTGACGTCGATCACGATCTTTTCTGGAACGTCGAGAGGCTTGCAGATGACTTCCAGGGAATCGCGGAAGACTTCCAGCAGGCCACCCATGATGATGCCCTTGGCCTTGCCTTCAACAACGACCTTCACGTCAACCTTGATCTCGCGCTCCAGGTCGACGCCGTAGAAATCAACGTGGATCGGGGTGGACTTCAGCGGATCGTACTGCATGCTCCACATGAGGGAGGGCAAGGACTCGGCTTTGCCGTCCAGGTCGATCTGGAGGTGGAACACGCGGGAGCTGCCGAGCTTGCGGTGCAGCTTGGTCAGCGGCAGCAGATCCACAACCACCGGGATGTTCTGTCCCTTCTGGTTGTAGTATACGCCGGGAACCAGATTCTTGGAGAGCATGCGGCGGCAGGTGCCCTTGCCTTTCTCGGCGCGCGGACGCGCACTCAACGTCATCAGTTCAGCCATTTCCTCATCTCCTTTCAGAAACCGGACAACCTCAGAAAGCCGCCCGAAAATATGTTCAATGGTTAGACGAAAAGGACGCTGACCGAGGCCTCGCCGTGAACGTTCACGATGGCCTTGGCCAAAAGTTCCGCAACAGAAAGAACCTTTATCTTCTTGCAGGTCTTCTTGCGCGCATCCAGAGGGATGGTGTCGGCAACAAGTATCTGCGAGAAGACCGATTTGTCCAGACGTTCTATGGCCGGACCGGAAAGAACCGCATGGGTGGCGCAGGCAAGAATCTCCCGCGCACCGTTATCGGCCAGAACCTGACCGGCGGCACACATGGTGCCTGCCGTGTCGACCATGTCGTCGAGCACTATCGCCGTTTTGCCCTGCACGTTGCCGATGAGGTGCATGGCCTTGGCCTGGTTGGGCGCGTCACGGCGCTTGTCCACGATGGCCAAGCCTGCGTCAAGGCGTTTTGCATAGGCGCGGGCGCGCTCAACGCCGCCAGCATCAGGCGAGACGACAACGATCTCGCCTTCGAGCTTGCGGAAGTAGTCGAGGAAAACGGGCGCGGCAAAGAGGTTGTCAACAGGGCAGTTGAAAAAGCCCTGAATCTGTCCCGCGTGCAGGTCGATGGTCATCATGCGGTGCATGCCAGCAACAGTAAGGAAGTCCGCCACGACTTTGGCGCTGATGGGAACGCGGGGCAGAACCTTGCGATCCTGGCGAGCATAGCCGTAGTAGGGCATGACTGCGGTGATGCGACGGGCGCTGGCGCGCTTGAGGGCGTCGATCATCAGGCAGAGTTCCATCAGGTGGAAGTTCACAGGCGAGCAGGTGGGCTGGACGACAAAGACATCGTCGCCGCGCACGTTGTCGTCTATCTCAATGCGAATTTCGCCATCGCTGAACTGCTCGCGCAGGACAGGGGTGAGGCGACATCCGATGTTCGCGCAGATGGATTCAGCCAAGTCAACGTTGGCAGAGCCGCTTAAGATCTTGAGATCGCTGTTACCAGACATGTCCTCTACCTTGTGAACTGGCTGGGGTGGAAGGATTCGAACCCTCGGATAACTGGACCAAAACCAGTCGCCTTACCGCTTGGCTACACCCCATCTCGTCAGGGTCTCGATATGAACGGGCAAGCCATTCGTCCGTAAATCGTGGGCGACTTTAAGCGCCAGGCGGCTTTCCCGGAACAGGGCTGCCACGCTGGCCCCGCTCCCGCTCATGGTGGCAGATGCCGCCCCCAGTTTCAGCAGGCGCTCCTTCAAGACTCGCAGGTCGGGATGCGCCGGAAAGACTACAGCCTCAAAATCGTTTTGTACCACCACGGGCGAAAGGGAAACACGTCTCTTATTCGCCGATCTCGTGGTTGTCAAGCATTCTGCGCAGCCGTTCGCAGAAGTGATTTGCGCCGTGTATTCGTCCCAGGCCGCATAGGCCCACGCAGTGGAGACATGCACAGGCGGCATCGCAAGCAACAGGGTGAAAGCCGAAAGATCCAGCTCAACCGGGGTCAGCACATCGCCGATGCCGCTCGCCAATGCCGCGCCATCCTGAAGAAAGAAGGACACGTCGGCTCCGAGCCCAGCCGCCACGCGGCGCAGTTCGTCATCAGGCAGTGCCTTGCCGGCAGCCTGTGTCTGCAGCCAGCGTAGCATTGCCGCGGCATCGGAGCTGCCACCGCCGAGTCCGGCTCCAGTTGGAATGCGCTTGGTCAGATGGACAACGATGTCTGGCGCTGCGCCCGTGGCCTGCTTGTATGCCTTCCAGGCGCGAAATACGAGGTTTTTCTCAGGGGGGGTCTGCGGTAAAGGTGGAGTCACGACACACCCCGAATCGGTTGGCGCGGCTGACACTTCAAGGGTGTCGTACAGTCCTTTGACCGGTACGAAGAGGCTCTCCAGGTCGTGGTAACCGTTCTCGCGTCGTCCGAGAAGCTTGAGAGACAAGTTGATTTTGGCCGGAGCCTGGAGAATGACAGCCATCGGTCTCCTCAGAAATTCAAGGGGGGCCGAAGCCCCCCCGTCGATGCGGAATATTACTGTTTGTCGAGCGTGATGGCGCGAAACACGTTGCGCCCCTGTCGCTTGATCAAGAGCATGGCCATCCCGCGTTGCTTGGATGCGTCTAAGATCTCGCGCAGCTGGTCGAGAGTGCTCACCGCTTTTTGGTTGACCTCGATGATGACATCGCCGGGCTGAATATCCACCTGGGCAGCGGCACTGCCAGGCTTGATCTCCATGACCAGCAGGCCTTGTGGCTTGGCAAGACCGAGAGCCTGAGCCTCTTCACCGCCCTCAACCGGCCGCAGCCCAAGACCGAGCACTGTCGCCGGCGCGCGGTTCTTCTGGATGCCTTGCTGCTGCTCGGCCACATAATTGGGCTTGCGCTCGCCCAATGTCACAGTGAGGTCCACGGTGCGGTTCTGGCGCCATACGGTGAGCTGGACCTTGTCGCCAGGGCGCATGTTGGCGACCTGCTTAAGCAGCGCAGCGGGGTTGTCCACGTTCACGCCTCCAGCCTTGATGATGACATCGCCGGTCTTCATGCCGCCCTTGTCTGCGGGATCGCCAGGAATGACCTGGGCCACTAGCACGCCCTTGGGGTCTTTCAGGCCGACGCCCTTGGCGGTGTTTTCGTCCAGCTCCTGCATGGTGATGCCGAGCCAGCCGCGCTTGATTTTCCTGCCGCTCTTGAGTTGCTGGATGATCTTGTCGGCCTGGCTGGAGGGCGTGGCGAAACCGATGCCCTGGCCGTTCGGCACGATGGCGGTATTGATGCCGACCACCTTGCCGTTCATGTCGATGAGTGGACCGCCGGAGTTGCCGGGGTTGATGCTCGCGTCCGTCTGCAGGAAGCTGTCAAAGGGGCCTGCGCCGATATGACGGCCTTTTCCGCTGATGATGCCCGCGGTGACCGTGTGTCCCAAGCCAAAGGGGTTGCCGATGGCCAGCACCCATTCGCCGACGCGAGTGCCTTCGGAGTTGCCGAATTCAAGCACGGGGAGCGAGTTTCCTGCTTCGATTTTCAGCAGGGCAAGGTCGGTTTCCTGATCGCGTCCGATGACCTTGGCGTCATAAGGCTTCTCGCGGCTGAGGAGCTTGACCTTGATCTCGTCCGCCTCGGCCACCACATGGTTGTTGGTGACGATATAGCCATCACTTGAAATAATGAAGCCGGAGCCAAGCGAGGTCAGCTTGCGTGTCTGCATTTCCTGCTGGCCGAAATAGCGTTCGAACTGGTCGAAGAAATCGCGGAAGGGTGAGTTCTTGGGAGCGTTTTTGAACAGCTCATGCATTTGCATCGATCCACCAGGCACGTTCTTGCTGGTGCTGATGTTGACCACCGCCTTGCCTGCGCGTTCAGCCAGATCGGTGAAGTCAGGCAGGCCGAGCTTGTTGGCCATGGCAAGATTGGGGATGATGAGAAAGGTGAGCATGAGACATAATGCCGAGAAACGTTTCATACTTTGACCTCCATATGCCGCCGTTGAAAGAGGTGGCGACGTCGTGATCAAAAATAGTCTCTTTTGCCTGGATGTAAAGGTTCAAATCTGGATCAAGAGGCACCGACATTCGACTTGAAGGCCCGGAGGTATTTGTGTAGGAACACTCTTCCAGCGTCCACGCGCCGGAAACGCCCTCGTAGCTCAGTCGGATAGAGCACAGGATTCCTAATCCTGGTGCCACAGGTTCGATTCCTGTCGAGGGCACCAAGACCAACAAGGGGTTCGCTTATGTCAGTCATGACAGGCGGGCCCCTTTCTTGTATTCAATTTGTGAGAATTTGCGTACTGAGAGCTGAAGGTTTCCAAATGCCTCAACGGAAGCTGGCGGCTACAAACTATAGCTCATAAATATTGTCGAGAACAAATTATCGTGAATGAGCATGTAGTATCTGCTGCGGGGGATCTATGTCGCGACACAATATAATGAAATCACTCCTTGTAATGTCCATGTTTTTGACGTGGTCTTGTTCCGCTGCAAATTATGAAGCCGTTGACATGGAATATGTTACCAACAGTTTCAGCATCTCAAAAATTGGTGTGTGTGGACCGTTGTCAACTGAAGCTGCAACAGAATTCATGTACGCAGGATATCTCGTCGAAGATCTAGGCAGTGATGTCCTTGAAAGTATGGGTGACGTGCCAGACAAAGGTTTTTACTTTATGGCTATCGCAGGAAAGATAGCCTATGATGAACCGGATCCGAGCGGATTTTCAAGCTACGCACTGCGAGTTGTGGACTTGAAAACAGGGGAGACTCTGTGGTCGAGCGAGGGTGAATACCAGACTCTCAAAGCTTTAAGTCGAGAGAAACATCCACCTTCTCAAGTGTTTCGCGACATGGTATCCGATTTCGCAAAAACATATCCACCTGAACAAAACTCAAAATAGAATTATGGTAGATAGCTGGACTGTGGAGAGAGTTGTCCTTTCAGGGGCCTATCAAAATAGTTGTTACGCATAGCCTTGATCATGCGTACTTATTGAATGTACATGCTGTTCATGTGCGCATTGCCAAGTTATAGATTCCGGGGTAGTCAGTCGTATGTTTAAAGAACATTATAATGAGCTGTTGCATGACCTCGTCACACCGTCTCGGTTGCTTCCGGCACTCTGTTCGGGGCTTGTGATCGGGCTATTGTCCATCATCCTGGAATTATCTTTTGCCTCGCTCATCTTTGCCGGCCCACTGGCAAGCTTTGCCCCAAGCGCATCCGGATTGACGCTGTTTGGCGGGTTCGTCATGTGTCTCATGATCACCCTGGGCAGCACGTGCAATACGTCCATCTGCATTCCCCAGGATGCTCCGGCCGCTATCCTTGCCGCAGTTTCCGCGGGCATCGCAGCGAGTCTGTCCGCCCCAGGAGAACAGCATGCCGCTGCCATCACTGTTGGCGCGGCAATGGCCCTGTCCACCGTCACCTCGGGCGTCCTGTTTCTTGTCATGGGCCGTTTCAAGCTCGGCAACCTCATGCGTTACATGCCTTTTCCCGTCGTTGGCGGGTTCCTGGCGGGCATCGGCTGGCTGCTGGTTCAGGGCAGCGTGTCCATCATTGCCGGCGTGTCGCTTAGCTTTGCCGAGTTGCCACTGCTTTTGACCACGGGCAAGGCGCTGCAGCTGGCCCCCGGCGTTGCACTGATGCTTGTTCTGTTGCTGGCAATGAAACGGTGGAGCAGTGTCTACATCCTGCCCGGAGTGCTGTGCCTTTCGCTCGTGTTGTTCGCGCTGTACCTCGCCATCACCGGGCAGAGCCTGGCCGATGCCGGGCGCGCAGGACTGCTTCTGGGCGGCATGCCTGACAGCGCAATGCTTTGGCCGGTATTCACCGTTGCCGATTTCGCTCTTGTCCGCTGGGACATCATCTTGCCGCAGTTGCCGCAACTCTGCACCATCCCATTGGTCTCGGCCATATCCTTCCTGCTCATCTCAAGCGGCATCGAAACATCCACACGCCGCGACCTTGACCTTAAGCATGAGCTTTACCTCAACTCTCTGGTGAACCTCGTTGCCGGTGCTTGCGGGTCGCACACCGGGTACACGGCGCTCAGCCTGACCATGCTCGGCCCCAAGACCGGATCGGACTCGCGCGTGATCGGGCTCACGGCGGCGCTTCTGCTCGGCGTTGCGACTTTCTTCGGCGCCGCGGTTCTTGGCTATTTCCCGCGTTTCATTCTGGGCGGCATGGTGCTGTTCCTCGGCGTCGCCACCCTGATGGACTGGGTGGTGGCGGCCCGCAGGCAGGTCACACGCCTGGAGTACGCCCTGATCTTGACGATTCTCTGCGTCATCGGTGTGTTCGGTTTCCTGACCGGAGTTGGCGTTGGCCTTGTGCTGGCCACAGTCGTGTTCGTGGTCAAGTACAGCCACCTGCCCGTGGTGCGCCAGGACACCGACGCCACCGTTCTCGCAAGCACCCGTGATCGCAGCGTTCCGGACAAACATCTCCTGCGCGAGCATGGCCGCAATATCCGCATCCTGCGGGTCATGGGGTATCTGTTTTTCGGCTCGGCCAACCTCTTGAGTCGTAGCGTCGCGACTCATTTGGCTCCGCAAAGCGGGCAGGTTCCCAGCCACCTCATACTCGATTTTTCCGAGGTCGACGGCTTTGATTCCTCGGCGGTCAACTGTTTCCAGCGCATTATCCAGCGTTGCGCAGCAGTCGGATGCCAGGTTGTCTTCTCCGCTTCCCCTCATGGGTTCGAGGAGCAGATGCGCAGCGCGGCCCCGCATGAGTCGAGCTCTTCGCAGTTCCTGCCGGATATGGACCGTGCCCTTGAATGGTGCGAGGACGCCGTGCTCGCGCGTGAGCAGGAATGTCTCGCGCCCCATGCGGACGGCTCCAGCCGAGACAAGCTCTTTGATCTTTCGGTGGACGACATGCTGCACCGGCTTGAGCAGGGCGAACGCTTTGAGGCGCTGGTGGAGCGCCTTGAGCCGTACCTGGAGCATAGACAGGCTCTGGCCGGCGAGTTCATCCTCCGCCAGGGCGACCCGCAGGAGGGAGTCTACCTGTTCATTTCCGGCCAGGCGGAGCAGCGCAAGCAGGAAGCATCCGGGAACGTGACACGCCTGCGCACCCTCGGCCCCGGCAACATGGCCGGACGCACCGCGTCTGACCGGAAGGACCTTGCCCCCGGCAGCATCATCGCCCTAACGGACTGTTCGCTGGCCTTCCTGCCCGCGGAAACCCTGCGACAGCTTGAAACGAATGACCCGCTAACCGCGCTGGCCTTCTACGGCATGTTCACCGCACAGTTGGAGACTCGCCTGACGCAAGCCGTGAGCGCCTGAACGCACGGCTTGCTCGCCTGGCGTCGTGTCCCCGACCTTGACCGCGAGCGCATGCTGGCCTAGCCTGACAAGCATGAACATCCGCACCAATGGCTTGGAGATTCTTGGCCCTGTCGACCCCGAACAGCGCCCGAAACTGCGCCTTCCCCTGTTTTTGGCCGGGGTGCAGGCGGGCTTTCCCTCACCGGCGGACGACTTCATCGACAAGCGCCTGGACCTGAACGAGCACCTGATCCAGCACCCAGCGGCCACGTTCTTTGTGCGCGCCGTGGGCGACTCCATGCTCGGCGCAGGCATCCACGATGGCGACCTGCTCATTGTGGACCGAGCTGTGGAGGCCCAGGCCGGGAAGATAGTCATCGCCGCGGTGAATGGCGAGCTCACGGTCAAGCGCCTGGAACGCAGGGGCCAGCGCATGCTTCTGGTTCCGGCCAATGCCGATTTCCTGCCCATCGACATCACCGACGCCCTGGACAGCGGCGAGGGCTTCGAGGTCTGGGGCGTCGTCACAAGCGTCATCCACAAGCTCTAGGCCGGGGGTCGTTGTGCCTCTTTACGCCCTGGTCGACTGCAACAACTTCTACGCTTCCTGCGAGCGCCTGTTCCGCCCGGAGCTCAAAGGCAGGCCGGTGGTGGTGCTCTCCAACAACGACGGCTGCGTCATCGCACGCTCGGCCGAGGCCAAGGCGCTGGGCATCCCAATGGGCGCCCCGGCCTTCCAGTGGGAGCACGTCTTCCGCAGGTCCGGCGTGGCCGTGTTCTCCAGCAACTTCCCCCTGTACGGCGACCTCTCCGCGCGCATCATGTCCATCCTCGCGGACATGGCCCCGGGCGTGGAGGTCTATTCCATCGACGAGGCCTTTCTGGACTTGACCGGCGTTGCCGATCCGCACGCCCTGTGCCGAGACATCCGCCAGCGTGTGCTGCGCTGGGTGGGCATCCCCGTATCCATCGGCCTGGCGCGCACCAAGACACTGGCCAAACTGGCCAACCGCGTGGCCAAAAAGCAGCCGGAACATGGCGGCGTGTTCGACCTGGAAAGCGGCCAAGGCGCCGAGGCCGTGCTCGCCGCCACCGAGGTGGGCGACGTCTGGGGCATCGGCCCACGGCACACCAAGCGTCTCTGGGCGCGGAGGGTGCGCACGGCGCTTGATTTCGTCCGGCTGCCTCGCACCTGGGTGCGCCGGGAGATGAGCGTGGTCGGCCTGTGTACCCAGCTCGAACTCTCCGGCGTGTCCTGCCTGTCCTTGGAGCGCGCCGCGGCTCCGCACAAGTCGCTATTGTGTTCGCGCACTTTCGGCAGGCTCGTGTCCGAACTTTCGCACCTGCGCGAGGCAGTCAGCACCTATGCCGTGCGCGTTGCCGAGAAGCTTCGGCGCGAAGGTGCCGAGGCCACCGCCGTCCAGGTGTACATCAGCACCCCCCGGCACCGCGTGAACGTTGCGCAGCACAGCGCCCAAGCCACGGTGGCCCTTGCCTCGGCCACGGCGCACACCCCGGACATCGTCGAGGCGGCCCTGCGCGCCCTGGCCGACTGCTTCCGCGAAGGCTTCGAGTATCAGAAGGCCGGGGTGATGCTTCTGGGGCTGACGCCAGCCAGCGCCCGGCAGGTTTCGCTGTTGGACCTGGCCCCGGAGGAGCGCCAGCGCCAGCGGAGCCTCATGGCCACCCTTGACGCCGTGAACCGTCGCTTCGGGCGCGGAGCCTTGCGTTATGCCATCACGTGCGCCCCGGACCGGCCTTGGCACATGCGCCAGATGCGCCGCTCGCCGCGCTACACCACAAGCTGGGATGAACTGCCTCGCGTCGGGTGACGCCCAGGCACAGAAGGAGGACCGCATGTATTTCAAGCAGACGCAAACGCCAGGACTGGGCTGCTTCTCGTACATCCTCGGCTGCCCGGCAGCCGGAGTGATGGCCGTGGTGGACCCTCGGCGCGACATCGGCGAATATCTGGACATCGCCACCGACGAGGGCATGCGCATGACGCACATATTCGAGACCCACGTGCATGCCGACCACGTCAGCGGAGCTCAGGATCTGCGTGCCATGACCGGCGCAGCCATCCACATCCACGAGAGCGCCGGGGTGGGCTATGAGCACGTGCCGCTCAAGGCGGGCGATGTGTTCACCCTGGGCGCAGCGCGCATCGAAGTGCTGCACACTCCCGGCCATACGCCCAATTCCGTGTCGCTGCTGGTGGCCGATCTCATCCGTGCCGAAGCGCCGCAGATGGTGCTCACCGGCGATCTCCTCTTCGTGGGCGACGTGGGGCGTCCCGACCTGCCCGGGCATGAGATCCTGGACGAGCAGGTGAACAACCTCCACCACAGCCTGTATTCTGTGCTGGGCGCGTTGCCGGATTCCATTGAGGTGTACCCGGCCCACGGCCAGGGTTCCCTGTGCGGCCGCGGCATGAGCGCCAAGAACATGAGCACCCTCGGCTACGAGCGCCTGGCCAACCCCATGCTCCAGCACAAGGATCCGAGGGACTTCCGGACGGCGGTGCTCTCGGCCCTGCCTGTCCGTCCGCGCAGCTTCAGCGCCATCATCGCCACAAACCTCTCCGGCGCGCTGCTTCTGGACCGCTGCCCCAGCGAAAAGGTGCTCTCGCCGGAACGTTTCGACGAACTGCGAGGGCAGGGCGGTGTAGTCATCGACACGCGCGACGCGGCGTCTTTCGGCGGTGCGCATATCCCTGGAAGCGTGAACATCGGCTTTGAGCGCCAGATGGCCAATTGGGTGGGCATGGCCGTTAAGCCCGGTTCGGAGGTGCTGCTCGTGGTGGAGGGGCGTGAGCGCTTCGAGGCCATGCGTACGGAACTCTTGCGCATCGGTTACGACAATATCCTTGGCTGGCTGGCCGGAGGTATGTCGGCGTGGATTCTCAGTGGTCGCGCGGTGGAATCCCTAAACCAGATCAGCGTGCATGATCTGCGCAAGACTTTGGAGAATGTCGGAGGCGCGACCATCATCGATGTACGCACACCGGTTGAATGGCAGGGGGGGCACATCAGGCAGGCTCTGCACAAGCCGTTGTCGGAGATCATCGAGAAGGGAGTTGACTTCTGCCTGGACGGACCGGTTCACGTCATCTGCGGGTCGGGCTACCGCTCGAACATCGTGGGGAGTCTGCTCAAGGCACAGGGATGCCGGGAAGTCTCGTCCATCGCGGGTGGAATGCTGGCCTGGAGGCGATCCGGCTATCCGACAGTGGAGTAGGGCAAGGGAGTGGGGCAGGCCAGGCGTCAGGCCCGGCCCGCCCGGAAGATTGGCGCTAGAGAACGGCCACGGCCTCGATTTCGACCATGAAGGCTGCGTCAACAAGCTTGGAGACCTCCACGATGGTCGTGGCCGGGCGGATCTCGCCGAAGACTTCGCCGTGGGCCTTGGCGATGCCGTCAAACTGCGAGGCGTCTGTGACGAAGATGCGCGTGCGCACCACGTCCTTCATGCCTGCGCCGGCCTGGCCCAACGCTCCGGCGATGATCTCCAGTGCGCGCTTGGCCTGTCCGTACATGTCCGGGGCCACGGAGCCGTCGGCTTCGACGCCGCAGGTGCCGGAAACAAAGATGGTGTTTCCGGCCACGACGGCGCGGGAATAGCCGAGCAGAGGCTCCCATTTGGAGCCGGAGGTGATGAGGCGCTTGGCGGTGGGTTCTTTTGTGCTCATGGGGGTCTCCTTCAGGTCGGGCGAATATTGTTTGGCGCTGGCGGCAAAAGGGCCGTTCGCGGTCGCACGTTTCTGCCAGAGTTCGCCCTGCAAAGGAAGCGCAAAGAAAAGGTCCTGGCGCCGTGGCCTTAGGGTTCCCAACGGAATGTGAATCGACAGCAAGTGTGGCCTTGGGCGATGGTTTCCGGTCGCTCCATCCGCAAGTTTGCAGAATAACCTTCTGCAAAAGCAGCATCTCTGCGACAGGAAAACACCGTATGCAGGGAAGCTGGAACGCCAAGGTCGGCATAGCGCTGCACGTACCCGCAACGCTTGACTGTGAAACTGAGGGTATCTTCGGCATGTTTGATGTCAGTGATATCGATGACGCCGCCTTCCTGCCAACGTTCAAGGACCGTGGCAAAGTGCGCAAGGCTTGGGCCGCCAACGGGCGCGGAGCGGGCGAACAGGCGGCCCGCTGCCAAGGCCGCGGAGTCGACCGCCTGCTCCAGAATGCCTAGCGCCACAGCAGACCCGACGGCAGCGCAGGAAGCGTCATACACGCGTAGGAGCATCTCTGCTTCGATGGCCCTACGCTCCAGAAGTGGAATGCTTTTGCTCAGCGGGCACATGCTCCCTCCATTGCCTTTCGGGAGTTCTTCCAATACTCTCATGCTAGGCGCCAGCCTGAACACAATGCCAACACATATCGGAGCCAACTCATGCGCATGCGCACGTTATTTCTCGTTCTCGTCTTGATGGCCCTTCCCTTGAAGGCCAACGGCAACGCCCTCACAGACGCCATTCAGAAGCGTTACGAGTCCATACAGCACTTCCAGGCGGACTTCCAACAGGAACTCACCAACGCAGCCAGCGGCAGCGTCGAGAAACGAAGCGGCAAGATCTGGTTCAAACAACCTTCGCTGGTGCGCTGGGACACGGTCAAGCCGGAGAAGGAACTGCTTGTGGTGGGCCAGAATGTAGTCTGGAACTACGTGGAGGCGGATAAGATTGCCCTGAAATATCGCACAAATCAGGTCTTCAAGTCCAAGACCATGGTCCGCTTTCTTTCCGGCAAGGCAAACCTAAACGAAGACTTTAAGGTTGCGGAGCAGGGCACAGAGGATGGCCTGACCAAGGTGCGGCTGGTGCCAAAAGAGCCGGAGCCCACGATGGTCATGGCGTATATTTGGGTTGACCCCAAGACGAGCCTTATGGGCAAGGTGCTCATCGTAGACTTCTTTGGAAACGGCAATCTTGTGATGTTAAAGAATCTTGTCACCGACAAGAGGCCTGACGCAAAACTGTTTGAGTTCACGCCGCCAGCGGGTCTGAAGGTCAGCGACAACACCAAGCAGCAGTAGCCGTCAGCGCTTATTCTGGCGGAAGGCCAACTGCCTCGCGCAGGCGCTCAACTTCTTGAACCGTGAGCGCCCGCGCCTCGCCAGGCTTGAGGCTTCCCAGCTCCAGAAAGCCCTGGCGTACGCGGATCAGGCGCAGCACAGTGCGCCCCATGTCGCGACACATGCGCCTGATCTGGCGGTTGAGCCCCTGGACCAAGGTCATCTCCAGCCAGGCTTCGCGCTGATCCTGCCGCAGAACACGAACTTCCACCGGCGCAAGCTTCTCGCCTTCGGCCAAAGTCATGCCCTTGCGCATGATCTCAAGCCACGATTCATCCACCTGACCGCGCACCAGCACATGATAGACCTTGGGCAAATGCCAGCGCGGCGAAATGAGCCGGTTCATGAGGCTTCCGTCAGTGGTAAGCAAAAGCAAACCCTCGGAAAAGTAATCCAATCGCCCCACGTGCAGCAGTCTTTGGGCTCTAAACTCTTGCGGGAGAATGTCAAAAACGGTCGTTCGCCCTTGGGGGTCTCGAGTGGTGGTGACGACCTGCACCGGCTTGTGAAGAAGCACGGTCAATTGCTGTCGATCAGCGCCTTGCGCATAGGGAGACTGTACAGTCTTGCCGTCTACCATCACAACGTCGTCAACAGGGTTGACGCGAACGCCGGGCTCCTCAACGAGAACGCCATTGAGCTGCACCCGTCCTTGAAGGATGAGTTCGTCAGCTCCTCGGCGAGAGGCCACTTTGGACTCCGACAGGAATTTGTTGATACGTATTGTGTTGTCTTTTTCGTGGCTCATATATTCCAGGTGGTTACATGTCTAGACAATATCTAGCAAATATCTAGTCTGTCTGGCTTCTTGAAAATTGTCATGAAGCAGGGGCTGCAAGAGCTGTTTGACTTGCAACAACCGTTTCCATTCAGTACTGCTTTCTCCTCGAAGTGAAATGCCTTGCGCGCATGGTTTCGCTGGTTGTGTGGAGGAGTGTGGGCAACTTCTTGGCGAGACGTTCGTCGATTTCGCCCTTGCGATATCACATATCGCACGCATCAACTTAAATAGCCTTGAAACATGGAAGCTCATGCGTATTGATCCCGTTTTAGTCGCACCAGCCTTGACCGCACTGTATCGCATGTGGATCGGGACCATGCGCTATCAAGACAGTGGGCAACTCACTCCAATACGAACCTGTCTGAATGAAGGCAGGCCTGTGATGCTCGCCATTTGGCATGAGGAGCTGTTCGCCCTTACCGGCTATGGAACCACCGTCCTGCCTGGACGATTCGCCACCGTCGTCAGCGACAGCCGCGACGGTGAGCTTATCGCCCAGGTTCTCGTGAGAATCGGCTTTGTCACGGCCAGGGGGTCAAGCACCCGCGGGGGGCTAAAAGCCTTGAACCAACTGCGACAGCATATGCTCGACGGACGCATAGGCGTCATAACCGTTGACGGACCGCGCGGACCGCGCCAAGTGGCGAAAGACGGCGCGGTGTATCTTGCGCAGAAGGCGAACGCCAAACTCTTTCCAGTGCGTTGCCGTCCTTCATCCGCCTTTGTCTTCAAGCGCTCCTGGGATCACTTCCAGCTGCCACGACCTTTCTGCACCTGCGATGTCCATATTGGAGCACCTCTGGAGTTTGCCCCGGGAAAGATGTCCGCCGAGGATCTCCACGCTGGTAGCCAGCGTTTGGGCCAAGCGCTGCATGACGCCTTGCCGGGTGGTTGAGATTCTGCCCGTCAGGGGAGCAGAGGGGAGATGTGCCCTCCTCACTCCACCTAAATGAGCTTCATTCTGGCAGTGCCCTTGGTGTAGAAAGGAAGGCCAGTGCGCTTGGCCTCCAGGTCGCCGCGCTGGGTGCGCACAGCGAACAACTCATTCTCGAACGCGTCGGCGCGCACGTAGGCCAGTGCGATGCAGTGACCAAGCGATGGCGCAAAGGAACCGCTGGTCACCACGCCGACCTCTTCCCCACCCGGCAGACAGACAACGTCGTAATGCCGCGCGCTGCGTCTGCCCGGCACTTCCAGGGCGACCAAACGTTGGCGGACATTGGCAAGCGCGTCCTGGCCGATGAAAGTCGTCTTCTTGCCGAGCAGCGGGCCAAAACCGGCTTCCGCCGGGGTGTGCTCGGTGTCGAGGTCCTGTCCGTAGAGGGGATACCCCATTTCCAGGCGAAGCGTATCGCGGGCGCCAAGGCCAACCGGCTTCACCAGCGGATGTGCCGCGAGAGCCTCCCACATGACGAGAGCCAGGCTCGAATCGAGATAGAGCTCGTAGCCCAGTTCCCCGGTGTAACCGGTCCGGCTCACCAGGACCGGCTCGCCCTGCCAGATGGTCCGCATGAAATTGAAGTATCCGGGAGACTGGAACCCGCTCCCAAGAATTTCGCTAATGACTTCTAGGGATTTCGGGCCTTGCACGTCGATCTTGCCGGTTTTGGAAGAGATGTTGGTCAGTTCAGGCCCAGCGGCAAGGTGCTTTGACAGCCATGCGAAATCGTTCTCTTCGCACGCGCCGTTGACGACAAGCATGTAGGCGTCGTCATCGAGACAGTAGATGATGAGGTCATCCAGCACGCAGCCGGCTTCATTCAGCAGAAAACCGTAGCGGCATTTGCCCGGCGCAAGGGTGTCCAAGTCCTGGGTAACAAGGGCGCCGAGGGCCGCCTTGGCTCCTGGCCCGCGAAGCGAGAACTCGCCCATGTGGCAGATGTCGAAAATGCCCACTGCCTGGCGGGTATGGTTGTGCTCGGCGATGATGCCTTCATACTGGATGGGCATGTCAAACCCGGCAAACGCGGCCATCTTTGCGTTTTGCTTACGATGCCAGGCTGTTATTGGAGTTGTTTTAAGGCTTTCCACAATGTTCTCCTTGTCGCGATATTCGAGCGAGGTGTGATATTGACACATTCTTTGACGAGCCTCAATCATCACTTTTTCGCAAGTCCATTTCCGCTCTGACTTGGTTGACGCTTCCGGGTATTTTCTTTAACAAAAGCGTTCAGAACATTACCGCTGCGGAGGAATAGAATGCGCAAACTGGATCAGTGCCCTCGCGTCAAAATCAACTCTCAGTATTGCGTGTGCACCTATCCTGGCTGCAGCAGGCGTGGACTCTGCTGCGA
Organism: Humidesulfovibrio sp.; assembly: GCF_031082295.1. Classification (GTDB taxonomy): domain Bacteria; phylum Desulfobacterota; class Desulfovibrionia; order Desulfovibrionales; family Desulfovibrionaceae; genus Humidesulfovibrio. The sequence goes on from NZ_JAVHLD010000004.1 coordinate 34,071, forward strand.
ATGCATGCATTACCACCGCCAAAGAGGCGAGCTTCCTGCCTGCTACTTTACGCCTGAAGAAGAAAAGACCTTTAATCGCAGCGTCGAATTCTTCATCCAGCGCAGGACTGGGAAGTAGGCAGCGGGCATGTCGCTACGACTGCGCAATCCACTTAACATTCTGCGCAGCCACTCCATTGCCCTTGATGCTGGCTCCGGCCGCACCATCATCACCGATCCTCAATCTGAAGTGCTCCTTGACGAGCCGACGTTCATCGCCATTGAGTATGGCACAGGCTCGGTCATAGCCACTGGCGCTGAAGCCAAGAGCTATCTTGGCAAAGCGCCGGAACGCATACAGGTCATTCGCCCCATTCAAGGGGGTGTCATTGTCGATTACGATGCCGCAAAGGCTTTGCTCAGCGCATTTTTCAAGCGAATTTTCCTTGCGGATGGAAAACGGCTCAAGGTCTGCGCCGTTGTCAGCAACGGCATTACAGATCTCGAAAAAAGGACGTTTTCTGACTGCTGCAGGGCCGCAGGCGCAGCAAAGGTCGACATCGTCGATGCTCCGCTCGCAGCAGCGGTGGGCGCCGGATTGGACATTCGCGAACCCAAGGGCCGACTCCTTCTCGGCATTGGCGCAGGCCTTGCCGAAGCCTCGGTGCTGTGCCTGACGGACGTTATTCACAGCGAAACCGCCCGCCTTGGCGCCGATGTCTTCCATGAGGCCGTGGCCCAGCATCTGGCTTCACGTTACAAGGTCTCCATCGGCGAGAACATGGCAGAGCAGGTCGCTCAGCAATTGGCTTGGGCCGAGCGTCCTGACGAGCCGCGCAGCATGACCCTCACCGGAAAGTACTCCGGCAGCGGAACTCCATGCGCTTTGGATCTTACCGATGACGACCTCGAGGGCGCGATTGACGGCCCGCTTGATCAATTGGAAGCCCTAGTTCGCAAGACCATGGACAAGACCCCTGCGGAACTTGTCGCCGACATCGCCGACACCGGCTTGGTCCTCTACGGCGGAGGAGCGCAGATTCATGGGCTGGACACCTGGCTGTCTGCCCGGCTGAGCCTGCGTACGCGCCTTGCGAAGGACCCGTTCCTGGTCAGCGTGCTCGGCGCAGCCTCCACCTTGCGTCCCGATTTGGACTTCAAGAAGCTGCTGGTCAAATGACGCCTGGCTTCCCTCCCGAGCACCTCTCGCACCTCCTCGAGCGTACCGCCCTGGTCGTCTCGCAGTCCGGCGAAATCATCCGCGAGCACGACCTCTTGCCACGTCGCATCCGTCACAAGGCCAGCCCCAAAGACCTAGTGACGGAAACGGACATCGCGGTTGAGCTGTTTCTGCGCGAACACCTCGGTGCGCTCGTGCCGGAGGCCGGTTTCCTCGGGGAAGAGGGGAGTTCCGGCCTTGGCCTGGACGGCCTGGCCTGGGTGGTTGATCCCGTTGACGGCACAACGAATTTCGCTCACGGGGTGCCCTTCGTGGCGACCTCTGTGGCGCTGTGCCTTGATGGCGCACCGCTTATCGGTGTTGTGAACCTGCCGCTTCTGGGAGAATTGTATTCTGCCGGGCTTGGGCTCGGTTCATTCTGCAACGCGCAGCCCATCCACGTTTCAGATACGGCGACACTGCTTGAAGCGCTCGTCGCCACTGGCTTTCCGTATCGCATTGAGGAGCACCAGGGTACAATCCTACGCCAGCTTGCCCTGGCCATGCCCGCGACACAGGGCGTTCGCCGCGCCGGGGCAGCCGCGCTGGATTTGGCCTTTGTGGCCTGTGGCCGTTATGACGGGTTTTTCGAGTTCGCCCTGAATCCCTGGGATACCGCTGCGGGCGTTCTGCTGATCCAAGAGGCCGGGGGCAGGGTGGGGCGCATCGCTGCTGATGTTCCGTATCGCCTTGGCGACCCGGACATCCTTGTCTCAAACGCCCAGCTGGAATCTGCCCTTCGCGCCTTGCTTACGCAAGCCTGCGCTCCCGCTGCTGAAGCTTAAGCACCTGTGCCAGCAGAAGAAAGCGCGCAGACACAAGTTCACTGAAGTCTCTGAGCAGGCACCGCAACTCTTCGGGACCGAAGAAATAGCTTTCCGTCTCTTCCGAAAGCGCATGTAAGACTGTCCCTTCCGGTCGCGACAAATAAAAGACCGACAGGAATTCGTTGCCGTTTTCCAGGCTTGGAGAAATGGTCTCCACGAGACGCATTCGTTCCGCGTGGATGCCCAGGAAAGAGTCCACAGCTCTGGTCGCTGCGTCCTGCAAGGACTCCCCCATGTAGACAGGGGAACGCACCGGCAAGTCCCAACGCTCTGGCCCTTGGCCTCGCGGCCCTGGCTGCTTGCGCAGGTGCAGCCTCCCGGCATCGTCATAGAGCAACACAACAACGCTGCGGTGGCAAAGCTGCTGGCGGCGCACCTCAAGCGCAGGCATGGCGCACAGGATACGATTGTGCTTGTCCATGACCTCAACCAGCGGGGTCTGGTCTGCGCTGGAAACGCTTGTTGCAGACGAAGTTTTCATATAAACTCTTTATGGTTGCGATGCGCGGCTTTCTCTGTGGTGCGCTGCCCGTGCAAAGATAGCAGGACAGGAGGCGGATGCAAGATCAATCTGTGGTCACGCTCGGCGTGGCGGACATCGGCGCGGTCATGGATCTTGAGCGCATGTGTTTCCGCACCCGATGGACTCGAGACCAGTTCCTCCTTGGCCTTGAGCGCAAGGCCTTCCGCATCCTAGGGATTCGGGAGCGTGGCGTGCTCATTGCCTACTGCGCCTTCTCGGTCATTGCTGGTGAAATGGAAATCATGAACATCGCGACGCACCCGTTTCATCGTCGCAAGGGACTTGGCAGGGCGCTTATGGCCGAAGTGCTGCGGAAGTGTGCAGCGGAAGGCGTTGCAGAAGGCTTTCTTGAAGTTCGAAGATCAAACGTTGGAGCCATTGACCTCTACGAGAAATTCGGGTTTACACAGATAGGTACACGCAAAAACTATTACCCGGACAACATGGAGGATGCGCTTTTGTTCCGCCTGGAGATTCGTGGCGAACAAGGCGCAGATCCCTGCACACCACCTTCCGCAAAGGAGGCTTGAGCATGCGTTCCCTCGATCAGTTGGAAATTGGCGGCAAGAAGCTGCTCATCCGCGTTGACTACAATGTCCCCCTGGATGCCGGCGTCATCAAGGACGACATCCGCATCAGGGCGAGCCTGCCGACTCTCCGTCACGCCCTGGACAAGGGCGCTGCCGTTATCCTGTGCGCCCACGCGGGCAATCCCAAGGGGCAAGCGGTGCCGGAACTTTCGCTGAAACCCATGGCGGCTCGGCTTTCAGAACTGCTTGGCGTTCCGGTGCAGATGGCCCCTGACTGCGTCGGTCCGGTAGTGGAGCGGCTGGCGGCTGCGCTCAAACCCGGCGAAGTGCTGATGCTTGAAAACCTGCGTTACCACGCGGAGGAGCAGGGCAAGACCCCAGAGGCTCGCGGTGACTTCGGGAAACGCTTGGCCTCCCTGGCGGACATCTACGTCAACGACGCCTTCGGCGTGGCGCACCGGCCAAACGCCTCCGTGGTCGATGTCCCCCGTCAGTCAAAGCTCTGCTGTGCGGGGTTTCTGCTGCGCAAGGAATGGGACTACCTCAGCGCCGCCATGACAAACCCCAAGCGCCCGTATGTCGCCATCTCCGGCGGCGCCAAGGTTTCCACCAAGCTTGGCATCATCCAGCACCTGCTGCCCCTGGTGGATCACTTGGTCATCGGCGGAGCCATGGCCAACACCTTCCTGATGGCCCAGGGGTATAACGTTGGCGCTTCCCTTGTTGAAGACCACATGCTCGACACGGCCAAAGTCATCCTTGACGAGGCAAACCGCATGGGCGCCAAACTGCATCTGCCCGTCGACTTCGTCTGGGGGACAGACCCGAAGCAGGCAGTGGCCTCCGGCACCTGCGAGGCCCACAATGTGCCCGAGGGAGCCATGTTGCTGGACATCGGCCCGAAGAGCCTCCTCGCATTCGGAGACTTGCTGCGCACCGCCAAAACCGTGGTCTGGAACGGCCCCATGGGACTGTTCGAGAACCCGGCCTTTGCCAAGGGCTCCATCGGCCTGTGCAAGCTTATCGCCAACCTGAACGCGCTGACCATTGTCGGCGGCGGTGATACGGACTCCATGGTTCACGAGGCCCACCAGGAAACAAAGATGAGCTTCATCTCCACCGGCGGCGGTTCCTTCCTCGAATTTCTCGAGGGCAAGGAGTTGCCTGCCTTTACTGCCCTCAAGGAGTGTGGCGCATGAACAAGCTTTTTGCCGCCAATTGGAAGATGCACAAGACGGCGTCCGAGGCCAAGCAAACCGTAGCGGAGCTTGTGGGCCTCACCTCCGGCAAGGTCAAGGCCGATCGCGAAGTCATGATCATACCCCCCTTCACGGCGCTTGCGTCGGCTGGTGAAGCTTTGCGTGGCGCGAAAAACTTCCTCCTCGGAGCCCAGAACTTCTATCCACAGAAGCAGGGCGCTTTTACCGGAGAGATCTCGCCGGGCATGCTGCTTGACGCTGGCGCGAGCTTTGCCCTCACTGGGCATTCCGAGCGCCGCCACGTGCTTGGCGAAACCGACGGTGTTGTCGGAACCAAGACAGCTTTCGGCCTGGAGTCTGGCCTGGGCATCATCCTTTGCGTTGGCGAAAAGATCGACGAGCGCAAGGCCGGTGAACTCCGGGCTGTGCTTGAACGCCAGATTCGCGCTGGTGTTCGCGATGTGCCGAAAGACATTGCTCCGGAAAAGCTTGCCCTTGCCTATGAACCAGTGTGGGCCATCGGCACCGGCGAAGTGGCAGGTCCCAAGGAAATCCTTGAGGCCCATGCTTTTGTCCGCACCATGCTTTCGGAAATTTTTGGCGCCTCCGCCTCAGAGATGCGCATATTGTATGGTGGAAGTGTAAAACCTGACAACGCTTCCGAGATCATTGCGCTTGACAATGTCGACGGAGTGTTGGTAGGAGGCGCGAGCTTGAAGGCTGACGAGTTCAGCCGCATCGTCCTGGCATAAAGGATGCGACCGGTTTCAGTGAGGAGAAAACGTTGACAACCCTTGTTTTGACCATACACATCCTGGCTTGCGTCTTCCTGATCGTGTTTGTGCTTTTGCAGTCCGGACAGGAAGGAATGGGAGTCATCTTCGGTGGCGGTAGCGGGTCGGTATTCGGCAGCACCGGCGCAGGTGGCATTCTTGTGCGTGTTACGGCTGTGCTTGCGACCATTTTCCTTGTTACTTCGCTGGCATATAATGTCTTGACAAAGCCGGCCAACCTGAGCGATGGTTCACTGATGCAGACTGGTGCAGCGGGCATGAGCGCTCCCGCACCTGTTCAAGCTCCCGCCCCTGGTGGAGTCAGTTTTGAAGAGAAGACCCTTCCCGTCCCGGCCCCGGCCGCTGGAGAGAAGCAATAACCCCTGTGCCGAGGTGGTGGAACTGGTAGACACGCTACTTTGAGGGGGTAGTGAGAGAAATCTCATGGGGGTTCGAGTCCCCCCCTCGGCACCAAGATGATTCAAGGAGATTGGCACAACGCTAATCTCCTTTTTTCTTTCTCTCTCTCTCGTTGACCTTTTGGGCTCTTTAGCTCAAAATTTTTTTTTGCAATGTTGTCGTGGGCAAAAGGCTCACATCCCTCAAGCGATTAACGGAGCGCACCCAGTTCCGTTACAACGACAAACGATTCAGCCTGGAGAAAGTAATGTCACAGAAAGTCTTTGTCACTGGAGGCTCGGGCTACCTGGGCTCCACCCTCGTTCCCGCGCTCTTGGCCAAGGGCTACGAAGTCACAGTGCTCGACAACCTCATGCACGGTCAGCATGTCTTGCTGGAATGCTGCGCATACAAAGGGTTTGACTTCGTCAAGGGCGACATCTGCGACCATGCGCTCATCAACAGCCTCATCGCCAAGCACGACATCATCATCCCTCTGGCGGCCATTGTGGGCGCCCCGGCCTGCAAGCTGAATCCCACCTTGACCGACATGGTCAACCGCGACGCGCACATGAACATCGTCAAAAACACCTCCAAGGACCAGCTGGTGATCTTTCCCACCACCAATTCCGGCTACGGAATAGGAGAGAAGGACGCCTACTGTACCGAGGAATCACCGCTTCGTCCGCTTTCGTCCTACGGTGTCACCAAGGTCGAGATCGAGAAGGCCTTTCTCGACAAAGGCGCTGCCATCACCTTCCGCCTGGCCACCGTCTTCGGCATGAGTCCCCGCATGCGCATGGACCTTCTGGTGAACGATTTCACCTACAGGGCCTTCAAGGACAAGAGCGTCATCCTGTTCGAGGATCATTTCCGCCGCAATTATATCCATGTGCGCGATGTGGCGAAAGCTTTCATGTTCGGCATGGACAACTACGACAAAATGAAAGGGCAGGCATACAATGTCGGGCTGTCTTCGGCCAACCTGACCAAGCGCCAGCTGGCCGAGAAGATCAAGCAGTACGTGCCGGACTTCTACATCCACTCCGCCGCCATCGGCGAGGACCCGGACAAGCGCGACTATCTCGTCAGCAACGACAAGATCGAAGGCCTTGGCTGGCGCCCTGAGCACAGCCTGGACGACGGCATCGTCGAACTGCTGAAAGGCTACAAGATCCTCAAGCCCAACCGCTTCGCCAACGTCTAAAAACGGGCGCAGCGCTTTGCACGACGTAACGGCATACATCCTGGCGGGCGGGTTTGGTACCCGCCTTCGCCAGGTCGTATTCGACCGCCCCAAGGTCATGGCCGAGGTTCTTGGCCGACCTTTTCTCTACCACATCCTGGATCGTCTGGCGCGGGTCGGCATTGCCAAGGCCGTTATCTGCACCGGCTACATGGCGGAGCAGCTTGAAACCGCCGTCGGCTCGAGCTACCGCGGCATGTCCCTGGCCTATTCGCGCGAGGAGACTCCGCTGGGCACTGGCGGGGCTCTTCGCCTGGCCTTTGAGCGATTTCCGGCACGACTGGCCCTGGCCATGAACGGCGATTCATTGGTAGAGGCGGATCTTGGCGCCTACATCAATTGGTACGCCGAGCACGATTTCTTGGCGGCACTTCTGCTCGTTGGCGTGGACGACACCTCTCGTTTCGGCCGTGTCGATATGGACGAGGAGGGCAGGGTTCAGGCGTTCCGTGAAAAGGGAATCGTCGGCCCGGGACTCATCAACGCCGGCGTTTATCTGCTCCGCCCGGAATCCCTTGAGAGCATCCAGCCTGGCGCCACGGCTTCCATCGAGACAGGCGTTTTCCCTGGGCTGGCAACAACAGGTCGGCTTGGTGCTCTTGCCGTCCAGGGACGATTCTTGGACATTGGCACGCCAGAGTCCTACATCGCTGCTGGACGCTTCTTGCGTGAATCCCGGCTGGGCAATGAACAGAAGGGCAGGGCGGTGTTTCTTGACCGCGACGGGACTGTCATTGCCGAGCGACACTACCTTCATGATCCCGCCGGGGTTGAACTTTTGCCCGGTGCCGCTGAAGGCCTGCGCGCCATGCAGTCACTCGGACTGCGACTTGTGCTCGTGACCAACCAGTCAGGTGTTGGCCGGGGCTACTTCGGTCGAGATGCCGTTGAGCGCGTGCACGGGAGGTTGCTGGAGCTGCTGGAGCATGAAGGTGTCGATATTGACGCCATCTATCTATGTCCCCATGCGCCGGACACCGTCTGCAATTGCCGCAAGCCAAAGCCGGGGCTTCTTGAAAGGGCGGCGACAGACCTCGACCTGGATCCTGAACGGAGCTTTGTCATTGGGGACAAGGCTTGCGATGTGGACCTCGGTCTGGTAATGAACGCGACCACGTTCCTCGTCACCACGGGGCACGGAGCCGGGCAGGTCGCAGAGTGCGGCGGCCGGGCCCACCATGTTGTCGGCAGCCTTGAAGAAGCAGCCCGACTTGTCGAATCCATCCTGGCCGCCCCCAGCGCTCGTGGCGGCGTGGAGATCATATGATCATCTGCAGAACACCTTTCAGGGTTTCCTTTTTTGGCGGCGGCACCGACTACCCCGGTTGGTATCGCAAGCATGGTGGGCAGGTTCTTTCCACGGCCATCGACAAATATTGCTACATCACCTTGCGCTATTTGCCGCCCTTCTTCGAGCACCGCATCCGCGCCGTGTACTCCAAGATCGAGCAGTGCCAGACCCTCGACGAGATCAAGCACCCGGCCATCCGAGAGACCCTGCGCTTCATGAATTTCGACCGCAGCGTGGAGATCCACCACGATGGCGACCTGCCCGCACGTAGCGGCATGGGCTCCAGTTCGTCCTTCACCGTGGGCCTGCTGCACGCGATCTACGCCTTGAAGGGCCAGATGCCGAGCAAGGAACAGCTGGCGCGAGAAAGCATCCAGATCGAGCAGGACTTCATCAAGGAGACCGTTGGCTCGCAGGACCAGTGCGCGGCGGCCTACGGCGGTTTCAACCACATCACCTTCCACAAGGACGGCGAGATAGAGGTACGCCCGCTGACTTTGTCCGCCACGCGCCTGGGCGAGCTCTCAGACCACCTCATGCTTTTTTACACAGGCATCATGCGTACTGCATCAGATGTCGCACAGACATATGTGGAGAACCTTGGTGCTAAAGAGCGACTGCTCAAGCAGATGCATTCCATGGTGGACGATGGCATAAGGATTGTTCAGAGTAACCGCTGCATATGCGGTTTTGGTGAGCTGCTGAACGATGCCTGGACCGCCAAACGCGAGCTTTCCACAAATATCTCAAACGGTGTTGTCGACGAATACTATGAGCGTGCACGAGAGAACGGCGCCATCGGCGGAAAGCTTATTGGAGCGGGTGGTGGCGGTTTTCTTCTGCTGTTCGTACCGCCTTCTGCCAAGACACGCGTACGCGAGGCCTTGAGCGAACTGCTGCACGTTCCCTTTCAGTTCAATCGCCACGGCAGCCAGATCATCTTCTACGAGCCCCAGTCAGAAGACTACAGAATGGCTGAACGCGATCGCAAAAAACGCGACATCCAGGTCTTCCGAGAGTTGGGGGCCATCAAGGACAAGCCATGAGTCTGACAAAAGACGCCAAACGCGGGATGCTTCGCACCATGTTGCGCATCCGCCGCGTTCAGGAGCGTATCGAGTCCGAGTACCTGAAGGACGAGATGAAGACTCCGGTTCATTTGTATATTGGCCAGGAAGCCATCGCCACCGGCGTGTGCGCCACTCTTCGCAAAGACGACGCCATCAACAGCAACCACCGTAGCCACGGCCACTACCTGGCCAAGGGCGGCGACCTCAAGGCCATGATGGCCGAGCTGTTCTGCCGCACCACGGGCTGTTCCAAGGGCTACGGCGGCTCCATGCATCTAGTGGACGTGGAGCACGGCAACCTGGGCACCTCTGCCATCGTTGGCGGCGGTATACCCATCGGCACGGGCCTTGGCCTTGCTTTCCAAATGCAGAAGCTTGACCGTGTAAGCGTTGTATTCTTCGGCGACGGTGCGGCGGACGAGGGAACGCTTTATGAATCTCTCAATTTCGCCATGCTGAAGAACCTGCCCGTGGTCTACGTCATGGAGAACAACGGCTGGGCCGTGTGTTCGCCCACGGCCACCCGCCACTGCGGCGACAACGTCTTCCACAAGGGCGCGCAGGACCGGCTCTTCTCGGCCAAGATCGACGGCAACGACCCCGAGGCGGTGTACGAGACCACGCTCAAGGCCGTAGAACGCGCTCGGCGGGGCGAAGGGCCATCCTTCATCGAGTGCACGACCTACCGCATCCTTGGCCATGCAGGTTGTGTGTCGCAGGACCCCAAAGGCTATCGCGATCCGGCTGAAATCGAGTCCTGGCGCGAGCGCTGCCCGGTGTGCGCCTATCAGTCGAAGCTCCAGGCCGAAGGCGTTGTCAATGCAAGCTTCCTGGCAGATGTCGAGGCCGAGATCGCCGCGGAAATCGACGTGGCCTTTGATTTCGCCCGCCAGAGCCCGCTGCCCACGGCGGCTGACCTGCACAAATATCTCTTCTGCGAGTAAGCCATGCCCTGGTCACGCATAAGGCCCGATACCAACGAACCCGAATTCATGAGCGCCGCCGTGGACGGCGGTCTGCAAGGCCGCCGCATAAGCTACGCCGAGGCCACCAACGAGGCGCTCTCACAGGCCCTCAGCCTGGACCCTCGCGTTTTCGTCATGGGGCAGGGTGTGGATGACCCTTCCGGCATGTTCGGAGCAACCAAAAACCTGCACATGGCCTATGGCCGCGAGCGCGTCTTCGACACGCCGCTGGCCGAGACGGCCCTGTCCGGCATTGCCGTGGGTGCGGCCTTGGGTGGCATGCGTCCCGTGTACTTCCACAACCGCCCGGACTTCCTGCTCCTGGCCATGGACCAGCTGGTGAACCACGCCGCCAAGTGGTTCTACATGTTTGGCGGCGCTGCCAATGTGCCGCTGGTGTTCTGGGCTTGCGTGGGCCGTGGCTGGGGCTCCGCCGCACAACATTCCCAGGCCTTGCAGGGGCTGTTCATGCACGTGCCGGGCCTGAAGCTCGTCATGCCCTCCACCTGCTTTGATGCCAAGGGGCTCATGCTCGCCGCCATCGCGGACAAGAACCCTGTGCTCATCATTGACCACCGCATGAACTTCAAGCAGCGCGGCATTGTTCCAGAAGAGCCCTACACAGTTCCCATCGGCAAGGGCGTCATCCGCCGCAAGGGGACCGACTGCACGGTGGTGGCCGTGTCGCACCTTGTGACCGACGCCTTCATCGCCGCGCAGGAACTGGCGGGGGAGGGCATCGAGGCCGAGGTCATCGACCCGCGCACACTGCGCCCTCTGGACGAGGACCTGATCCTGGAGTCCGTGTCCCGCACGGGCAGGCTCGTCATCTGCGATACCGGCTGGAAAACCGGCGGCGTCACCGCCGAGATATCCGCCATGGTCGCGGAAAAAGGCTTCCAGCACCTCAAGGCACCCATAGCCCGCGTGACCAACCCGGACCTGCCCACCCCCGCTGGGTACACCTTGGAACAGGCCTACTACATCGGCAAGGACGACATTCGCAAAGCCATCGTCCGGACAGTTCGCGGCCAATAGCAATGAAACAGACGCCGAAGATCTTCGTCGCCGGGAGCGCCAAGGCCCTGGGGAGCGCCATTGTGCGCGCCTTTGCTGAGCAGGGCCTGACCAATGTCGTGGGAGCAGGCGCAGCCGAGCCTGATTTGCGCACACAGTCCGACGTGGACGTTCTTTTCGAGACTGAGCGGCCTGACTGGGTGGTCTACGCCGCGGGCAAAGCCGGTGGCATCGGGCTGAATCGCCGCGCCCCGGCGGACCTTATCCTTGACAACCTGCTCTGCGCGACCCACGTGATCCATGCGGCCCAGCGCTTCGGCGCCAAGAAGCTCCTGTATCTCGCCAGTTCCTGCGTGTACCCCAAGGATGCGGCCCAGCCTATCCGCGAGGACAGCATGTATGCCTCACCCCTGGAGCCGACGAACCTGGCTTACGCGGTGAGCAAGCTGGCCGGCCTGGAGCTTTGCCGCGCCATGCGCCAGCAGCACGGGCTTGACTTCAACATCGCTGTGCCCACCAACTATTTCGGCCCCGGAGACGACTTCAGCCCCGAGAACTCCCACGTTGTGGGAGCGCTTATGGCGCGCATGCGCGAGGCCAAGGCCAGGGGCGACGAAGCCCTGTCCATCTGGGGGACAGGCAAGGCCCGGCGCGAGTTCCTGTACGTTGACGACGTGGCCGCCGCCGCCGTGTTCCTCATGCAGGGCCATAGCTGGGACGGGCCACTGAACATCGGCTCGGGGGTGGCTGTGTCCATCGCTGAACTCGCAGTCATGCTTCAGGAAATTTCCGGCTTTTCGGGCCGTCTGGACTATGATACGAGCAAGCCCGACGGCATGCCCGTCAAGGTGCTGGATTCCTCGCGCCTGGCTCAATTGGGCTGGTCGCCCAAGGTGGACTTTGCCGAAGGCCTGCGCCGCACCTACGACTGGTATCTCAACCAAAAATAGAACAACCGCGAGGTTTGCATGCAGTTCAAGTGGCCGCTGATGGAAGATAACGTCACCCGTGAGGATCTGGACGTTCTCATCACCTTTTTGCAGGGCATGCCCCGCCTGACACAGTCCGCCAACGTTCGCGCCCTTGAGACCGAATGGTCCGAGTGGGTTGGCGTGAAGCACAGCGTCTTTGTCAACTCCGGCGCCTCGGCCAACCTCATCACCATGGGTGCGCTGAAGCACCTGTACGGCGGGGGCGAGGTCATCGTGCCCACGCTGACCTGGGTCTCCGACATCGCCTCCGTGCTGCAGAACGGCTTCACGCCCGTGTTCGTGGACATCAACCCCAAGAACCTGTGCATGGACGAGGACCAGGTCATCGCCAAGCTGAACGACAAGACCCGTGCGGTGTTCCTGACCTACGTGCAGGGCTTCAACGGCCTGTCCGACCGCTTGCTGGACGAGTTGAAGCGCCGCAACATCCCGCTGATCGAGGACGTCTGCGAGTCTCACGGGGCCACTTTCAAAAACAAGCGCCTGGGGTCCTTCGGCCTGGCATCAAACTTCTCCTTTTATTTCGCGCACCACATGAGCACCGTCGAGGGCGGCATGGTCTGCACCAACGACGACGCCTTCTATGACGCCATCCGCATGTTCCGTTCCCACGGCATGGTGCGCGAGGCCGAGAGCGCCGACACCCGCGCGCGCTACGCCTCCGAGAACCCGGAACTTTCGCCGGACTTCATCTTCGCCTTCCCGGCCTTCAACGTGCGCAGCACCGAAATCAACGCCGTGCTTGGCCGCAGCCAGCTCAAACGCCTCGACTCCTGCAACGACCGCCGCCGGGAGAACTTCGAGCTGTTCCTGAAGCTCATCGACCCGGGCAAGTACCGCACGGACTTCGACCTGGAGGGCAGCTGCAACTACGCCTTCAACCTGGTGCTGAACAAGCCCGACGAGGCACTGCGCGAGCGCCTGGAGACAAAGATGCGCGAGAACGGCATCGAGTTTCGCAGGGGCAGCGCGGGAGGCGGCAACCAGCTGCGCCAGCCCTACCTCAAGGGCATCGTGCCGGACGGGCATTACAAAAACTTCCCCGAGGTGGAGCACATCCACTTCTTCGGCTACTACATCGGCAATTACCCGACCCTGTCCGCCGAGCGCATCACGGAACTCTGCGACGTGCTCAACTCGGTGCAGGGATAGGGGAGGGGACCGTGGTGCCCACGCGCAGGCTCGACCTCCTGTTCATAAAGCCCGGCAGCCAGAAGCAGATCTACGGCAGCCTGTCGGACTATGACCTGACGGCCATCGAGCCGCCGCTGTGGGCCGCCATCCTGGGCGGATACCTGCGCGGGCTGGGATACGGCGTGGAGATTCTCGACGCAGAGGCGGAAGGCATGTCCTGGGACCAGGTTGCCCAGGCCGCTGTTGACCGTGGCGCGCTGCTCACCGCAGTCATGGTCTCTGGCCACAACCCGTCGGCCTCCACCATGAACATGCTCGGCGCCGGGGCCATCAGCACGAAGATCAAGGAGCTTGCGCCGGAACTGGCCGTGTGCCTCACCGGTCTGCACGTCAGCGCCCTGCCGGAACGCTCCATCCGCGAGGAGATCGCCGACTTTGTCATCCAGGGCGAGGGCCTGCGCACCTTCCCGCCGCTGCTTGAGGCGCTGAAGGCCCAGGCGCCGGCGTTCAAGGGCATTCCCGGCCTGTGGTATCGCGAGGATGGGCACATTGTGCCCGGTTCCATGCCGGACATGTGGGCCGACCTTGACACCCTGCCCATGCCCGCCTGGGACCTGCTGCCCATGGAGCGCTACCGCGCCCACAACTGGCACTGCTTCGACGACGTGACCCGCCGCCAGCCTTACGCCACCCTCTACACAAGCCTGGGCTGCCCGTATCATTGCTCGTTCTGCTGCATCAACGCGCTCTTTGGCGAGCACCGTCTACGCACACGCGGTGTTGATTCGGTCATGGCTGAGATCGACTTTCTGGTGAATCGCTACGGAGTTCGCAACATCAAGATCATGGACGAGCTGTTTGCCGTGAATGAGAAGCGCGTGCTGGAACTTTGCGGCAAGATCGCGGAGCGCGGTTACGACCTGAACTTCTGGGCCTACGCTCGCGTGAACACCGTGAGCGAGCGCATGCTGGCCGCCATGAAGGCTGCTGGCGTCAACTGGATCGCCTACGGGTTCGAGTCCGGCAGCAAACGCGTCATCGAGGACGTGACCAAGGGCTACAAGCTCGACCAGGTGCTGCGCGTGGCCCAGATGACCTACGACCAGGGCCAGCACATCTGCGCCAATTTCATCTTCGGCCTGCCCGAGGACGATTATGACTCCATGCAGGAAACCTTTGCGCTCATGCAGGAGATCAACGCCGAATGGGCCAACATCTATTCCGCCATGGCCTATCCTGGCTCAAAGCTCTATGATGACGCCGTGGCAGCGGGAGCGCCGCTTCCGGCCACCTGGAACGGCTTTTCGCAGTACTCGGCCGATTGCCTGCCGCTGCCAACAAAGTACTTGTCAGGCGGCCAGGTCTTGTCATTTCGCGACTACGCCTTCGACGCCTATTACAAGAACCCACGCTACCTAGCCATGATCCGCGCCAAATTCGGTGAAGAGACCATGCGCCACATTCAGCTGATGGCCCAAAAGTCATTGGACAGATATAACGCCGTCATATAAGTTCCGTCCGCCCGCCAGGGACGCAAGATTACCCGGAGAATGCATGAAGACGACGCTTCTGGTCATGACGCTCAATGAAATCGATGGAATGAAAGCCATCATGCCACAGGTCAACCGCGACTGGGTTGACCAGATCATCGTTGTCGACGGCGGATCAAAGGACGGCACCATCGAGTGGTCGCGTGAACAGGGCTACGAGGTCTATGTGCAGAAGAAGCGCGGCTTTCGCCACGCCTACGAGGAAGTATTGCCCCTGGTCAAGGGGGATGTGCTGCTGACCTTCAGCCCGGACGGCAACTCCGTTCCAGAACTCATCCCGGACATTTTGAACAAGATGCGCGAAGGCTACGACATGGTCATCGCCTCTCGCTACCTCGGCCCGGCCAAGAGTGAGGACGACGATCCCATTACGGCCTTTGGCAACTGGCTGTTCACCAAGACCATCAATGTGCTGCACGGCGGTCACTATACCGACGCCATGGTCATCTACCGCGCCTACAAGAAGCAGTTGATATATGATCTTGAACTGTTGGATGAGAGAGCCTACCGCACGCCGGAGAAGCTCTTCTTCACCAAGATCAGCTGGGAGCCGCTCTTGTCGTGCCGTGCGGCCATACGCAAGCTTAAGATCGCTGAGATTCCCGGCGACGAGCCAGCGCGTATCGGCGGGGAGCGTAAACTGCAGATCATCCGCTGGGGGTCGGCCTACTACTTCCAATTCATCAGGGACTGGCTGTTCTGGAAGTAGCCTGTACTACAAAGTGCCAAGCAAAACATTCTGTCTAGGCACTCCCTTCGAAACAGACGCGCTAGCAATCGAAACCGAGACCTCGCTTGATGCGCAGCTTGATGGCTTCCAGGGCCGGGGCTGCAATGGCCCTGATACCGTGCCGCTTGAGCATCGGGATAAAGCGCCAATAGCACGAGTAGATGCGGCTTAAGCCCACAGTCTGCAACTTCACCAATTCTTCCGGGCTGAGCCCGTTCACCGACATGACGGCCGATCCATAGCGCTGGTAGTGGGAATAGTCGGTCTCCAGAAGCTTGAGGCCGTGCTGTCCTGCTTCCGCCATGCGGCGCATTTCCGTGCCGGGGTAGGGCATTGCGATGCCGTAGGTGGCGTGGTGGATATCTTTGGCGTGCTGCAAAAACGTAATGGTGCGGTCGATACTTTCAAGCGTCTCACCAGGAAGGCCAAGCATCACAGAGTTGATGGTCTCTATGCCTAGCTTGTTGTTAAGCTTGTTGGATTCCACATAGCTTTCAAGCGGAACTTCCTTTCGGATAACCTTGCGTATCTCTGTGTCCGCCGTCTCCAGCCCAAAGCTGATGCGTATAAGTCCGCATTTTTTAAGCCTGCGCACCAAGGGCTCGTCCCACAGGTTGGCACGGGTGCTGCCCTCAAAAGTAAAGCGTAGCTCTCTGCGTTCAATCTCGTCCAGCAATTCTATGATGTACTTCCGGTCCAGGGTCAAGGTATCGTCAATAAAGAAGATGTGTTCAAACCCCATGGTGTTGATGAGCATGTCGAGTTCTTCAATGACATGCTGAACACTACGTCGACGCACTTTCTTGCCGAAAAGATCGCTTGCGCAGAACACGCAACTGAAAGGGCAACCACGGCTCATCTGAACCGTGGTGAACCGTTTGCGACCGTGGAGCGTGCCCAGTTTGTAGATATGGTTGGGCAAGAGTTCGCGTGCAGGAATTGGCGCAAGATCGAGATCATCAAGCTTTGGCGCTTCGCAGTTGTAGATTGTCTTTCCATCCTTGCGCGACATGATGCCAGGAGTATCAGGGTTGCGATCGCCTGCAGCAAACTTTTGCAGAAAATCGCCGAAAGTCAGCTCGCACTCGCCCACTACAAGATAGTCAAAACAGTCCCGGAAGGCATTTTCGCGTTCAATGCTGGCATGGACTCCGCCAAAAATGATCGGTTTTCCAAGAGCCTTACGCAGCTCTTGCGCCACCTGGGTGGCGGTATGAAAAAAGGGCGTTGTGGCCGTCAAACCAATGAGATCCGGCTGGAAGGCTGCTGTACGTTCAATAATCTCATGGACATTAAGGAGTTCTGCCTGTGCGTCGATGAGCTGTACCTCCCAGCCGTTCTGCTGGGCAATGGCCGCGACAATGGCCAGATTGATCGGAGGAAAGGCGGAGGCCTTCTGTGCAACCTGTTTGTACTTTCCAAAAGCTGTGCACCAAGCAGGAAAAATAAGGGTCAGTTTCATTCTATGTTCCCAAAGGTGGCGAATTCCAGAGGCTTTCGGGCTGTTCTGCAGCCGAAGACATTACAGCACCTTGATTGAGGCTGGGCGCTTTTTGATGATCATTTCCGGATGTGCGCTGACGCAAGCCGAAACGTCCTCATAGATTTTCTGCACAACGGAAACAGGGACCCTGGCAGCCTCACGCAGAATAGGCGATTCCTCGGTAAACAGGGGAAGCCAATCACATGAGGTGAGATTGGTCCAAGCTCCTCTTTTTCCACAGATGGACACCCCTTGCTTGACCTGCAATACGACCTGAAACTCCTTGTAATCGTTTATATTTTCAAGCAATTCCTGAGGGGTGCTGTCATGTAACGTGCTGGCCTGAATGGAAAGATAGAAGACATCACCAATATCAAAATCTTCAAACCAGCGTTCACCGGTTGCACTGATTCTCATGCGTTCCTTTAACAAACTGCGGAAGTCTTCAGCCATGAGGGCTTCTCCTTGTTCGAGCGGTTGTGCATTTAAAAAGGGTACACAGCTTCATGGCCATCTTTGGCAGAAGTCGGCTTGCCGGACTTGGCCTCAAGGGCGTTCAGGCGATTACGCGCTGCCTCCTTGGCTTCTTTTGTGTCAGCCGTGGCGATGACCGCGTTCAGGAACTTCTTAGCGGGCTCAAAACTTCCTTTGAGCTCATAGATCATGGCTGCCCGGTACATGGCCACGGTCGGCCACATGGGCTCCTTAGGATATTCGTAGGCTAAACGAAGGTAAAAGTCCAATGCTGCATCATAGTTGCGCAAAGAATGCTCGCCTTCGCCCAACCAGAAGAGCACCTCCGCCTGAAGCGGCCTGGGCAATGACTCGCGCTGTTCCCACAGCAGAAGCAACTGCTTGCGCCCGCCCTCGAAATCGTTCTTTAATTGCAGGAAAGTCGCCATGTCCAACCGTATTTTGGGTTCAAGCGCAACGCCAAGCTCGGTCAAGGCGTGATATGTTTCAAGCGCCTCAGCGTCCTTTCCAGAGTCTCGCTCCATCTTTGCCTTCAAACCAAGCCGCACCGCCTGAGCCGACTTGTCTGTCGCCATGCTCTCCATTTTGCCAAGGTATGTTCCAGCAAGTTGGAAATACCGGCCCTCAATGGCTTTTTGCGTCAGATAGGTAAGGCATCCATAGCTGAAGGTGGTATCGGGAAAAAGGAAGGCAGACCTCCGAGCCAGTTCCTGTCCTGGCGCAGCTTCCCAACGCGCCTGCCAGTCGGCTAGGACGAGGAGCCGATCAAGTGGCCAATCCTTGTTTACATCGCTGTTTCTGCCCACTTCGGCCTTTGTCCAGAAGGGCGCTTCGGCAACGAGATTCGTTCCGGTACCAGCTGCAGCGAGCAGGCTGCGCAAAGCGGGGGAGAGCTTGGCGGCCGCTCCGATCTCTTGAGGCAAAAGGTTTTTCACGTCCTCCTGGGTGAGCATGCCGCCAGCCAGTCGCAGGCTCAGCGGCAGTTTGCGCTTGTCTAAAGCGTCCCAAGTCTCCCGCGCGGCATCATAGTCGCCATTTTCCACGAGAAGGACAAATTTGAGAGAGCGCAACATGCGAGACATGTCGTCTGACAAAAGTAGAGATTGCATCTCCTTATCAACTGCCTCGCGCGCTTCCTGATTCGGCAACTGATTGATATTGTGCCTGAACTTTGTCCAGGAGGACAAGGTTGTATTGCCAAGAAACCAAACCTCACGTTTTTCCGCAAAAGGAGCCAGAAGATTTGCGCTCCAGAAGCCGGCGGCCTTTGCATATCCGGAACTGCGCAGCACCTTCGTGTCATGAGGCTTGCCTGTGCGCATGAAGGTGATCATTGCCGACCAGAAATCCTTCAAGGCCGGATCGGAAAGCTCATTCAGGGCGATTTGCGCGCGTGCAAAATCTTCCAGGCTGGCAGCGCAGAGGGACTCCGCAATGCGCTGGCGGTCTGAGAGGGTAATGCTCAAAAGGGCGTCCTTGCCCTTTGCATTCGGCTTTACAGCCTTGGCTGGGGCTTTTGACTCGGCCACAGGTTCGGGTTGAGCTTCGCCTGTAATCAGCGTCAAGGCTTCTTTGGCCTTGACCCAGAAGTTGTGAGGACCCCACGCGAGCTCTGCCTGATCCAAAAGGGTGCGCAGGTTGTTCTGCAAGGCTTCGCTGGAAGACGATGCAGCTCCGGCCAAAGTCCAGAACTGTCGACGCCAGACGTCAACCCAGAGGGCTTCCAGGCCCGGTTCGGTGTTGAGGCGCTCCTTGAGCGCTTTGCCATCCAGGAGCTTGGCGCTGTGACTATACCAAATGACGGCCTTGTATGGATCGCCAAGGGCACGATGGGCCTGTGCACCAAGCCAGAGTCGCTGCGCTTCAGCCGGGACATCCTCAAAAGCTGGCTGCGCTTCAAGGATCTTCAAAGCTTCTTGAGGAGCGCCCTGCATGAGGAGGCCTTCCGCACGTTTTAATACATTTGTTTCAGCATCCTGGCCAGGTTGCTCTGGTTCTGGCAGCACGATTCGGTCATATGCGCCATACTTTTTGAGCCACTGCTCGAAAGCCGCTTCAGTGGGGGCGGCCTTTGAAACGGAAGCCTTCGAGGATTTGGCGGTTTTCGAGGTGGCTGCGCGCGCTGCCAGACCGTCTGAGCCAGTGACAAGCAGAAGCGCGAGAACAGGAAGTGTGAAATTTCCGCAGACTCGGAAGACGCCAGAAGGTTTCGACATAGAATCAGGCCTCAAGGGCAAAGCGCCTTATGAGCAAGGCGGCCAGGGTTGCAGTAGGACAAAAAGTCATTGCCACAAATCGACCGTGCGGGGAAGAGCCCTCACCCCGGCACATTTCAAAGTTTACATAATTTACATTATGGGACAAGGCTGCATTGTAGCCGACACCTCCGAAGGGGTGCCGGCGAGTGGCTACTTTTTGGCCCAGTCGCTGAGGAACTTGGCCAGACCGATGTCGGTGAGTGGATGCTTGGTGAGGTCCAGAAGGACGCTGAGCGGTATCGTTATGGCGTCAGCGCCAAGCAGCGCTGCCTGGGAAAAATGGCTGGCACTGCGGATGCTCGCTGCAAGGACCTGCGTCGGTAGCTCATAGTTCCGGAAAATGGACACAAGATCCTGAACCAGCTGCATGCCGTCATGCCCGATATCATCGAGCCGCCCGATGAACGGGCTCACAAAAGTGGCGCCCGCCTTTGCGGCAAGAAGCGCCTGGTTGGCTGAAAAAACCAACGTTGCGTTGGTTTCGATGCCGCGCAGGTGCAATTCCTTGATCGTCTTGAGACCTTCCAGGGTGACCGGGACCTTGACGACAACATTCGGGGCGATCTTCACAAGATCACGTGCTTCTGCCAGCATGGCCGGTGATTCTGTGGCGATGACCTCCACACTCACCGGCCCATCGATCTCTTTGCATATCTGGCGGACTGTCTTTCTCCAGTCGCCTTTTTCCTTGGCCAGCAGACTTGGATTGGTCGTTACGCCTTCAATGGCCCCCAAAGCGTTTGCCTGTCGGATCTGCTCGAGGTTGGCTGTATCGAGGAAGATTTTCATGCTGCCTCCCGAGGGGCGTAGTCATTTGGTCAAAGAACAAATCCCTAGGCCTGACCGCCCTCTTCCGGACCCTGGATACGCTTGAGATACGTCTCGCGGCAATCGTAGGAACAGAAATTGAGGATCACATCCCCCTGGCGGACACGGATATCGCTGTTCTTCGGGACGTAGGCTCCACAAACAGGGTCTTTGACCATTTCGCCAGTAGCCTGAAGATTCTCGGCTTTTTCCTCGGTCTTGTTTTGCTTGTAACGCTTGTCGCCCATAAAGAGCTTCCAGACGACAAATCCGCAGATGAAAACGATGAGCAGCTTCGTCAGATTCATTCCAACGCCTCCTTCCCGGTCATGGCCGGGGTGCGTGCGAAACGGCCAGCGGCCAGGGCAGACCTATCTCTGGACGATCTTGTTGCCGTCCAGGGTATAGTCAAGCCCCGCGAGAACCTGGTCGATGCTTCGACCATCC
The DNA here is from genome assembly GCF_031082295.1 of Humidesulfovibrio sp. GTDB lineage: Bacteria > Desulfobacterota > Desulfovibrionia > Desulfovibrionales > Desulfovibrionaceae > Humidesulfovibrio. Next base: position 54,984 of record NZ_JAVHLD010000004.1, read on the forward strand.
TTGAAGACAAGCTTCGGAGCAACGTCGCGCAGCGGCACAAGCACGAACGCGCGTTCCAGCATGCGCGGATGCGGGACCGTCAGGTATTCGGTGTGCATCTCCAGGTCGCCGTACATAAGCAGATCAAGATCAATGATGCGAGGACCGCCGGGGTCCGCACCCCGGAGCCGTCCCATCTTGATCTCAATGGCCTGGATGGTGGACAGGAAGCCTTCCGGCGCCCACACATCTGAGGCAACCTGCAGGCGCACCACGGCGTTGGCGAACCAGGGCTGGTCCTTGACCTGGCCTTGCGGTTCGGTGTGATAGATGTTGGAGAGAGCCTCGAAAACGATATCGTTTCCGTAGTCCTCAAGCAACGTCAGGGCGTCGTTGATGTTTGCTTCGCCGTCCCCGATGTTGGAGCCCAGAGCAACAAATGTGGTTAGAGTTGGGAAATCCGTAACACCGCCTCCTTCAGTCGATCCGTGTTCACCGTGAGCGAGATGCGGAAATAGCCTTCGCCCGGAGTTCCAAAACCGTTGCCCGGGGTGGTCACCACGCCGGTTTTCTTCAGTACGTTGGTCACGAAGTCAGAGGAGCTGATGCCCTGCGGGACCTTGGACCAGACATAGAAAGTCGCCTCGGGCACGCGACAGGAAATGCCCGCTTTCTTCAGCGCGTCTATGACCACGTCACGACGTTCACGGTAGATGCCGCGAAGTTCGGCCGTGTAGGCATCGCCCTGGTTAAGCGCCACGATGCCGGCCTCCTGCACAGCCTGGAAGATGCCGGAGTCGACATTCTCCTTCACTTTGCCAAGTCCCTTGACCAGTGAGGCGTTGCCGACGGCCATGCCGATGCGCCAACCGGTCATGTTGTAGGTCTTGGACAAGGAATGGAACTCGATGGCGACATCGCGTCCACCAGGAATCTCCAAGATGGACAGCGGCTTGTTGTCGTCATTGAAGTACATCTCAGTGTAGGCGGCGTCGTGAACGACGATGACTTCGAACTCCAGCGCCTTGGCAATGAGCTTCTCGTAGAAGGAGCGCGGAGCCATGGCGGCAGTGGGGTTGTTCGGGTAGTTGACGTAAATGGCCTTGGCCCGCTTCCAGGTATCGTTGCTGATGGAGTCGAGGTCCGGGAGGAAGTCGTTCTCATCGGTCAGCGGCAGGTACATGGGAATGCCGCCCACGAACTCGGTGGTTATGCCATACACAGGATAGTTCGGCGTGGCGATGAGGACCAGGTCGCCCGGGTTCACAAAGGCCAGCGGGAAATGCGCAATGCCCTCCTTGGAACCAATGAGGCTCACTACCTCATTGTTCGGGTCCAGGCTGACACCGAAGCGGCGCTGGTACCAGTCGGCCACGGACTGACGGAAGGAGAGCATGCCGACATAGGAAGGATACTGGTGATTGGCCGGATTTCGAGCGGCCTGGCACAGCGCGTCGATAATGAAGTCAGGCGTGGGAAGGTCGGGATCGCCGATGCCGAGGCTGATGATGTCCAGGCCCTTGGCGCGGACTTCTTCCTTGGCCTTGTCGATGGCTGCGAACAGGTACGGCGGAAGGCTCGCAAGACGTTCTGCAAGCTTGAAATCTGGCATGTTGTGCTCCTTTGGTGCGAATGGAAAAGCCTCTGTAATTGTTCGGCCCCGCTTCTGTCAATCTTGGCAACTGTCGCACCCATAAATGGGCTGAACCAGTTTGCCGCGCTTGCTTGAGGCAGGGAAAACGTTTACGGCTTTAGTGGAAACACAGGGATCAACACTTGCGTATCACTTCAATAAGGCAAACTCCCCTGCCCCGGCTGGCGGTGATGATCTGATGAGCAACAGGCATGACGAATCTGGCGCGCAAGCCTCACATCCCATGGTGGACCGCTATCTCGAGCACCTTGTTGTGGAACGGGGGCTGTCCGACAACACGACCCAGGCCTATGCTGCGGACATTACCGCCCTGCTCGTCTTTCTCAAATCCATCGGTGCAAGCCTGGAAACCTGTACTCAGCGTCACCTCTTCCTGTTCTTGACGCACTTGCGAGCGCGCAAAATGGCTGCGACGAGTCTTGCAAGGCATCTCTCCAGCGTGCGCGGTCTTTTCGCCTTCGCCGTCCAGGCCGGACTGCTCCGCGAGGACCCTTCAATGCTGCTGGAGAGCCCAAAGCTCCCGGCTCAGCTTCCCGAGTTCCTGACGCAGGAAGAGATGAATCGCCTGCTGCAACAGCCTGACGTGGCAACCGCCCTTGGGTATCGCGACCGTGTCATGCTTGAGTTGCTTTACGCGTGCGGCTTGCGGATCTCTGAGCTTATCGGGCTGGTGCTGGGTGACTTCGACCCGCAGACCGGAATTCTGCGCGTGTTCGGCAAACGGGCCAAAGAGCGGTTGGTGCCCGTTCACTATGCGGCGCAAAGACTGCTTTGCGACTACCTTGACCACAAGCGCGCACTCTTCAAGCCACTGCAAAAGCATGTCTTTCTCAATCGTTCAGGCAAAGGTTTAACTCGTCAGGGAGTATGGAAGCTGGTCAAGCGCTACGCCGAGGACGCAGGCATTCGTCGCAGCATCTCCCCGCACACCTTCCGGCATTCCTTCGCCACGCATCTGCTCGAGGGCGGCGCAGATCTGAGGACGGTGCAACTCCTCCTCGGACACGCCGCCATAAACGCGACTGAAATTTACACACACATCCAGTCGGGACGACTCATGCGCATCCATGAACAGTACCACCCTCGTTCCAGCGGAGCCTTATCGACATTTGAGGCAGAGGCGCCAAAATGAACAAGCCCTCGAAATTACAGGCGCGAACGGTAATCACCTCTCACGCCAACGCCGACTTCGATGCCCTTGCGGCCATGATCGCCGCCAGCCGCATATACCCTGACGCTGTGCTCATCTTCCCGGGCAGCCAGGAAAAGAACCTTCGCAACTTCTACATCCAGAGCACTACATACCTCTTCAACTTCAAGCACTTCAAGGATATCGACCCAGAGTCTGTGGAACTCCTTGTGGTTGTCGACACGCGCCAGAAATCGCGACTGCCTCATGTGGCGCCGTTGCTTGAGAAGCAAGGCCTCAAGATTCATCTGTACGACCATCATCCGGACACGGACGAGGATCTTCAGGCCGACTATTCCGACGTGAAGCCTTGGGGCTCATCCACAACCATCCTCGTGCATGAGATGATCAAGCGCGAAGTTGTGCCGAACATCGAAGAGGCAACCGTTCTCGGGCTCGGCATATTCGAAGACACCGGCTCCTTCAGCTTTGCCTCCACGACCCCGGAGGACTTCACCGCCGCATCCTGGCTGCGCAAAAACGGCATGGACCTCGATGTTATCTCCGACCTGCTGGCCAGGGATTTGTCTTCGGAACAGATAACCATCTTGAGCGCCCTCATAGAGTCGGCCAAGATTCACGATTTCCACGGCATCGAGGTTGTCATTTCCGAAGTCAGCACAGATGATTTCGTCAGCGATTTCGCATACCTTGTGCATAAGTACATCGACATGGAGAACATCCGCGTCATGTTCGCCCTCGGGCGCATGGGGGACCGCATCCACCTGGTGGCCCGCTCGCGCACTGCCGAGGTCAACGTCGGACACATCTGCACGTTCTTCGGCGGCGGCGGCCACGCCTATGCAGCCTCGGCGACGATCAAAGACAAGACCTTGAGCCAGATTCGCGACGAGCTGCTGGCCCTGCTCCTCTCGCACATCAATCCCCAGCTCATGGCCGCCACGCTCATGTCCACCCCGCCTGTCACCATCGAGTCCCACCACAGCATGGCCGATGCGGCTGAGCTCATGACCCGCTTCGGACTCAAAGGCGTTCCGGTGGTCGCTCCGGGGACAATGCGCTGCGTCGGCCTCATGGAGCGCAAGATCGCGGACAAAGCCATGAGCCACGGACTCGGCGAAGCCGCACTTGGCGTCTACATGCTTGCGGACTATGCGCAGGTCGCGCCGGACGCCGACCTCTATCAGGTCATGGAGATCATCATAGGCAAACGCCAGCGGTTGTTGCCGGTAATCCGCGACGAGAATGTCATTGGCGTTGTGACGCGCACGGACCTGGTGAACCAGATGGTGGAACAGTCCGCGCGAATTTCCGAGGTGGTGCTGCCAGACCGCAAGAAGGAGCGCAACATCCGACCCGTGATGCGCACAAGACTGCCTGGTTCGGTCATCGCCTTGCTGGAACAGGCCGGCGACCTTGGCCAACGCATGGGATTCAAGGTCTACGCCGTGGGTGGGTTTGTGCGTGACATCCTTATCGCCCGACAGAACCTGGACATTGATCTCGTGGTCGAAGGCGATGGCATCCGGTTTGCTAGCGAATTCGCGGCGTTGCGCCAGGGACGTGTGAAGGAGCACTTGAAGTTCAAGACCGCGGTTGTTGTGTTTCCCGATGGACAGCGCGTCGACGTGGCCACGGCCCGGCTGGAATACTACGAATACCCGACGGCCCTGCCGACCGTTGAGCTTTCGTCCATCAAAATGGACCTCTACCGTCGCGATTTTACGGTAAACGCCCTGGCCTTGCAGCTCAATCCCGGCGACTTTGGGCAGCTCATGGACTTTTTCGGCGCGCAGCGCGACATCAAGGAAAAAACCATCCGCGTGCTTCATTCCCTCAGCTTCGTGGAAGACCCCACGCGCATCCTCAGAGCCATTCGCTTTGAGCAACGCTTCAATTTCCGCATCGATGCCCAGACGCATCGGCTTATCAAGAACGCCGTTCAGCTCAAATTGTTTCACAAGCTCTCTGGGGCAAGATTGACGCATGAGCTCCAGCTGATCATGAATGAAGATAACGTGCTGGAATGCCTAAACCGTCTGCATGAGCTGAAGCTCATGGCGGCCATCCACCCACTGCTCGCCTTGGACGTTGAGCGCATGCGTGTGCTGAGCGAAGTTCATAAAGTCCATACCTGGTACAAGCTGCTGTATCTTGAGCCCAAGGCCAACCCTTGGCGCCTGTTCATGTTGGGCCTGACCATGGGCCTTGAGCGCGACCAGCTTGAACTTGTATGTCAGCGACTAAGGTTTTCTGAACGCGAGCTTCGCGAGTTCCTTGGGGTGCGAGATCAATTGGGAGAGGCTCTTGCCAAGCTCATGGTCTGGCAGGAAGGTCATTCCGCCCTGAGCGAGATTTATTTCATCTTGCAACCGCTGCCGGTTGAGGCTGTGCTGTTCCTTATGGCCCGTAGCCGCCGCGAAGCGATCAGGAAGAACATCTCACTGTTCCTGACGCGTTTACGTACCCAGGAGCTCCTTATTGATGGCAGCGACTTGAAAACGCTTGGGCTGCAAAGCGGTCCAATTTTCGCGCAGATCTTAAGCAAAGTTCGCAGTGCGATGGTCGACGGCGAGGCATCAACACGTGAACGGCAATTGGAGCTTGCCAAGAGCATAATTGTGGCGCTACGTGATGAGGGCTTTGAGGACCATACTCCGCAATATGAGAGACGTGTACGAAGAAAATAGCTTACATTATTTTCGATGGCATTTTCAGTGCGCTTTCTATGCCGGGAGGGACGCATGACACAGGATGATGCTCTCAAAATCGTCAAGGTCGAGAAAGAAAATGACGATACCACATCAATCTACTTTTCAGGGCCTGACATGGAGCGGTTTAAGAACCGAAAAGCAGGCCAATTCGCTTCCATTCGCATCTTTCAGAATGGCGAATGGAGCGCACCGCACCCCTTTACCCTTTCTTGTGCGCCTGGCGATGACACATTACGCATGACCATCAAGAAGTCTGGGGCGTTCACTTCAACAATCCCAGACATCCAGCCAGGAACCCCAATCCAGTGTACCGGCCCTTATGGCCAGTTCTGCAAGGACATCGGCACCAGCAAGGAGGTTGTCATGATTGCGGGAGGGGTTGGAATCACCCCATTTTTAAGCGTGCTCCGCCATTTTAAAGAAGCTGCGGCGGACAATGATATTACATTGTTCTGGGCCAACAAGACCCCTGACGATGCCTTTGCCGCCAAAGAGCTTTTAGAGCTGACCAAAAGCCTGAAGCTTAACGTCGTGCATGTCTTCAGCCGAGTGGATCCAGCGGAGCAACAGACCGCGCCGAATTTTCAGGACGATCGTCCTGGCAAAATATCGCACGAATACGGTCGGCTGAATCAGACCATTCTTATGCGTCACATCACGTCTTTAACGGCGTCCTTCTATCTTTGCGGGCCACCGCCGATGCAACAGGCCGTTCTTGATGAGCTCTCACATTGCGGAGTCGACCCTGAGCGCGTCGACAAGGAAGCGTTTGTCTTTACTCAAAAAAAGTCGTGAGCCCACGGAGGAGCGCATGAAAATCGCTGAGTTCATGAACACCGAACTGACCAGGGTCCCCCCGGACATGGATTTTGCCACCCTGTTGGCAAAACATGCCAGTACCGGCACGCGGCATACTTATGTGGTTGATGAGGAGGGGCGGTTGATTGGAGTCATCACCAACCTGGACATGCTTAGCAAGATGGTGCCCTCGTACCTCACCTCAACGCTCGCTTCCTCCATATCAGACGGCGGGGAACTCATTCTCAAGCGTTTTGAGGAGAACAAACACCTCACAGCGGCTGACGTCATGCAGCGTGATCTGGTAATTCTGAATACTGATGACACGCTAATCGAGGCCAACGTGCGTTTTCACGAAGGCAGATATAACGCGATTCCTGTGGTGAATACCGAGGGTGTTCTTGTGGGCGATATTGGACGCAAGGAAATCCTTCGGCATATTGCAGCTGATATTTGCGGCTTACCTGGCGCGGTATAGAGGAGTGTCATCATGTTTTGGGTAGCCACCTGTATTTTTGTTGTCTGCTACGCAGCCATTGTTTCCGAAAAGATCCACAAGACCAAGGTAGCGTTGGCCGGCGCAGCGCTCACGCTCATCCTCAAGGTCGTTACCCAAGAGGACGCCTTCCACAGCGTTGAGCTCGGCGTCGATTGGAACGTCATTTTCCTGCTCATCTCAATGATGATCATGGTCAATATCATGAGCAAGACGGGCGTCTTCCAGTACGTCGCCATCAAGGCTGCCAAGCTGGGACGCGGCAATCCGTTTTCGATCATGGTCATTTTTTCCGTGATCACCGCCATTGCCTCCGCACTGCTCGACAACGTTACCACGGTACTATTGCTCGCTCCGGTCACACTCCTCATTGCGGATGAGCTTGAAATTGATCCGGTCCCCTTCCTGATCACCGAGGCGTTGGCGTCGAATATCGGCGGTACCGCTACTCTCATTGGCGACCCGCCAAACATCATGATCGCCTCAAAGGCCGGTCTGAACTTCATGGACTTTATAGTTCATATTGCGCCGATCATTGTGCTCATCATGATCGTATGGATGATTATCTGGAAGATCGTTTTCGGCAAGCGGTTGCATGTGAGCGAGCATTTGAAGGTCCGTATCATGGGCATGAACGAACGGGAAATGATCAAGGATCCGAAACTGCTCAAAAAATCTGGGGTCATTTTGGGGCTGACCATTCTCGGCTTCATGCTCCACGGCTTCCTACACTTTGAACCCGCCACCATCGCCTTGGCTGGCGCCGCAACGCTGCTCCTGGTGAGTGGTGAAGATCCACACCACATCCTTGTTGAAGTCGAGTGGCCCACGATCTTCTTCTTTATCGGGCTGTTCATCATCATCGGAGGCACCGTAAAGGCCGGGATGATCTCCTTCATGTCAGTCGAGATGATCAAGCTCACCGCGCCGACTGCTGACAACTCCCTTGTCCTGAGCATGGTCATGGTCTGGTTCTCTGGCATCGCTTCCGCAATCGTTGATAACATCCCGTTCGTGGCAACCATGAACCCCCTGCTGGTGGAGATGGCGGAAAAGATCTTTGGCGGCACCGGCGTTGATGCCCTGCAACACGCCAAGATGCTACCTGTCTGGTGGGCGCTGTCTCTTGGAGCCTGCCTGGGCGGCAACGGCACGGCGATCGGTGCCTCTGCCAACGTGATTATCGTCGGCATGGCTGAAAAGGCCGGAAAACCTATCTCTTTTGTGCGCTTCATGAAGTACGGTGTTCCGGTGACTATGCTCACGCTTGCCATTTCAACGGCTTACATTTACATTAGATATTACTATTTTGGCTAGGTCACATCCTCATGTTGCTGTATGGCAGCAAGGTTGCAATGTGTTTTAGCGTGTACAGCTGGACACCGTTAACCATATTGGCGAAGTAAGATATGGACGTATTGTGGGCACCCTGGCGGCTCGATTACATTCTTGGCCCCAAGCCGGATGAATGTGTTTTCTGTGTGCCGACGCACACCGAGGAAGACGAAGATCGATTCATCCTACACCGTGGCAAGTACAACTATGTGATCATGAACCGTTTCCCATACAATAATGCCCACCTTATGGTAACCCCCTACAAGCATGTGAGCTGCATCACGGATTTGCGACCTGATGAGGCCCACGAGAATATGGAAATGCTCCAGTCCTGCGTGAGCATCCTGGGGCAGGTATTCCATCCGCATGGCATAAACGCCGGTTTGAACCTTGGGGAGGCTGCAGGGTCCGGCATTGCCGCCCATATCCACTTCCAGATCGTGCCTCGCTGGAACGGAGACTCCTCTTTTATGGCCGTGTTCAGCGAAACGAGAGTTATACCAGAGCACCTGCGCTCCACTTACAACCGCCTAAAGCCATATTTTGACGCACTGGGCTGATACCCAGGCTTAAGGAGTAATTCATGCGTTACCTAAAGGCCATCATGCTTGCCCTGCTGTTTGTGGTTTCCATGCTGTTTTTTGTGCAAAACAATGGACCTCTGTCCACAAGCCTGCAACTTGAATTCAACCTCATAACCCTGCACCTCATCTCCATCCCTTTGCCGCTGTATCTGTTCGTTTTGGCGGCATTTCTGCTGGGAGTGGTCTTTTCGCTGAGCTTTCTGCTCGTTGACCGAATTCGTTTGAGCCTTGAACTCAAGGCGCTGCGCAGGCAGCATGCAGCCCTTGAAGATGAAGCTTTGGCCTTGCGCACCCTTCCGCTGAACCAGACCGAAAACAAGCCCCATCCTGGCGTCTAGCGGTCGGAACAGACTGTGCCCTGGAACGAGATATTTCTCCTAGGACGCCGCAAGTCCAAGCACCCGACTGATCCAGCTTCAGCAGGGACGGTCGAACAGCATGCGCTGCAAGACACGCGTGCGGCTATCGAGGAACTCTCACAGGCTGTTCGCAACAACCCGGAATCAGTTGAGATATATCTCGCTTTGGGCAATCTGTACCGCTCACAAGGTGAGATTGAGCGGGCCATCCATATTCGCAACAGCCTTATCGCCCGCCCCGGGCTTGATCCTGTTCTGAAGGCTCGCAGCCAATTCGAACTGGGTCGTGACTTTCGTCGTGGCGGCATGCTCGACAGGTCACGCAGAGCCTTTGAAGAGGCCAGCGCAGTCCTTGGGCGCACAGAGGAAATCGAACTGGAGTTGGCACGGTTGGCCATGGATTCCGGCGAGTTTGAGCTCGCTGCCGAGCATTACGGGCGCATGGGCCGCGCCATGCCACAGGCGCATTTTCTGTCGCGGCAAGCAGGCGAGCATTTTCGCCTCGGCGAAATATCCTTGGGTGAGAAGTTCCTCAAGCAGGCTTTGACGGTTTTCCCGGCCTCTCCGGAAGCCTGGCTGGCCAGCGTCGTGCAAGCTGCCCTTTCCGGCGACATCGATAAGCTCAAGTCGTGTCTTCAGAATGCCTGCGCCAACATCCCTGCCCCACAACGCTTCCTGCTCCTGGAAGGACTGCTTGAGGCCTTGTCTGCGGCTCGAGTGGACAATGGCGGCGGCAGCGGCGCCAAGGCCTTGCCACAGGCTCGCATCAGCGAAATGGTTCAGGCATCCGTCCAGGTGCTTGCAGGCTTTCCGCCGGATACCCTGCTTTGCTACTACTGCGCCAGGCTGTTTCTCTTCGAGGCCGACTTAGAGAACGCCAAACATTGGCTGGAAAAGGTTCTGGTGCTCAACGCAGACTTCTGGCTTGCTCGTCTCGAGCTTGTGTCTCTTGTTCTGACAGATCAGGATCTGACGCACTTCCTGCGCGACCAGATGACCTACTTCATCAGCCACGCCCGCAAGTCCAAACGTTTTGTCTGCCAGTCTTGCGGCTTTCGCTGGGACAAGACTTTCTTCGTCTGCCCGCGCTGCCGCTCCTGGCACAGCATCCTGTTTCGACAGGAATTCTCCTAACCGTCTTCCATCTTAGGCCGACACGGACCCTGCATGAACGCCCCGAAACTCACTCCCATGTTTGAGCAGTACATGCAGGTAAAGGCCGAGCACCCGGACGCGCTGCTCTTCTTCCGCATGGGCGATTTCTTTGAACTGTTCTTCGAAGACGCCGAAATCGCGGCACGTGAACTTTCCATCACATTGACATCCCGCAACCCAGGCGCAGAGGCCAAGGTGCCAATGTGCGGCGTTCCGCATCATTCCGTTGACAGCTACCTTGCCCAGCTCCTCGAAAAAGGCTTCAAGATCGCCATCTGCGACCAGATTGAAGATCCGCGCCAGGCCAAGGGGCTGGTAAAGCGCGCCGTCACTCGCGTCCTTACCCCAGGCACCATTGTTGAAGATCTCTCACTTAGCGCGAAGAACCACAATTACCTTGCCGCGCTGTTCTGGGATGCGGACACGGGCGCGGGTGGCCTTGGCTGGGTGGATTTCTCCACTTCGGAATGGTCGGGGCTCTTTTCCCGCCGCGAGACCGACCTCTGGCAATGGGCCATGAAAATATCCCCGCGGGAGATTCTTTTGCCACCCGGCAAAAAAGTTCCCCAGCAATATTTCGAGCTGGGCGCACAGGTGACGCAGTTGCCAAGTCCCAGCTCTTTCGACCTTTCCTCGGGGACCGAGGCAGTGCTGAAGGCTCAGGACGCGCCTGAGCTGTCCACCCTTGATCTTGCGGACAAGCCGGAATTGGTGCGCGCGCTGGGCGCGTTGCTTGGATACCTTCGCCGCACACAGATGACCGACTCCCCTCCCCTGGGCGAGTTTAAGGTGCTCGACCTTTCGCGCCACCTTGTGCTCGACGAAGTCACAGAGCGAAACCTTGAAATCTTCCGCAGGCTCGATGGCCGACCTGGTCCAGGCACCCTCTGGCAGGTGCTCGACTACACCCAAACCGCCATGGGCGGACGCCTCCTGGAGTCACGATTGCGCCAGCCCTGGCGTGAACTTGCCCCTGTGGAGCGCACCCTTGATGTTGTCGATTTCCTGTTCCGCCAGGACAGCTTGCGCCAGGACGTACGACGCCAGCTTTCCGATGTCCGCGACCTGGAACGGCTGGCCACGCGCATAGCCCTTGCCCGCGCAACGCCAAGAGACATCGTGGCTGTCCGCGAGAGCATCTCGCGCCTGCCCGGCCTCTACGACACGCTGCGCAAGTCTGTGAACGACGCCGAGGCGAAGCCGCCAGCCGAGCTCCAGGCCCTGCTCAAATCCTGGGACTCCATGGAGGACGTGGCTGAGTTGCTCACGCGCGCCTTTGTGGACTCACCGCCAATTGTCATCACTGACGGCGGGTTGTTCCTCACGGGCTATGACCCGGCGCTGGACGAACTCATCTCGCTCACGGAGCACGGCGAGGCGCGCATCCGCACCATGCTGGAACGTGAGCGCGACGCCTGCGGCATCCCGAAGCTCAAGCTCGGCTTCAACAAAGTCTTCGGCTACTATCTCGAAATTTCGCACGCCTATCAGGGACAGGTGCCGGAGCACTTCATCCGACGCCAGACTCTGGTCAATTGCGAGCGCTACATCACCCAGGAGTTGAAAGACCTGGAAGAACGCCTTCTGTCAGCGGCCGATGAGCGCAAGTCCCTGGAGTACCGGCTTTTCAACGAGCTGCGCGAACGCTTGTCCGAACTACGCACGCGCTTCATGTACATGGCCTCTGCCCTGGCCGGCCTTGACTACTGGCAAGGGCTGGCCGAGGCTGCGCGTCAGAACGATTGGACGCGGCCCGACCTGCATGAAGGCATCGAGACCGAGATCATACAAGGACGGCACCCCGTGGTGGAAGCGGCCAGCGGAGCAGCCAACTACATCCCCAACGACCTGCGCCTGGACGAAACGCGCCGCATTCTTCTCATCACCGGACCGAACATGGCGGGCAAGTCGACTGTCCTGCGCCAGGCCGCGCTCATCACAATCCTGGCCCAGATGGGTTCTTTTGTCCCGGCCAGGCGAGCACGCCTCGGCCTCGTCGACCGCGTGTTTTCCCGTGTCGGCGCCTCCGACAACCTCGCCCGCGGCCAAAGCACGTTCATGGTCGAGATGATGGAAACCGCTCGAATTCTGCGTCAAGCAACCTCACGCAGCCTGGTCATTCTGGACGAGATCGGCCGCGGCACAAGCACCTTTGACGGGCTGGCCCTGGCCTGGTCCGTCGTCGAGGAGCTTTCCCGGCGCGGCCGCGGCCAGGTGCGCACGCTGTTTGCCACACATTATTTCGAGCTGACCGCCCTTGAAGGCCGCATTCCCGGCCTGCGCAACCTGAACATCGCGGTGCGCGAATGGAAGGGCGACATCGTGTTTCTGCGCAAGCTTGTTCCTGGTCCGGCGGACAAAAGCTACGGCATCGAGGTGGCGCGGCTTGCTGGCGTGCCACAAGCCGTGGTCCAGCGCGCAAGGGAAATCCTTGCGTCCCTCGAGGAAAAATCGCAAAGTGAGCGCGGCGGCGCATCACAAGCCATACTTGCGAGGCAGAGCCTGCTTCCTGGCATGACGCCAAGCGCAGCACCGCAGCCGCCGGAGCCGGAGAGCCCCATACTTGTGGAACTCAGGCGCATGGACCTTAACGGTCTCTCACCCCTGGCCGCACTGACCTTGCTGCATGAATGGAAGAAAAGCGTGACTCCGAAATGATCAAGTTGAGCAAAAACATACTTCATCATGCTGCACTGGCGGTTCTCGTTGTGCTTGCCCTGTCCGCCTGCGGCAAACGCGAATGGCCCATCCCCGTGAGCAGCGAGGACAAGTTCCGCTGGCGCAGCGTTGAGGTGCAGCGCAACCAGGATTGCATCATCCTCAACTGCGAGTTGGCTGGAAACTGGACCAATATCGACACGGTGAAGGTTCTCGTCGAACCAGTGGGCAACGATCCCGACGATGGCTGTGCAAGCTGTCCCTTCACCCCACGCGCCACCCTTGTTTTCGGACCAGGCTCAGCCGGCATGAGAAAGGACATGAATCGCATCGTCATCACAGCCTGCGGCTTGAACGCTGCAAAGACTTATCGTCTTCAGCTCATTGGCTTCAACGCATTTACACGCATTGCGCCTGTTGCGTCTGAGCTGGTTCTCAGCGCCCCAAAATAAAATCCATCGCACAGGAGAACATCTTCCCATGCATCATTTTGAGCAACGAAACGGCACCCTGTTTGCGGAAGGCGTCAGCGTCTCTGAACTTGCGCAGCAATACGGCACTCCGCTCTATGTCTATTCCACTGCAACGCTTAAACGCCACTACGAAGCCTTTGACTCGGCGTTTGCGTCCATGGATCACCTGACCTGCTACTCGGTCAAGGCCAACTCCAACCTGCATGTGCTGCGCCTGCTGGCCTCTCTTGGCGCCGGCATGGACATCGTGTCGGGCGGCGAGTTGTACCGCGCCCTCATGGCTGGCGTTCCCGCCTCCAAGATCGTGTACTCCGGCGTTGGCAAAAAAGCCGCCGAGATCCGGCAGGCCCTTGATGCAGGCATCCTCATGTTCAATGTGGAGTCCACACAGGAGCTCCTCCGCATCAATGAGGTCGCGGCGGAGATGGGCAAAGTGGCCCAGGTCAGCTTCCGCATCAATCCGGACGTTGACCCCAAGACGCATCCCTACATCTCCACGGGCCTGAAAAAGAACAAGTTCGGCCTGAACATCGACCATTCTCTCGAGGCCTATGCCATGGCTCGCGACCTTCCCGCCGTCGAGGCCGTGGGCATCGACTGCCATATCGGCTCGCAGCTCACCAGCATCGACCCGTTCATGGAGGCCTTGGACAAGCTCCTGGTCTTCTACGACAAGCTCAAGGCCATGAACCTGGACATCCGCTACCTTGATCTTGGTGGCGGCTTGGGCATCAACTACGATGAAGAACAGCCCCCGCACCCTGCGGAATTCGGCGCAGCGCTGACCAAGGCGCTGGGCAATCTGCCGCTCAAGATCATTCTTGAACCCGGTCGCGTCATCGTCGGCAACGCTGGCATCCTCGTCACCGAGGTGCTCTACACCAAGCAGACTCCGACCAAGAGCTTCGTCATCGTCGATGCCGCCATGAACGATCTGGTGCGACCGTCACTGTATGGCTCCTTCCACCGCGTGGAGGAAGTCGAGCCCAAGGGTCGCCCAGTCCTGGACGTCGATGTCGTCGGCCCCATATGCGAATCCGGCGACTTCCTGGCCAAAGACCGCCAGTTGGCCGAGGTGCACCAGGGCGAGCGTCTGGCCGTGTATTCCGCTGGCGCATACGGCTTCACCATGTCCTCCAACTACAACTCCCGCCCCAGGGCAGCAGAGGTCCTTGTTGACGGCGAGAACGTCATCGTCGCCCGCAGGCGCGAATCCTACGAATCCCTGGTGGCCCAGGAACTCTAGCCTGTCAGGGGGCCGGGCCTCTAGAGCCTGGCCCCCTTTCCACCAATCATGCCACGCCTGAACACCTACCACCTCCCACCAAACCAATGGCCCGACGTTGAAGGCTCGCGTACGCTGCTCACCGGCCCGGAGGCGAGACATCTGCTCGGGGTCCTGCGCGCCAAGCCAGGTGACTCATTGCGTCTCTTCGACGGCCAGGGGCGTTCAGGCCTGTTCAAGATTGTTGGAGTCTCCGGCAAAGACAAGGCCGAACTTGTCGTTGAAAGCCTGTTCCTAGAGCCGATGCCGACTTCAGGGCTCGTGCTGGCATTGGGCTGGAACAAATCCTCCCGGCGCGACTGGGTGCTGGAAAAAGCCGTTGAACTTGACGCCTTGGGGCTTCTTTTTTGGCAGGCCGTACGCAGCCAGGGTGCCCCGCCAGCCGTTGCCAAGGATTCCTGGCAGGAGAAATGTGTTCAGGCCGCCAAGCAGTGCGGCTCAGTATGGCTGCCCGAACTCGGCATTGCGCACGGAGGCGTGGAAGGACTTATTCGCGTTGCGGCAGATCCCGGCGGGTGTTACGCTGGTTGCTACGTTCTTGATGAAAACGCGGCCACAGACGCCCTGCCCGACCCGGCCAGCCTGGCCTCCGGCAAGAACCTCGTGGTGATCGGTCCGGAGGGAGGGCTGGAACGGCGTGAAGCCGAAGCCCTGGCTCAATCCGACTTCAAACCGCTGAGCTTAGGGCCGCGCCCGCTCCGATGGGAAACGGCCGCCCTGTACTGTCTGGGTCTGGCCCATTTCGCCGCACGCACCAGCCAGCACTCGAGGAGTTCATGCGCATAGAGATTTCAGAAAAGCAGCCCCTGGCAGATAAGATCAGGCCTCAAACCCTGGACGAATTCGTTGGCCAGAGCCACCTCCTTGAGCGCATCGCGGCCTTTGCGCAGGGACCACGGCTGCCGAGCCTGCTCTTCTTCGGTCCTCCTGGCTGCGGCAAGTCCACGCTTGCCATGCTCATGGCCAAGGCTGCAGGCAAGAAGTGGATCCGCGTAAGCGCGCCCGAGGCCGGCCTCGCCGCCTTGCGCAAGCGCCTGGAAGGAGCCGAGGTGCTCATCCTCGACGAGATTCACCGCTTCTCCAAGGCGCAGCAGGACTTTTTCCTGCCCATCCTGGAGAGCGGCGAGATCGTCCTGCTGGCGACCACCACGGAGAACCCCTCGTTCAGCGTCACCAGGCAACTGCTCTCCAGGCTGCACGTGCTGCGCTTCCGCGCACTGACGCGCGAGGAACTCTCTCGCATGGCCAGACGCGGGGCCAAGGTGCTGGGAGCCGAATGGCCGGACGAGGTCTTTGATCTGCTGGGGGCCATGTCCGCGGGCGATGGGCGAGCGCTCTTGAATCTGGTTGAGCACGTCGCGCACATGCCAAAGGAAAAGCTTGGCATCGAAGAGTTGCGCCAGGCACTGCCGGAAGTTGTCATCCGCGGCGACCGCGACGGCGACTCGCACTATGAGCTTGCCTCGGCGCTCATCAAATCCATACGGGGAAGCGATCCGGACGCGGCGCTCTACTACCTGGCCTGTCTGCTGGAAAGTGGCGAAGACCCGCGCTTCATCTGCCGCAGACTTGTGCTGTCGTCAGCGGAGGACATCGGCCTGGGCGACCCTCAGGCGTTGCCGCTGGCCGTTGCCTGCCAGCAGGCCGTGGAGTTCGTCGGAATGCCTGAAGGGTTCATCCCACTGGCCGAGACGGTCATCTACCTTGCCCTGGCGCCGAAGAGCAACGCGAGCTATGCTGGCTATTTGAATGCCCTGAAAGAGGTCCGCGAGAATGGCCTGCTGCCTGTGCCGCTGCATCTGCGCAACGCCAGCACCACCCTGCACAAGGAATGGGGTTACGGGCGCGGATACAAGTACCCACATGCTTTCCCGCAAGCCTGGGTGGACCAGGAATATCTTCCGCACGACCTCGCGCAACGCAAGGCGCAGTTCTACTTCCCGAAAAACGAGGGCGTCGAACCCCGGCTGCACACCTGGCTGGCCTCGCGCAAACGTGCGGGCCGCAAAACGTAACCCCTACCCGTCCTGACCGGTCTTCCTGGCGTACAGCTTGCGCCATTCGTCCAGGAACAGCACGGCGGTCTCAAGTTCGCCGAGCCTGCCCTGTTGCTGCCGAATAGCCCAGACGAGATCCTCAAAACTGGTGCTCGCGGGGAGCGCAAGCCGGTCGAGAAGAGCCGAGATATCCTGCGCCAACTCTGGCGGGAGGCCTTCAACCGCCTGAAGGCTGGCGCGTTGTTTGGGCCATCCCGGAACGCGTTCGCCCACGAAGTCGAGCAGGGTCCGCATCCGCGCGCAATAGGTGTGCTCCCGAAGCACCCGCTCTTGCCCACGCGCAGCAATGGCTGCACGTTCGTCGGGATGAGCCAGGTAATGCGCAATCTTGTCCTGCAATTCCTCCATGCTCCCGAAGGTAGCCAGTTCGTCGTCCGCAAAGGCTTCGGGCATGAGGATTCTGCGGTCAACAAGCTGAAAGGCACGGCAGGCCGCGATCTCAAAGGTGCGCGGGTTGATGAAGTCCCCGCCGGTGACCAGTTCTTTGGCTTGGACGCTTGAGTGCAGATTAATGTTCACCTTGGTGGCGTTGAAAATCTTGACGCAGTCCTCGCTGGAAACGCGTGCGCCGGCCATCTGCACATAGGGCTCAAGCACGCTGTCGCCTTCCCATTCGGTACCCCAAAGCTTGAAATCGTGGCGGATGAGATCGCGAAAGGCCACACGGCGGTTGGCATAGCCAGCCCCCATGAAGGAAACGTCAGAGCCGAATTTACGGATTTCCGCAGCAGAAAGTTCAAGTGGTTTGTGAACTTCCGGTTGAGCTGCCAAAGGCAGATACAGGGCGTTGCCCACCCCAATAGCTTGCAATTCCTTAAATATTTCATCTCGCTGGATGACGGCAAATACATCATAGTACGGAGCAAAGCCCTTCCAGTACGTAAAGAGACGGAAATCTTCAACAAACCACATCGCCGTGGTGATTCCGTCACGTTTAAGCCGCTTCAAGGCCTGGATGGTCAGCGGTGCCTGGGCCTGCGCAAGCACAAGGTCCGGTTCAAAGGTTTCGGCCTTGGCCAAGACGGACTGGGACACAACCTGAAGGTAGCTGTTCTCTAAATATTGCAGGCGGTCCGTGCCCACCTTGAGTCCATGCAGGGCCTTGTAGGAGGGGTAAAAGTCCGGCGCCTCGAACACCTCCACCAGATGCCCGAGCTGCCGCAAAGCCGCCGTGCAGTATCTGCCGATGGGCAGGGAGCCGCCATAGAGCGGCAACACCACCAGTATCCTCACCCTCGCCCCCTTGGTTCGTTTCCCGCTCACCCTACGACGTGGTCATCCGACTATTCTTAATGTTTTAACCGTCATCCGCAATTAAGAGAAAGTCTAGACTTTATTTAACATTCTTAATTTATAACTTTATGTTATTATGCTCGAAGATATTCCTGAAAACCTTCCACTAGAGGATTCAGCGTCCGGCACCATCCAGTCCCGCTCCATGTACAGGCGTTCTGCGAGCTCATTGAGCATCTGTGATGGCTCGCCCTGCCCTGCCGAAAGATGTTCAGAAAGAAAATCGCGGAAGCGTCCACGCAATTCGGACTGTGGGTCAGGTCCGGCTTTGGCCGTAAAGGTCTGGCCCAATTTGTCCGTGTCGGAATTGAAGACCGTGACGCCAGAGGGCAGGTGGTTCGCGTCCAGGGTGGAGAGATAGCGAACAATGTCGGTATCCATGAAGGGCTGCAAGCAGGCCACCTGTGCCGTGCATGGCTGTGACTCTAGACAGGGTGCGCACTCGATGTTGGCCTGAAGCACCTGATGCCCCAGTCCGTAGGGTCCGGTTTCAAAGCACCAGGCCGAGGAGAGAAAGGTCGCCAGCACGGGGATTCCTAGGTGCGCGGCAAGATGCATTGTGCCGGTGTCCGGGGTCAGCACCAGGTCGAGCCCGCCCACCACGTCCACAAGGGAGCCCCAGCCTGTGGCGCCGCAAAGGTTCTTCAACACCCGGGCGTGTCGCCCCGGAAGCTCTCGCTCGAGCTGTCGCGCAGCCTGGAGCTCGGCCTTGCTGCCGAGCAGGACCAGCGCGTCGTCACCGCGGATGTCCAAAAGCGCGGTCACCAACGCGGCAAGCACCTTGGGCGGAAGGGAACGCCTGGACTCGCGTCCGGCCATGACCACGCCAAGGCCGCCGCCCTTGCCCTTCGCCACGGGGTTGACCTCGGTGGCTGGCACGGGTGAAGCGTGGTGCCAGGCCCAGAAGTCCGCGATGTTGAGCCCGATGCGGCGCATGGCGGACCAGCGCATGGCGAGCCGGGACCACTGGCCAACGATCTCCTGTCCGTTCTGCCAGACATGCCCTCGCACGCTCTGCGGATCAAACAGCGCTGCCAGCCGGTAGTTCAAAGGCGAGAAATTGAGATTGTATACCCGTGAGAATCGGATGCCAGCAAGCTCTCGAAATGCCGTGACATTGCGTTCAAGAAGCACTCGCGCCTGTTCGGCAGGCGGCAGCTTGGCCAACACAGTGCCATGGGCGCACACAGGATGCAGGTGCACAGTCGGATACAGCAGCCGGGCCAACGCCACCAGCGACTCGTCCAGACAGAGATGAACCTCGGCTTCGGTCTCGCCTAAAAGCGACAAGAGCAAACGCTTGGTCTGCACAAGGTCGCCGAACCTGGCGAGCTGAATCACGAGATAGGCTGGCATGTGGCTAGGCGTTCTCCTCTTTTCGCTGTGTCGGCACCCTATCTCACACGCGGTGAATATGGCAAGATTGACTGTTTTGCCATTTTACAGACCGGGCAAGGATTTGGTATGATCTTCCGGATGCGCTATTATCCTATGTTTGTGAGCCTTGCGGGACGAGCCTGCCTTGTGGTGGGTGCTGGCCAGGTTGGCTTGCGCAAAATCGAAACTCTGGCCGAGTGTGGCGCTTCAAGCGTGCTTGTGGTGGACAAGAATCCACCTGACAAGGCCCTGGAGCTGCTGCTCAGGCGGCCAGGTCTGACCTTTGCCCAACGCGACTTCCAGGAGACTGACCTTGAGGGCAAGTTCCTGGCCATTGCCTCAACCAGCAGTTCCCAGGTCAATCAGCGCATCAGCGACCTTTGTAGGCTTCGTGGCGTGCTCTGCAATATCGTTGACCAGCCCGACGCCTGCACCTTCATCGTTCCGGCAACAGTGCGACAGGGCGACCTGACGCTTGCAGTATCCACCGGCGGGCAGAGTCCAGCCCTGGCCAAGACCATCCGCAAGGACTTGCAGAATGCCTACGGAAGGGAGTATGCCCTGTTCCTCGCACTCATGGGGCGCCTGCGGACTCTCGTTCTGGCCCAAGGCCAAGAGACAGAGGCCAACACCGCCCTGTTCCGCAAGCTCGTGGGCTCGCGCCTGCTTGAAGCGTTCAAGAATAATGACATTCCCTTGGCAATGGCGGAACTGGCAGCACATTTGCCCACACACTTGCACGACCAAGTGCCTTCACTGATAACGGAGATCCTGCATGATTCTGCCTGAACTGCTTCCGATCCTCGTCATCGCCCTGTACTTCCTGGGTACCGTGCTTTTCGTCGTTGGTTCGGCCCTGCGCAATGATCGCCTGAAAAACTCCGCCCTTGTCCTTGGAGCACTCGGCTTCGCCCTGCACAGCCTGGACCTTGTTCACATCATGACCGGTGCCGATGCGACCCCGGGCCTGACTGCCGGACGCTTCCTGTTCTGCCTGCTCGGCTGGGGCATGCTTCTCATTTTCCTGCTTCTCTGGTGGCGTCTCAAGCTCAAGTTTCTTGCTGTGGTGGCCATGCCCCTCGCGCTCATGCTCTACATCACCGCAAACGCCACGGTCGGCGTCAACGCCAAGCTGCCGCCCATGCTCTCAGGCCTGTTCTTTTTCCTGCACATCGGGACGCTGTTCGCCAGCATGGCGCTGCTCGCCATGGCCTTTGGCGCTGGCCTGGCCTTTCTGCACCTGGAAAAGCGCATCAAGACCAAGGCCGGCTTGAAACAGTTCCAGAAGGACATGCCTTCACTCGACACCTTTGACCGGGTGAACCACTTCGTGGCCCTGTGCGGCTTCCCGCTCTACACGCTGGGATTGGCGTCGGGGTATGTCTGGGCATGGCTTGCCGCCCGGCGCGTCTTCTCGCTTGACCCAAAAGAATTGTTGGCTTTGGCCGTATTGGTCCTTTACGCCTACCTGTTCCACCAACGCCTGGCCATGGGCTGGCGGGGCCGCAAACCTGCGGTCATGGCCATTTGCGTGTTCCTGCTGACCGTCATTTCCATGCTCGGCGTCAACTTCCTCGTTCCCACAACGTTTCACGGGTTTAAACCGTAATGGATAAATCAATCTTCCTCATTGGACTCAACCACCGCTCTGCCGGTGTAAATGTTCGCGAGAAATTCGCCCTGACGAATGTCGCGGACTTCGAGAAAAGCCTGCTCGCGGCGTGTCCCCTGCGCGAAGTCATGGCACTGTCCACCTGCAACCGAGTGGAAATTCTCGTGGTGGCCGACAACGACCGCTGTGAAGGCGTGGACTTGCCAGAGGCCGTGCTGCGCCATTGGGCCGAAACCTGTGGTGGACAGGTTGACGCTTTGCGCACCCACACATACCGCCACGTGAGCATGGACGCGGTAACGCACCTGTTCTGCGTCGCCGCCAGCCTCGACTCCATGGTCATGGGCGAGCCGCAAATCCTGGGGCAGCTCAAGTCCAGCTACCGCAAGGCAGTTGAGACGGGCACGGCAAGGGTCATCATCAACAGGCTGCTGCACAAGTCCTTCTCTGTGGCCAAGCGAGTGCGTACCGAGACGGCGATCGCCTCAAGCGCCGTCTCCATCAGCTACGCCGCGGTGGAACTGGCCAAAAAGATCTTTGGCGAACTGGCGGGAAAAACCGCCATGCTTGTTGGGGCAGGAGAGATGGCTGAGCTGGCCGCCACGCACCTGCTGGCCTCCGGCATCGAAAAGCTCTACATCACAAACCGCACGTATTCGCGCGCGCAGGAACTCGCCAAGACCATGCACGGTGAGGCCATCCTTTTTGAAAGCATGGTGGATCAACTGCGGGACGTGGACATCGTCATCAGCTCCACCGGCTCGCCCACGGCGATTATCCGCGCCAAAGACATCCGCGAGGTCCTAAAGAAGCGCCGCAACCGCGCCATGTTCTTCATCGATATCGCCGTACCGCGCGACATAGACCCGGACGTGAACGCCCTGGACAACGTCTACCTCTACGACATCGACGACCTGAAGGAAGTCGTGGAGGAGAACATGAGCGCCCGCCAGGGCGAAGCCGTCAAGGCACGGGCCATCGTCGAGGTGGAGGCCCAAGCCTTCGCCACTTGGCTTAAAGCGCTGGCGCTGCAACCTACCATCACCGACCTCTTGAAACGGGCTGAGGATGTGGCTGAGCGAGAACTGGCCAAGACCCTGAAGCGCCTTGGCGACGTGGACGACGAGACCCGCGAGGCTTTGGAGGTGCTGGTGTCCTCCGTGAGCCGCAAGCTCCTGCATGAACCCATCTGCTTCCTCAAGCGCCGCACGCGCGAGGAAGGCACGGCTGAACGCTTCATCGACATGACGAGGCGCATCTTCAACCTCGACGCCGACGCCGTCATCGAAGATGCGCACCTGGACCGTCGCACAGTGGATGACGAGGCGATCGACTGTGAATGTTGCCGCGACGAGGACACTTCCCCGGCGCGCGACAAGACTGAAATGAACTAGACCGGAGAGCCAATGCGCACGTATCTCATCGAGGACTTTCTTCCAGAACAGCAGGCCAAGGTGTGTCAACGTTTGGCCGACATGGGCCTCACTGGCCCCCTTGACGGGATCTACTACCTGCCCCTGCCAGCCGGACTCTTGACCGAGGAACAGCGCGAGCACAGCGCGGAGTGCGGCCCCTACATCTTCGTGCTCGAAGCTGAGGGCGAGTCGAACCTCAAGCTTGAGCTGCTGGTGCGCGCCCAGAGCAAGCTTCGCTGCTCGTGTGTCGCCTACGCAACGCCGGAGCAGCGCGCCCACATCATGGATTACATGGACAACCTCCTGCGCGAGCTGGATATTACCGTGTAGGTATGGACAAGGACGTGCTGTGTTTGCAGGACCTTCCGCGTAAGGCGGCCCGGTTCTGCCTCGGCATCGGAACGTTTGCCGCGCGTGAGCTCGGCTGTGACTTCCCATCTCTACGCTGTCTTGTCGCCTGCTCTGGCGGTGCGGACTCCATTGCCCTGCTCCTCATCACCAATATGCTCTGCCGGTGCAAGGGCGGCTCGGTCATCGCGGCACACCTGGACCATGCCCTGCGTCCTGAATCGGCGGATGACGCCGCCTTTGTCGCACACGTCTGCCATGCCCAGGGCATTGAGCTGCATACTGAACGTATGGATATCGCCTTGCTGGCGAAAACCACAGGCGTTGGCCTTGAGGAAGCGGGCCGAACCGCCCGGTATGCGTATCTGGAACGCATCAGGCATCAGAAAGGTGCCGACATCATCCTTGTCGCGCACCAGTTGAATGACTTGGCGGAAGACCAACTCATGCGTCTGATGCGGGGCACCGGCTGGCCTGCACTGGGAGGCATGGACGGCTTCGATCCTGACCGAAAACTCCTTAGGCCGCTTTTGTTGTGTCCGCGTACGGCGTTGGAAGATTTTTTGAAATTGTCTAATCAGCCCTGGCGAGTCGACATCACGAATTTCGATCGCGCAACGACACGAAACCGAGTGCGGCATGATGTGCTGCCACAGCTTCTAAGCCATAATTCGTGCTACCTGGACAGTGCCGCGCGCCTCTGGCGACAGGCGCGCATGGATCAAAGCTACTGGGATGAGGAGCTTGCGCGGACACTGGCAATGGTTGTTCAGCATGACGCAAAGCGCCTGATCCCCGCGGAGTCTTTGAATGGTTGCCCTGCCCCACTCCGCTTGCGCCTGTACAAGGCAGTCCTAGAGGCCACAGGACCAGGCCAGTGCCTCAGCGACGGGCTGTTCCGTCTCGACGAGCTCTGGGTTGCGGGTAGTAATGGAAAGAGTGTCCGCTTTCCCGGCGACAAGGAAGCCCGCATCACACGGGCAGGCATCGCCGTCCAGGTCATTGACAGGAAAAAAGAGTGCGGATAAGAGCTTGTGAATCTTTTGCACAAGCAAAATAAATCACCTTTGGAGGCACAATGAATATTCTCATGTTTGGACCCAACGGCAGCGGCAAAGGCACCCAGGGCACCCTGGTGAAGGCCAAGTACGACCTGGACCACATCGAGTCCGGCGCTATCTTCCGCAAGCACATCGGCGGCGGCACCGAGCTCGGCATGAAGGCCAAGGAGTACATCAACCGCGGCGAGTTGGTGCCCGACGACATCACCATCCCCATGGTTCTTGACGTGCTGCAGAACGCCAGCAAGAACGGCTGGCTGCTCGACGGCTTCCCCCGCTCCCTGGTCCAGGCCGAGAAGCTCTGGGAAGCGCTGCAGAAGGGCGGCGAAAAGCTGGACTTCGTCATTGAGATCCTGCTGCCCCGCCAGGTCGCCAAGAACCGCATCATGGGCCGCCGCCTGTGCGCCAATGACAACAACCACCCGAACAACATCTTCATCGACGCCATCAAGCCCAACGGTGATGTCTGCCGCGTCTGCGGAGGCGCCCTGACCGCCCGCGCCGACGACCAGGACGAGGGCGCCATCGACAAGCGCCACGACATCTACTACGACACCACCACCGGTACCCTCGCCGCCGCGTACTTTTACAAGGCCCTGGCCGCCAAGGGCGCCTGCAAGTACATTGAGCTGAACGGCGAAGGCTCCATCGACTCCATCAAGAAGACCCTCCTCGACCAGCTGTAAGCCAAGATCAAGACGCAAAGAAAAGCCCCCTCTTCCGTCAGGAAGGGGGGGCTTCGTTTTGTGGAGCGGTCTCAGTCTACGCGGTTTTGATCTTGCCCTTGAGCGGCTTTGAGGGGGCGGCGGGCGCCTCGGCCTCAGGCGGGGTCAGGCTGATGATGATCGGAGCGGCCACGTAGATGGAGGAATACGTTCCCACCACGATGCCGATGAGCATGGCCAGGGCGAAGTCGTGAATGACCGCGCCACCGAACATGAACAGGCTGAAGACCGCCAGGAAAGCCAGGCCGGAGGTCATGATGGTGCGCGAGAGGGTCTGGTTCACGCTGCGGTTGATGATAACCGGCAGGGGGTCGCCAGTCTTGAGGCCGCGGATCTCGCGGATGCGGTCATAGACGATGATGGTGTCATTGAGCGAGAAGCCGATGAGGGTCAACAGCGCGGCAATGATCGTCAGGTCGAATTCCTTGTTCATGATGGAGAACAAGCCAACCGTGATGAGCACGTCGTGAATGAGGGCGACGATGGCCCCAAGTGCGTAGTTGAGTCTGAGCATGAAGCACAAGCCCAGGGTCAAGATCAGCGCCCCGAAAACGAGCCATACCTGCGGTGCGTGAAAGTACTGAAGGGTCGTGATGCCGGCGAAAAGGCCTGCTGCCATGATGCCGGCCGACATCCAGCGGTGCTCGAAACGTCCTGAGATGTAAATGGCGATGATCAGAATGGCGAAGTACATGGCTTCAAGAGCCTTGCCGCGCAAGTCCTCGCCGACCTTCGGGCCGACCATTTCAATTCGCTTGAAGTCATACTTGACGCCAGTGAAGCTCTCGTCAAGGGCGGACGTGACCGCTTTATGGATGGCGGCGCTGGATTCGTCCGTCGTAGAGGTGCGGATCAGGAACTCATTGTCCTTGGCCTTGCCCATCTGCTGGACGACCAGGCCGGGGAGGTTCTTGTCTTCCAGAACCTTTTTCAGCTTGTCGATTTCCACAGCGGCATCGAACTTGGTCTGGAGGATAACGCCGCCCGCAAAGTCGATGCCGTAGCGGGGGCCGCCCTTCATGCCCAGGGAGATGCCACCGATGATAATCATCACGGCGGACAACATGAAGGCAATCTTACGCAGCCCGATGAAATCGATGTTCGTTTCGTGCTTGATGAAGGAAAAGCTCATGACGTCTCCTTAGATGCTCACGGGCGCGTCGGCCTTACGTTTGGACATGTACAGGTCGAACATGATGCGCGAGACGAAGATGGACGTGAACATGCTCATGATGATGCCAAGGACCAGGGTAACAGCAAAGCCGCGAATAGGACCGGTGCCGAACTGGTACAGGATGATCGCCACGATCACGTTGGTGGTATTGGAGTCGAGGATGGTCAGAGTGGCCTTCCCATATCCCTTGTCCACGGCCTCGCTCGGCTTGACGCCTTTGCGCAGCTCTTCTCGGATTCTTTCGTAAATGAGCACGTTGGCGTCGACCGCCATGGCTATGGTCAGGATGATGCCTGCGATGCCGGGCAGGGTCAGGGTCGCGCCAAACGCGGCCAAGCCGGCCATGGTCAGCACTATGTTCAAGAGCAGGACGAAGTCCGCGATGATGCCGGCCGTGCTGTAGTAGATTGCCATGAATATGATGATGGCGATGGCGGCAATGCCGGTGGCCATGATGCCTGCGTCGATGGACTCCTGCCCGAGGGTGGGTCCGATGGTCCGCTGTTCCAGCACGTTGACCGGGGCGGGAAGCGCGCCAGCGCGCAGCACGATGGCAAGGTCGCGAGCTTCTTCCTGGCTGAAACGGCCAGTGATCTGGGCCTTGCCGCCAGCGATCTTGTCCTGAATAACGGGAGCGGAATAGCACTTGCCGTCGAGCACGATGGCAAGGCGCTTTTTGATGTTCTCAGCGGTGACGCGTTCGAAAATACGGGCGCCACGCGAGTTGAAGGTCAAGCTGACGGAAAACTGGTTGTTATTTTGTTCAATGGTGGCGCGGGCGTCAGTGATGTTCTCGCCGGTGAGCACGGCCTCTTTCTTGAGAACGATGGGGATGCCCTTGCCGTCGTTATTGGGCCCGTGCTGCATCATGTACGTCAGCTCAAGGCCAGGGCCGATCAAGCCGCCCTTGGCTGCGGCAAGGGGGTCAACGGTCTCGTCTACGATCTTGAACTCAAGGTGCGCGGTCTTGCCGATGACGGCGATGGCGCGCTCAGGATCGTTCAGTCCGGGCAGCTGCACCTGGATGCGATTGCCCTCCTGACGGCGGATATCGGGCTCGGCCACGCCGAACTGGTCAATGCGGTTGCGGATGGTCTTCACCGCTTGATCAAGGGTCAGCTTGGCAAGATACTTCTTGTAGTCGGTGGTCATGGAGAGCAGGTACTTGACGCGGTCTTCGGGCAGGTTCTCCTTGCCGTCAATGCGCAAGTTCGGGAACTGCTTGCTCAGAAGCTTCTCGAAAGCCTCCTGCTTGGTCGAGCCGACAAGCACGGCTTCCAGACGGACGCCAGGCAGCAGCGTAGGCTTGAGCACGGCGAGTTCGTCCTCGCGGGCGCTGGCCTTGATGTCCTCACCCATGGACGACATGTTGTTTTCGATGGCCTTGTCCACATCAACGCCAAGGGTCAGGAGAATGCCACCCTTGAGATCCAGGCCAAGGTTGATAACGGTGTCGGGCAAGACTTTACCCAACAATGTGTTCTTGATGCCAGGCACCGAGGGCAGGACCAGGCAGAGGGCCACGGTCATCACCACAAGCGTGACCACGACTCGCCAGCGCAGATTACGATTCATGTACTCTCCCTTGACGGTAAGGCTTCACGAGGGAATATGGTGCTAAAGACAAGCGCGGACCCAGGCGCTTTCCCAGGTCCGCGTATCTGCCTTTCGGCTGAAAATCAAAGGAAAAGTTTACTTGTCCTTCTTTTCTTTTTCCAGCTTGTCAAATGCGTCTGCCTTGTCGGCAACGGTATTGCGCAGCATTTCGATCTGAACCTTCTCGGCGATCTCAAGAACAATGGTGGTATCCTTCATGCGCACGATGGTGCCATAGATGCCGCCATTGGTGACAATGCGGTCACCGATCTTGAGGTTTCCGATCATTTCCTTGTGCTGCTTGGCCTTTTTCTGCTGGGGGCGAATGAGAAGGAAATAGAAGATGGCGAACATGAGAATGAGCGGGACAAAAGCGCCCAGGGGGTTGCCCTGCGCACCGCCGCCACCAGCGGCTCCGCCCATAGCGAACGCGAGATTTTCAAACATCCTTAATTCCTCCTGAGTTTAGCGGGCGCAAATGCTGCGCCACCCTTCCCCGTCTACGCCGGAACGTACAGGTTGCCGTAGGGACGGTGCGAGAAGGGCTTGATCTTGACGAAATCAGACGCAAGGATCGCCTTGGCGTCCAGCCCAAGCTCCTTGGCGTAGTCTTTCACTATGCCCTTGAGCACCAGCATGTCCGACTCGTCCAGAGGCTGAGTGGTCAGGCCGGGGCCGATCTGTTCCTTGGGAACGCTGCCACGGACGTAGATGACTCCACCGTGCATGCCCGTTCCGAGGCTCCGACCGGCAATGGGTTCGGATGGCTTATCAGAAAACATTCCAAGAAGCAAAATGATTCCGCCAGCCATGTATTCACCCAGGAAGTCGCCAGCCTTGCCGCCGATGACAATGGTCGGGAGCTTTTCCATGTAGGCTTTCATGTGGATGCCCACGCGATAGCCCACATCTCCCTTGATGTAGATCTTGCCGCCGCGCATGGCGTAGCCGACAACGTCACCGGCCAGGCCCTCGATAATTACGGTGCCATCATCCATGGTGTTGCCCACGCCGTCCTGGGCGTTGGCCTTCACACGAATCTTGGGGCCGCGCATGAAGGAGCACATGTCCTGTCCGGGCACGCCCTGAATCTCGAAGTTCAGGTCGCCAGTCAGCGCACCGGCCAGATAGCGCTGGCCATTCACGTTCTTCAGCACGATGTCGGTGGCTCCACCGGCCACGGCCTCGCGGATCTGCTCATTGAGCTGGCGGTAGTAGATGCCGCTCGCGTCGATGGTGAGTTTCTTAGCCATTGTCCTTACGCCTCCAGGTGCACGATGACCGGTTCGCCAGCCTTGGGCATCCACACGCGGTCCAGCTCAGGCTGCACTTCACGGATGGAGCTCTCCTCGCTCGACATGAAGACCATGTCGTCCTTCTCGGCCACAACCAACGGCCGCAACTTGATGCGGTCGTTCAGGCCGAAGAGGCCGGTGCTGTCTGCCACGAGGATGGCGAAGGGGCCGTTCAGAAGCGCCTGTCCGTAGACCATGCGCAGAGCGGTGTAGGCCTCTTTTTCCTGCTTGGGCATGCGCTCGATCTCGTCCCAGAAGGGGGGCGCGAAGACCTTGCAGGCAAGCTCCTTGGAGAGACCATGCTTGCGGATGAGCAGGTCGAGCAGGTAGGCCACGACCTCGGTGTCGGTCATGAGCGTGCAGAGATAGTCGTGCTCGCACAGGTACCGGCGGTTGATTCCGTAGGACGAGATCTCGCCGTTATGGACGATGGACCAGTCGAGCAGCGTGAAGGGGTGCGCCCCGCCCCACCAGCCCGGCGTGTTCGTCGGGAAGCGGTTGTGCCCGGTCCAGATGTAGCCGGAGTACTCCTCCAGGCGGAAGAAGTCGGCGATGTCCTCGGGAAAGCCGACGCCCTTGAAGGCGCCCATGTTCTTTCCGCTGGAGAAGACAAAGGCGCCGGCAACCTTGTGGTTGATGTGCATGACCGCACTGACCACGTAGTCCTGCTCGCCAAGCTCACGGCCCTCTTGAGGGCGGTCCTTCTTGGGGGTCAGGAAGTAGCGCGTCACGATGGGCGGGTTCTTGATGGCGAGAACCTTGCGGGTCGGAATAGGCTCGGCCAGGTGCACCGTGAAGTAGTGCTTGATCACCTCTTCGGCGCTGTCCAGGGCGGCCTGGGTGTCGCACATCAGGTGGAAGGCATACTTGTCTGCCAGCTCCGGGTAGATGCCGTAGGCCGCGAAACCGCCGCCCAGGCCGTTTCCACGGTCGTGCATGCAGGTCATGGCGCGAATGGGGATATCGCCGGGAATAAGCCCGCGGGTCTTGTGGATCACTCCAAAGACGCCGCAGCCGGAGATATCCTTCTGGAAGTCGTAGTAACGTTCAGGTGCTTTCATCTGCTCATTGCTCCTGCGGAATATGTCGCCAGTCGCCGTACCGGCAGCCCTAGCGGGCGGCCTTGGCCGGAGCCGGGTTCCAGGTCTCGTCGAACAGCTTCTCAGGCCAGAGGAAGACCTCGGGGCCAGCGTTGATGAGCTTGTCCTTGGCTTCGCCAGCCAGCGCCATCTCAAACTTGATGAAGGCGGTGAACATGCCGGCCTTGTCGATGTCGCCCACGAGGACGTAGCCGACCAGCTTCTCGTCGCGGAAGACGAGCTTGCGGTACGTTTCCTTGGCCTCGTCAAGGAGGGCGTGAACTTCAAAGTTCTTGTCGCCCTCGGGCGGGTTGACCACGCCGACCGAGATGGTGGGCAGGCCGTAGAAGCTGATGGAGTTCATGGGCAGGCCGCCCTGATAAGGCTCTTTGGCGCCTGCCATGTTGCGCCCGGAGGCGTAGCCCTGGTTGTAGGCGTTGGGCCAAATGGGCACGACGCGGTGCTCACCGGAGAGCTGATCCATGGCCTGGGCCACATCGCCTGCGGCGTACACGTCCTTGGCGTTGGTCATGAGCTTGGCGTCGACCATGATGCCTCGCTCGACCTTGATGCCCGCGTCCTTGGCGATGGCGCTGTGCGGCACCACGCCGATGGCCACGACAACCACGTCGGTCTCAAGGAAGCGGCCGTCAGTGAGCAGCACGCCCTTGACCCGGCCCTTCTTGTCGCGCTGGATCTCCTTGGCGGTAACGCCGCAGTTGACCTCGATGCCGACCTTCTTCAGGCGGTTGGACGCCAGCGCACCGGCCTTCTCGTCAAAACCGGCGGAGAGGATGCGCGGGGCCAGCTCAACGATGGTCACGGCCACGCCGCGATCATGCAGGCTCTCGGCAGCCTTGAGGCCGATAAGACCGCCACCGATGACAACCGCGCGCTTGATCTTGCTCGAAAGCTCGATGAGGGTCTGCGCGTGGGCCAGGGTGGTGAAGCTGTAGATGTCCTCGCCCTGCACGCCCGGGATGGGCGGGATGAACGGGATGCCGCCGGTGGCGATGAGCAGGCGGCCGTAGGCGACGGTGTCGCCCTTGTCCGTGGTCACGGCCTTCTTGGCGGTGTCGATCTTGGTGACGGTGGTGCCGAGCTTCAGCTCCACGTTGTTCTTGACGTAGTAATCGTCGCCGCGCAGGGCCAGCTGGTTGGCGCCGATCTTCCCGGCCAGAAGGTAGGAGATGAGCGGACGGCCATAGGCGGCGGAATCTTCCGCGCCGATGACGACGATCTTTCCCTTCTGGTCGTGCCGACGGATGCCCTCGATGGCGCCGATGGAGGCCACGCCGTTGCCGATGATCACGTAGGTCATAGCATCCTCATGAGCTTTGCGTTTCGTGACGGACATTGCCTCTCCTAGCGTTCCTCTTGCTTGAGCGCCTGATTGGGGCAGGCAGCCACGCACGCCGGGCCGCCGGGGCGGTCAGCGCACAGGTCGCACTTGACGATCTTGTTCTCCAGCGGGTGCCGGGCGATGGCACCAAACGGGCACGCCATCAGGCAGGACCAGCAGCCAACGCACTTCTCACGGTCATACGTGGTGCGGCCGGATTCGGAGTCCTTCTGCAGGGCGCCGGAGATGCAGGCGGCCACGCAGGCGGGCTCGTCGCAGTGACGGCAGGACAAGGCCACGCAGGTGGGGCCGCGCTCATGCACGTGCTTGCAGGAGGTCAGTCCCTCGCTGCCGCGCTCCACCGTGTAGGCAAGGATCAGGTCCTTGCTCTTGGAGTGTGCGGTGAGGCAGGCCAGCTCGCAGATGTGGCAGCCGATGCAGTAGTCTTTGTCGGGGTAGACGCGTTTCATGATGTAGAGTCCCCCTTTTAGCGACCGGCGTGCTTGACGCCGAGGATGTCCATCTCGGTATCGGAAAGGCCGACCGCGCGCAGCTTGTCGCGGTTGCCGCGCAGGCTTTCGATGGAGTTCAGGCCCATTCCGCCGAGCATTTCTTCGATCTCGTGACCCCAGGCATGCACCAGGTTGATCATCTTCTTCGCAGCGACGTCCGGGTTCTGGCGCTTGGCCAGCTTGGCGTCGTTGGTGGCGATGCCCCAGGGACACTTGCCGGTGTAGCACTTGCCGCAGAGCGTGCAGCCCACGGACAGGAGTGCGCCGGTGGCGAAGTAGCAAGCGTCGGCGCCGAGCGCGATGGCCTTGACGACGTCAGCGCTGCAGCGGATGCCGCCCGCGGCCACGATGGACGCGCGGTTGCGGATGCCTTCGTCGCGCAGGCGCTGGTCAACCTGGGCCAGGGCCAGCTCGATGGGGATGCCCACGTTGTCGCGGATCATGCCGGGAGCGGCGCCAGTGCCGCCGCGCATGCCGTCGATGGCGACGATGTCCGCTCCGGCGCGAACGATGCCCGAAGCGATGGCCGCCACGTTGTGCACCGCGGCGATCTTCACGCTGACGGGCACGCGGTACTCGCTGGCCTCCTTCAAGGCGAAGATGAGCTGGAGGAGGTCTTCAATGGAATAGATGTCATGGTGCGGCGCAGGAGAGATGGCGTCGGAACCAAGCGGCACCATGCGGGTGACGGAGACCATCTCGTTGATCTTCTCGCCGGGCAGGTGGCCGCCGATGCCGGGCTTGGCGCCCTGGCCGACCTTGATCTCAATGCCCGCGCCCGCGTTCAGGTAGTCGCGGTGCACGCCGAAGCGGCCGGAAGCGACCTGGACGATGGTGTTCTTGCCGTACTGGTAAAGGGACTTGTGCAGTCCGCCCTCACCGGTGTTGTAGCAGATGCCGAGTTCGGTCGCGGCGCGCGCCATGGCGACGTGCAGGTTGAAGTTGATGGAGCCGAAGCTCATCGCCGAGAACATGAGCGGGTAATTCAGCTCAATGTTCGGGGTAAGCTTGGTCTTCAGCTTCGGGCTGCCGTCCTTGGTCTTCCCGAACTCGAGCTTCACCGGCTTGGCGCCAAGGAAGGTCTTGAGCTCCATGGGCTCGCGCAGGGGATCGATGGACGGGTTGGTGACCTGGCTGGCATCGAGCAGGAGTTTATCCCAGTAGACCGGGATATTCACCGGGCTGCCCATGCCGGTCAGGAGCACGCCACCGGAGTCGGCCTGCTTATAGATGTACTTGATGAACTCCGGCCGCCAGAGGGCATTGTCCCTGAAATCTGACTTTTTCTTCTGTATCAGAAGCGCGGAGGTGGGACAAAGCGCCTCGCAACGATGGCAGCCGACACACTTGGCGTTGTCGTGCATGACCTTCTGGCGGGTCTCATCCCAGTAGTGCGCCTCGTAGGAACACTGCCGGATGCAGACCTTGCAGTTGATGCAGGCGTCCTTGTCTCGGACAATGGAGAAATCGTGGTAGTTTCGGTTGATCGGTTGGAAAAGCAAAACCGGTACCTCGCTCCAAATGGTTTGGCTGTGTTTGCCTGAAGATACATTTCCCTGCCCGAATTATTGCTGGGCAACATGGAAATGGGTCGACAGAAAACCACAAGCTCAATTACCTGTCAACAAATCTTTCTGCAAAAACGTCAAAATTGACGAAATTGTGATGTGGGATGGTGAGAACTATTGAAGATTACCGAATTTATGCTGCACAAACAGAATGTTACAAAAGAATAATTCCTGTTGAAAACCTGTAGACGATTATTCTGCAGCCCAGTGCAGCAAGCCCAAGGCATGGGAATCAAGAAGCAGCGGGTGGTGCGGCAGTATGCGCACGGTGAAGCCGAAACGCCCCGCCTCCGCCGGAAGAACCTCACCACGGTACAGGTGCCACCCCTCGCCAAGCTGCTTTTCAGGGACCATGACCGTCGTCTTGCGCTTGGTGAAGGAGGAATCCTGGGACACCGGCCCGTAGTAGATTTCGACCTGTACGTCGCGCGGGTTCAGTCCGTCGAGCTGCACATCCGCCTCCACAAGCACCGGCTCCTCCACGAAGACCTTGTCATGGGTTTCGCTGCGGATGTTGCGGATAGAGAGCTTGTTCCAACTGGTCATGAGGGTCATGCGCCACTGGGCCAGGTCTTTGGCGGCCGCGAAGTCGTCACGCACAAGGCTCTGATAGTTGCGGCAGGATGGCAGGTAGGCCTTTTCCGTGTAGTCCTCCACCATGCGGTGGGCGTTGTAGATAGGCCCCAGTTCGCGCAGGGCGCTCTTCATCTTGTGGATCCAGGCGCGTGGCAGGTTGCCGTGTCCCCGGTCGTAGAACTCGGTGAGCACGTCGTTTTCCAGGATATTAAAGAGGGTCTGGCTCTCCACAAAATCCTGGTACGAGCTGTCCTCGTACTCCTCGCCCCTGCCGATGGCCCAGCCCAGGCTGTTGTCGTGGCGATAGGCCTCGTCCCACCAGCCGTCCAGAGTGGACAGCTGAAGCACTCCGTTGGCCAAAGCCTTCATGCCGCTGGTGCCGCAGGCTTCAAGCGGTCGGCGCGGATTGTTCAGCCACACGTCGCAGCCCTGGACCATGCGGCTGGCGATCTTCATGTCGTAATCTTCGAGGAACACCATGGACAGTCGGCAATCCTCCCTGCGGCAGAGCTGCACCAGGTCCTGAATGATCTTCTTGCCCTCGTTGTCGTTGGGGTGAGCCTTGCCGGCGAAGATAAACTGGACGCGGCGCTCCTTGTTGGTCAGCAGACGAACCAGGCGATCCTTGTCGAGCAGCAGCAGGTTGGCGCGTTTGTAGGTGGCGAAGCGCCGCGCAAAGCCGATGGTCAGGGCCTGCGGATCAAGCACCTCGTCGGCATGTTGCAGTTCCTTGTGCCGCGCGCCCTTGTCCATGAGCTGCTTGCGCAGGCGTTTACGCACGAAATCGACCAGCCGTTCGCGCAAGCGCTCGTGGGTGCGCCAGAGTTCGGCGTCGGGGATGCCCTCGGCCTGGTTCCATACGCGTACGCAGTCCGAGTCCTCGCGCCAATTGCCGAGGTAGCGGTCATAGAGAATGGCCATGTCCGTGGCCACCCAGGTGGGGGTGTGAACGCCGTTGGTGATGGCCCCGATGGGCACGTCCTCCACCGGATTCTGAGGCCACACCTTCTGCCACATGTGACGGGAGACCTCTCCGTGAAGCTTGGACACGCCGTTTGAGAAGCGCGAGAGCCGCAACGCGAGAACGGTCATGCAGAACTGCTCGCCCTCGTCGCGCGGGTCCTCGCGGCCCAGTGCCATGAACACCTTGAAGGCCAGCCCGAGCTTGCGCGAATACTCGTCGAAATAGGATTGCATGAGCTCGGGCGGGAAGCGGTCATTGCCCGCTGGCACCGGGGTGTGCGTGGTGAAGACGCTGGAAGAGGCTGTCAGCTCCGAGGCGGCCTCAAACGACAAGCCGTGGTCCTGCATGTATACCCGGATGCGCTCGAGGCCCGCGAAGGCGGAGTGCCCCTCGTTCATGTGGATCACCATGGGCTCGATGCCAAGGCAAGCCAGGGCGCGGATGCCGCCAATGCCGAGCAGGATCTCCTGCTGCAGGCGCATCTCCAGGCCGCCACCGTACAGGCGTGACGTGACGGCGCGCAGGTGTGGCGCGTTCTCCGGCACGTTGGAGTCCAGCAAATACAGACGCACCTTGCCGACGTGGACCTCCCAGACGCGCGCATGCAGCGGCTGCCCTTGCACGTCGACGCAGACGGTGCATGGTTTGCCGTTCACGTCCGTGGCAAGGCGCATGGGCATCTGCTCGAACTCATGGTCCGGGTAGCGTTCCTGCTGCCAGGCGTCGGGGGTCATGTACTGACGGAAGTAGCCCTCGCGGTACAAGAGGCCCACGCCGACCAGGGGGATGTTCAGATCACTGGCGGACTTGAGGTGGTCGCCTGCGAGTATGCCAAGGCCGCCGGAATAGATGGGCAGGCACATGGCGATGCCGTATTCCAGGCTGAAGTACGCAACGCTGGGCGAGGCCTCATGACCTACGGGAAACTTGAAGGCCGTGTGCTTCCGCGCGAGGTAGTGCTCAAGCGTTTTCTTGGCGTCGGCCAAACGCTGGATGAAGAAATCGTCCCGCGCCAGTTCCTCGATGCGGCGCTGAGGCAGGCGATTGAGAAGCAGCACCGGATTCTGCTGGCAACTTACCCAGAGATTATGGTCAATGGTGGTGAAGATGTTCGTCAGGTCATTGTTCCAGGAGAACCAAAGATTGTTGGCAATGTCCCAAAGAGGCTCAAGTTTTGGGGGCAGTTTCGGGACAACGCTGAACACGCGCAAGGCCTGCATTGGAACTCCTTGATGGATCGGGGGGTGGCTTTTCAAGCTTGTAGCGTATAAAGGCTTCGGGAAAATAGCAAGTACTCCCACCAGCCATCTCCAGGCGCCATCAGAGCCCTTTGCCGCATTGACAGGATTGGTATTTCAAGAGAAAGGAAGGCTCTTTGAATGCTGGAGGAAGACGCATGACAACAGCTGATGAAAAAGCCGCGAAGCACATTGATGTGCGCGTGCGTTTTCTGCACCCCGTCTGGGACGAGCACACGCTCGCCTATGCCACGGACCACTCCGCCGGGCTTGATCTTCGTGCCTGCATCGACGCTGAGCGCCTGGACATTCCTGCGGGTGGGCGCGCTGCAATCCCGGTCGGTGTCGCCATCGAAATCTGCGAGCCTGGCGTAGCCGGGTTCATCTTCTCACGCAGCGGCCTGGGCACCAAGGAAGGCCTCACCGTGAGCCAGGGAGTGGGCGTTATTGACCCGGACTACCGGGGCCAACTCATCGTGTCGCTGCTGAACACTTCCGGACAGGCGCGAAGCGTGGAACGCGGGCAGCGCATTGCGCAGCTCGTGTTCCTTCCCTGCTACACCGCGCGTCTCATTGCCGCCGAGGAGCTTGGCGCCACCGAACGTGGCGCAGGCGGTTTCGGCCATACGGGAAAGATTTAGCTTATATATTAAGGAGAGCGTCATGACCAAGGCTCCAAGCCCCGCATACAACAGCCTCGTCAGCCGGGACAAGAAGGTGATGTGCCAGACCTACGGCCGCTACCCCCTGGCTTTTGAAAAGGCTGTGGGCTCGCGCCTGTATGATCTGGACGGCCGGGAATACGTGGACCTGCTTTCGGGCATCGCCGTGGCCAACCTGGGCCACAGCCACCCCGAACTGCTTGAGGTCATGTCCAGCCAGGCCCAGGACCTCATTCACATCAGCAATCTGTTCTTCCAGCCCAGACAGGTGGAGCTTGCCGAAAAGCTGCTCTCCACCTGCGCCTGCGACAGGGTGTTCTTCTGCAATTCCGGGGCTGAGGCCAACGAGGCCGCGATCAAGCTCGCCCGGCGGTTCATGCGCACCGTTCGCTACAAGGACGCTTACGAGATCATCACACTGTCCGGTTCCTTCCACGGACGCACCCTGGCGACCCTGACGGCCACAGGGCAGCATGGACGGATCAAGGAAGGCTTCGAGCCGTTGCCCGAGGGCTTCGTCACGGTGCCTTTCGGCGACATCGAGGCCATGAGGGCCGCCATCGGCCCCAAGACCGCCGCCGTGCTCATCGAGATGGTCCAGGGCGAGGGCGGGGTGCTGCCCCTTCCCGAGGCCTACGTCCGGCAGGTGCAGGACCTCTGCCGCGAGGCCAACTGCCTCTTCATGGTTGATGAGATCCAGACCGGCCTGTGCCGCACCGGACGCTTCTGGGCGCATCAGCACTTCGGACTTGCGCCGGACGTGTTCACCACGGCCAAAGGGCTTGCCAACGGCCTGCCCATGGGCGCCATGCTGGCCAAGGAGCATGTGGCCCGGGGCTTTGCGCCCGGGTGCCACGCAACGACCTTTGGCGGCGGCGGCGTGCTCTCAGCGGTGGCCTCCAAGGTCGTGGACATCATGCTTCGCGACAACCTGGCTGGTCGTGCCCAAGAGCTGGGAACGCTCGCCGTGGATGCCTTCCGGAAAATCCAGGCCGCCCTGCCGCACAAGATTACAACCGTGCGCGGCCTGGGCCTGATGATCGGCATCGAGCTGGCTGAACCGGGCGATGCCGTGCACGCGGAGCTGCGCGAGCGCGGTTTCGTCTGCAACCTGGCCCATGGCAAGGTGTTGCGGCTTCTGCCGCCGCTCACCATTGCGGCTGATGATCTGCTTGCCTTTGCCGCTGCTCTGGAGGATATTCTGAGGCAGAACAACTAGGGAACATCAACCGAGCGCAGGAGCAGGCCATGACCGTGGTCGATCCAATAAATCCGCAGCCGCAAATGCAAAACGTGGAGCAGCGCCCCCAGGGGTTGCCCCCGGAACCGCATCTTCCTGCCGGAAAGCCCCTGCGCTCGGTCCAGACCATGCCGTTGCCGCTCATCAATCCACGCGAAATGCCCAAGGACCCGCAGGACGAGCAGGCCCTGCACAGGCAGGTTGCCATGAATCGAGCCGGGATCACCGGCACTGGGCTCATCGTGGACACCATCGCCTGAGGCCTTGCATCACGACAACACTCCAACACACAATGGAACCGCACCTGATATGACCACGTCCCTGCTCAAGATCGAGTTTTCGCTGCCCCCTGCTGACTACGACGATGCTGTTGTCTATCTTTCCGGCGCCATACAGCACGGCTGGGAAGAATCCCAGGCCGTCGACGGCACAACGCACTTCAGCACCTACCTGGAAAACCATGACGCCGGGCATGAAGTCGCGCGCCGGATCAAGGAACTCTGGCCTGACTCGGGCATACGCACCGAGGAGAGTGAAAGCCAGGACTGGGGCCAGTCGTGGCGAGAGTTCTTCACGCCCATCGAGTGCGGCGGGCGTTTCGAAATCCTGCCGCCCTGGCTGTCCGATGAAGGGCACGACAACCTGACCCCCATCATCATCGAACCCAAGATGGCCTTCGGCACCGGGCACCACCCCACAACGGCCCTTTGCCTGTCCTGCCTGGCCGACCTGTTCCGCAACGGTCATCTTTCCAAGGACATGGAATTCCTCGACCTCGGCACCGGCTCCGGCATCCTGGGCATTGGCCTGGCCAAGCTTGGCCTCAAGGGCCTTGGCCTGGACATCGACCCCCAGGCCATCGCCTGCGCCGACGAGAACGCCCGCATCAACAACGTGGAGGAAAGCTTCCGCGTCGCAGTGGGCGGCATCAACGCGGTTCCCGAAGGCAAAACGTTCAAGGCACTGGTGGCCAACATTCTTTCCAAACCGCTCATCTTCATGGCCGCTGACATCGTGCGCCGCATCGAACCCGGCGGATGCCTCGCCCTTTCCGGAATCCTGGTGGAACAGGCGCCGGACGTGATACGGGCATACGTGCTCCTGGGCCTGCCAGAGCCGGAATTGCGCGTGAGCGGCGACTGGTGCGCCCTGCTCTGGACGTCACTGCCCGACATAGCGAGAAGCTGATGGGCAAGCGCGCCGACACCATCCAAGGGCTTTACCAGGCCTTCGCCGAAGCGCTCGGTCCGAGCCATTGGTGGCCCGGCGATACGCCCTTCGAGGTGGCTGTCGGCGCCATCCTGACCCAGAACACCAACTGGAAGAACGTCGAGAAGGCCATCGCCAACCTGAAGGCCGCGGACGCTTTGACGGCCAAAGGCCTGCGCGCCCTGCCTCCAGCCAGGCTGGAGGAACTGATTCGACCTGCCGGGTATTTTCGCATCAAAACCAAAAGGTTAAATGATTTTCTCGACTTTCTTGAAGGCGAGTCTGGACTTGAGATCGAGCATTTGGCGGGTCAACAGCTTGACCAGTTGCGGCCTAAGCTCCTGTCCGTGCGTGGGATCGGCCCGGAAACAGCCGATTCCATCCTGCTTTATGCCCTGAACAAGCCCACCTTCGTTGTGGACGCTTACACTGTGCGCATGTTCTCCCGCCACGGACTCATACCAGAAGTAACCGACTACCATGAGGTGCAGGACATCGCCCAGTCGGCCATTTCACCCGATGTGCAGGACTACAACGAGTTCCATGCGCTCATCGTTCGTGCAGCCAAGGAGTGGTGTCGCAAGACCAAACCGCTGTGCACGCTCTGCCCTGCCCGCGCGCTGCTGCCAAACCCTGACGAGTTGCCGGCATGAGCCTGTCGATCCGCAAATCGCGCCTTATGCTGGCCATCCTGCTGGCGACCAGCCTTGTTCCGGTCGCCCTGGCGGAACCGGGACAGATTGAGAAAGCCCTGCAGCGTGAGCATCATAAGGCTGCGGAGCACAAGGGCGTTGTGCGACAACTGGCTGAGCGCGAAAAGGCCCTGGCAAACCGTCTCGGCGCCATCGAAGCCCGCATGCAGGCCGCCGAGGCTCGCATCGAGAAACAAGAAGCGGAGCTCGCCGTCATCCGCAAGGAAGAAGCCCACTACGCCGAGCTGTACGACGCAGTCCGCGTTAAACGAGAGAAAGCTGCCCGCGAGCTCCGCAGACTGCTCGACCTGCTCTGGCCCATCAGCGCGCAGGGCATGCACGAAGGTTCGCGCTCTGCCGACAGCTGGGATTCTGCTGACCGCCGCTTCCAGTGGACGGGCTCTGTCTATGCCAAGGTCCGCGCGGCGCTGGAGGTCGTTCGTCGTCAGGAACAGGAGCTGGCCGGCGTGCTCGCGCGCCAAAAGGAGCTGGAGCTCCAGGTGGACCAGCAGCTGGCGGTCATCAACGCCGACAAGGATGCGCTCCTGCGCGACCGGTTGTCACTGAATGCGCGCATTGGCCAGGTGAGCACCCAGCGCCAGGACCTGGAGGGCGAACTCCAGAACATCCTCAAAGCGATCCAGCAGCTCAACTATCAACTCGTCAACCAGCGCAGCCGCAAGTTCGATTCCTACAAGGCCATACTGCCATGGCCCGTTGCTGGTCGGGTGGTCACGCAGTTCAATCCGGAGGGCCGACCATCCCGCCGGGGCATCGGCATCGCCACGGGCGAGGGGTCCACGGTTCGCAGCGTCTTTTGGGGCAAGGTCGTGCACAATGACGTGCTGCGCGGCCTTGGCAAGGTCGTCATACTGTTTCACGGCGGGGACTACTACAGCCTGTATGCCTATCTGTCCGATGTGACGGTGCAGCCAGGCCAGGAAGTTGAAAAGGACGAACCCCTCGGCCATGCCGGGTACTACCCGGAAGCCCACGGCAACGGGGTCTATTTCGAATTGCGTTTCCACCAGAAACCTATTAATCCCCTGCTGTGGCTCATGCCCGCCCAGTAGACGCCAAATCGTACGGCGTTTACGGCTTCACGGAGGAATTATGCGCACTGGCATCTGGTTTGTCTGTTTTGTTCTGCTTCTGTCCTTGACCATCGCGCCCGCTCCCGTTGGTGCCGCGCCCGGCAAGGACGACCAGTTTGAGGCCCTGCGCAGGTTCAGCCAGGTCGTCGACATGGTGGAGACCCACTACGTCAAGAAAGTCACCAAAGCAGAGCTTATCCAGAACTCCATCAAAGGCATGCTTGAGCAGCTTGATCCCCACTCGGCCTTTTTGCCCGCCGATGACTTCAAGGAGCTGCAAGTCTCCTCCAGCGGAGCGTTCCACGGCATCGGCATCGAAATCAGCTCCGAGAACGGACGCCTTATCGTTGTCTCTCCCATTGAGGACACGCCCGCCTTCAAGGCCGGCCTCAAGAGCGGCGACATCATCCTTGAGATCGACGGCGAATCCACCATGGAGCTTGGCCTGAACGAAGCCGTGAAGAAGATTCGCGGCCCGCAAGGCACCACCGTTGTCCTGACGATCCTGCACAAGGGCGCCCAACAGCCTATCGATGTGTCCATCGCGCGCGGCACCATTCCCATCGTCAGCGTCAAGACCCAGGAGCTCGAAAAGGGCTACCTCATGTGCCGCATCACGCGCTTCAACGAGCACACCACCAAGGAACTGCGCGACAAGATTTCGGAATACACCAAGAAGAATCCCATCCAGGGCATCGTGCTTGACCTGCGCAACAACCCGGGTGGCCTGCTCGACCAGGCGGTGAGCGTCTCCGACACCTTCCTGCCCGACGGCCTCATCGTCTACATCCAGGGCAAGGATCCGCAGTCGCGCCGCGACTTCAAGGGCCGCAAGGAAACCGATGATCTGGTCGACGTGCCCATCGTCACGCTCATCAACGCCGGGTCCGCCTCGGCAGCGGAGATCGTGGCCGGAGCCCTGCAGGACCGCAAGCGCTCGCTCCTCATCGGAGAGAAGACTTTCGGCAAGGGATCGGTGCAGACCGTCGTTTCCCTGCCTGACGGTTCGGGCATCAAGCTGACCACCGCGCTCTACTACACTCCCAACGGCCGCTCCATCCAGGCTGAGGGCATCGTCCCCGACCTTGAGATTCCATTTGTGGCTCCGCCTTCGGATGAAGACAAAAATCTCAAGGACCGCTTCACCTTCCGTGAGAAGGACCTGAACCGCCACCTTGAGAACGGCAGCGCCAAGAAGGGCAAGAAATCCGGCAAGTCGACCGCGGCGTCTGATGAAACAGCGCAGAAGATGATCGAGAAGGACAACCAGATGCGCCTGGCCCTGGAAATGGTCAAGACGCTGCCCAAGATCAGGGAAATCCGCTAGCCGGGCAACAACATGTGCGCCAAGCAGACCGACGACGAGCGGGCCGGTTCACCCCGGCCCGTTTTTTTCACCCAACTGGCAGAGCACCTGCGCAACCTACCTGTTGGCGTATGGATTGGGCTGGCCCTTGTGCTGGGAGTGCTCATCGGCGTGTTCTTCGCGCGCCAGTTCCCGGGCCGCGGTCCGTCCGCCCCCGTGCAGCAGCAGGTCAACGCCACCACCTACGAGGAATATCACGCTGGAGCGCTGGAAAATCGCATCAAGCTGGTTGATAGCGCCATCTTCGGCAGCCTGCGCGCGGTCAAGCCCGACGCTGACCGGCTTCAGGTCCAGTCGGTGGAAGGTAGCAAGCACGGCGATCGCGAATACTACCACCAAACCATTCGGCTCTCTATTCCCGCTGCCGACAGGCCAGTCTTCATCCGGCACCTGACCAAGGAATTGGCCATCCTGGTGCCGGGAGCGCAGCTTTCCCAGCCAACGCCGCTTGAATGGGTCCTCACCATCGACGGCATCCCCACGCACAAGCTGATGCTTCACGCCGATGCGGAGAAACCAGTGCAACCGCCTCGGCATCAGGCCGGGAAAGGCCGCATGGCCATCGTCATCGACGACATGGGCGAGGATGTGGGCCTTGCGCAAGGCTTGGCCGCCCTGGAAGTGCCTGTCGCCTTCTCCATCTGGCCCGACAGTGGCAACCGCGAAGCCGTGCTCAAGATCGCGAAATCGAAAAACCGCGAGATCCTCATCCATCTTCCCATGCAGCCCAAGGGCTATCCCAAGGTCGAACCGG
This sequence comes from Humidesulfovibrio sp., assembly GCF_031082295.1. Taxonomy (GTDB): domain Bacteria; phylum Desulfobacterota; class Desulfovibrionia; order Desulfovibrionales; family Desulfovibrionaceae; genus Humidesulfovibrio. The sequence continues at coordinate 97,873 of NZ_JAVHLD010000004.1, forward strand.
GCAAGCATGCCCTGCTGGTAAGCATGACCGCCGAGCAGGTGCAGGCCACGGTGCGCCGAGCCATTGAGCGCATTCCCGGGGCCATCGGCCTGAACAACCACATGGGCTCCCAATTCACGGAGAACCCCTTTGGCATGCACGCCGCCTTGCAAGCCATCAAGGACAAGGGCCTCTTCTTCCTCGACAGCCGCACCACGGCAGATACCGTCGGCGAGCGCGAATCCCTGCGCATCGGTCTGCGTTTCTACAAGCGCGACGTGTTTCTGGACAACGAGCAGAACGTCTCGGCAATCCTTCTTCAACTCCGCAAGGCCGAGGCCCTGGCGCGCACTCGCGGCAACGCCATCGCCATCGGCCACCCGCACCGCGAAACTCTGCAAGCCATCAAGCAGTGGCTGAAGGACAAGGACGACAGCGTCAACGTCGTCCCCTTGACCGGCCTGAGCTTGTACTAGGCTCTGCGCGCCTTCGGCTTGGACTTGCCAAGGGGCAGGCAAAGGCTGTACTCTTTCTTAACGATCATGCGCACTAAAGCCTTGGCCGCTTCGGTCCGATTCTTGCTTTAGGCACCACGGGCGGCGCTTTTGCTCCCAGAGTGACACATTTCTGGCAAGGAAACGCTGACATGAGCAAAATTCTTGAACAAGATGAAGTCGATGCGTTGTTGCGCGGTCTTTCCGGCGGCGAGGTGGAAACCACGCCGGACCTGCCCGAGGACGACTCCGGCATTGTCCCCTTTGACCTGACCAACCAGGACCGCATCATTCGCGGCCGCATGCCGGTCCTGGAAATCGTCAACGACCGCTTCGCCAGACTCTGCACCAACGCGCTTGCCAACACCATGCGCAAACGCGTGGACATCAACCCCATCTCCATCGACATGAGCAAGTTCGGCGATTTCATGCGCTCCTTGCCCGTGCCCACCAGCATCTCCATTTTCAAGATGGAGCCCTTGCGCGGCAACGCCCTGCTCGTCGTCGACTCGCGCCTTGTTTTCGCTCTGGTTGAAAACTTTTTCGGCGGCGCCGGCTCTCAGCCCAAGGTGGAAGGCCGCGACTTCACGCCCATTGAGCAGGCCATCGTTGACAAGGTGGTCAAGGTCTGCCTGGCCAACATGGAGGAATCCTGGAAGCCGGTACACGAGGTGCACATCGAGGTCGTGCGCTCCGAAGTCAACCCGCAGTTCGCGGCCATCGTTCCGCCAAGCGACGTTGTCATCGTCATCACCTTCGAAGTGGAGCTTGAGAACGCCATTGGCTCGCTCATCTGCTGCCTGCCCTACGCCACCATGGAGCCCATCCGCTCCAAACTGCACGCCTCCTTCCAGTCCGAGCGCCTGGAAGTGGACCATGTCTGGATCAACCGCTTCAAGGAGCGCCTGTTCGAGACGCCGGTGGAATTCCTGGTACGCCTTGGCAACACGCGCATCACAGGCCGCCAGTTGCTGAACCTTGAGATCGGCGACATCATGATGCTTGATACCGACGCTGAAGACCTGCTCGAAGTCGACATTGAGGGCGTCCGCAAGTTCTACGGCACCCCAGGAAGGGTCAAGGGCAACAAGAGCTTCAAGATCATCAGGGACGAGCAGATTCACTTCTAGTTCACTGTGATGAAAGTACTTAAAGGGCCGCCCAGCGCGGCCCTTTTTATTGTTGCCCCTTGACTTCAAAGCTGATTCGGGTGATTTGCCCTGCACGCGCGGAACCGTCGCCAATGTGCGGCAACACCGCGCCACCAAACCTTTTGGAGGATGAGATCAATGAGCGAACGTACTTTTTCCATCATCAAACCTGACGCCGTGGCCGCCAAGCAGACCGGCGCCATCATCCAGATGATCCTCGACGCCGGCCTGACCGTTAAGGCCATGAAGATGATCCGCCTGACCCGCGAGCAGGCTGAAGGCTTCTACGCCGTGCACAGCGCCCGCCCCTTCTTCAAGGACCTGGTTGAGTACATGATCTCCGGCCCGGTGGTCGTGTCCTGCCTGGAAGGCGACAACGCCATCGCCAAGTATCGCGACCTCATGGGCGCCACCGACCCGGCCAAGGCCGCCGAGGGCACCATCCGCAAGAAGTTCGGCAAGAGCATCGAGGCCAACGCCTGCCACGGCTCCGACGGCCCCGACACCGCCAAGGTTGAAGTGGCGTACTTCTTCAGCTCGCTTGAAATCGTGGGGTAGAAACATGAACAGGAGCGTCGGCTTCATCGGCGTCGGCAACATGGGCACGGCCATCATCAAGGGCCTTGCCGCGCAGAAGCTTGCCGTGCACGGATGCGACCTGAACAAGGCCAACCTTGAGGTCCTGGCCGCAGAGGTGGGCCTGAAGACCGCGCCTTCTCCCAAGGATCTTGTGCGCGCATGCCGCTACGTGATCCTGGCGGTAAAGCCGCAGCATCTGGCCGCCGTGGTGGAAGAAATCGCCCCGGAGCTGACCCCTGAGCATTGCCTTATGTCCATCGCCGCCGGCGTGACCCAGGACCGCCTGCGCAGCCTCTCTGGCAATCGCTGCCCGGTGGTGCGCATCATGCCCAACACTCCGGCTCTTGTCGGCGCTGGTGTGTTCGCCCTGTGCTTCGACGACCAGAAACTGGACGACGAGCGCAAGGACTTCATCCGCGCCATGCACAAGCCTTTGGGCCAGGTTCACGAGCTGCCTGAGAAGCTCTTCGACGCCTTCACCAGCGTAGCGGGCTGCGGCCCGGCCTACGTTTTCTACGTCATGGACGCCATCGTTGAGGCCGGGGTCAACCTTGGTCTGCCCAGGGCGCAGTCGACGCAGATCGTGAAGGCGCTGTTCAGCGGCTCGGCCAAGCTGGCCGAGGAGTCGCCCCTGCACCTCTCAGAACTCCGCGAAATGGTCTCCTCTCCCGCAGGGTCCACCATCCGCGCCATCATCCACATGGACCGCACAGCGGTTCGCGGCAACATCGTTGACGCTGTCGGCGAGGCCTATGACCGCAACGTGGAGCTGGGATAGGCCCAACGACGACTAATCGCAGCAAAAAACAAGGCCGCCTGGAGCAGAATCGAAGCTCCGGGCGGCCTTTTCCATTGCAGCATGAAGCGAGCCTGATCCCCTAAAGTGTAATGGCCACCTTAACGCCCTGGAAGACAAATATGGCCAGGAAGGCAGCATACACCATGAGTCTAAAGATTCTCTTGAGTTTCTCTACACTCCAATCCCGCCCCTTCGGACCCAGTTCCGGCTTCATCTTGGCCTCACCGAAGTAGACGGCTGGCCCACCCATGGAGCCTTCAAGGAGCCAGGCCACAGCGCTCATGGGCCAGCCAGCGTTGGGGCTTTCCATGGTCCTGGCCTCGGTCGGAACGTGCTTCCAGGCCTCGCGCCAGGGTAGGCGCATGATCGCCCCCGCACCAAGCAGCATCAGGGCAGTCAGCCGCGCGGGAATATAGGCAAAGAGGTCGTCTGCCTTGGCCGCGGCCCAGCCGAGCTCGCGGTATTGCTCGGTCTTGTAGCCCCACATGGAGTCCATGGTGCTCACCGCCTTGTACGCCCACAGGAGCGCCGGTCCGCCCAGGACAAGGTAGAACAGCGGCGCAACGTACCCATCGCAGAGGTTCTCGCTCAGGGTTTCAGCCAATGTCTTGCGAAGCTCGGGCTCTTCCATGTTCGAAGTGTCGCGGCTAACGAGCATTCCCACGGCCTCGCGAGCCTCCTCGAGATTGCCCTCCTCCATGAGTTCCAGCGCGTCGCGCCCCTCGTCCAGAAGCTCGCCAAGGGCAAGGCCGGCATACGCGAAGTAGAGGGATGCCAGCATGCCCAGATAGCTCAGCCCAGTAAGGAACTCGACTACTGCCCAGCTCGCTCCGGCGTTGAGAAGAACGCAGAGCACACCGGAAAGGCGCAAGCCCAGCACCCACTGGCGGGCGTGCCCTTCCAGCCAGTCCAGCCAGCGGCCGATGAGCCGCACTGGATGCGGCAATCGGCTCGGATCGCCGAGCAGCAGGTCGAGGACGGTGGCAATGACTGGGAGGCTGAACACGGTAAGGACCAGGATCTTCATGATGTGCTCCCGGCGAAATGAAAAAGGCGGGGACAGCAGTGACGCCGTCCCCGCCAGGGAATGTGTCTTCTAGCTTTCGAAGTAGGAGCGCAGGACCGAGCTGCGCACCGGGTGGCGCATCTTGCGCAGCGCCTTGGCCTCGATCTGGCGAATGCGCTCGCGGGTGACGTTGAACAGCTTGCCCACTTCCTCAAGGGTATGGTCGCTCTTCTCGCCGATGCCGAAGCGCTTGCGCAGCACCTGCTCCTCGCGCGGGGTCAGGTCGGCCAGGACCTTGGCGATCTGCTCGGAGAGCTTGGTGCTCACGACTTCCTCAGCCGGGGCAGTGGCCTTCTTGTCCTCGATGAAATCGCCCAGGTTGGAATCTTCCTCGTCACCGATGGGCGTTTCGAGGCTGATGGGCTCCTTGGCGATCTTGAGCACCTTCTTGACCTTGTCCACGGGGTAGTCCATGCGCTCGGCGATCTCCTCGGGCGAAGGGTCGCGGCCAAGCTCCTGCACAAGATAACGGGAGGTGCGGATGAGCTTGTTGATGGTTTCGATCATGTGCACCGGGATGCGGATGGTGCGCGCCTGGTCCGCGATGGCGCGGGTTATGGCCTGGCGGATCCACCACGTGGCGTAGGTGCTGAACTTGTAGCCGCGCTGGTACTCGAACTTGTCCACGGCCTTCATGAGGCCGATGTTGCCTTCCTGAATCAGGTCAAGGAACTGCAGGCCGCGGTTGGTGTATTTCTTGGCGATGGACACCACCAGGCGCAGGTTTGCGCGGATGAGCTCCTGCTTGGCGCGCATGGCGGCCAGATTGCCCCTCTTGATGCGCCAGAGGACTTCTTCCAGGTCGCCCACGTTGTGGCAGCACTTGTCCTGCAGACGGGTGATGATCTCCATCTTGCCGGAGAGCATTTCCTTGAAGGAGAAGAACTCCTCAACGGTCATGCTGAGCAGGTCGGACGCGCCGACGGGGTTCATCTCACGTTCGTCGACCGCGTTGAAAATGCGGACGATCTCCTCGCGGTTCTTGCCGACGGAGAGCATGTAGGCGTGCAGGTCTCGCTGGCAATTGTGCATCTGCCGCACGTAGTCGGAAACGGTCTCGATGATCCGGTCGATGAGCGTCTTTTCGATCTTGATATCGCGCAGACGGGTGACGATCTCTTCCTTGTAGGCCATGATCTCGTTCTGCACGCCGAAGACCCTGCGATCGAGCTGCGCGCAGTAGTCGAGCTTCTCATAGATCTTGCGCTTCTTCTTGAACAGGGCCTTGACCTCGTCGAGCAGGAAGATGACGCGCTGGCGCTGGTTCATCTCGTCTTCGCTCGGGTCGTCCTCTTCGATGGTCTTGACGACATCCTTGAGCTTGATGCGGGTGTTCTTCAGGTCTTCGCCCACCTGCACAAGTTCCTCGATGGCTACGGGAACCTCGACAAGCGCGTACAGCACCTCAAGCTCGCCGTTCTCGATCTTCTTGGCGATGGTAACCTCGCCCTCGCGATCAAGCAGCGGCACTGCGCCCATCTCGCGCAGATACATCCGCACGGGGTCGGTGCTGCGGGAGGAATAGTCAGCGGCATCGTCCGCGTCGGCGGGCACCAGATCGAGTTCTTCATCGTTGTCAGAAGTCTCGGTGGTGAGCTTCTTGCCGTTCTCCTCACTGTCCACGATGACGATGTTCATCTGGTCGAAAATGCTCATGACCTCTTCAAGCTGGTCAGGAGTGGTCATTTCCGTCGGCAGGGTTTTGCCCACCTCTTCAAAAGTCAGAAATCCGTTCTTCTTGCCTTTGGCAATAAGGAGCTTTATCTGCTGGATTTCTTTCAAATTATTCATTCTTCCTCCCTGCTGGGGGCATTCAGTGCTTGAATCGCCATTTGCACTTTCTTCACTTCCGAAACATCACCTGCCATGCTCAACTCAGCGAGGCGATGCATAAGTTCCCTGCGTCTGACGTCCTTATGCTGCTTTTCTATCCAGGTGCACAGGCTCGCCCAATGGTCTGCCAGTTCATCCCCGGTCAGCTGGGGATGCTTTTCGAGTGCATCACGCCACAGCCTGGCATCTTCTTCGCCAAGGCCGTTTGCGACCTCCTCAAAACGTTGCAGCGACAAACGCTGCCACATGTGTCTGCCCCAATCAGTGGAGAGGACATTCCCAAGCCCTCGTTTTGCGAGATGCGGGATATAGTCCGGATACTGGATCGAAAACTCAATGAACTTGCGGTCGTTGGCATCATCACTGCCAACGGGCCGCCTGGTCCTGCCGGACGGCTGAACGTTATTGCCCGCCTCATGGCGAACGTTTTGCCGCCCTGCTCCACTGGCATAAGATCCACCGCTCTGCGATCCGCCCTGGCGCCGCAAGTCCATCTCGGAAAGGCCCAGGCCGTCGGCCAGTCGCGGCAAGTAATATGCACGCAAAGCATTATCGGACAATTGTCCCAAAAATCCAGTGGCCCAGGCCACAATTTCTCTTGGCGCAAAATTTTCGCGGATCGTGTCCAGGCAGTAATCAAGGCCGTCCGCCGCCTTTTCGAAGCAGGCATCCAGGCCCTCACGCCCCTGCTTGTGCAGCAGGCTGTCCACGTCCTCGCCGTCAGGCATCAGCAGTACCCGGCAGGCAACCCCCTGATGCAGAATCATTTCGGCGCTGCGAAGCGCCGCCTTGCGGCCCGCGCCGTCGCCGTCAAAGATCAGGTCGATGCGCGAGCAGAATCCGGACAGGCGTTTCACCTGCTCCTGGGTCAGCGCGGTCCCCAGCACCCCGCAGGAGTCGGCATAGCCGAACTGTGCGAGGGACAGCACGTCCATATACCCCTCGGTCAAGATCGCCCGCTTGCTGCGGGTCATGGCCTGCCTGGCCTGATGCAGTCCGTAGAGGTGCTCGCCTTTCTTGTAGATTGGCGTGTCGCTGCTGTTCAGGTACTTGGGTTCACCCTCTGTAATTATTCTTCCGCCAAAAGCAATAACCTGACCTGATAAATTCTGTATGGGAAAGATCAATCTTCCACGGAACCGATCGTAGATATTCCCTTTATCATTTTTCGACAAGAGGCCCGCCAGAACCCCCTGCTCCGGGCTAAAGCCCCTGGAAACAAGGTGGTTCAGGAGCCCGTGCCAGTCGTCAGGGCTGGCGCCAAGCCCGAAAGCGGCGGAAATTTCCGGGCTCGTGCCGCGCTTGCGCAAATAGGACCTGGCCGCATCGCCAGTGACCTGGTTCAGGTTGCGCCGGTAGTACTCCTGGGCCTGCTCGTGCATTTCCAGGCACTGCCTCTTGAGCTTCTGCCGTTCGTCATACTCCGGGTCGGGCCGAAATTCGTTGAGCTCGATGCCCGCTTCCTCGGCCAGTTGCCGGAGCGCGTCCTTGAACTCCAACCCGTTGATGCGCATGTAAAAATCAAGAACGTCGCCACCAGCCTGGCAGCCAAAACAGTAGTAAAACCCTTCGACTTCATTGACGCTGAAGGACGCCGTCTTTTCCTGGTGGAAAGGACACAGGCCCATGTGACGCCCCGAGGCAGGCCGCAGGGCAACGTAGCGACCTACCACGTCGACGATGTTCACCCGCTGCTTGAGCGTCTGTATGACCTGATTATCCATGAATCCCCTGCCGTCCTCGGGCTTACTTGAGCGTCACCTCGGTCATTCCGTCACCGCCCCGGTCCTCGTTGGCCAGGGTGAATGAGGCCACAGGAGGCGCTGTGCGCAGATACGCGTGGATCTCCTTGCGCAGGGCTCCGGTGCCTCGGCCATGTATGATCTCAAGGGTGTTGGCCCCGCGCAAAAGCGAGGCGTCGAGAAAACTCGCGAGTTCGGCCAGGGCCTCGTCAGCCCGGCGCCCTCTCAGGTCCAGGCGCGGCGAGAAGCCCAGGTCAGCGTCGATGCCCTTGGTTTGCTTCTCCGGTTTGCGCGGTGCGCGCCCGTCAAGCGACAGCTCGGTGAAAGCCACCCACATTGCAACGCCGTCGAAGTCGACCTTTACCTGGCCTTTACGCTCGTCCTTCTCCACCACACAACCGGTCTTGTTCCAGGCCTTGTAGGCAACGCGCTGGCCCGGCTTGATCTCGGAGAGTTCGAGGGCCGGTGCGGCAGGGGCTGCCTCAGCGTCGAGCACAGGCTCCAGGCGTTCACGGGCGTCCGCCAGCTTCTTCAGTGCCTGCTTGCGGCCAACGCGCTCGGCCTTCCAGTCACGCAGAACGCCTTGGGCAAGCTCACGAACCTCGGTCAGCACGCGGGTGCGTTCCTTGTCGAAGCGGGCTTCCAGGGTGTCACGTTTCTTCCGCAGTGCCTTGCGTTCATCTTCGAGTGCGTCGTTTTCACGCTCGCGCTGCACTGCCAAGGAGTTCAGCCTGTCCAGAACAGCGCTGGTGTCTGTGCCGTCAAGCAGCAGATACTGCTCGGCGCGCGAAAGAATGGTGCGCGGCAGCCCGTGCTCACGGGCTACGTCCAGCGCAATGCTGGCCCCAACCTGATCGTAGGCCAGGCGGTAGAGCGGCTTCTTGGTCTTGGGATCAAAGAGCACACTGGCGGCGCGCACCTTGTCCGTGGCCAGGGCGTAGGCTTTCAGCGCCGGAAAATGCGTTGCCGCGAAGGTGCTTGCTCCACGCTCCAGCAGTCCATCAATGACAGCCTGCGCCAAGGCGGCGCCCTGAGTCGGGTCCGTTCCGGCGCCGAACTCATCGAGCAGGAACAAGGTCTGCCCGTCCACACGCTCCCACACACGCGAAAGGTACTGGATCTGCGCGGTGAAAGTGCTCACGTGCTCCTCGATGCTCTGCTCATCACCCAAAACAACGAAAATTTCCGTCCACAGCGGTAACGAGCTGCCCTCCGCCACGGGCACAGGCAGGCCAGAAAATGCCATGAGCGCGATGAGCCCCAGAGTCTTGAGGCACACGGTCTTGCCGCCCGCGTTGCCACCGCTGACAATCAAAGCCAGCTGCCCCTCGCGCAGCTTGATGTCCAGCGGTTGCGTGGCGCCGTCCTGCAAGGCCAAAAGCGGATGCCTGGCCTGAATGAGACGTGCGGGAAAATCTTGGCCCACATCCAGCGGACGGGCCTGGGTAGCCTCGGCCAATTTCGCCTTGGCCATGAGCAGGTCAAGCTGCACAAGACCGCGGTAGCTGGCCTCGATGCCGTCACGCTCCTGGCGCACAAGATCTGTCAGGTATTCAAGAACCTTGCGCTCCTCAACCCGCTCCTCGCGTTTGAGTTCCTGCAAGCTGTTATTGATCTCAACCAGGAACATGGGCTCGAAGTAGCAGGTCTCGCCGGTCTGGGAGTAATCATGGATGATGCCGGGGAAGCGGTTCTTAAAGTTGACCTTGAGGGGCAGCACGTAACGGTCTGAAGACACAGTGACATAATCGTCCTGAAGGTAATGGGCGATGTTCTCCGACAGGACGAAATCCTTGACGCGCTTGGTGCACTTTTGATGTATGGCGCGGATTTCCTGGCGCACACTGAACAGGCCTGGCGAGCTTTCGTCCTTGAGGTGGCCATCCTGGTCAAGGCAACGCTTGAGCGCAGACCAAGTGGATGCGGGCCAAGGCGCGCCGCTGACCGCCGCGTAGAGCTCATCCCAGCCACGATCCAGATAGGGTGTCAGCAGGTCGCGGGCGATGCGGCCCTGCTCAAGAGTGGCGGAAAGAGCGAACAGAGCGTCAAGGTCGAGAATGCGGTGCGGGATGTCCAGCACCGGAAAGAAGCCGCCGAAATCAGGGAAGGCGTTCAGCTTGAAGCCGGATTCGCGAACCCAGCGCAAGGCTTGTTCAAGAAGGGTCAACTGAAGCCGCACGGACAGCGGGTCGGCGAACGGATGCACCTGTAGACAGGCCGTGGCTCCGGGTTCGGATACGGCGAATCCCGACAGTTCCTTAAGGATCTTCGGGAACTCCAGCAGATGCAGGGTTCTCGGTTCCATGAACTGCCGTTTGTTAGGAGGACAATCTGGAGCGGACGGCCTCGCTGGCCTTCTTGCCGTCGTAGCGCCCCTTGTAGCCGATGGTCAGGGCCTGCATGACCTTGCCCATGTCCTTGGGACCGCTTGCGCCCGTCTCGACCACAAGACGATCAATGGCCTGAGCCAGTTCGCCTTCGGTGAGGGGTTGAGGCATGTAGTCCACAAGCACGTCGTATTCGGCAATCTCAACAGCGGCGAGATCGGCGCGACCATGCTTCTCGTATTGCTCGATGGAGTCTTTGCGCTGCTTGATCTGCTTGGAGACGAGGTCAAGCATGTCGTCATCGGTGAGCGGGCGCATGAGTTCAACCTCACGGTTTTTGGCTGCTGTCTTGAGATGCCTCAAGACAGCAAGCCGAACCGTGTCTTTGGCCTTGTAGGCCACTATGAAGTCGGACTCGATGCGTCCCTGGATGCTCATTAATCGACCCTGGACTTGCGCATCTTTTTGATAAGGCGCTTCTTGGCAGCTGCCTTCTTTTTCTTTTCCTGGACGCTGGGCTTCTCGTAGTGCTGACGCTTCTTCAGTTCGGAGAGGACCCCGGCCTTTTCGACCTGCTTCTTGAAACGACGCAGGGCAATCTCGAAGTTGTCACTTTCATCCAACAGAATACCGGGCAATGAAATCACCTCCCCTCAAGGAAATCAGCTAAACAGAAAAGTGTCCCTACCCCAAGCACCTGCGGATTGCAAGCATGGATAAGAGGGAAGAATACGGACCCACCCAGATTACTCTGGATGGGTCCGCCTTGATCATGCTCTTGTCGTGAGTCGTCTAGTGGCCCGCGTGCGAATCGTCGCGGCAGTCCCACAAGGACTTCATCACACAGTATCCCATGCCGATGCTGATGACAAACAGCACGATGTAGAGGACGCCAAAGAAGATGGCGTGGTCCGCCTGAAACCAGGGCAGATCCTGTGGCAAGGGACTATGAACGGTTTCGCCGTGCAGCATTGGAAGCCTCCAGATTTACTTTACGGCGTCCTTCAGGAGCTTGCCAGGACGGAACTTGACGACCTTGGTGGCCGGAATCTTGATCTCTTTGCCGGTGCGGGGATTGCGGCCCACACGCGCCTTGCGCTTCTCAACCTGGAAGGTACCGAAGCCAGTGAGGGTGAGCTTGCCTTCCTTCACCAGGACGTCCTCGACGGCACCGATGAAAGCGTTCAAAGCGCGCTCAGCATTGGCCTTGGTCAGGTTGGCCTTCTCTGCGATTTTGACAACCAGCTCAGCCTTCGTCATGTTTCCTTCCTCCTCATTGGTGAGTCACTGTTTGCTTCTCGGTCATCCGAACTTGCGATGAAATTCTGTCTGCGAGCTTTCGCCGGCTGACCGTCTGAAGCTCTCCTGCCAGTACCCGCACTCGCGGTTTCATGGCGCCCACGAAAATCTTCATGGCCACCTTGATCTGCAACTGAACCTCGATAAACACCAAAGCAAAACCCAAGTCAAGAGCCAAATTGGTTTTGCAGACGATTTGATAGCTCCAGAAACTGTTCCGGCGCAAGCGTCTCCGGCCTTTGGGACGGCTCAACACCAATCCCGGCAAGGAGGTCTACAATGCCGCCAATTCCTTTTGATTTCAATATTGTAGACAACTGCTTGCGGCGCTGCTGAAAGCACATATGAAGTGTCTCAGCAAGGGCCTTGGACGCTTTTGCCTCAAAAGTGTTGGGGCGCAAAATAAATCGCATGACTGCGGAAGTGACCTTGGGTTGGGGGTGAAATACCTGCGGCGGCACCTTGAAAAGCAGATCGACAAGGGCATGGCTCTGCACCCACACGCTCAGCGCGCCATAGTCCCTCCCCCCCGATGGAGCCCGCAACCGCTGCCCGACCTCAAGCTGCACCATGAACACCGCGCAAGCGAAACGCGACTGGCTCACGATGTCCCACATCAGCGGCGAGGCAATATTATAGGGAAGGTTGCCGACGATCTTCCAGCCGTCCTCAGGCGCGAGCGAATTCCAGGGGAAGGCCAAGGCGTCGCCTTGCACGATCTCAATGGAAGGATACTGCTCGGACAAGACGGCCGCCAACTCGTCATCTTTTTCAAGAACCATGAAACGTCCAGGCTGGCGGTCAAGAATATGTCGTGTCAAGGCTCCGCGCCCAGGGCCGATTTCAAGAACATTGTCTCCTGGCTGGATGCCAAGGGCGTCGACAATCTTCCGGGCGATATTGGCGTCCTTGAGAAAATTTTGCCCAAGGCTCCGCTTGGCGGGCTTGAACCGCCCTCTGCCCTCTGGCCTGTTCACGGACATGTGCTTGTTCCTGTCATGCCGTTAAGGTAGCAAGCGCAATGACGGTTGACAACTGCTTTGCAGACTCAGTAGAACCTCGCATCATTGAATAAGGAGTCTGAATTATGGATCTGCGTAAATACATTCGCGATGTCATGGACTTCAAGCCCGGCATCACCTTCTTCGACATCACGCCGCTCCTGGCCGATCCGAAGGCCTTCAGCTATTCCATCGACGCCCTGGCTGAGCGCTACAAGGATTCCGGCGCCAACAAGATCGTGGCCGCCGAAGCGCGCGGCTTCATCTTCGGCGCCCCCCTGGCGTATAAAATGAACATCGGCTTCATCCCGGTTCGCAAGCCCGGCAAGCTGCCGTACAAGACCACTTCCGTCACCTATGAACTTGAATACGGCACTGACACCCTGTGCATGCACGTGGACGCCGTCTCGCCTGGCGACAAGATCCTCATCATTGACGACCTGCTGGCCACCGGCGGCACCACCGGCGGCATGATCCAGCTGGTGAAGCAGAACGGCGGAGACATCGCCGGCATAGGCTTCCTTCTTGAGCTTGGTTTCCTTGACGGCCCAAGCAAGCTCGATGGCATCCCTCACGAATACATTCTGAAGCTCTAGGAACGGGCACACGCATGGCGAACATAGGCATCATCGGCGGCAGCGGCCTGGACAACCCGGACATCCTGCACGGCCCGAAGGATATCCAGGTCACGACGATTTATGGTTCATCGACCTCTCCGGTGCGCACAGGCAGCATCGGCAAGCACAATATTTTCCTGCTTGCTCGCCACGGAAGGGACCACACGACGCCCCCTTCCCAGGTCAACTATCGGGCCAAGATTGAGACCCTGAAGAGCCTCGAGTGCGATTATATTCTGACGACCACGGCCGTGGGCTCCCTGCGCGAGGAAATCGGCCGGGGCGACCTTGTGGTGCTGGACCAGTTCATAGATTTCACGCGTCACCGCTCCATCACATTCCATGAGAAATTTGCACCGCACGACCCTATCCATACCCCAATGGCCGACCCGTTCTCCGAGGAGCTGCGCACCCTTCTTAATGACTCCTGCGAGGAATTGGGCATCCGGCACCACAAGAAAGGGACGGTGATAACCATAGAGGGCCCCCGCTTCTCCACCCGTGCGGAGTCAAACATGTTCCGCATCTGGGGTGCGGACGTCATCAACATGAGCATCGCTCCCGAGGTCATCCTGGCCAACGAGGCGCGCATACCCTACGCCTCTGTAGCCATGTCCACGGATTATGACTGCTGGAAGACCGACGAAGCTCCCGTCACCTGGGATGATATCCTGCATATTTTCAAGCAGAACGCCAAGAAGGTGACGGACGTCCTCATCAAGACCATCAACAAGATTCCCTAGAAGCTTTGTCTCACAGCGACATGAAGCAAAAGCGGACTTGACAAACATGCCCCCGTATGCATAAAGAGCCGCTCTCTATTTTTTACGATGACACCCTGGCAGCGACACCCGCGCCAGGCAAGGAGGAAGATTCCCATGGCAGAAGAAAAGAAGAAAGCAAGCGCACTGGACGGCGCGGTCATGACCGCTGAAGGCCTGTCCTTCAAGGGCGTCATCATGAACGCAGTGGTTGAGAACTGCACCGGCTGCGACCGCATCGCCGAGTTCGACAACGTGAGCTACTGCCCGAGCTACGCTCAGCCCGCGGCCAAGTGGTCTCGCGGCATCTGCAACTTCGCCACGCACGTCAAGGGCACCCTTGACAAGCAGGGCAAGGCCAAGGTCAACCCGCTGAAGGCGTCCAAGCGCGCTGCCAGGGGCCGCTAGACCGACGACAAGAAAAGGCGGGGGCAACCCCGCCTTTTTTGTTTCAAGCGCCAGCGCGCGCCAACCCTCTTCCGCCCAAACGGAGCCCATCATGCTCGCCGAGATCCACCGGCACCTCGAAGCGCAGTCCCAGACGATCATCGACCTGCAACGCGCCCTGGTGGCCATCCCGGCCCTTGGCCCCATGAACGGCGGCCCCGGTGAAAAGGACAAAACCGAGTTCCTCAAGGGCTACCTGAGGGACATGGGCTTCGCGAAAGTTCGCGAGCTCCGCGCGCCGGACCCAGCGGTGCCCTGCGGCTATCGCCCGAGCCTGGCCGCCGTCGTGCCCGGCGAGAATACGTCCAAGACCCTCTGGGTCATCTCGCACACGGACATCGTGCCCCCCGGCGACCTCGCCCTCTGGCACTCCGACCCTTACACGCTCAAGGTCGACGGCGACATCATCATCGGTCGCGGCGTGGAGGACAACCACCAGGGCATCGTCTGCTCACTGCTGGTGTCCAAGGCCTTGCTCGACCTGGGCCTCACTCCGCCCATGAACTACGGAGTGCTCCTGGTTGCCGACGAAGAGACCGGCAGCAAGTACGGCCTCGACTATGTTGTCAAACAGCACGCCGACCTCTTCGGGCCGGATGACCTGTTCCTTGTGCCGGACTTTGGCGAGCCTACAAGCGAAATGATTGAAATCGCGGAAAAAAGCATGTTCTGGCTCAAAGTCGTGGTGGAGGGCAAGCAGTGCCACGCCTCCACGCCCGAGGTCGGCATCAACTCCCTGCTGGCCGCATCGGCGCTCATCGTGCAGATTCCAAAGCTGCACCAGATTTTCGACCGCACCGATCCCCTGTTCAATCCGCCCCACTCCACGTTCCAGGCCACCAAAAAGGAAGCCAACGTGGAGAACATCAACACAATTCCCGGACGCGACGTGTTCTATCTGGACTGCCGCGTCATGCCCGGCTACGACCTGAACGACGTGCTCAGCGCGATCAAAGGCTTTGGCGATCAGGTTGAGCGTGATCACGGCGTGAGCATCAGCTACGAATTCGTCCAGTGCGAACAGGCCGCCCCGCCCACCCCGGCGGACAGCGAGGTCGTGACCCGCCTCATGCGCAGCGTGAAGTCCGTCTTCGGCAACCAGCCGAAGGTCAAAGGCATCGGCGGCGGCACCGTGGCCGCTTACCTGCGCCGCGCCGGTCACAAGGCCGCGGTATGGGGCACGCTCATGCACAACGCCCACCAGCCAAACGAGCGCTCTTCCATCAAGAACAGCATCAAGGACGCCAAGGTCATGGCGGCCATGCTTTTCGACTAGCAAACCGCCGAGGCCTCAATGCAGCGCAGGCCAGATGCCCCACGTCGCTCCTTTCCGGAGCGTTTCGACCTCGTCATCGTTGGCGCTGGGCATGCTGGTTGCGAGGCCGCCATGGCCTCGGCCCGGCTTGGTCTCGAAACCCTGCTGCTGACGATCAACATTGACCGCATCGGCCATCTTTCGTGCAATCCGGCCATCGGCGGACTGGCCAAGGGCCACATGGTCCGCGAGATCGACGCTCTTGGCGGCAGCATGGGCCTCTGGGCAGATGCAGCGGGCATCCAGTTCCGCCAGTTGAACATGAGCAAGGGCCCAGCGGTACGCTCAAGCCGCGCCCAGATCGACCGCGCCGAGTACCTTCGCGTGGTCCAGCGCGACCTTTTCGCTCAACCCAACCTCTGGATTTGTCAAGACATGGCCGAAGCCGTGCTGGCCGAGAACGGTCATGCCTGCGGCGTGCGGACCCGGTTGGGCCAGGAATTTCGCTCCCGCGCCGTGCTGCTGACCACCGGCACCTTCCTTGCCGGCCTGATGCACATCGGCCTGACGCATTTCCCCGGCGGACGCCTCGGAGATCCGCCGTCCGAGGGCTTGTCGCCCTGCCTGCGTGAGCTCGGCTTCGAGTTGGGCCGCCTCAAGACAGGCACGCCGCCGCGCCTGCTCAAGTCGAGCATCGATTATTCCGTGATGGAGGAACAGCCCGGCGACGACCCGCCCAGGCCCTTCAGTTTCCTGAACCGGGACGTCCCTCTCCCGCAGGTTCCCTGCCACCTGACCTACACCAACGCCGCCACCCACGAAGCCATCCGTAGCGGGTTTTCCCGCTCGCCGCTGTATTCCGGCGTCATTCAGGGCACCGGGGCGCGCTACTGTCCGTCGGTGGAGGACAAGGTCGCCCGCTTCCCGGACAAGGATCGGCACCAGATCTTCATCGAGCCCGAGGGGCTGGACAGCCCGGAGGTTTACCCCAACGGCATCTCCACCAGCCTCCCCCTGGACATCCAGAAGCTTCTGTTGACCACTGTTCCGGGACTAGAGCAGGCTCAGATCGTTCGCCCCGGCTATGCCATCGAATACGACTTCGCACCGCCCACGCAGCTGCTGCCGACGCTCGAGGCCAAACCCCTGCCTGGCCTGTATCTGGCCGGACAGATCAACGGCACCTCAGGGTATGAGGAAGCGGCAGCCCAAGGGCTGTGGGCCGCCCTGAACGTCTTCTGCGCGCAACGCGGTCTGCCGCCCTTCATCCTGCGGCGCGATCAGGCCTACATGGCCGTGCTTGTGGACGACCTGGTAACCCGAGGCACCCTTGAGCCCTATCGCATGTTCACCTCCCGCGCCGAGCACCGCCTGCTTCTGCGTGAGGGCAACGCAGACGAACGCCTGACCCCCATCGGACACGACCTTGGCCTTGTGGACGACCGGAGACAGTCGTTGTTCGAAACGAAGCAGGCCAATCTCGCCAAGGTTCTCGACGCCTTCAACACCATCCACGTGCGGCCGGACGCACCCACTCGTGAGATATTGACCGCCATCGGCGCGAGCATTCCCGGTAAAAGCGTCACCCTTGCAGCGCTGCTGCGCCAACCGCAGGTCGACATCAAGGCCTTGGCGCCTTTCTGGCCGGAGTTGACGCAAGTGGACGGCGTGGTGCTGGAAGAGGCCGAAACGCGCATTCGCTACGCCAGCTACCTGGAACGCGAATACGAGCTCGTTGAACGTAGCCGGGGCCTCGAGGACACGGCGCTGCCTTCCGGGCTCGACTTCTCGGCCGTCTCCGGCCTCACGCGCGAGGCAGTCGAGAAGCTGGCACGCGTACAGCCCGCGACCCTGGGTCAAGCAGGTCGCATTTCCGGCATCACTCCGGCGGCAGTTACCTGCCTGGAAATCCACCTTCGCAAGCTCGGCCTGTTGCTTATGCCCAAGCAGGACTGAACCGACGGGGAACCTCTGCGCAGCCTTGACATTGCCCCTGCCCCGAAATATCTTTAGATTTTGCGTAGACAAACATAACGCGCACATTTCAGCCGCAACCCCCTCCGCAGGAGCAGACATTTTGGACGAAGGCTCACCCGGCAGTATACTCACAGCTTTCCGCAACCTTTTCCGCAAGTCAGACACCCCTCTGGAAGAATGCCTTCGGGAAGCCTTGGACGAAGGCGACATCCCCATAGAGGACATCCGCATACTGACCAACGTGCTGGAACTGGAAGACAAGTTCGCCAGCGAGGTCATGGTCCCCCGGCCAGACATGATCAGCATCGAAATGGACAGCCCGCTCACCGAGGCCGCGGAACTCATCGTCCAGCACGGCCATTCCCGCATTCCGGTCTACCGTGAGAATCGCGACCACATTGTCGGCGTGCTTCACGCGAAGGACATTGTCGGGCCGCTCCTGCTTCCAAAAGAAGAGCACCCCTCCCTCGCGAGCCTGATCCGGCCGACCTACTTCGTCCCCGAAACGGCCAACCTGAAGAACCTTCTGCACGACATGCAGACCAGGAAAAGCCATCTGGTCATCGTCACCGACGAATACGGCGGTACGGCGGGCATGTTGACCCTTGAAAACGTGCTTGAGGAGATCGTCGGCGAGATCGGCGATGAGCATGACGCCATGCGGCCCGAGGACGTGCAGGTGCTGCCCGACGGCAGCCAGCTCATCTCCGGGCGGCTTACCTTGGACGAAGTCAACGAACGCTTCGGCCTGGAACTTGATTCGGAACAGGTGGAGACAATCGGCGGGCTCATCTGCGAGATCGCGGGCAGCATCCCCCCCGTGGGCGAGTCTTTCACGCTCGGCACATGGCGTTTTCTTGTCCATGAGGCCGACCCCAAGCACATCGAGACCCTGCGCGTGGAGCGCGCCGAGTAGCGCCGGTGCAGCCCAGGCATTATTTTATCCTGGCCACGGCGGTCGGCACCTGGCTCGGCCACGCCAACCCGTTGGCGCAGCTCCCCCTGGCCGCCCTGCTCCTGCCTGCCGGACTCATGGTTCTTGGTCACAATGCCGAGTTAAGACGCGACGCCTTTCGCCAGTCCTGGATCGCCGGTTCTTTGGCCGCACTGGGCTGCCTGTACTGGGTGTACTGGCCCGTGGAGCACTTCGGCGGGGTGAACTGGATTCTGGCCCTGCCGGTTCCAGTGCTCTTAAGCCTGGCCATGGGGGCCTACTATGGTGTTTTCGGCCTTCTCGCGCACATGGCTTTGCGACGCCTGCCGGAACTCACGGCCCTTGTCTTTCTTGGCGTGTCCTGGACGCTCATGGAGATGTGCATCGCCACCCTGCTCTCCGGCTTCCCCTGGCTGACCCTGAGCGCAGCTTTCGTGCCCTGGACCGTCGTGGCGCTTCCGGCTGCGTACATCGGGGCCTACGGCCTGTCCGGCGTGTTGGCGTTCATCGCCTGCGGGGCCGTGCTTGGACGTGCCTCGCGCCTTTGCGCCGTGGCAAGCGCCCTTGGCGCCATCCTTGTGCTCGGCCTGGGCTTCGCGCATCTGCGCGCCTATTCCGAGGACACCGCGCCAAAAACGGTCGCCATCGTCCAGGGCAACATCGACCAGAGCGTCAAATGGGATGCCTCGTACCAGGCGTCCACCGTCGCACGCTACGTGGATCTGTCCCGCAAGGTGCAGATCACGGCCAATCCTTCCCTCATCGTCTGGCCAGAGACGTCCATGCCCTTCTACTTTCAGGACGACACCCCGCTGCGCAAACCGGTGCTCGACTTCCTGGCCAGCACCAATGCGACCCTGCTCCTTGGAGCCCCGGCGTACAGCCTGGGCGCTGGCAGCTACACCCTGTTCAACCGGGCCTTTCTGATAGACGGCAGCGGAAAGAGGCCCACCTGGTACGACAAGGAACACCTGGTGCCCTTTGGCGAGTACATGCCCCTGCCGAGTTGGCTGCCGCTGGAAAAACTCGTGCATGGCGTGGGCGATTTCGCTCCCGGCCAGGACCAGAAACCGCTGCGCGCAGGCGACCTTGCGATGGGGATGCTCGTCTGCTATGAAGCAATCTTTCCGGGGCTGGCGCAGGAACGTGTGTCCCAGGGCGCGAACCTCATCGTCATCATCAGCAACGACGCATGGTTCGGAGCCACGTCAGCTCCCATGCAGCACCTGAATCTGACCGCGCTTCGGGCAATTGAGCAGGGCCGCTGGATCGTGCGCAGCACCAACACCGGCATATCGGCCTTCATCGATCCGCTGGGGCGCATCCACCGCGCCGGACCGCAATTCGAACCGCTTGCAGCGGCCTGGCAGGTGCATCCGAGGTCGCAAGCGACTGTGTACCATCGAATGTACGGCCAGCTGCTGGTCCTTGCGGGTCTGCTCGCCGCAGTATTCGCGGTGCTGCTCTACCTGGGCGGCAAGAGCCGTCTCGACAAGAATTCCAAGAACTAACCAAAGAGACCTGAACGACAATGCTTCAATTCGCTGATCTCAAAACCCAGGGCGTGGCCCTGCTGGAACAATTCGAAACCCTCTGGGGGCGCCTTTGACTATGACGAGTCAAGCGAGCGCCTGCGCGAAATAGAGAGCGTCCTTTCCAAGCCTGGCGCCTGGGACAAGCCCGAACTATTGACCCCTGTCCTGCGCGAGAAAAGCGTCCTTGAGCTGCGCCTTGGCACCTACGACACCCTTGCCCAGGCCAAGACCGACGTGGATGACCTGCTTGTACTCGCCCAGGAAGATCAAGCCCAGGAAGCTCTGGAGGCCCTGGAGGAGTATCTGGCCGTTTTCCAGGCGCGTCTAGACGAGACAGAGCTGTCCATCCTGCTTTCTGGCCCGGACGACAGCAGCGCCGCCATTCTGGAAATTCACCCCGGTGCTGGCGGCGTTGACGCCCAGGACTGGGCCGAGATGCTCCTGCGCATGTATCTGCGCTGGGCTGAGTATCGCAGTTTCCAGGTGGAGGAGCTTGACCGGCTCTATGGTGACGAGGCGGGCATCAAGAGCGTCACTCTGCAGATTACCGGCCCCTATGCCTTCGGCCTGCTCAAGGGCGAGTCGGGCATCCACCGCCTTATCCGCATCTCCCCGTTCGACGCCTCCGGCCGCAGGCACACCGCCTTTGCCTCGGTGGACGTGTACCCGGACATCGACACCAACATCGAAATCGACGTCAAGGAAGAGGACCTGCGCATTGATGTGTTCCGCGCCAGCGGCCCCGGCGGCCAGCACGTGAACCGAACCAACTCCGCCGTGCGCATCACCCACCTGCCCACGAACATAGTCGTGCAGTGCCAGAACGAGAAGTCGCAGCTCAAGAACAAGCTGCACGCCATGAAGGTCTTGAAGGCGCGCCTGTACGAGCGCGAGATCAAGGAGCTGGAGGCAGGCAAGAAGGCCGACTACGCCAGCAAGGAGGCCATCGCCTTTGGCAGCCAGATCCGCACCTACACCCTGCAGCCTTACCGGCTGGTGAAGGACCATCGCACCGGGCACGAGGACAGTGGCGTGGACGCTGTGCTGGACGGTCGCCTGGACGATTTCCTGCGCGCAACCCTGCTCTTCAGCCATGCCGAAAAGAAATCCGCCTAAACCGGACATCTCGCCGCTGCTGGAGGAAATCCGCAGCATAGAGACGAGCGCCCAGGAGGAGCCAATGCACGACGCCGAGTCCCTGTGTGTGCTTCGCGTGGTCCCAGGGCTCGACGGGCCGGCCTGGGCTTCCCTGAGCGCGAGCCACGGCCTTGAGCACTGGTGCGCCGTGCCCCTCGGCCAGTCCGCCCCTCAGGCCGACATTCTGGCCCAGGCCATCGGTCAGATTGCTGCTGCCCCATCGGAGCCTCTCCTTCATGACGTCCTGCGCACGGAAATCGAGCGTTCCCGCGCCTGTAACGTGCCCCTGGCCCTGGCCCTCATCCAGCCTGATGGCCCGCGCAGCGCAGTGAAACGGTTGGGCGCTTTGCTGGACCTGGTCCTTGGCCTGAAGCGCTGCTTCGACCACGCCTCAATGCTGGGTGGCGATCAATTGGCGATCGTCTTTTCCGGAGCGTCCCTGACCGAAGCTGAACGCTTTGTTGGCGCCATTCTCCGTCGAATTCGCGCAAACGGCGTGGACAAGTCCGCACCGGCGGCCGAGGGCCTGCTCTGCTCGGCTGGCTTGGCCGGGTACGGCGGTTGCGTGGAGCTCACACCGGACGAACTCATCAACAGCGCGGGTTTGGCCTTGCAGGATGCCCGCAACCTGGGCGGCAACCGCCTGGAAGTGGCGGCCCCTGTTGACGTCTGCCTGGCCTCGCGTGACACGCTGGTGCACGCCAACGAAAAACATTTCCTCTTTACCGGCAAGAAAGCGGGGGACAAATGACCGACACCAACCCTGAGATCACCGCAGGGGCGACTCCGGACGAGCAAAGCGCCACTGCCGCGGTGAACCCCGGCAGCACGGTGAGCCTGTGCATAATGAGCGGCAAAGGCGGCGTGGGAAAAACCAACCTCTCGCTGAACCTGGGCCTGGTGCTGCGTGACATGGGCCACAAGCTCTTGCTCATGGACTGCGACCTTGGCCTGGCCAATCTTGACGTTCTGCTCGGCCTGACGCCGGAGAAGAACATGCAGGATTTACTTTCCGGCGATGTGCGGCCTGAAGATGTGCTGCTGCATGTGGAGGAGGGCCTTGACATTCTGCCGGCAGCCAGCGGCGTCCCGGAGCTGGTGGAAATGGATCAGAACCAGCGCGACGAACTGTTCGAGACGCTCACGGACATGATCAAGGGCTACGAATTCCTGCTGCTCGACCTGGGTGCGGGCATCAGCGGCACGGTGCTGGCCCTGGCACGCATGGCACAGATGCGTGTGGTGCTGGTGACGCCGGAGCCGACCTCGCTCACCGACGGCTATGCCATCATCAAGGTTCTCAACGCCAAGTACGGAGTGCGCGACTTCTGCGTGGTGGTGAACCAGGCAACCGCAAAGGAAGCCAGCGAAACTTTTCAACGTTTGAACATGGCATGCAAAACTTTTCTTGGTTTCGACCTCGTCAACCTGGGCCATGTTCGCCTTGACCGCACTCTCACACAGGCCGTCATCGACCAGACGCCGCTGGCGAGGTTCGCCCCGGAATGCCCAGCCATCAAGGACATTCGAGTCATCGCGCAACGCGTCTCCAGCTATCGCAAGCAGAACATGGAAACCATCTCCGGCCGAAAAGCCCTCAAGGAATTTCTTCCCACTGCAACCTCACGAAACCCTTGACGGAATGCCTGGATTTTAGGCATATGGACAGTATAAGTGATGAAGTCCATGCCCTCGGCGGGGTGCCCACCCCACCAAACAGGCCAACAAACGGAGCGGACATGAACAAGAGCGAGCTCATAAAGGCGCTGGCCGAAGAGAAGAAACTGCACATCGACGATGCCACCAAGATTGTTGGAGCATTCTTCGACTCCATCAAGGACGCGCTTGTCGCAGGCGACAGGGTTGAAGTGCGTGGTTTCGGCAGCTTCAAGGTCAAAGACTACAATGGGTACACCGGCCGCAATCCCAAGACTGGAACAGTTGTTCAGGTCCAGCCCAAACGCCTGCCCTTCTTCCGTCCAGGCAAAGAGCTCAAGGAATTCATCAACGACTAGTATGTTGCGCATCCTCACGCTTCTGCTTTTTGCAGTACTGGCCTTTGCGACGGATGTACACGCTGGTGCGGCAAAGCTCACCTTGCTCTTCAGCGGTAACACGGAAGCAGAAGCTCGTCCCTGCCCGTCCTGAGGCGGGAAGACCGTAGGCGGACTGGCCCGGCGGGCCACGTTGCAGAATGCGCTTCGACAGAGCGCGCCCAAAGAGGCACCGGTGCTTGTTCTCGCCGGTGCCTATGAATTCGCCCAGTTCCAGGCGCAAAAGCCCCCAACGCGCAAGCGGCTTGAGTTCATGGTCAAGGCCTTCGATCTCCTGCGCAATGACCTGGTCTATGTCACGCCCTATGAACGCGGGATACTCACCCAGGCAGGTGTTCAGCCAAGCAAACTCTGGCGTGGCTCCAATCGCCTTGAACAGCACATGCTTGGCAAGGACTCGGCGCACAGAGTCGGCGTGCTTCTTCTCCCACCCCTTCCCGATGGCGCGAAAACCCTCCCACTGGCACTTGTCCAGCAGATTGAGGGCGCGGTACGCACGCTCAGGGCCAAGGCACGCCTCATCGTGGCCATGAGCCCTTGGGGCTACTCGCTGGAGCAGGAACTGCTCAAGTCGGATGGCCCCTTGCCCGACGTGCTGCTCGGTTCCGGTGTCGGCATAGGCCTTGTTGGCAACATCTCGCCAAAGGGAAAAACTCTCTGGATACGCGCCTTCACCCAGGGCAAGTCCATGAGTCGCATCGACATTCTTGCCTGGCCCGACCACGCCGACGCCAATTTCAAATGGACGGAAGAGCAAAATGTTCGTATGACCCTACTCGGGTTGACTGATCATTACATGGAAGATTCGCATATGCTCTCGCTCATGCAGAACATGGGCACGGACTAGCCTGACCGCAGAGAGTCGGTCAGAGGAGGAAGGATGCAGTTGCGCGGCGCGTTTACCGCACTGGTGACGCCGTTCAAGAACGGCGCCGTGGACGAGGAGGCCTACAGGGCTTTCATCGAATGGCAGATCGAACAGGGAATCAACGGCGTTGTGCCCTGCGGCACCACCGGCGAGGCCGCTACCCTCTCTCATGCGGAACAGGGGCAGGTCATCCGTATCTGTGTCGATCAGGTAAAGGGGCGCGTCCCGGTCATAGCCGGAGCTGGCTCCAACAACACCCTGGAAGCCATCGAGTTGACCAGCATGGCCAAAAAGGCCGGGGCTGACGCAGCACTCATCATCACCCCCTACTACAACAAACCCACGCCTGACGGCTTGGTGGCGCACTTCAAGGCCATCGCCGCCGAGGCCTCCATGCCGTTCATACTGTACAACGTGCCTGGCCGCACTGGACAGAACGTCCTGCCCAAGACCATAGCGCGCATCGTCAAAGAAGTGCCAGAGGTCATCGGCTGCAAAGAAGCCACGGGTGACATCAAGCAGGGGTCGGAGCTGTGCGAGATCATGGGCAAGGAGTTCGTGGTCCTGTCCGGTGACGACTTCACCGTGCTGCCCTTGCTCTCCGTAGGCGGATGCGGAACCATCTCGGTCACCTCCAACGTCATGCCCGCCAAGATGTCCGGCATGATTGACGCCTACTTCAAGCGCGACATCGTTCGCGCCCAGGCGCTGCATATGGAGATGAACCCGGTGAACAGGGCCATGTTCCTTGAGACGAACCCCATCCCGGTCAAGACGGCACTGTCGCTCATGGGCAAGATGGGCGTCGAGTTCCGGTTGCCTCTTGTTCCCATTGAGCCAGCCAACCTGGCCAAGCTCACCGAAGTCCTCAAGACCAGCGGGCTTCTGTAAAGCTCTCTACCGAAGATTCACAAGGAACGCCCTGGCAGCAGTTGTTGCCAGGGCGTTCTGCTTTGCGATGCGCCACAAAAAAGGCGGGCTCCCGAAGGAACCCGCCTGTGGAGTCAGATCAGCTTGTCGTTGCTTGGACTAAGCGAAAGCCTTTTCCATGGGGGGCACGACCTGCTTCTTGCGGCTCATGCAGCCGTCAACCCACATGGAGTTGAGCGCGCCGCCGACCTTGCCGCCGAAGGCCTTCTCGACCAGGGAGGCGTCCTGGGAGACCACGAGGATCTCGGAGCCTTCCTTCATGATGTCGGTGAGGAGCAGCATGACGGTGTGACGGCCGTCGGCCTGCAGCTTCTTGCACTCTTCAACCAGAGCGGGCTTGATCTTGTCGAGCAGGCCGAGGTCAAGAACCTCAACCTGGCCGATGCCGACCTTCTTGCCACCCATGTTGAAGTCCTTGTAGTCGCGGTTCATCAGGTCGACGGCGGGGATGCCCTCAACGGAACCCTTGATCTTCAGCATGTCCATGCCCAGGGACTTGTAGTCGGCCACGCCGGCGATCTTGGCCAGAGCCTCGACGGCCTTCTTGTCGGCGTCGGTGCAGGTGGGGGACTTGAACAGAACGGTGTCGTTCAGGATGGCGAGCATGATGGCGCCGGCGATGTTCTTGGGGATCTCGATGCCGTAGAACTCGTACATGGCCTTGATCACGGTGCCGGTGCAGCCCACGGGCCAAACCCACATCTCGAGGGGGTTGGAGGTGGTCACGTCGCCCAGCTTGTGGTGGTCAACGACGACAACGACCTTGCCCTTGTCAAGGTTGTCCAGGGCCTGGGACAGTTCGGTGGTGTCGACCAGGGCGACGTCCTTGCCGGTGGCGTCGGTCTCGATGGCGGGAGCGGCCAGACCAAAAGTCTTCAACACGAACTCGGTGTCCGGGGTGCAGGGGCCCTGGGCCACGGCCACAGCTTCCATGCCGCGCTTGCTCAGCAGATCGGCAACGGCGATGGCGGCGGTGATGGTATCGCAATCCGGATTTTTGTGACCAGCAACGATAATAGCCATGAAAGTCCTCCTAAAAATTATTGTTATTGCCTAGGATTGTCCTTTCCGTTTGGACGATTGTTCCATTTATCACAAAGATCGCGGCTTGCCAAGCTAGAAGATGCCCGCAAGGCGGAAAAAACCGAGGACAACTGCGCCAACGCCAACGGAAAGATACAGACTGCGCAGACGTAGTGACAGAAGCCCGCCAAGGCTCGCCGCGATGAGGAAATGGCTCCACTTCAGGTCGAGGTCGAAGAAAAAGCCGGAATACTGGTTGAGCACGAAACGCAGAAGCACAGCCAGCACCCCCGCCCCGACAACAAAGAAGAGCCAGGACAGAAGCAGTTTGCCAAACAGCGTCCGCGCGATAAGCTTGGCGGGAATGTCGTCACCGGAAGGTCTGCGCACCCAATGCAGGATGGAGCTGTATGAGCGGTTCAAGCGGTCGCGAAGGTTCCGGTCTAGCTTCGCCCCAAGCCATGCCATGGGAAGTCCGAAGATGAGCGCGAGGAACACAAGCGGCGGCGCATCCAGCCCAAAGTACGTCGCCAGGGCAAGTCCGGTAAAGGCGGCTGCTGTCATGTGCGGCGGAATGAAGGTTCCCACCGGAATGAAGTCGAGCCAGAGCAGCTCGTAGAAGATGGCGATGTAGAGGCAGGAGGTCAGATTCCCAAACACAAGCCCCCAACAGAGGCCGATGACCAGCGGTCGTTCAAGGAGTCCCAGGCTTATCGAGAAGCGGCACAGGGCGAACAGGGCAAAAAAAAACCGACTGCGGCAAACCACGCTGGTCCGGTCAAGGGAAGATCGATCATCATGAGAACCTCACGTGCACGGGGTCGTTTGGAACGCAGCGGAAATCCAGCTCCACACCGTTACCCAAAAGGTAGCGCAGGCAGGCCTCGTCGTCTGGGCCGAGGGAAACGCTCGGCGAGAGCTGTCGTTTCCCGTTGGCGTAATGCAGGTTGCCCACGTTCAGGGTGTCGAGCTGAAGCCCCTTCTCGACTGCACGCCGCACATCAAGGCATGAGGAAAAGAGCAGCAGCGTCGCATCACGAGAAGCCCCGGTCATGCGCGGGTCTCGCACCAGCTGGTCGATGCTCAGGAAGGCACTGTCGACGGCTCTCGGGATGGCCAAGGCCATTATCTCCTGCTGAAGCTCGTCCTGGGCCAGATCGTCATTGCCGACGATGATGCAGCGCGCGCCGATATGGGGAACCCACGCCTCCACCACCTGACCGTGGATTAGTCTGTTGTCCACACGCACCCAAAACATTGCTCAACTCCCGGCAGGCTTCTTACGCAACATCTCGCCAGGCACCTTGATGCCGTCCTGCCCGGCCGCTTTCGCCTGGGAAGCGAGTTCCGGCAACTTCATCTGGCGACCTTGCAAAACCTTGAGCAGCATGGGCAGGTTCACGCCGGACACGACCTCAAGATTTCCCCCCTTGAGCAGGGACAGGCTCAAGGTGGTGGGCGTGCCGCCAAAAAGATCGGTGAGGACCATGACTCCCATGCCGCTGTCCAGATTGGCGACCCCGGCCTTCAACGCCACGACGATCTCGTCCACACCCTTGGACACAAGGACGCTGACGGAGTCAACGCCAAGCTGCGGCCCGAGAATCATCTGTGCGGCTTCAAGCAAGGCGGCCCCAAAGGAGCCGTGTGTCACCACAAGCACGCCAACCTGCTTGGGGGGGGATTGGACTTCAGTATTCTCGGTCATTTCCTCGCCTGCCGTGCACGGTTCATCACCGCGGCTGGTTCTGGCATTTTTCCCGTTCAGCCGAGATCAAAATGCCGATGCTCAACGGTTACGGAATACCCGCTGTCGCGCAGGGTGGCAAGCAGATGCTCGGCCATGGCCACGGAACGGTGCCTTCCCCCTGTGCAGCCCACGGCGAGCGCGATTCTATAGCGGCCTTCAGCGGCGTAGAGCGGGAGGAGGTAGAGCAGAAACGCCTGAAGCTTCTGCCGGAAAGTCGCACCCGGCTCGCTCTTGTAGACGTAGTCGGACACGGCCTGATCTTTGCCGGACAAAGCCCGCAGCTCCGGCACGAAGTATGGGTTTGGCAAAAAGCGCAGATCAAAGACAAGGTCTGCCTCCGCCGGAACCCCGTACTTGAAGCCGAAGGAAAGCACATGCACCCGCATGCCGTGACCGGATGTTTCCGTACTGGCAAAGCGCTCTTGTATCATGCGGCGCAAATCGTGAATGGAATACTCGCTGGTGTCGATGACAAGCTCAGCGTCCTTGCGAAGAGGGGAAAGCATGGCCCGCTCACGGGTCAGTGCCTGTTCAAGGCCAAGGCTCGCGCTCTCGAGGGGATGCGGTCGACGCGTGGTGGCGTAGCGCCGCATCAGGGTGGAGTCCTTGGCCTCCACAAAGAGCACGCGCACGAATATGCCGCGAGCCGACAGTTCTTGGAGCGCATCGTTCCATTGATCCAGGAAGTCATGCTGCCGGAGGTCCATGCCCAGGGCCAACCCACGGTGCTTGGAGTCCTTTCCGAGAAACAGCGTGACGAGTTTGGGCAGCATGGCCGCCGGCAAGCCGTCCACGCAGAAGTAGCCCAGGTCTTCAAAGACGTTCAGCGCAGTGCTTTTCCCAGAGCCGGAGAGGCCAGTCACCACGACCACGGAAATAGAATCAGTCGTGCCCATGGCCTCACCCGGACCCTAGTATGCCTGCAGCAACGCGAAAAGCGCGTCGCGATCTTTGGCGTCAAAGAAATCCTTGCGGAAGTGGTCGTCTTTCAGAAGACGCGAGATGTGCGCAAGAATGCGCAGGTGAATGCCGGTCATTTGTTCCGGTGCGAGGACAAGGAAGAATATTGTGCAAGGCTTGAAGTCGAGCGACTCGAAATTCACACCTGTCTTGCTTCTTCCAACGCACAATATGATGCGGTCAAGGGAGGCGAGCTTGCCGTGAGGAATGGCGACGCCTTCGCCGATGCCGGTGGTGCCCAACCCCTCGCGGTCCAGAAGAACCGCGAGGGCAAGGCCAGCATCCACGCCCGCGTGATGCGCGGCCAAGGCCTCGGTGAGCTCGCGCAATACCTCGGCCTTGCCCGTGGACGCCAAGTCAGGGAGCACCAGCTCCTTGTCGATGTATTCGCCCAGCCGCATTACTAGTTTCCAGGGTCGATGAGACCGAAGTCACCGGTCTTGGTGCGATACAGGACGTTTACCCGACCGGAGTCGGCATCGCGGAACACCATGAACTCATGCTTCAAGGCTTCAAGCTGCATGGCCGCCTCGTCAACGCTCATGGGCTTGGGCTCAAACATGTCGGATTCCTTGATGATGGGCGAACGTTCAGCCTTGTCCTGAGAGAAGCTGATGACGTCCATGCGGGCGCTGCGCGGTGTGCCGCCATGGCGGCGCTCCTTGTGGCGCTCGCGCATGCGCTTGAGCTGGACTTCAAGCTTGTCCAGCACCAGATCGATGGTGGAATACATGTCCTCGGACTCTTCGTAGGCCGAGATGTGCAGGTCGTCCGCGTTCAGGATGACTTCAGCCTGGTGCCGGAACTTCTCGACAGACAGGTTGATCTGCAGGTCGGTTTCAATGGTGTCGCCGATGAACTTGCCCATCTTCTCGAAACGGGAAGCGGCATATTCCTTCAAGTGGTCGGAAGGATCGAAGTTCTTGAAGGCGTAGGATATGTTCATTCGCAACCTCCTGGGATGTGGCGGGCGACGCCGGTTTAGAAAATCTGCTTGCGCTTGGAGGAGGACTCAATGTTCATGGCCGTGCGATACTTGGCCACAGTGCGTCGTGCGATGTTCACCTCCAGCTTCTGCTTAAGGATCTCGCCAATCTGCTCATCGCTCAAAGGACGCTTGGGATTCTCGTCGCCAATGAGCTGCTTGATGAGCGCCTTGACCGACTCGGAGCCAACCTGTGTGCCATCGTCCAAATCAAGCGCACTGTTGAAGAAGAACTTGAGTTCGTAGATGCCATGCGGCGTCGCCACATACTTGCTTGTGGTAATGCGGCTTACCGTGGACTCATGCATGCTGATGTCCTCAGCCACCTCCTTGAGGATCAGCGGCCTTAAGCGGGTCACGCCTTCTTCAAAGAACTCGCGCTGGAAACGGACGATGCTCTCCATAACCTTATACAGGGTCCGCTGGCGCTGGTACAGACTCTTCATGAGCCATTCGGCGCTGCGGATCTTGTCTTGAAAATAGTCCTTCTCCGTCGATGTCTTGGCCTTGACGTCCTCGACATAATAGGAATTCAGCTGCAAGCGCGGCATGCCGTCCTCGTTCAGCATAATGACGAAGTCTTCGCCATTCTTAAAAACGAAAACGTCCGGGCTGACGTACTGCGGTTCGCCGCTGAAAAAATTCGCACCCGGCATGGGCTCCAGGGTCTGCAGCAGATCCAGGTATTCCTTCAGCCCGTCCATGCTGATCTTGAACTTCTTGGTCAGCGGCTTGTAGCGATGCTTTTCAAGGTCTTCCAGGTGATCGCGCACGAGGGATACGAGGATCGGATCGGTGAGGCCAAGGACTTCCATCTGCACCAGCAGGCATTCCTGCACGGTACGCGCGCCAACGCCGACAGGATCCAGTCGCATGATGCGCTGAATGACGGACTCGATAGCCTCGGGGCTGACGCCATTGAGGAGAGTCTGCAACTCCTCGACAGAGGCCTGCAGATAGCCGCGTGAATCCAAGTTGCCGATGATGACATCGCCTATGTCGAGCTCTTCCTCGCTGAAACGGGAGAGGCGCATCTGCCATAACAGGTGGCCTTCAAGGGTGGGACGGCTGGTCAGCCTGGCCTCAAGCGAAAGCCCCTCTTCCGGCACTTCCAGTTCTCGGCCCATGGCCTGCTTGGTGACGCTGGAAAACTCGCCGAGGTAGTTTTCCCAGTCGGCAGTGCGCATGCTCTCTTCGTTGGCCTGGCTCTCGGCAGTGTTGTGAGCGCCCTCGTAGTCATCGAGACTATCAGTGCTGGGGGCCGTGTCCGCGACGTCCGCGTCAAGCTCCTCAAGAAAGGGATTCTCCATCAACTCCTGCTGGATCGACTCCACAAGCTCCAGCCGCGAGAGCTGCAGGAGCTTGATGGCCTGCTGCAGCTGGGGCGTCATGACCAGTTGCTGCGACAGCTTGAGTTGTTGGCGAAGCTCCAAACCCATACGAGAAACCATTGCCTCCAAAAACGTTGCGTCAAATGTTCGATAAATCCGAATCGGGTGTGCTCACCCGTGCATCTTCACTGTGCCACAGGCCCAGATCATCCGCAAGTCAAAAAGGGTAACCCCTCAATGATACGTACTATTTCCATAATTTATTTCTCTCATGAAAAAAGTGTACCAACCTTCACGAACTGTGTAAATCCACAATTCGAGAAGGAAGACTTGAAGATGATGCTTTCTGAAACAGATATGTCTTTGAATACGGTAGGTTGTGGCTATATCAGAGGCTGAAGGACTCACCCAGATAGAGCTTGCGGGCCTTGCTGCTTTGCACGATCTCCGTCGGGCTGCCTTCAAGGATGACCATGCCTTCGTAAACAAGATAGGCACGATCACAGATGTTCAGGGTCTCGCGAACGTTATGGTCGGAGATGAGGATGCCGATGCCCATGTTTTTGAGCACGGCTATGATCTCCTGGATATCGATGACAGCGATGGGATCGATGCCGGCAAAAGGCTCGTCGAGCAGGATGAACTTGGGGTTGAGGATAAGCGCGCGGGCGATCTCAAGGCGTCTGCGTTCTCCACCGGAGAGAAACATTGCAGGCTGCTGCGCCAGCTTGGTGATGTTGAACATCTCCAGGAGTTCTTGCGCGCGTGCTTCGCACTGGGCGCGGCTCATGCCCGTGTTCTCAAGAATAATGTCCAGATTCTTGCGTACGGACAGCTTCTTGAAGATGGAGCTTTCCTGGGGCAGGTAGGACAGCCCGAGGCGTGCGCGTTCATGCAGAGGCAGCTCGGTGACATCGACGCCATCGAGCACGACGTTGCCCGTGGTCGGGTTGACCACGCCCACAAGCATGTAGAATGTCGTCGTTTTGCCCGCGCCGTTTGGTCCAAGCAGACCGACCACTTCCTTGTCGCGCAGGGTTACGTTGATGTGCCTCACGACCTCGCGGTCGCCATAGCGCTTTGACAGATTGGTGGCGACGAGTTCGGCCATCTCCTACTTTCCCTCTCCCTTGGGCGTAAAGAAAATCGCCTCCACCCTGCGCTGCGAGCCGCTCAGGACCTCGCTTCGATTTTCACGGATGTAGAACTTGATGCTTTCGCCGCGGATGGTGTTCTGGCCTTCGCGCAAGATGGGGTTGCCGTCCATGCGGATGACGGCCTCCTGGACTTCGTAGGTGAGCTTCGCGCAGGCGCCCTCATTCTTGTTGGCGACAAGGCGCACGTTGCCCTCGGCCACGATGCGTTCAATGCTGTCGCCGAAGTCCCCTGCTCCCTTGTCCTGACCCTTGGCGTCCTTGGACTTCTTCTTATCGGCGAAATAGGCGGTGATGCGCTCGGCCCAGATGGCCATGTCGGTGTGGGTGCCGTGCACGTTGCCCAGGAACATGACGGAATTCTCAGCCTGATTGTAGACCATCTTGTCCGAAGTGATGCGCACTGGCGCCTGCTTTGACAGCGAAGGCTGATTTCCCAACAGCGCCGGGCTGCTCTTGACCGCGCCCTTCACCTCGGGCGCAGGTGTCGAGGTGGCCTGGGCAGCCTGTTGCGCTGGCTTGTTCGGCTCGGCGGCCTTGCCAGAAGTCGATTGCGTCGCAGATGCGGATCCGGCTGCGGCTGGCGGCGGCGCCTTGACCATGCCCTGGGGCACGAAGCCAACGGCAGTCCCTTCATTGGTGCCTGGATCGTTCAGCCGGAACACGGCCAGAAACCCGTCACGCGGAAAACCTGTCTGCACGCGTTCGCCGGGAGCAAGCACAGCCACTACCGCGGACTTGAGCGAGCGCTCCTTGTGGACTTCAGTGCGGGCCTCAACAAGGCGGATCTGGGCGGGTTCCGCATGGGTCAAAGCTCTGGAAGCAACGGCAGGCTGTGCGCTCACGGTCTTGGCGGCAACGGCCTTGGAGTCGGCTGGCTTTGCCTCGGCGGCAGCGGCATCTGCGGGCTTGAGCAGACGGACATCAGCGAACCCGAGGGCCTTGGTTTCATCGCGTTGCGTCTCACCAAGCTCAAAAATTGTGCCCCAGCCAGAGGGACGCACGAAATCGACGCGCACCTTTTCGCCGGGCTTCAGAGTGCGAACAATTGGCGAATTGGGGTCTCGCTGCTGGCGAACGTTGACCGGTGTCTCAACAATCCGCACCTCGCCCCAGCCCTCGGCCAGGGCCATAACGGCGGAGAGGACGACCAGGGCCAACGCCTGAACCAGGCAGAGGGCAAGCCGGAGCGTGCTGCGCTCAGTGCTCAATTCTTCTTCTCCTTCTTCAATGAGTCCAGGGCAGCCGGAAGGAGTTCCGCGGTGACGCCCCCTGCTGCGGTGAGCTCACGCGTGTCCAGGTTTATCTCGACAGTGGTGGCGTTGACGGAGAAGTCCGGTCTGCTCACTGAAACCTGGCCTTTGAGATAAATTTTCTTCATGGCCCCGATGTAGTCTAACACATCCGAGGTCAGTACAAATTCGCCGAATCTGCCGGTGATATTGTCGCGCAAGGTCATGGTGTTGCCCTGCTGGTTCACCTCGCCCGTGTCGGACTTGATGAAGACCTCCTGGCGATCCGCGCCAACGTAGGCCGTCAGCTGCGGCCCAAGGACCTGCACGATGCGCTGGTCCATGCGGTACTGGGCGGATTTCGCTCGAACGCGCCAAAGCACTTTGCCATCCGCGCCCTGGACGAGCTCAAGATCCTCGGCCATGACATCAGGTTCGGGAGCCTTGGCGACGGGCTTGTCCGGGGCGGCGTTACGCCCGTTGCGCTGCTCGTTGACGACCAGGCCGATGGCCAGGCCGAACACGAAGATCAGCACCACATACACCAAGGACTTGCGCATTCATCAGCTCCACTTCTCCCAGGCTGCGTCAAATTGACCGCGACAGCGCAGGAGGAACATGATGGCCTCTCGGACCGCTCCCTGACCGCCTTGCAACCGGGACACCCATTTCGCCAGCCGCAGGATCTCCGGCTGAGCGTTGGCTACGGCCATGGGCAGGCCGACCGCCTGCATCACGCCCGCATCCACCCAGTCATCGCCCAGGTAGGCGACCTGGCCATGTTCGCAGCCGATGCGGCTGCAAATCCCCTCCATCAAGGGCACCTTGTCCACATGGCCTGCATGGTACTCTTCGATGCCCAGCTCGCGCACGCGCTTCTCAACGGCCCCATGTTTCAGGCCAGTGATGACGGCTATGCCAAGCCCAAGGGATTGTGCAATCTTTATTCCAAGTCCGTCCTGAACGTGGAAGCGCTTGGAGACGTTGCCTTCGTGGTCATAGATGAGGCCGCCATCGGTAAGCACCCCGTCAACGTCAAGAATCAAGAGTTTGACGTCGCGGGCCAGCGCTTCGACAGCGGGGTCGAGCTTGGAGTCAACCGGCACTGGGTACGCTCCATAGGGCCAAAAGCCGCGTGAGCAGGACCTCGACCTTGGACAGGGCGATGGAATTGGGGCCGTCGCACAGGGCGTTATCCGGATCCGGGTGGACCTCGAGGAACACGCCGCTTGCACCTGCCGCCACGGCTGCGGAAGCCAGGGCCGGCACGAACTCGCGCTGGCCGCCGGACATGCCGCCCTGCCCGCCCGGCAACTGCACCGAATGGGTGGCGTCAAAGACCACCGGCGCGCCAAGCCCGCGCATGATTGAAAGGGAGCGCATGTCGACCACAAGGTTGTTGTAGCCGAAACAAGAGCCGCGCTCCGTGAGCCAGAAGCGTCCATTGCCAGCGCTGCGTAGCTTGTCGGCGGCGTTCTTCATGTCCCAGGGGGCAAGGAACTGCCCTTTTTTCACGTTGACGATCTTCCCTGTCTCGGCCGCCGCGACAAGCAGGTCGGTCTGCCGACAGAGAAAAGCCGGAATCTGTAGCACATCGGCCACCTCGGCCACGCGCTCGGCCTGCTCCGGCAGGTGTATGTCCGTGACCACAGGCAGGCCTGTGGCCTCCCGCACCTCGGCCAGCCAGGCGAGTCCCATGTCCAGGCCGGGACCGCGGAAGCTTGTGGCGGCGGTGCGGTTGGCCTTGTCGTAGGAGCTCTTGAACACCAGCGTCAGCTCCAGGCGCTGGGCGATGGCCGAAAGCTCCCTGGCGACATCAAGCGCCATCTGCCTGCTCTCCAGCACGCACGGACCAGCCAGGACGAAAGGTCCCGTCAGGCTTTTGGCGTAGAGCGCTGCGGAATCGTTCGACATGCTACTTGCCCTTGGCCTGGAGCGCCGCAGCACGGATGAACTCGCGGAACAGCGGGTGCGGCTTCATGGGACCCGACTTGAATTCCGGGTGGAACTGGCAGCCCAGGAACCACGGATGTCCCGGCAGTTCCACCATCTCCACAAGCTCCTCATCGGGCGAGGTGCCGGAAAGCACCAGCCCGGCCTTTTGCAGGGCATCGGCATACTTGTTGTTGAACTCGTAGCGGTGGCGGTGGCGTTCCTCGATCCTCGTCTCCTCATAGGCTTCCATGGCCTTGGTGTCCTTGACGATCTTGCAGGGGTAGGAGCCCAGGCGCATGGTGCCACCCTTGTTCGAGCCCTCATCGCGCTTTTCCACCTTCTTGGTGCGGAAGTCGTACCACTCGGTCATGAGGTAGATGACCGGATCCGGAGTGAACTCGTCGAACTCCTGCGAGTTGGCCTTGTCCAGGCCCAGGACGTTGCGCGCGTATTCGATGACAGCGCACTGCATGCCGAGGCAGATGCCGAAGAAGGGAACCTTGTTCTCACGGGCGTACTTGATGGACAGGATCTTGCCCTCGATGCCGCGCGAGCCGAAGCCGCCGGGCACAAGGATGCCGTCCAGGCTTTTGAGCCGCTTCTCGACGTTCTTGGCCGTGATCTCCTCGGAGTTCACGTACTCGAGCTGCACGGAAACCTCGTTGAACACGCCGCCGTGGACAAGGGCCTCATGCAGGCTCTTGTAAGCCTCTTTCAGGTCCACGTACTTGCCCACGATGCCGATCTTGCAGGTGCCCTTGGGGTTGTTGATGCGGCGGTTCAGCTCTTTCCACGAGTCAAGCTCTGCGTTCTTGGCCGGAAGCTTCAGCAGGATGGCGATCTTCTGGTCCACGCCCTCACGGTAGAACTCCATGGGCACTTCGTAGATGCTCTTCACGTCCACGGCGGAGAATACGGCGTCGCGGTCCACGTCGCAGAACAACGCGATCTTG
This sequence comes from Humidesulfovibrio sp., assembly GCF_031082295.1. GTDB lineage: Bacteria > Desulfobacterota > Desulfovibrionia > Desulfovibrionales > Desulfovibrionaceae > Humidesulfovibrio. The sequence goes on from NZ_JAVHLD010000004.1 coordinate 133,981, forward strand.
GCGCGCAGGTCGGCGGGCAGGTGCACCTCGGAGCGGCACAAAATGATGTCGGGCTGGATGCCGATGGCCCGCAGTTCCTTGACGCTGTGCTGGGTGGGCTTGGTCTTGAGCTCCCCGGCGGCGCGCATGTAGGGGACGAGGGTTAGATGGATGTAGAGGACGTTCTCCTTGCCGAGATCGTTCTTGAGCTGGCGGATGGCCTCCAGGAACGGCAGGCCCTCGATGTCGCCCACGGTGCCGCCGATCTCGATCAGGGCCACGTCCTCGTCGCCCTTGGCCACGCCAAGCACGCTGCGCTTGATCTCGTCGGTGATGTGCGGGATGACCTGCACGGTGCCGCCCAGGTAGTCGCCGCGGCGCTCCTTGTTGATGACGGTCTCGTAGATGCGACCGGAGGTGTAGTTGTTGCTCTGGCTCATGTGGATGCCCAGATAGCGTTCGTAATGCCCCAGGTCGAGGTCGGTCTCGGCGCCGTCCTCGGTGACATAGACCTCGCCGTGCTGGAAGGGGTTCATGGTCCCCGGGTCCACGTTGATGTAAGGGTCGAGCTTCTGAATGGTCACCTTGAGGCCGCGCGTCTGCAGCAGCGCGCCTATGGACGCCGCGGCCAGGCCTTTGCCCAGGGAAGACAGCACTCCGCCGGTGATGAAAATAAACTTCGTCTTCATGCAAACACCTCTTCTGCCTGCTTCAGGTTGAGTTGTCTTGCCTTTGATGTCGTGGACCGTGTTGACGCCGCACGCGGGGGCACGTATTCTCTCGTTTCTGCGGGACCAAACCCTAGCTCCCGCATCGACAGTCGCAATGGAGGAAGTTCATGGCCCGCGTCAAAGCACTAGTTCTTACCGGATACGGCACCAATTGTGAACAGGAATCAGCACACGCCGCCCGGGAATCCGGGGCTGACGAAGCCACGATAGCCTACTTTTCCGATATCGCCTCCGGCCACCTGCGCATGGAGGATTTCAATTTTCTCATTTTTCCCGGTGGCTTCCTGGACGGCGACGATCTTGGTTCGGCCCAGGCAGCAGCTTTGCGCTGGCGTTTCGCCAAAACGAACAGCGGTGAACACGTGCTTGACCAGCTCAAGGCGTTCTTCGATGCAGGCGGGCTCATCCTGGGCATCTGCAATGGCTTTCAACTCCTGGTGAAGCTTGGACTTTTGCCCGCACTCGGGGGCCGCTACTTCGAGCGCCAGGTTTCGCTTTCGCACAACGACTCTGCCCGCTACGAGGACCGCTGGGTGACCCTGCGCGCCAACTCGGCCTCCCCTTGCGTGTTCACCAAGGATATCGACATACTTGAGGCCCCGGTTCGCCACGGCGAGGGCAAGATCGTACCGCAGGACCAGGAGACGCTGGACGCCCTTGAGGCCGCCAACCTCGTCGCGCTACGCTACATCGATCCGGTCAGCGGCGTGGCAACCATGCAGTTCCCGCAGAACCCCAACGGTTCCGCCAACGCCATCGCCGGCCTCACCGATCCGTCGGGCCGCATCCTGGGTCTCATGCCCCACCCCGAGGCCTACAACCACCCCTGCAACCACCCGGCTTGGACCCGCGGCGAAACCTCGCCCCTGGGCCTGACCCTGCTCGCTGGCGGGGTGCGCTACCTCAAGGCCCTGTAGCTGGCCATGAACCGTTCCGTACCGCCTGAGCGCCCGCCTGGATACGACTCCTGGCGGGCGCTCATGTCCTTGGCCTTTGACGAGGCCTGCCTGGCCGCGCAGCATGACGAGGCGCCGGTCGGCGCCGTGCTCCTGGCGGCGGACGGCTCGATACTGGCCAAGGCCCACAACAGCAACATCGCCCTCAAGGATCCCACAGCCCACGCAGAGGTCTTGTGCCTGCGCGAGGCAGGACAAAAGCTCGGCAACCACCGCCTCACCGGGTCCATCCTGGCCGTGACGCTTGAGCCGTGCCTCATGTGCGTAGGCGCGCTTGTGCACGCCAGGGTTGCTGGTGTCGTCTTCGCCGCCGCCGACCCCAAGGCCGGGGCGCTTGTGTCGAACCTCGACGCCCGCACCCTGCCCTTCTTGAACCACCGGCCCTGGGTCCTCCAGGGCGTCATGGCCGAGGAATGCGGCGCGATGCTCAAGCGCTTTTTCCTGGCCCGCCGCAAGCCCGGCTAGCCCATCACCAAGTCCCTCCGTGTCCACACGACGCACAGTATGCTGTCATCTCGGTACTAGAGAAAATCATGACTTTCTCTAGTTGTTGATTTACATACTTAATCAATAATTCCTTAAAACGGAAACGGCCCAGACGTTACGCGACGCCTGGGCCATGTTCATTGGGCAGAATGATGTGTGGCTACAGGAAATCAGGGTCGATGGCGGCCTTGCCGCCGTTCAGCATGACCTTGAAGTACCGCAGCGTGCGGTCATCCACGGGTACGATGGGGAAGTTTTTGCGGCAGGCGTCGCACTGGGCCATGGACGGCCGGGTCGGCGCAATGAGCGTCACCTCGCGGGCGCAATGCGGGCAGGGGTAGAGGAAGACGATCTCCATGCCCATCGGGCGCACGGGAGTCAGCGGCTTGGTCATAAGCTATTCCTCGAACAGGCTTGCGCCTGTCATGGTTTCAGGCTTGGGCTGGCCCCAGGAGGCCAGAATGGTGGGAGCGATGTCGCCCAGTTTGCCAGGCTTGAGCGCGCGCCCTCCCCTGGGGTCGATATGCACAAGGGGCACGGGGTTGAGGCTGTGGGCCGTCTGCGTGTTCCCCAGCGCATCAATCATTTCCTCGGCGTTGCCGTGGTCCGCCGTCAAGAACACCTGCCCGCCGTCGGCCAGAAAGGCCTCCACGATGCGCCCCACGCATTCGTCTACGGTCTCGCAAGCTGTGATGACAGCGGGGATGATTCCGGTGTGGCCCACCATGTCCAGATTGGCCAGGTTGCAAACGCAGAGGTCGAACTCGCGCCTGCGCGCCAGCAAGGCCTCTGTGACAGCGCGAGCGCTCATCTCAGGCTTCAGGTCGTAGGTGGCGACCTCGCGCGGGGAGGGAATCAGCACACGCTCCTCGCCAGGCACGGGGTCTTCAAGCCCGCAGTTGAGGAAGTATGTCACGTGGGCGTACTTCTCCGTCTCGGCGATGCGCAACTGCTTCAACCCCAGACCGCTCACCACTTCGCCCAGGAATCCGTCCAGGGACTGCGGCGGCGAGGCCACAGGCAGAGGGAAGGTGGACTCGTAGCGCGTCATGCTGGCAAACCCGGAGAGCTTGGGGCGCAAGGGCCGCTGGAATTCCTTAAAGTCATCGTCGAAGAAAGCGCGGCTAATCTGCCGTGCGCGATCCGCGCGGAAATTGAAGAAGAACAGGCCATCGCCGTCGCCTATGGTGCCAACAGGCTTGCCGTCGGCGCCGGCCACCAGGCAGGGCTTGACGAACTCGTCGGTCTCGCCGCTGGCGTAGGCGCTTTCCACTGCTTCCGAGGCCGAGCCCACCGCCCTGCCCTGTCCGCAAGCCAGGGCCAGATAGGCCGGCTCGTTGCGCTCGTAGTGCTTGTCGCGGTCCATGGCGTAGTAGCGGCCCATGACCGTGGCCACGCGCCCGAGGCCAAGTTCGGCCAGCTTGGCCTCCAGCTGCTGCACATAGCCCAGGCCGCTGGAGGGCGGGGTATCGCGTCCGTCCAGAAAGGCGTGGACGAACACCTCGCGCACGCCCTGGGCCTTGGCCAGCTCGACAAGGGCATGGATGTGGTTTTGGTGGCTGTGCACGCCGCCGTCGGACACCAGGCCCATGAGGTGCAGGCGGCCGCTCCCGGCCTTGGCCTTGGCGCAGAGGTCGAGCAAAACCGGGTTCTCAAAGAAGCTCCGGTCCTCGATGGTGATGTCGATGCGCGTCATGTCCTGGTAGACGATGCGCCCGGCGCCGATATTCATGTGCCCGACCTCGGAGTTGCCCATGAAACCGTCCGGCAGGCCCACGGCGCGACCGGAACAGGCCAGCTGCGTGTTCGGGTAGCGCGCGATCAGGCTGTCGAGGTTCGGCGTCCGTGCCAGGAAGGTCGCGTTCCCCGGACCGTTCGGCGCGATGCCGAAGCCGTCCAGAATCAGCAACAGCGTCGGGGTGACGGATTTCATTGGGCGTCCTTCGGCCCTGTGCTCCAGTCCACGCGCCTGCCTTCGGACCACAGCCCTTCGATGTTGTAGAAGCTGCGCAGGTCATCCTGAAACACATGCACGATGACATCGTTGAAATCCAAAAGGATCCAACTCCCTGTCTGGTAGCCCTCGACGCCAAGGGAAGCGATGTTGCGCTCCTTGGCCAAGTGCAACAGGGCGTCGGCCAGGGCCTGGACGTGACGCTGCCCCTTGCCGGTGACCATGATGATCTGCTCGGCGATGGGACACACGCCGTTCACGTCGAGCAAAACGATCTCCTCGCCCTGCTTTTCATCAAGCAGGCGGGCCAGAAGCAGTCCCTTCTCGTCGGTCGAGAGGCCGGGCGTCATTGGCAATTGCTGTTTCTTCTTCATGTTCCCCCGTTCACGCGGATTGTCGCGTGCTTCCGGCCTTGTAATGGAAACGCTGAGGCAGCGCAATGCAGGGACAGGCTCTCAGCGCGCCACGAGAAGTTCGCCCCAGGAGAGCCACAACCAGAGCGCACTGACGGCGAAGGTGCAGAGCGTCACCGGCAGGCCCAGTCGCAAATGCGAGCGCCAGGTTATGTATACGCCGAGGCGGGCGGCCTGCTCGGCGACGATGAGATTGGCAATGCTGCCAAGCAGGAAGAGGTTTCCGGCCAGAGTACTTGAGAGCGACAAAAGAAGTCTGTCTTGAGGCGTGTGGGCCACAGGCAGAAGCAGCATCACCGCAGGCACATTGGAGATGAGGTTCGACAAAAGGGCCGAGGCACCGAAGAGCCAACCAGGTTGTGAAAGATCAACGCCCAGGGCGCGCACGCCGCCGTACAACGCCTCCAGCAGTCCCGCGGCGGCCAGGGCGTGGTTGACCACGAACAGCCCCAGGAACAACAGGAGCAGCTCCCAGTCCACAAGCTCAAACACACGGCGCGACAGCGTGCGACGGCTCACCAGCACCAGCGCACCGGCCCCAAGGGCCAGCACCTCGCGCGGGATGGACGTGAACAAAAAGCCTGCAAGCGCGGCAAGCAGCAACAGGCAGCCCTTGAGGGTCGGCCAGAGGCTGTGCTCCACCACGGCAACCGGCGCAACGCTGCGTTCAAGCAGCCAGTCCCGGCGCGACAAGGCCACGATGACGGCCCAGGACAGGAGCAGTCCGCCCAGCACCGGTGGCAGCGCGTCCAGTGTGAAGGCAGCGAATGGAAGCCCGCCAACCTGACCGATGAGCATGTTCTGCGGGTTGCCGATGAGCGTCGCGGCGGAGCCGATGTTGGCCGCGCAGGCCAGGCCGATGAGAAACGGCACTGGGTTCAGCCCACGGCGCAGGCAGCCCTCGGCCAGGATGGGCGTCAGCGCCAGGCAGACGATGTCGTTCACAAGCAGCGCCGACAGACCGGCTCCGGCAGCCATGACAAGCAGGAGCAAGCGCCGTGGGGAGGCCTCCGCGGACGCGATGCGCCGCGCCAGCACGTCGTAGAAGCCGCTCAGGCGGAGCTGGGCCGACACAAGCATCAGTCCAAACAGCAGGCTCATTGTGGGCATGTCGACCGCCGCCCAGGCCTGGCCGGAGCTCACGACGCCGCCTGCCAACAGCGCGATGGCCCCCAGCAGAGCGACGGCTGTGCGGTTAAGTGCAAGCCCAGGCAAACCACCGAAGATCATGCCCGCGTAGACAAGGGCGAAAACCACGGCAACATACTGCTGCATGTGCGGAATCTCCTTCGTGGGGAGCGATACTCCCGCTTGGAGGCAATGACAAGAACCGGCGCGCAACCTTGACGCAGCGCAGTGTTTCAGGCATGCACGACACATGCTGAGCGAAGTCCTCGGCCGACTCTGCTTAATGGAAGCATGGTTCTTCCGGCAAGGAACAGACGGCGCAGGATAAGCACTGGGCGAACCGGCTGATTCTTGGCCACGGCGCAAGCCAGTGGCCGTTTTATTGTGGGATTAGCCGTCCGGCCCCAGCGCCAGCATCCGCTTCGCACCACCCCAGGAGGACGACTCATGATATTCGACATGGAAAACGAGACACTGCCCAGGGAGGACCTGCAAAAACTCCAGTTGCGCAGGCTCCAGGACCTTGTGGCGCGCGTGTACGAGAACGTGCCCTTCTACCGCAAAAAGCTCGATGAACGCGGCGTGAAGCCTGAGCACATCCAGAGCCTTTCCGATGTCTCGCTTCTGCCCTTCACCGAAAAGCAGGACCTGCGCAACCACTATCCCTTCGGCCTCTTTGCCGTCTCGCGCGAGAACATCGTGCGCATCCACTCGTCCTCCGGCACCACGGGCAAGGCCACGGTCGTTGGCTACACCCGCCGCGACATCCACACCTGGGCCAAGCTCTGCGCCCGCAGCCTGGCCGCGGCTGGCGCCCACAGCGGCGATTTCGTTCACAATGCCTATGGCTACGGCCTGTTCACCGGCGGGCTTGGCGTACACTACGGGGCCGAGGAACTGGGAGCCACGGTGATCCCGGTTTCCGGCGGCGGCACCCGTCGCCAGGCCATGCTCCTGCGCGACTTCGGCGCAACGGTGCTCACCTGCACGCCCTCCTACGCCTTGCACCTGTACGAGGCCGCCAAGGAAATGGGCATCGACTTCAAGGAACTGCCCCTGCGCATAGGCATCCACGGCGCAGAGCCCTGGACCGAATCCATGCGCACAGAGATCGAAAACAAGCTCGGCATCACCGCCATAGACATCTACGGCCTGTCGGAGATCATGGGGCCTGGCGTGGCCATAGAATGCGCAAAGGTCAAGAAAGGCCTGCACATCCAGGAGGACCACTTCCTGGCCGAGATCATCGACCCGGAAACCGGCGAACCCAGGAAACCGGGCGAGGTCGGCGAGCTGGTCTTCACCACCCTGACCAAGGAAGGCATCCCGCTTTTGCGCTACCGCACCCGCGACTTAAGCCGCCTGAACACCGCCCCCTGCCGTTGCGGCCGCACCACGGCGCGCATGGAGAGGGTCACCGGCCGCAGCGACGACATGCTCATCATCCGCGGCGTCAACGTGTTCCCCTCGCAGATCGAGAGCATCCTGCTTGAGACCGAGGGCCTGGCCCCGCACTACCAGCTCATCGTCACCCGCTCGGGCAACCTGGACAACATGGAGGTCCGCGTCGAGGTCGACGAGGCCGCCTTCTCCGACCAGATCAAGAATTTACAACGTCTCGAATCCAAGATAGAAAAGAACATCAAGGAGTTCCTGGGCGTCACCGCCAAGTGCAAGCTGGTGGAGCCCAAGGGCATCGAACGCAGCGAAGGCAAGGCCAAGCGCATCATCGACATGCGCAAGGAACAGGCCTGATCAAACGAACCCTGTGCCACCACATCAAGCGAGGAATATCATGAAGGTCGATCAACTCTCCATCTTCCTGGAAAACCGCGCCGGCAGGCTGGCCGAGGTCACGCGCATCCTGGCCGAGTCCGGCGTGAACATCCGTGCCCTGTCCCTGGCGGACACCTCGGACTTCGGCATCCTGAGGCTCATCGTCTCCGACTTTGACAAGGCCAAGGAGAACCTCAAGGCCGGCGGCTTCACGGTCGGCCGCACCACGGTCGTCGCCGTTGAGGTGTCGGACAAGCCGGGCGGCCTGCACGCCATCCTCGAGATGCTGCGCGAGGCCAAGGTCAACGTCGAGTACATGTACGCCTTCGTCAACCAGACCGGCTCGCACGCGGTCATCATCTTCCGCTTCGACCGCACAGACCAGGCCATCGAGCTGCTCCAGAAGAACAACATCACCATCGTGCCCGGCGAAAAGCTGTACAAGATGTAGCGCCCATTTCAGCCGGGGGGAGGACGCAAAGCCCTCTCCCCGGCTTGTTTTCGCCTCATTTGGCAGAGCCACCACACGCCACTCCGACTCAAGGACTGAGCCGCCCCGGACATCTAACCGGAGAACGCCGTGACCGATCCTTCCGACACAGCTTCCACTTCCGGCCAATGTTCACAGAACGCCCCGCGCACGCCCATCAACGACGCCTGGCTCACGCGCATGCGCACAACAAAGCCTGAGTTTCTGGCCAGGCTCTTTGAAGCGTTCCTTGCGGATGAGCCGAAGCGTATGGCCACCCTGGGTGACGCCGTGTGCCGTGGCGACCTGGAAATGGTCCGCTATCTGGCGCACTCCATTAAGGGCGCGGCGGCGACGCTTGGCATGGAGCCCCTGCGCGACACCGCCCGGGAGCTTGAGTTCGCTGCGCGCGATGGCCAGGCAGAAGCCTTGGCGCAGCAATACGCGACAATGCTGGGCGAGATGGAGCGTGTGTTCGAGATCATGCGGGGCGATACGCAAGCCTAGCCACCACCGCCAGCAGACGAGAAAACGCCGGACCCATGCGAGCCCGGCGTTTCTTTTTGGTGTCGGACTGTTCCTAAAACAGGTCGGCCATGCCGTAGAGGCGGCCCGGCTGCTGCTTGGCCAGCCACTTGGCTGCGCGCAGCGCGCCCTGGGCAAAAGTCTCGCGCGAATGCGCCCGGTGCGTCACCTCAATGCGCTCGCCGGGTCCGAAGAAGTAGGCCGTGTGGTCGCCCACCACATCGCCGCCACGCAGGGCCATGACACCGACTTCCTTCTGCGGGCGCTCGCCGATGATGCCGTCGCGGCAGTGGCGCTTGACCTCGTCGTACACCCAGCCACGCGCCTCGGCCATGCATTCGGCGAGCTTCAAGGCCGTGCCACTGGGGGAGTCTTTCTTGCGTCCGTGGTGGATCTCCACCATTTCCATGTCGTAGGCCGAGCCGAGCATCTGCACCAGCTGCGGCAGGATTTTCAAGAGGACGTTGACGCCCACGCTCATGTTCGGGGCCAGGAGCAATGGCACATCCTTGGCGGCCGCGGCCATCTGCTCCACCTGCTCGGGCTTGAGCCCCGTGGTGCCGACAACCATCGGGTTGCCGTGCTTGCGGCAGATGCGCACATGCTCAAGGGTCGCCTCCGGCGAGGTGAACTCCACAACCACGGCGCGAGGGGTCTTGGCCAGAACCTCGTCGAGGTCGCTCGACACGACGCAGTCCAGGGTTTCCAGTTCGTCCAGGCGCTCGGCGCGCTCCACGACAGCCTTGACCTCCAGCTCAGAATCCTGCTGGGAAAGGCGAATCAGGGTTGCGCCCATGCGGCCACAGCCGCCCATGATGATGACGTCTGTCATGATGATTTCTCCGTGTTATGTGTGCCGCTTGTGTCCGGCTCGAGTCCATGCTGCTGCAGCATAGCCAAAAATTGCGGAAAGTCCAATATCCTGAGGCCAAGGTCCCTGGCTTTGGCGAGCTTGCTCCCGGCCTCCTCGCCAGCGACCACAACGTCCACCTTGCGCGACACCGAGCCGGAGCAGCTCGCGCCCAACCGCTCAACCAAGGCCTGGGCCTGGGGTCGGCTCATGCCCGGCAGCCCTCCGGTAAAGACAAACGTCTGTCCGCTCAGGGGCAGGCTCGCTGCATCGGCCCGCTGCCCGCCCGTAGGCCACAGCCCGAACTCGCGGAAACGCTCCAGCATGGCCTTGTTGCCCTCGTTGGCGAAGAAGGCGCGGATGCTCGCGGCGACTTTGCCGCCGACGTCCTTGAGGTTGCGCAACTCCGCCTCCTCGGCCTTGGACAAGGCGTCGAGATCGGTGAAATGCCCCGCCAGGGTCTTGGCTGTCTGCTCACCCACCAACTCTATGCCCAGGGCGCTGATGAACCTCGCCAACGTGGCGGACTTGCGCCCGTCCTCGACGGACTTCACGAAATTTTCGGCGCTCTTCTCGCCCATGCGCTCAAAGCCTTGGAGCTGTTCCTTGGTCAGCGTGAACAGGTCCGCCGGTGACTTGAGGTAGCCCTCCTGGGTCAGGCGCTCCACCCATTTTTCACCCACTCCGTCCATGGCCAGCCCGGCCTTGGACACGAAGTGCACGATGCCAAGCACCACGCGGGCCGGGCATGCGTGGTTGGGGCAGTATGTCACCTTGTCCTCGCTGACCACGGCGCTGCCGCATTGCGGGCAGGTCTGCGGGAAGGCGAAAGGCTGTTCCGAGCCGTCACGCTCGTTTGCAACCACCTCAACTACCTGAGGAATCACATCTCCTGCGCGCTGGATCACCACCTGATCACCCACGCGGATGTCAAGCGTCTGCATATGGCTCTGGTTGTGCAAAGTGGCGCGCGAAACCTCGACCCCGGCCACGCGCACGGGTGCCAGTTCGGCCACGGGGGTGAGAACGCCTGTGCGCCCCACCTGGATGGCGATGTTCAGCAGGCGCGTCACGGCGCGCTCCGGGGGGAACTTGAGCGCGAGCGCCCAGCGCGGGGCGCGGGCGGTCTGTCCCAGCAGTTCCTGCAAGGCAAGGTTGTTGACCTTTGCCACCACCCCGTCGATCTCAAAGGGGAGGCTGGCGCGACGCGACTGAAGGTCGAGGTAGAAGCGGGCTACGTCCTCAGCGGAGCAGCAAAGCCTGGCGTCAGGTGCCGTCGCCAGCCCAAGCTGAGCCAGACCAGCCATGATCTCCGATTGCGAGCGCCAGCCGCTTGCCCCCTCAGGCCAAAGCATGCGGCCTGCGCCGTAGGCGAGGAAACGAAGCGGACGAGCGGCAACAATGTTCGGATCAAGCTGGCGAATGCTGCCAGCGGCAGCGTTTCTCGGATTGGCGAAACGCTTCAGGCCAGCGGCCTCCTGAGCCTCGTTCAGCTCAGCGAATTCCTTCTGGCCGATGACCACCTCACCACGCACGTCGAGGGTGTCAGGGAGGGGGGAGGCGCCTCGCAGCAGAGTCCCGCGCAGGTTGCGCACCATGCGCATGTTGGCGGTGACATCCTCGCCCTCCTCGCCATCGCCCCGCGTGGAGGCCACAGACAACGCCCCGGCCTCGTAAACGACCTCGCCAGCCAGTCCGTCCATCTTGGGCTCGGCCCAGAAACGGCCAAGCTCTGCGCGTGCGTCCGGGCCGATAGCCTGCGCCAAAGCTTGCAGACCGGGCAGTCCAAGCGGTCCGCCCATGCGGATCATGGGCAGGAGCGAGCGCAGCGCGCCCAGGCGCCCGGCCTCGGAAGCCAGGGCTGGCCAACCGCCACCGCCGGGTGACAGGAGCGCGGCGTCCACCATGGGCCGCAACTTCGTGGCCAATTCCTTGCGCTCATCCTGCTTGTCAGTGCGCGTGAAGGCGCGGCCGATGCCCTTCTCGATGTCGTTCAGCACGACCTCGGTGACGGCGTCGCGAAAGGCGTTGGGCAGCTTCACCTCGGCGAATTCGCGCCACTCGTCCAGGTTCATGGCGTTGTCGAGGCTCATCATGGGCAGGGCGTGGCGGTGGGGCTTGAAGCCCTCGGCCACCTGCCCGCCCACGCGACGGGTGGGAGAGTTGGGGTCGGAAAGTTCCGGGTGTTCGGCCTCGATAGCCTGAAGCTCGCGGAACAGAACATCGTACTCTGCGTCGGAGATCTCCGGGCTGTCGAGGACGTAGTAGCGGTGGTTGTGGTATTCCAGCAACTCGCGCAGCTCACGCGCGCGCAGCGCCGGGTCGAGCGAAGTCATGGCCTGGCGCTCACAAAAGTTCGCTGATCTTCTGGAGGTCCGTTTGACGGCCCAGGGTGATGAGCGTGTCTCCGGCGCAAAGCTCCTGCTTCGGACCGGGGTTGAACACCAGGTCGCCGTCAGCGTGCTTGATGGCCACGATGATCAGGTCAAAGTCCTTGCGGATGTTGGAATCCATGAGGTTCTTGCCTACAAAGCCGGACTTTTCGCTGATGAGCAACTGCTCAAGCTGCAGATCGATGTGCCCGCGCACAGCCAGATCAAGAAAGTCGGTCACCGTCGGGCGCAACACGGTGTGGGCCATGCGGACGCCGCCGATGAGATGCGGCAGCACGACCTTGTTGGCGCCTGCGAACTCAAGCCGTGTGATGTGCGAAGCGTCGTTGGCGCGGGCAACGATGTAGATCGTTGAATTCAGCTGGCGCGCGGTAAGGGTGACGTAGACATTTGCGGCTTCGTCGGTCAGCGCGGTGACGATGCATTTTGCGCGCTTGAGGCCCGCGTCGATGAGCAGCTTGTCGTTGGTCGCGTCGCCGGAGATGTGCATGATGCCTTCACGCTTGAGCCGCTCAACGAGGACCGGCTCCGTCTCCACCACGACGACGTCCTGGCTGACCTTGAGGATTTCCTGCACCACCACGTGGCCTATGCGCCCATACCCGCAAATGATGTAATGGTTCTCAAGCTTATCGATGCGCTTTTGCACCTTGCGCCTCCACATGAGATTGTGCAGATGCCCGTCCACGAGCATGCGCGTGAAAGAACTGACGATGAAAGCGAAGTTGCCCACGCCGCAGATGATGACCAAGGCAGTAAGCAGGCGGCCCTTTTCCGAGAGGGGATGTATCTCTCCGAAGCCGACGGTGGAGAGGGTGATGACCATCATGTAGAAGCTGTCGATGAAGCCCCAGCCTTCCACACGCATGAACACCGTCAGGCCCGCCAGGAAGACCAGAACCATAAGGCAAACGCCAAGCATGACCTGGAACAACGTGCCCCATTTGTCTTTGACGGCCCTGATCTTGGCCATGTCCAGTCGCGGAAGCTTCACTATTCCCCCAGTTGCAGCAGTCGTTCGCGCAGTGCCACAACCCTGTCGCGCAGTGCCGCCGCTCGCTCAAACTCAAGTTCCTTCGCCGCCTCGCGCATCTCGCGCTCCAGGGCGGCGATCTCCTTCCTGAGCCGTTTGGGGTCCAGCTCACGCAGCAGGTCGTCCGGCGTCAGCTCCTGGCCCTCCGGGGCTATGTGCGCGGCGAGCGATCCCAGCAGATTGTCCAGCCCCTTCTTGATGGTCTCCGGCACAATGCCGTTTGCGGCATTATACTGCAACTGCTTCTCGCGCCTGCGGGCGGTCTCGTCAAGTGCCGAGCGCATGGAGGGCGTCTCCTTGTCCGCGTAGAGCACAACCCTGCCCCCGGCGTTGCGGGCTGCGCGGCCAAAGGTCTGTATGAGCGAGCGCGTGCTGCGCAGAAAGCCCTCCTTGTCCGCGTCAAGTATCGCCACAAGCGAAACCTCGGGGATGTCCAGGCCCTCGCGCAGCAGATTGATGCCCACAAGCACGCTGAACTCACCGGCGCGCAGAGCCTGAATGATGGCCATGCGCTCCAGGGTCTCGATGTCCGAGTGCAGGTAGCGTGCGGTGACGCCCATCTGGTTCAGGTAGTCGGTCAAGTCCTCGGCCATGCGCTTGGTGAGGGTCGTCACGAGCACGCGTTCGTCGCGCGCAACGCGAACCTTGCACTCGGCCAGCAGATCGTCCACCTGGCCCTTCACGGGGCGCATGTCGATCTCCGGGTCCACAAGCCCTGTGGGCCGGATGACCTGCTCCACCACAAGCCCTTGGGCCTGGTCGAGCTCCCAGGGTCCGGGCGTGGCCGAGACGTAGACGACCTGCCCGAGCCTGGCCTTGAACTCCTCGAAGTTGAGGGGGCGGTTGTCCAGGGCGCTGGGCAGACGAAAGCCGAAGTCCACAAGGGTGCTCTTGCGCGAGAAGTCGCCGTTGAACATGCCGCCCACCTGGGGCACGGTGATGTGGCTCTCGTCGATGAAAAAGAGAAAGTCGTCGGGAAAATAGTCAATGAGGGTGGCAGGCGGCTCCCCCGGCGCACGGCCGTCCAGGTGCCGCGAGTAGTTCTCGATGCCGTTGCAGTAGCCCAGCTCCTCGATGGTCTCCAGGTCGTACATGGTCCGCTGCTCCAGGCGCTGGGCCTCCACAAGCTTGTTCTGGGCCTTGAACTCGGCCAGCCGCTCCTGCAGCTCTTTGCGGATGTCGTCGGTGGCGCGCTTCAGGTTGTCCTGGTCGGACACATAGTGGCTGCCGGGATAGATGACCGTCTTCTGCATGCTGGCCAGCACCTGGCCGGTGAGCGGGTCGGTCTCCTGAATGCTCTCGATCTCGTCCCCGAAGAAGTTCAGGCGCAGCGCCTTCTCGCGGCTATAGGCCGGGATGAGCTCCAGGGCGTCGCCGCGAACGCGGAAAGTGCCGCGGTGAAAGTCGACGTCGTTGCGCTCGTAGTGGACCTCGACCAGGCGGCGCATGAGCGCCTCCAGGCTCAACTGCTGGCCCACCTCAACGGGAATGATCATCTTGGCGTAGTATTCCGGAGAGCCCAGGCCATAGATGCAGGACACCGAGGCGACGATGATGACGTCGCGCCGCGTCAGAAGCGCGTGGGTGGCGGCGTGGCGCAGCTTGTCAATGTCGTCGTTGATGCTTGAATCTTTTTCGATGTACGTGTCCGAGTGCGGCAGGTAGGCTTCGGGTTGATAATAGTCGTAATAACTGACGAAGTACTCGACGGCGTTATTCGGGAACAACCCACGGAACTCGTTGAAGAGCTGGGCCGCCAGGGTCTTGTTGGGTGCAAGCACCAGCGCAGGCCGGTTCAGCCGCGACACCAGGTTGGCGACGGTGAAGGTCTTGCCGGAGCCCGTGACGCCCAGGAGCACCTGGTGCCGCACCCCGGCCAGCAGGTTGGCGCACAGCTCCTCGATGGCCTGGGGCTGGTCACCCTTCGGCGTAAAGTCGCTCACTATCTCGAAAGGCCTGGTCATCATCACCGCCCTGTCGCCCCCCTTGAACATGGGGGCCAAACCAACTACATTGACGAAACTTCAGACGCCCGGAGGCACACGTGGACATTGAGATCATTCCAGCCGGCAAGGACCTGCCCATCGACCGCGCCTTCGCGCTCAGCATGACCATCAAGAGCTTCAAGGGCCGTCGCGACGTGGAGGTTCATCTCTTCCGACACACCTGGGACCCCGAGGAAGAGGAAGCCATCGACTGGGACAAGCTCCTCGCCGCGCAGGGCATGTCCGAGGCCGAGGAGGCTGCCGGGAGCCGACGCGTCGTGCTGGAGTCCCTAACCGCCGAAGAACGCGACCGCGTGCTGGACTACCTCAAGGAGCATTACGCCAACAAGCTCACGGCCATCACGTCAATGCCCATTCCCTTCCCGGTGCCTGTCGGCCTCATGGCGCTCTCGGACATGAGCGAGGGCAAGACCATCGGGTTCATCCACTTCGAGCGCATCCCGCACTTCGACCTGAAAATCCCCTTGCGCGGCTTCTATGACCTGGGACAGCATCCGCCCATCGTTGAGACCGAGGGCAACCCGAGCTAACGCACAGGGGCCACTGCCTCTTACGCTTGAGAGTGGCGGGAGTTTGTCCTGGCTGAACCTCGCTGGCCCAAGCCGGGCGGTACGGAGCTTTTGCTCGGCCGCCGCTAGGGCAGCGCCACTCGAGCAATCGCAACGCTTGGCGCTCAAGGCACCCTAGCAGCACCATACACGGGAGAAAAGCGGAAAATGGTCATGGAAATCGAGATCAAGTACCTTGATGTGGACCACGACTCGCTACGCCAAAGCCTGGCCGATCAGGGTGCGTCCAAAGTCGGGCGATGGTTCGAGTCGAACATCGTTTTCGACGATGCCTCGCGCAGCCTGAAAGCCGCCGGAACTTTGCTGCGCCTGCGCGAGAAGTTCGGCCGCGTCGTGCTGACCCTCAAGCGGACCGTGGGCGACACGGCCTCGGCCAATGCCAAGATATGCGACGAAACAGAGACCGACGTGGCCGACGCCAAGAACATGGCCGCCATCCTTGCGGGGCTTGGATTCACGCCCGCCCTGCGCTACGAAAAGGTCCGCGAGAAGTGGTCGCTGCTCGGCTGCGAGGTATGCCTGGACACCCTGCCTTTCGGCGACTTTGTTGAGGTCGAAGGCACCGAGGACGACATCGACACGTGCTCCCGAGCCCTGGGCCTTGCACGAGGCAATGCCTCCACAGCCACCTACCACGACCTGAACCGCCAGGCACGCGAAGCGCGAGGCGAGACCCCGGACGAGTCCTTCGTCTTCACCGACGAGGTCAAGGCGCGCCTCCTGGCCCGCCGCGCCACGGACATGTTTGAGGCGCCCCCCTCGACAGGCGGCTAGAGAGTGCCTAATATCACCACCATGGATACGAGACTGCAACGCAGAGCATGTTTAAAATGAGCGGCCAGACCGACACCCGCAACGCGCCGGGCCTCTTTGACGAGAGTGAGCTCAGGGAGCCGAGGCGCTTCAAGGTGCTTCTGCACAACGACGACTACACGAGCATGGAGTTCGTTGTGCATGTGTTGCGCCGGGTGTTCCAAAAGCCCGAGCACGAAGCAACGCGCATCATGCTGGCCGTGCACCAGCAAGGGATGGGCGAATGCGGCGTCTACACGGCCGAGGTTGCGGAAACCAAGGTGGACACGGTCCACGTCATGGCCAAGGCCGCAGGCTTTCCCCTGCGCGCCAGCATGGAGGAGGTCTAGCCCATGTTAAGCAAAGGCCTTGAGGCGGTCCTCACCAGCGCGTTCCACGAGGTGCGCAGGCGCAGGCACGAATATCTCACCCTGGAGCATCTGCTCTACGCCATGACCCGCGAAGCCGCCAGTTCCGACATCCTCGACGCCTGCGGCGCGGATGTGGACAAGTTGCGCACGCAGCTTGAGGGATTCTTTTCCGAGCACATGGACCCCCTGCCCGCGGACGCCGAGAGCGAGGTCGTGCAGACCTTGAGTGTGCGCCGCGTCATGCAGCGCGCCGTCTGGCAGAAGGAATCCTCGGGCAAGCAGCTTGTCGAGGTGGGCGACGTCATCGCCGCCATGTTCGAGGAAGAAGACTCCTTTGCGGTGTTCTTCCTCACCGGCCACGGCATTACCCGGCTGGACGTGCTGGAATACATCTCTCACGGCCTGCCGCACGAGACCGGCGCTTCGGCCCAGCACGGCGACGAGGAGACCCCCGTCCGCCCCGGCAGCCGCCAGGAGGGACAGCAACGCAAGAACCCGCTTGAGGAATTCACCCGCGACCTGACGCTCAAGGCCAAGGCTGGCGGCATTGACCCTCTCATCGGACGCGCCGCGGAGCTTGAACGCACCATCCAGGTCCTGGCGCGCAGACGCAAGAACAACCCCATCCTGGTGGGCGACCCAGGCGTTGGCAAGACCGCCATGGCCGAGGGCCTGGCCCTTCAGATCGCGCAAGGCCGAGTGCCCGAGCAGTTCGCAGACGCACAGGTCTTTGCGCTGGACATGGGCGCGCTCCTGGCCGGAACCAAGTACAGGGGCGACTTCGAAGCCAGGCTCAAAGGAGTGCTTGCTGAACTGAAGAACATCCCCGGCGCCATCCTGTTCGTGGACGAGATCCACACCATCGTGGGCGCGGGAGCTGTGTCCGGCGGCAGCCTGGACGCCTCGAACATCCTGAAGCCGTTCCTGGCCTCGGGCGAAATCCGCTGCATCGGCTCCACGACCTTTGAGGAGTACCGCACCCATTTCGAGAAGGACCGCGCCCTGTCGCGCCGCTTCCAGAAAATCGACATCCTGGAGCCAAGCGTCGACGAGACCATCGAGATACTGAAGGGCCTCAAGCCCTATTACGAAGAATTCCACGGAGTGACCTATACGCCCCCGGCCATCAAAAGCGCCGCCCAGCTCTCCGCGCGCTACATCACCGAGCGGTTCCTGCCGGACAAGGCCATAGACGTGCTGGACGAGGCCGGGGCGCAGTTCAAGCTCTCGGCCAACCCCGCCAGCGCCAAGGCCGGACGTCATTCGATTCGCAAGGAGGGCCGCATAACGGCCCAGGACGTGGAGCGCGTCATCGCCCGCATGGCGCGGATACCGGCCAAGCGCCTGTCCGGCACGGACAAGGACCGCCTGCGCGATCTTGAGGACGAAATCAAAAAGGCCGTCTATGGGCAGGACCAGGCCGTGGCGGTGCTTTCCAAGGCCATCCGCCGTTCCCGGGCGGGCATGAAGCAGCCGGGACGGCCACTGGGCGCGTTCCTGCTCACCGGCCCCACGGGCGTGGGCAAGACAGAGCTCGCGCGCCAGCTGGCCAAGGTCATGGGCGTGGAGTTCCTGCGCTACGACATGAGCGAGTACATGGAAAAGCACGCGGTGAGCAGGCTCATCGGCGCGCCTCCGGGCTACGTTGGCTTCGACCAGGGCGGACTGCTCACCGAGGCCGTGCGCAAGACCCCGCATTGCGTCGTGCTATTCGATGAGATCGAAAAGGCCCACCCCGACGTGTTCAACATCATGCTGCAGATCATGGACTACGCGACCCTGACCGACAACACCGGGCGCAAGGCCGACTTCCGCCAGACCATCCTGCTCATGACCAGCAACGCCGGGGCCCAGGAGCTGGCCAAGGGCAGCCTGGGCTTCTCGCGCAATGACCCGAAAAGCGCCGACAGCGACCGCAAGGCCGGCGCGCTCAAGGCCGTGGAACGCCTCTTCAGCCCGGAGTTCCGCAACCGTCTGGACGCCATCGTGCCTTTTGAAGCCCTCACGCGCGAGACCATGCTCAGGGTGGTGGACAAGAACATCAACGAACTCTCCGAGCAGTTGAAGGGCCGCCGCGTGACCGTGCGCCTGACCGACGCGGCGCGTACCCGTCTGGCGGTGCTCGGGTACGACCCGTCGTTTGGCGCGCGCCCCATGGCCCGCGTGGTCCAGGTGGAGATCAAGGACGCCATCGCGCCGGAGCTTCTGTTCGGCAGCCTGCAAAAGGGCGGCGAGGTGCTGGTTGACGTGGCTCCCGGCATTGATCCAGAAGCCAAGCCATGCGGCACCAAGGACCACAGCGGGGCCTGCTCCGGCGATTTCGCCTTCAGCTATACCCCGCTCCACCACGCGCAAGGCAAATAGCTGGCTATTCGTCCAGGATACGGGCATGACCATTTACCGCCTCTTCGACCAGCCGGTGTTCCCGGATCCGGATGAGGCGGACCCTGACGGGCTCCTGGCCATTGGCGGCGATCTCACGCCCGAGCGCCTGGTGGAAGCCTACGCGCGCGGAATCTTTCCCTGGTATTCCGAGGGCTCACCCATCCTCTGGTGGTCACCCGACCCTCGCCTTGCGCTCGAGCCAGCCTGTCTGCATGTGCCCACAAGCTTGAGGCGCGTTCTCAATTCCAAACGGTTCCGCTTCACCCTGGACACGGCTTTTGCCGAGGTCATCAACGCCTGCGCGCGGGCACCACGTCCGGGGCAAAGCGGCACCTGGATCGTGCCCGAAATGGTCACGGCCTATGTGCGCCTGCACGCCCTGGGCATCGCCCACTCGGCGGAGGTCTGGCGTGAAGGTCGGCTGGTCGGCGGAGTGTACGGCGTGGCGCTTGGCAGCGTGTTCTTCGGGGAGTCCATGTATTTCGCTGAATCAGACGCCTCCAAGGCCGCCTTTGTGTCCCTGGTGCGTTGGCTGGCGTCTCGTGGCTGCACGCTCATCGACTGCCAGCAGACGACGCCGCACCTGCTGCGCTTCGGCGCGCGCGAGTTCTCACGCAGGGAGTTTTTACAGCGCGTCTCGTCAGGGCTCAACAGCCCGGCCTTGTCCGGAAAATGGTCGTGCGATTCTGAGGACGCCTAGTCCTTGCAGTAGCGAATGATCTCGGAGGCGATGCCAGTTAGCGGCATGACCTTTTTGACGCCCCCGGCCTTGATGGCCTCGGCGGGCATTCCGAAGACAACGCAACTGGCCTCGTCCTGGGCGATAGTGTAGGCGCCGGCATCGTACATCTCGCGCATGCCCTTGGCCCCATCGTCGCCCATGCCGGTCATGATGACGCCGACCGCGTTTTTTCCCGCATACCGAGCGCCGGACCGGAAGAGCACATCGACAGAGGGCCTGTGGCGAGAGACCAGAGGCCCGTCCTTGACCTCCACATGGTAGCGCGCGCCGCTGCGCTTGAGCAGCATGTGCAGGCTCCCGGGAGCGATGAGCGCCTGGCCACGCAGCAGCGTGTCGTTGTCCTTGGCCTCCCTGACGGTGATGCGGCAGATGCTGTCCAGGCGCTTGGCGAAGGCCGCGGTGAAGTTTTCCGGCATGTGCTGGACCACGGCGATGGCCGGGCAGTCCAGCGGCAGAGAGGTCAGAAACGTCTGCAGGGCCTCGGTTCCTCCAGTGGAGGCTCCCACAAGCACGACCTTTTCAGTGGTGCGGAAATTCATCGGCGCGCCAGCGGCCTTGGCCAGCATGACGTCGGCATCAAGCTTCGGGGCCACCTTCATGGGCATGGTGGCCGAAAGGGGCCGGACCTTGGACTGCGCTGCGGCCTTCACGGCATCGCAGATGCGCACCCGCGATTCCTCCAGGAACTTCTTGGTGCCGAGCTTAGGCTTGGTAATGATCTCCACAGCCCCATACTCGAAGGCCCGGAAGGTGGTCTCATCCCCTTCGATTGCCAGGGACGAGCAAATGACGACAGGGATGGGGTGCTGGCTCATGAGCTTGCGCAGGAAGGTCAGTCCGTCCATGCGCGGCATCTCGATGTCCAGTGTAATGACATCGGGAGCGAGCTCGCGCATCTTCTCGGCGGCGGCGATGGGGTCAACGGCCGCGCCGATGACCTTGATATCGGGATCGGACTGCAAAATATCCGTTAGCGTCTGGCGCACCAGGGCTGAGTCATCGATGACCAAAACGCGAATAGGCCTGCTCATGCGTAGTTCCTCAGATCCTAGATGCGTCGATATACCGTGGGAGCAACCGGCTCCAGCGGAAGATCCATGCCTGCTAAACTTTCGGAATGGCCAATGAACAGGTAGCCGCCAGGGCTAAGCTTCCTGCAAAAGCGACTGAAAAGCTTTTCCTGCGTTTGGCGATCAAAGTAGATGACAACGTTGCGACAGAAAATGATGTCCAACTTGCCGTCAAAGTTAAACTCTTCCATGAAGTTGAGGCGCCTGAAGCGAACATGGCTGCGCACCTCGGGCGCAATGCGCACCACCTTTTTCGTGCGGTCCTTGCTGCGGAGCAGGTATCGCTTGCGCAATTCCATCGGGATGGGGTGAATCTTCGCTTCGGGATACACGGCGCTGACGGCCATGCGCAGGACTTTCGTCGAGATGTCGGTGGCCAGGATGCTGAAAGTGAAGCCGGGATTCTGCCGTGCGAACTCGCTTAGGACGATGCCGAGCGTATAGGGCTCTTCGCCAGAAGAGCAGCCAGCGCTCCAGATGTTGACATTGCGCGCGCCTCCCCTGCGTGAGTAGAATTCAGGCAAGATGGAGCGGGAGAGCAGCTCGAAATGCTTGGGCTCGCGGAAAAAATCCGTCGTGTTGGTGGTCACCACGTCTACGAGCTTTGAGAGCTCCTCTTCCATGCCGGAAGCGCTGAAAAGGTACTCGCAATACTCATCGTGCGAGTTCATGCAGAGTTCACGGAGCCGCTTCTGCAGCCTGGCCTCAAGGAGCGTCTTCTTGGAGGCCGGCATTTTGATGCCCAGCTCTGTCTTGATGAATTCACTGAAGCGGTCGAAGATGCGATCGTTCATGCGCAAGAGATGCGTCGGTTCCTGCACCTCCTTGCGCCTGCGTCCGTCCATGCGCGAAGTGTTGTCAGCCATTGCGACCGTTGCCGTCAGTTTGAGGTTTCTGCAATGACGGAGCGGACAAGCCTTGGCACATCAAGGATCAAGGCCAGAGTGCCATCGCCCTTGATTGTGGCGCCGGAAATGCCTTCGACATCACGATACACGCGCCCCAGGCTCTTGATGACGGTCTGATGCTCACCAACGACCCGATCCACCACGATACCGACGCGGTTGCCCTCCACGCCGGTGATGACGATCTGTTCGATGGCCGGGGGTTCTCCCTCCATCTCGAACCAGCGGCGCAGGTGAATGTAGGGCACCAACTCGCCGCGAAGGTGGATGATCTGCTGATTCCGGGTGGGGTCGACATCCTTGCTGTGCAGCTCCACGCATTCCTCAACCAACGACAGCGGGATGACGTAGTAGGAATCGGCGCACTGCACTTGCAGGCCCTCGATGATGGCGAGGGTGAGCGGCAGGCGGATGGTGATGGTGGTGCCCTTTCCAGGCGCGCTCTTGACCTCGATGGCCCCGCGCAGGGAGTCGATGGCCCGGTGCACCACATCCATGCCGACGCCTCGGCCAGATATGTTCGTCACCTTGGCCGCGGTGGAGAATCCAGGCAGGAAGATGAGCTTCAAGGCTTCCTGGTCGCTCAGCTCCGCATCTGCCGCAATGAGGCCCTTTTCCACGGCCTTTTGGCGTATGCGTTCGGCGTCCATGCCCTTTCCGTCATCGGTGATGCGGATGAGCACCTCGCTCCCCGAATGCTCGGCCTCAAGGAGAATCGTTCCTTCAGGACGTTTTCCGGCGGCCTTGCGCTCCTCGGGCATGTCGATGCCATGGTCGATGCTGTTGCGGATGAGGTGCACAAGCGGATCGCCAAGGCGTTCCAGAACGGTCTTGTCCAGCTCCGTCTCCTCACCCTTGGTGACCAGTTCAACCTCCTTGCCGAGTTCGGAGGAGAGGTCGCGCACAAGTCGGCGGAATTTGCTGAAGGTCGTGCCGATGGGCAACATGCGTATGCCGAGGGTGCTGTCGCGCAGGTCGCTGCTCAGTCGCTCGAGTTGTTCCGCCAGCACAGTCAGAATGGGGTCGGAACGTTCGGTGACGATCTGGGAAACCTGCGCCTGCACGATGACGAGCTCTCCCACAAGGTCAACGAGAAGATCCAGCTTGTCCGCGGCGACGCGCAGGCTTGTCCCGGCGTCCTTCTGTTGTCTGGCCGCGGCAGCTTCGCGCGTTTGCTGCTGCTTCACAAAAGCCTGTTCGACCTGTTCCGGTGAGACCAGGCCGGATTCCGTGAGAATCTTGCCGATGGGCTTCTGCTGCCCAAGAGCCTTCTCCAGGTCCTCAGCCTTGATGGCTCCATCCTGGACAAGGATCTCGCCAAGCTTGGGGGCAGACGCAGCGGGCGCAATATCAAGACTTGTGGGCCGCTCCGGCGGAGCATCCGCCGCTGCGATCACGTGTTCGACACCTTCAGAAGATGCGGGCGCCGGTTCCTGTAAAGCCACAGCCGAAACGAACGCCGGCAGCGGAACGTCAGAAGGTGTCCCGATCGGAACAACCCGGATGTCCACATCAAGGTCAACATCGACGAACATGAACAAGTCGCGGATGGCTTCCTCTCCGGCGCCGGTGATGATATCCACCTCCCACTTCAGGTACAGCGCCTGAGGGTCAAGCTCACCCAGTTCAGGCAAGGCCCTGTGGTCGATGCGAACAACGCACTCACCGAGTTTGCGCAACTCGTCAAACAACGGCTCGAGATGGAGTTCCTTGCCTACCTTACGCTTTCGCGGGGTGATGAGGATGCGGTAGCAAATAAGGTCAGGGGCAGCCGTTGGCTGTGGCTCCAGCGGCGGTGACGGAGTATGAGATGCTTTTTCAGGCGCGGTGGGTTTGGCCTCAGGTTCAGGCTCAGGCGCCGGTGGTGCCAACAGCCCGCGAATCTGGCCCAGGATCTTCTCGCCGACTTCCGGGGTGCCATTGCCTGCCACATCAGGACCGTTGAGCATCCCAAGGATGTGGTCACGCGCGGAGAATGAAATTGTGATCAGGTCTTTGGTGACTTCAAGCTGCTCGTTGCGCACCTTGTCGAAGACATTTTCAAGATCATGAGTGAAGTGCGCAATGTCGTCGAACCCGAACATGGCGCCAGACCCTTTGACCGTGTGCAAGGCGCGAAACACCTTGTTAACCAAATCAAGATCCTGGGGACTGGCTTCCAGCTCAAGAAGCGTCGCCTCCAGCTCTCCCAAGAGGTCATAGGCTTCTTCTCTAAATATTTCGCAACCTTGATCATCGGACATATTCACGCGTCCTCATAGCAACGTTGGCGGACAGCATTGCTCAGCTTCGAGACATTGGTTCATTGTCAAATTATTCTTCGCCAATATCTAATCATATCATTTAAGCAGCAAGTTACAACCAAAAACCCGAGGCGTACAAGCACCAAAGCGAAAATATCGACGTTGGAAGGTGATCGGTTGTCGAAGTAATGCGAACGCGATCGGCTTAAGAAAGTACATCAAACTTAGCGAATTTCATGACAAAAGATGCGCGCCCCTGGGTGCCGGAGCGTAATGAAGTGGAGAATCCGAACATCTGGCGCAGTGCGGCAAAAGCCTGGACAGTTTTCTGCCCCCCACGATCAATGATGTTCTCGATCTTGGCGCCTTTGGCCCCAAGCAGGCCGACGACCTCGCCCACAAAGGCGTCAGGCGCGCTGATCTCCAGCCACATGATGGGTTCTAGCAGCATGGGTGCGGCAAGACCGAGCACGCTCCGCAGCGCCATGGCAGCGGCCATGCGGTATCCGGCCGGGCTCGACTCGCCCTCCTTGCGTGGCATGTCGAGCACACGGATCTTCACATCCAAGACAGGATAGCCGCCAAGCACCCCGCATTGCAGCCCGTCACGCAGGCCTTCATCCACGGCGTCTGTCCAGGCTTGCGGTATGAGCACGGTGTCGATTTCAAACAAGACCTCCCTTCCCGCTCCGCGCGGCAAAGGTTCAACAGCAAGGCGAACCGCACCATAGTGCATGACCTCGCCAAGTTCGCGGTGGAATTCCTCGCTGGCCTCAGCGCTCTTGGTGACGGTCTCCTGGAAGACGACCTGTGGCTTGCCCGTGCGCGGCTTCAGCCCATGCTCACGAGCCATGCGCTCAAGCAACACCTCAAGATGCAGTTCTCCCATGCCCGAGAGGATCACCTGGCTGGTTTCCGGGTCGCGCACCACGGTCAAGGTCGGATCTTCCAGCAGGTAGCGCTGGAGTACCTCATCAAGCTTGTCGGACTCCTCGGCGTTGCGAGGCTCGATGGCAAGTGAAAGCACAGGCTTGTACGCTGCAATTTGCTCAAGCAGGATGGGATTGTCCTTGTGGGCAAGGGTGTCCCCGGTGCGTCCAAAACGCATTCCCGCAGCCGCGACAATCTCTCCGGCGCGGGCGACTTCGATCTTCTCGCGGCGATCGGCGTGCAGCCGAAACAACCGGGCCACGCGCTCCTCAGTGCCGTGGGTCACATTCAGCACGCTCTCGCCCTCGGACAAATGCCCGGAATAGATGCGCAAGAACGACTGCTTGCGTCCGGACTCCATGACAACCTTGAACACCAGGGCGGAGAGCGGCGCCTCGGGGTCAACGGCAAAGGTTTTCGGCTGGTGCGTATCCGGGTCAATCCCCTGCTGTCCTGGAAGGTCCAGAGGGCTCGGCAAATAGTCGCACACAGCGTCCATGAGCGGCTGCACGCCTATGTTTTTAAGGGCAGAACCGGCCAGCACGGGCACGATGGAAAGGGCAATGGTGGCCTTGCGGATCGCGGCGCGCAGCGTTTCAGCCGGAATGTCCTCACCGGCAAGGTAGGCCTCCATGATGGCGTCGTCGTGCTCGGATAGCGCCTCAAGCAGCTGCTCACGCCAGGGAGCCACGCGCTCGGCCTCGGCGCTGGTCAACGGAAACCGTTCATACTCGGCACCTTTGGTTTCCGTGTCGAACACCAGCCGCTCCATCCCGACAAGATCGAACACGGCGCGCATCTCCGCGCCCTCCCCGTCCGGCACCTGCAGAGGCACAACGTTGGCCCCGAGTTTTTCGCGCATCGAGGCGAGGACTGCGGAAAAATCAGCGCCCAGCCGATCGATCTTGTTCACAAAGGCCAATTTAGGAACGTGATAGGTTTCGCTTTGGCGCCACACAGTCTCCGACTGCGGCTCCACTCCGCTGACTGCGCAGAAAACGCCCACCGCGCCGTCGAGCACACGCAGGGAGCGCTCGACCTCAACCGTAAAGTCCACATGCCCGGGCGTATCGATGAGGTTCACCGTGCAACCCTTCCAGGCGCAAGAGGTCACAGCGGACGTTATGGTAATGCCTCGTTCCTGCTCCTCCGGCATAAAATCCATTGTGGCGGTGCCCTCATGGACCTCGCCCATCCTGTGGATGCGGCCGGCATAGAACAGTATGCGTTCAGACAGTGTGGTCTTGCCTGCATCGATGTGTGCGATGATGCCCAGATTACGAATGGCGTGCAGGTACTTCGCGGAAAGTGGTTTTCTGCTCACTGGGGAAACCTGCCTTAGAATTGTGTTTCTGGTGCGGTGGTGCAGGCCTGCATGGTAGCGGTGAAGAGAGCGTCCGAGAGTTCTGGCCAGGTCCACAGCCCCGAGCAGGATTCACCGAGGACAAGCCGCGCGGCGCTGGGGGCAGTCTCGACACAGGCATCGGGCACCAGCAACAGCTCGCGCGGCACAGAAGCAAAAGCCTGAAAACGGGATTTGTCCTGGGGCTTGCTGGCGCCACGGCCCGGTTTCGCACCACCGGCCTCCAGCTCAAGCCCTGCATAAAGGAAGGCCAGCGCATCCAGCGCGAACTGGTCTACGGTATCGCGCCAGACACCCAGGCCGCGCGGGACGCGCAACGGGGCCAAACGCAAGAATGACGAGTCAAGGGCTGTGCGCAACGCCGGACGGTTCAGCACACGACGCATTTCCGGGGTGTCCGGGTGCAGCACGAGCCCTGGCAAGCCGCTCTGCGCGCACTCGATCAACAACTGCGCCGCAAGGGTTGCGCTCAAAGAGGCCACGCGTTCCTGCCCGGCGAGTTCACAGGAAGTGAGCAGCGACTCCGGCACGCTTGCGCGAGAGCCAAGGCGAACGACAAGCACATCGGCGGCTCCGGAACAGAGTGCCGGCATGAGCGCTCCAAGCAGCAGTGCCGGCGCGTCGAGGCTGGAATCGACAAGCAGCAGGATGAACGGCCTGGGCGTGATTGAGCTTCGACAGCGCAGTCCGGATGCAAGCATGCGGTGATGCTGTTCGCGCAAGACGCTTGCAGGCGGGTTCAGGGCGAAGTTATGGGCAATTATGCTCTTGAGGAGGGCTCGGCGCTGGTCGCCGATAGCGTCATACGCCCTGGCGAACCGGGCATCCGAGATGAGCCTTGGCTCAAGCCAGGCTGGAAATATCCAGGCCGGTCCGGTTTGTCGTGTCGCAATCTCCATGCCTTGAGGCCTCGCAAGGATGCATGTGCTAGAGCCACTTGAGCAGACGCTTCCACGTCCACTGGAGTTTTTCGCGCTCCTCTTCGGACAAGCTCTTCTGGTACTCAAAGTATGAGTATTCCGCGCGCTTGCGGACGTAATCCTTGAATTCTACTACATCAGCAAAATTTTCCAGCACATAGATATAGCGATGCCAGGCAGCTCCGTACTTCCCGGTGCGCCAGTAAAAATCCGCTATGAAAATCTCATGCTCGGCAAGGATTTTGCGACACTTGTAAATATGTTCCTTGGAGGCCTTGGAGTATTCGGATCCCGGGAAGGACTCCTCAAGCCTGTAGAATATCTCAAGCGCTTCCTTAACATTATCCTGGCGCAGATCGATGGTGCGGAACTGCTTGAAGTTGCTGAGCGCCATCTGGAAAAGCACGTAAGGAATATTGGGATTGCTCGGGTGCAGGGTCTCGAATTCCTTGTACGCCTCAACGGCCTCAGAGTATCTGCCGTCGAAGTAATAGGCGTCACCAAGGGCGACCTCGGCCTTGGGCGTCAAGGGGCTGAAGGGGTAGCGGTCCTTGAGCTTGTTGAAGCTCTCGGCAGCCTGGCCGTAACGCTTCTCCTTCATGTAATCCATGCCGGTTTCGAAGAGTTCCTGGGCTGTATCGTCCGCAGGCGGCAGAAAATAGTAGTCGATGAGGCCGCAGGAGGAAACCAGCGGCAACAGGAGCAGCATCAGCAACGCAAACGTGCGTCTAGACATGCAGAGTTTCCAGATAGGCGTGAGCTGCGGTTGCGGCGGTGGCGCCATCGCCAACGGCCGTGGCGACCTGGCGGCAATTCTTGCTGCGAACGTCGCCGGCGGCGAAGAAGCCTGGAAGGTTGGTGACCATTTCACAGTCGGTGATGACAAAGCCATTCTTGTCGCGAGCCAGGGCCTCTGGCACGAAAGAGGCTGTCGGTTCAAAGCCGACAAAAACGAAAACGCCATCGACCGGCAAGTCACTCTTTTCGCCGGTCTTTACGTTGGTGAGCTTGACTCCGGTGACGCCCTTGAAGGGGTCGCCCACGATCTCGTCCACGACTGTGCTGCGCAGGATGTTCATCTTTGGGTGCACGAAGCACTTGTCCTGATAGCATTTGTTCCCGCGGAAATCATCGCGGCGATGGATGAGGTAGAGCTTGTCCACAAGGCGCGAGAGATACAGGGATTCCTCTAGGGCCGAGTTGCCGCCGCCGATGACGGCCACGGTCTTGCCCCTGAAGAAGTTGCCGTCGCACAGTGCGCAATAGGACACCCCGCGGCCCGTGTACATCTCTTCGCCGGGAGTGCCGACACGCTTGTAGCGCGCGCCGCTGCAAAGAACCACGGTTCTGGCCTCGATGGACTCGTCGCCCACCATGATGCGGTAGCCGCCTTCCACCTGGGTCATCTCGCGCACCTCGTCGCTCATGCGGTCGAGGTCGTAGTTCGCCAGGTGCTCAACGAACTTGTCCACAAGCTCATATCCCTTGATGGCCGTAGGGAAGCCCGGATAGTTCTCGATGTCCTCGGTCATGAGCACCTGTCCGCCGGGGGATAGCTTCTCCACCAGGACAGTGCGCACCCCGGCCCGGACAAGGTAGAGGGCTGCGGTCATGCCGGCCGGCCCTCCACCGATGACGGCGGCGTCGTATTTCTTCATGTGATTACAGCGCCTTTTTGGCGATCATGTCCTTGATGCTGCTCTTGGACACCGCGCCCGTGGTCTGGTCAACGACTTCACCGTTCTTGAAGAGAATGAGCGTGGGAATGGCGCGGATGCCAAACTTGCTCGGGCTGGCCGAATTCTCATCAACATTCATCTTGCAGATCTTCACCTGTCCAGCAAATTCGGTGGCCAATTCGTCAATGATCGGGCCCATGGCGCGACAGGGACCGCACCAGGGGGCCCAGAAATCAACCAGAACGGGCAGATCGCTCTTGAGAACTTCGGAATCAAAATTGCTGTCGGTCACCTGATTGGCCATAATGTCTCCTTTGTGCTCATTCTTTAATTTAAGGGCGTGGCGGATTGTGCAGATTTATCTGGCGGAGATACCGTGCCACACCTTAGCAAATCTAGTTGCCAGGGCAGGTTCTGTCAAGCCGGATGCTGTCAAACACTGGCCTGTACGGACCTTTGCGCAGACTCGCTAAATACCTGCCGCACCCAATCCAGGGGCACGGCCCGACCACGCGGCACCGACTCAAGGTCAAGGCTGTGGCAATACCCTTCGCGCAATGCCTGCCAGCCAGCATGGGCTATCATTGCCGCGTTGTCCGTGCACAGAGAAAGCCGCGGTAGATGCAAGGCCAAGTTGTGCTCCGAGGCAAGTCGCGCCATGGCCTGGCGGACGAAGCTGTTGGCCGCGACACCACCCGCCACGACAACGCCACGCAAGCCAGGTTCGCGCTCCAGCGCACGCTCCGCCTTGATTCGTAAAGTCTCGGCCACAGCCCAGTTGAACGATGCAGCGATGCGCGCCAACTCCTCGGGCTGCCCGGTCAGGGCCAGCACACCGCGCTCACGCAAGGAATCGGCCGTGGGCATCACCTTGAGGGCCAGATGCGGGCGCCTGGCAAGCTCCTCGGCAACGGCGGTCTTAAGCCCGCTGAAGCTGAAATCAAGATTGTCGTTCTGAATGTATGCCCGAGGAAAAAGTCGCATATCCGGCGTTACACCTTGTGCAAGTTCATCCAGATAGCGACCGCCAGGGTACGGAAGGTTGAGCAGCTTGGCCACCTTGTCAAAGGCTTCGCCCGCCGCGTCGTCAAGAGTACGGCCAAGCAACAGGAACTCAAGCTGTCCGTCCATGCGGTACAGGTGCGTGTGACCGCCGGAGACCAGCAGGCCAAGCGCTGGATAGCTCAGCTCAGCCTCAAGCCCCGGCGCGAGCAGGTGCGCGTGCAGGTGGTTGACTCCGATAAGCCTCGCGCCCGTGGCAAGGCACAAGCCTTTGGCGAAGGAAAGCCCCACCAGGAGCGCGCCAAGCAGTCCTGGGCCGCGCGCCACGGCGATGGCGTCGATGTCGGGGAGAGCGGCACCGGCCTTGGCCAAAAGCTTCGGCAAAAGAATCGGGAGCATGCGCTGGTGCTCTCGGGAGGCGATTTCCGGCACGACGCCCCCGAACACGGCGTGCATATCCGTCTGCGAGGCCAATTCTTCCTGGACCAGCACGCCATCGCGCACCAGGGCGAGCCCGGTCTCGTCGCAGGAGGTTTCGACCCCCAGAACAAGCATGCCGAAGCTACTCCTGGGGGCTCTCAGAGGACTTGGAGTAAATCTCCAGCACCTGCTCCACATCCTTCTTCGAGCCCACGAACAGAGGCACCCGCTGGTGCAAATTATCCGGGGTGATGTCCAGAATGCGGCGGTGGCCGTCGATGGCCATGCCTCCGGCCTGCTCGACGATGAAGGCCATGGGTGCGGCCTCGCACATGAGCCGCAGCTTTCCGCCGGGTTTGCTCGGATCGCGGTTGTCCGCCGGGTACATGAAGATGCCGCCGTAGATCATGTTGCGGTGGAAGTCGCTGACGAGGGAGCCGATGTAGCGCAGGCTGTACGGCTTGCGGCGAGGGACGCCAGCAGCCTTGAAGTGCGCGAGCACATCGAGGGTGGGCTTGTCCCAGTAGTGGTAGTAGCCCTCGTTCACTGAGTAGATCTTGCCCTGCTCGGGGATGCGGATGTTCGGGTGCGACAGCAGGAACTCGCCGACGCTCGGGTCAAGGGTGAAGCCGTTGACGCCGTCGCCGGTGGTGTAGACCATCATGGTCGAAGAGCCGTAGATGATGTATCCGGCAGCCACCTGATCGGCACCCTTCTGCAGGATGTCTGAGCTCATCAGCTGGGTGTCGCTGGGGCTTTTGCGGCGGTAGATGGAAAATATGGTGCCGATGCTCACGTTGGCGTCGATGTTCGAGGAGCCGTCGAGCGGGTCGAAGATGACGAAGTAGTCGCCCGTGGGCAGGCCGTCGGGAATCTCGATGATGTCGGCGTTTTCCTCGGAGGCCATGGCGCAAAGCGCGCCGCAACGCGACAACCGGTGGATGAGCACACGGTTGGCGAAATCGTCAAGCTTCTTGACCTCCTCGCCCTGGACATTGACCTCGCCGGTGAAGCCCAAAACATCGACCAGTCCGGCCTTGCTCACTTCGCGGGTGATGATCTTGGCAGAGAGGATGAGCTCGTTGAACAGGCGGGTGAAGCGGCCGGTGGCCATGGGCACGTGCTTCTGATGCAGGAGCAGGTGCTCGGTGACGGTGATCTGCTGGGACATGGTCTATTCCTCCGCGTTGCGAGGGTTCAGGCGCGGTGGGATGCGCTATTTGAAGGAGCCGAAGAAGGGAATGAGCTGCAAGCCCTTGTCCTCTATCGAGGCGTTGGCGCTTTCGGTGGCGTAGATGAAGCGGTCGCGCCCGATGTAGCGGGCAAGCCAAGTGAAATACTTCCCGCCTGCCTCGATGGTTCCCTGGCTTCGCTCCAGCAATTCCTTGTCCCAGGCGATGGTCGTCAGGGCTTCGGTTGCGGGCGCAACGCTTGTGCTCGCAGACCAAATCTTGCGTGCATAGGGATCGACGATGAACAGTTCGTCGGGGTGCGGGCAGAAGCTGAACAGAATGCGCGGGTCGAAGCTCACCACATGCAGCCCAACAAACTCCGAGGTCTCGTAGTTCGGCATGCCGAAATAGACCTCAGGACCAAGCAACGTATAATCAACCACCGTCTTGACGAGGGTTTCGCGCCAGATGGATTCGAAGACCAAAGGCTCGCTGAAGCGCTTCACAGGAACAGGCGGACGACGCTCGAGAATGTCCCCATTGGCGTCGGCTATCAATATCCCGTCGATCCAGGGGAAACGCAGCATGAGAAGATTCATCCAGGCGTCGTCTGGTCGGTAGTCCTGGCTGGTGACGTAACGCATCAACTCCGTGACCTTGGCGTCAACAGGAGCCATGAGCAGCGCCAGCTTCTCACGGTTTGGGTTGTCCCAGCCGTACCGGGTGACGTCGATGACAGGCTTTGGGTTGATCATCTCGCGGGTGCCAATGACCGTCGTTTTCACTGTGCGCTTGCCTTCGTCCCAGGAGGGTCCCATGGCGCCACAGGCCGTCAGCGTGAGGAGTATAGCCAGCAAAAGCATGGCGCCGAAAGGTCTGCCGAGCGCCGCGCGGACGCCAGGCAAAGGAGGAAAGCTGGTGATCAATGGGAACCTCTGATCATTTGGTTCTGGCTTGCACCCGAGACTCCAGCCGTGACGCCAAGGCTTCCAGGGTGCTCATGAGGCGGTTTTTGGCGTGCTTGCCAAAAGGATCATCCAAGGGGTCATGCTTGGCGGCGCCCGCTTGCTCCGGAGACTTTGCCAAGCCATCCTCAAGGGTGCGGATGCGTGTGGAAAGGTCGGTCTTCTCACGCTCATCAAGGGCACGTCCCCAGAGATCGCGGTAGATGCCAAGCGCGCCGTTGTAATCGCCCTGCGAGGCCAGGAGCTCGGCCATGGTGCGTGTGCGGAAGCTGGCCGCATCGGGAGCCGGGCCTTCATAGACGGACTCGCCCACAGGCGGCTCGGGACGGACTTCGTCCAGTGGCGGAACCGGGAGCACCGGTTGGGGATGATGCCTCGGCTTGCGGGCGCCGCTGTCGAGCGGACCGATTAAACGATCAGAAAGGGAATGCAAACCTTCGATGACGACGTCGGTCCACTTGATCGGCTTGCCGGTGAAATGCGAGGCCACGAGCATGAGGAATACGGCGAAATCGCGATCCTGCTCTGCTTTTTGCTGTGCCCAGAGCGACCAGAAGGCCGGATAGCGTTCCAGCGGCTTGATGACGGCGGCAAGATGGTCGCGGGCCTCATCGATGCGCTCAAGCTTCGTCAGTACCTGTATGAGGAGCAGACGCGCCTCGATGGTGTCCGGATGACGATCAAGGCCCTGGCGAAGAGTTTTCGCCGCGTCCTCAAGCTGCCCGAACTCGACAAAGAGCTTGGCCAGCGGAAAGAATATCCGCGAGCCGGGCTCAAGAGCCAGAACTTCCTGGTACCATTCAATCTTTCTTCTCATCGCCTTCGGCCCCCTGGGGTTCGTCGACCTTACCGGAGAAGATGTAGAGCACCTCGTTTTCCTTAACGTAATTCATGCGCTCGCGGATAACCATCTCCTGGTAGCTGCGGTCATTCTTGAGTCTGCGGATTTCCCTGCTGAGCTCAAGGCTTTTGGCGTCAACTTCCTGCAACTGGTTCTGCAGTTTAACGGAGCGCTTGCGCATGTTCATGTAGGCAAAGAGACCGTGATCGGTCCAGAACAGCCGAAACAGCAGGACAACGTTTACGATTATCAGAATGCCAAGCAGAATGCGCCGCGCCATCAGCGCTCCCTACTGCAAGCGCAGCGATCCGAACCGACCCGGGCGTATCTGGGCCAGAGGAACGCGCAACTCATCAAGAAAATTTGATGTTGCCGTTTCAACACGTTCCACGTCATCTTCATTCAACGCCACAGTGTCGATCTTCAGCAAGAAATCCTTGAGCACGGAGAATTCCTCGAGCAGGCTCTTGCCAAGCTCGATCTTCTCAAGCTCAGGCTCCAGCTCCAGGATCGTCTGAAGACAATTGGATATGCGTGCCAGATGGCTGCTGGACGCTTTTCTCATTTCATTCTCCATGAATATCTCTAACCACGCGTGAGCGCTTGGTCATTCAAGTTGTAACCAATTTTTATAGAAATTGTACAGATAATTCCCGCCGGAAAAAACCGTAAGGGCAAGAGCCACATACAGCAGTATCATGCCCACCGGGTGCGGATCGAAGCCGAAAAGCGGGTAGTGGGCCAAGAGCGGCACCAGGGCCAAGCTCTGGGTGATGGTCTTGAGCTTGCCCAGTGAATCGGCGGCGATGACAACGCCCTTGTCCGCCGCAACGCCTCTCATGCCGGTGACGGCCAACTCGCGACAGACAATGACGACCACTATCCACGCTGGCACCCAGGAGAGTTCCACAAGCATGATCAGAGAGGAACCGATGAGCAGCTTGTCGGCTAGGGGATCAAGAAACTTGCCGAGGTTGGTGATGAGGTTCTGACGACGAGCCACATAGCCGTCGGCCATGTCCGTGAGCGAGGCCAGAATGAACACGCCTGAGGCCAGATAAGCCGAAAGGACGGTCTGGTGGGAGTGCTCGAGGCTCAACAGAACCACGATGACCGGCACCGCGAACACGCGCGCGATGGTCAGCATGTTGGCCAGATTCAAATTCACGATGCCCTACTCCCCATGTTCCTAGCGATGCACGGTGGACGCGGCTTCAAGGCTTGACTGCGCGGCCTTCGCCACACGCTCGCCAAGGGCCAGCAAGGCGTCCTTGGCTGGGCTTTCGGCGTCGAGCAGCACAACGGGGGTACCCAGATCACAGGCCACAACGGTGGCGGGATCAAGCGGAATGGCCCCGAGGAACTCCAGGCCATACTGCTCCGCCAGGGCTTTTCCGCCGCCCTTCTTGAACAGGTTGATGGACTTGCCGCAGTGCGGGCAGGCGAGTCCGCTCATGTTCTCAACCACGCCAAGGATGTTGGCCTGGGCGTATTGAAGGAAATTGATGGCCTTGCGCACGTCGGCCAGGGAGACCTCCTGCGGGGTGGTGACAACCACGGCCAGCGCCTCGGGGATGAGCTTCAGCACGGTCATGGGCTCGTCGCCGGTGCCCGGGGGCGAGTCAACCACCAGAAAGTCCAGCTCGCCCCACTGCACGTCGGAGATGAACTGGCGGATGGCCGAGGTCTTCATGGGCCCGCGCCAGAGCACGGCCTGGTCCGGGTCAAGCAGCAGGGACTCCATGGACACCACATGCAAATTGTCGCTGTGACGCTTGGGGTGGATTTCGCTGTTCTTGCCGGTTTCAAGCTGGCCCGTGAGGCCGAGCAGGCGCGGCACGCTGGGGCCGTGGATGTCCACGTCCATGAGCCCCACCTTGAAGCCCATCCTGGCCAGTGCCGCGGCGATGTTCACGGAAATGGAGCTTTTTCCCACCCCGCCCTTGCCGCTCATGACAAAAAGCTTGTAGCGGATACGCTCCAAGGCCTTGACGATACGCTGGTCCTGCAGGGCGATCTTGCCGCTGCCAAGACTTGAGGAAGGAGAACAGGAACCACCGGTGCAAGAACTCACGGTCAAACTCCAAACGTAATTTTTGGGCTATTAAAAAACAATTATGGCTGATTTCGCCCCGCGTGTAAATCATCGCGCGCCGAACGCCTCGGCAACGATACATTACCAGCCGTGGGCCCCCACGAGATCGACGAACTGCACGTTGCAGACGTCTCGGCGCTCGATCCTGCCTCCCTTCTTCTCGATGAGCATCAGGGACTGGACCCTCCGCGCCGGGCCGACGGGCATGACCAAGCGGCCGCCCTCCGCCAGCTGATCCACAAGGGGTTGCGGCACTTCCGGCCCGCCCGCCGTGACCATGATGCGGTCAAAGGGCGCGATGGAAGGCCAGCCCAGGGTGCCGTCGTCGAGCTTCACATGAACGTTGAACAGCCCCATGGCCCGCAACCTGTCGCGTGCGGCTTCGCACAGCTTCGGGATGCGCTCCACCGTGTGCACGTCCGCCCCGAGCTTGGCCAGGACGGCGGCCTGATAGCCGGAGCCGGTGCCGATCTCCAGAACCTTCATGCCTTGCTCAACCTTGAGCAGTTCGGTCATGAGCGCAACGATATATGGCTGGGAGATGGTCTGCCCCTCGCCAATGGGCAGGGGATTGTCCATGTATGCTTTCTTGGCCATGGCCTCCTCCACGAAGAGGTGCCTGGGCAGCTCGCGCATGACGGCAAGGAGACGAGGGTCCGTGATGCCGCGCGCGACGATTTGCTCGTCCACCATGCGCTCGCGCATTCTTCGTGGGTCAACCCGCATAAAGCCCTCTCCCTGAAACGAATTTACTGTAATTCGTGCACACGTGCTGAGCATTTTTCCCCGACCAAGTCAACACGCAGTTGCGGCACCGCCCTTGACAGGGCGCGGCTTTCCTGAAAAAAATCTAAAGAAGTGCTGAGCGGAATTGCCCAAGCATGTCAATCTGGAGGAGCACCCATGTTCAAGATAAGCGAACTCATGACCTCACCGGTCTACTCCCTCAGGGAGACGGACACCCTCCAAAGCGCACGGGTGCTCATGGAGCAGAAGCGTATACGCCACATCCCCATCACCACTGGCAACAACATCTTCCGAGGTCTCATCACCAACCGCGACGTGCTGGCCAACACCATCTCGCACCTGGCGGACATCGACCAGGCCACTCAGAACGAGATCGACGCAGGCATCCCCTTGCAGGAGATCATGCGCACGGACGTTCGCACCGTCTCCCCCGACGATGCGGTAAAGGAAGCGGCCAACATCCTTTATCACAACAAGTACGGCTGCCTGCCGGTGGTGGACAACGACAAGCTCGTGGGCATCATCACCGAGGCCGACTTCCTGCAGCTCACCATCCAGCTTCTGGAAGCCATGGACCAGGCGGAAGCCAACACCAAATCCTGACGCCAACTCTATTTGCAAGGACGGCTGATCCCGTCTTCACCAGCGAGGACTTCTCCACATGGACAAGAAAGGTTCCAGCGCCTTTTTGCGCAATGCTTTTATACTTCTCCTGCTCACCCTTGTCGGCCTTGGCGTCTTCGCCTACATCCGCGACGGCAGCCAGCCCGTCCTGAGCCTTGCCCCGCAGAGCGATGTGGCCTCCTACAATACCGACTTCACGCTGAAGATCACTGCCAACAAGATCGGACTGAAAAACTTCTCCATCTCGGTCTCCCAGGACGGCAAGTCGGTGGACTTCCTTGAGCGCACATTTGCCGACAAGCCCATGGAGCACACCGAGGTCTTCCGCCTCCCGCGCGAGTCCGGCTTCAAGGAAGGTCCGGTCGAGTTGACGGTCGTGGTGCGCACCCACTCCCTGCTCTCCTTCATCGGTCGCGGCAAGGTGAGCATCGTGCGCAAGCTTACCCTCGACCTGACGCCGCCGCGCGTCACCGTGAACCAGGGCGTGCACAACGTGAACCAGGGCGGAGCCGGAGCGGTCAGCTTCACGGTTACCAAGCCTGTCGCCCGCGTGGGCGTGGCTGTGGGCGACTACTTCTTCCCGGCCTACCAGCAGAAGTCCGGCGACTACTTCTGCTTCTTCGCCATGCCCCACGAGATGCTGCCCACCAACTTCAAGCCGCGCATCATCGTGCGCGACATGGCCGGCAACGAGGCCACCCAGACGCTCTACATCTACGCGATCCCCAAGGAATTCAAGTTCGACAAGCTGAACGTTTCCGACGAGTTCCTGAACGACAAGATGAGCCAGTACTCGGCCCAGTACCCCACGGAACAGTCCCCACTGGACATCTACAAGCGCGTGAACAACGAGCTGCGCAAGCAGAACGAGGGCGAGCTGAAGCGCATTGGCCAGGAGACCGCAGCCACCCCGCTGTGGACCGGCCCCTTCCTGCGCCTGCCCAACGCCGCCGGGCGCGCCGGTTTCGGCGACCAGCGCGACTACTTCTACAACGGCATGAAGATCGACCACCAGACGCATCTGGGCGTCGACCTCGCCAGCCTCGCCAACGCGCCTGTGCCAGCGGCCAACGACGGCAAGGTCGCTTTCGCCGGGTTCTTCGGCATCTACGGCAACTGCGTCATCATCGACCACGGGCTTGGCCTGCAGAGCCTCTACTCGCATCTGGATTCCATCGACGTGGCACTAGGCGCTGACGTGAAACGCGGCCAGTTCATCGGCAAGACCGGCACTACCGGCCTTGCTGGCGGCGACCACCTGCACTTCGGCATCCTCATCAGCGGCGTGCAGGTGAGCCCGGTGGAGTGGTGGGACGAGCACTGGATCAAGGACAACGTGCTGAAGCACTTGAACAGGCAGCAGTAAAAAGAAAAGGCCGGGTTTCCCCGGCCTTCTTCATTCCAAGCGATGGTCAGCGGCTAGTGCGTGGGCCGCTGGTACTCTTCCTTCACCAGCAGGTCGGAGAGCGGGGAGATGTTGTCCCGCCCGCAGAAGATGGAGCAGGAGCTGTCGCCCATGAGCGCGCGCTCCAGCACCTCGTCCACGTTTTCGACAGGAACGACCTTGAGGTCCTTGAGGATCTCGTCAGGCACTTCCTTCAGATCCTTCTCGTTCTCCGCCGGGATGAGCACCATGCTGATAAGCCCACGATGCGCCGCAAGCAGCTTCTCGCGCAGGCCGCCGATGGGCAGCACGCGCCCGCGCAGGGTGATCTCTCCGGTCATGGCCACATCATTGCGCACAGGGATGTTCAAGAGCGCGGAGACGATGGCCGTGGCCAGCGCAACGCCCGCCGAGGGGCCATCCTTGGGGGTGCCGCCCTCGGGCACGTGCACGTGGATGTCGATCTCCTTGTGGAAGTCGCGCTTGAGGCCAAAGAGGTCCGAGCGCGAGCGCAGATAGGACAGGGCCGCGCGGGCGGACTCCTGCATCACGTCGCCCAGCTTTCCGGTGATCTCCACCTTGCCCGAGCCGTTCATGATCACAACCTCGATCATGAGGATTTCGCCGCCCATCTGGGTCCAGGCCAGGCCGGTGCAGACTCCCACCTGGGCCTTGTCCTCGCGCTCCTCGTGGCGGTGCTTGGGGATGCCCAGGTAAGTGGCCACGCTCTGCTTGCTCACGGCGACGGACTTCACGCCGTCGTCCGCTTCCTTGGACTCCACGATCTTCATGGCCGACTTGCGGCAGATGGCGGCGATCTCACGCTCAAGGTTGCGCACGCCGGCCTCGCGGGTGTAGCGGCGGATGACCTCGAGGATGGCGTTGTCCGAGAGGCTCAGGTTCTCCGCGGTGAGGCCGTGCATTTCGCGCTGCTTGTCCAGCAGGAACTGCTTGGCGATCTTGAGCTTTTCCGTCTCCAGGTAGCCCGGCAGACGGATGATCTCCATGCGGTCGCGCAGCGGCAACGGGATGGAGTCGAGCGTATTGGCGGTGGTGATGAAGAAGACCTTGGACAGGTCGTAGTCCAGGTCCAGGTAGTGGTCGTTGAAGGCGTAATTCTGCTCCGGGTCGAGGACTTCGAGCAAAGCCGAGGACGGATCGCCCCGGAAGTCCATGCTCATCTTGTCCACTTCATCCAGGCAGATCACGGGGTTGTTGAACTTGCAGCGCCTAAGCGAGTGGATGATCTTGCCCGGCAGCGCGCCAACGTACGTGCGGCGGTGGCCGCGAATTTCGGCCTCGTCGCGCACGCCGCCAAGAGACAAGCGCACGAACTCACGGTCCATGGCCCGGGCGATGGACTTGGCGATGGAGGTCTTGCCCACGCCCGGAGGGCCGACAAAGCACAGGATCGGGCCCTTCATGGCCTTCACCAGGCTCATGACGGCGATGTACTCCAGGATGCGTTCCTTGGGCTTCTCCAGGCCGTAGTGGTCCTGGTCGAGTATGGCGCGCGCCTTGGCGATGTTCAGCTCGGTATCCTTGTAGACGCCCCAGGGCAGGTCGAGGATCCAGTCCACGTAGTTGCGCACCACGGTGTATTCCGCGCTGGAGGGCTGCATCTGCTTGAGCTTGCGGATCTCCTTGACCACGCGCTCGCGCGACTCGTCCGGCATGACCTTCTCGCCGAGGCGCTTCTCAAGGTCGGCTGCCTCGGCGGCCGGATCGTCCTCGCGTCCCATCTCCTTGTGGATGGCCTTCACCTGCTCATTCAGGTAATATTCACGCTGGTTCTTCTCCATCTGGCCCTTGACGCGGCCCTTCACCCGCTTCTCGATGGACGCGATCTCGATTTCTCCCAGGAGCAGTTCGTAGACGTACTCAAGGCGCAGCGTGGTGTTGCTGATCTCCAGCGCGCGCTGCTTGCGTTCGAAATCGACCTTGAGGTGCGGCATGATGGCGTCGGCCAGGGCGCCGGGCTCGCGCAGGGCGGCCATGGCCAGGATGGACTCGGGCGCGATCTTCTTGTTGCCACGGGCGTAGACCTCAAGGGACTCGGTGACGGAACGCACCAGAGCCTCTCCCTCGGCCATATTTCCGGGGATGTCGTCCAGACGGTCCACGCGAACCTCCGGAAACTCCTTGCCCTCTCCCTCGGCGGGCTCGACGAGTGTCCAGTTTGCCCTGTACAGCCCTTCGAAGAGCACCTTGATGGTGCCGTCGGGCAGGCGCAACATCTGCAGGATGCGGCTCACGGTGCCGACTGCGAACAGGTCGCCCGGTTCGGGCCGCTCTTTCTCCGGCAGCTTCTGCGTCACTAGGAAGATGTGCTTGTCGTTGACGGCGATGGCGCTCTCAATGGCCTTGATGGAGGCATCGCGCCCAACGAAAAGCGGCACGATGGATTTGGGGAACATGACCACTTCGCGAAGGGACATGAGCGGCAGGTGGGATTCCTCCGGCAGAAGTTCCCGTTCAAGTTCGTCGTACTGAGACATGCTCTGCTCCTTCAAGACTGCACCCCCGGTTCAGTCCGGGGAAGCGTATGCCCATACGGGCAAAGATAAGCGCCCGCTGGCTCAAGTCAACGCCTGCCGCCGCGGCGCGACGCGGTGTCCAGGCGCACGTTGGCTCAAGGCGCGACTAGGCGCTCTTGACCTCCTGATGGTAGATCAGCAGGGGCTCCATGCCCTTCTCAATGACGGCGGAGTTGATGACGCATTCCTTGACTCCGGTGAGCGAGGGCAGCTTGTACATGATGTCGAGCATGGTCGACTCCAGCACGTTGCGCAGGCCGCGCGCGCCGGTCTTGCGGGCGATGGCCGCCTCCGCGATGGCCTTGAGAGCGTTCTCGGTGAAGCGCAGGCTCACCTTGTCCAGGTCGAAGAGCTTCTGGTACTGCTTGACCAGTGCGTTCTTCGGCTCGGTCAGGATGCGCACCAGGTCCTCGCGGGTCAGCTCCTCAAGCGCGGTGACGATGGGAATGCGGCCCACGAACTCGGGGATGAGGCCGAACTTGATGAGGTCGTTGGGCTGGCTCTGGACAAGAAGCTCGTCCACGCCAAGGGCCTTTTTGGACTCCACCTTGCCGCCAAAGCCCATGCTCGACCCCTGCATGCGCTGCTGGATGATCTTGTCGAGCCCGATGAACGCCCCGCCCAGGATGAACAGGATGTTCGAGGTGTTCATGCGGATGAACTCCTGCTGGGGGTGCTTGCGGCCACCCTTGGGCGGTATGTTGGCCTCGGTGCCCTCGATGATCTTGAGCAGTGCCTGCTGCACGCCCTCGCCGGACACGTCGCGGGTGATGGAGGGGCTGTCGCCCTTGCGCGCGATCTTGTCGATCTCGTCGATGTAGATGATGCCGCGGCTGGCGGCCTCGATGTCGTAGTCGGCATTCTGCAGAAGCGCCACCAGGATGTTTTCCACGTCCTCGCCCACATAGCCTGCCTCGGTGAGGGTGGTGGCGTCGGCGATGGCGAAGGGCACCTTGAGCAGGCGCGCGAGCGTCTGGGCCAGCAGGGTCTTGCCGGAGCCTGTGGGGCCGATGAGCAGCACGTTGGACTTGTCGATCTCGACATCGTCCTTGGCCGATTGGGCGTAGAACACGCGCTTGTAGTGGTTGTGCACGGCCACGGAGAGGATCTTCTTGGCCGTGTTCTGGCCGATGACGTACTGGTCGAGCAGCGCCTTGATCTCCTGGGGCGGCAGCAGGCGCACGTCGCCCACGCTCTCGCCAACGTGCTCCTGGGCGATGATGTCGTTGCACAGGCCAACGCACTCGTCGCAAATGTAGACGTCCGGCCCGGCGATGAGCCGCTGCACGTCCACCTGGCTCTTGCCGCAGAACGAACAGGCCAGATCGGTGGGAGTGGCGTTCTTTTTCTTCATGGATGCACCTTATGCCTTCTTGAGCACGGCGTCGCGCTTGGTCATGATCTTGTCGATGATGCCGTAATCCAGGCCTTCCTGCGCAGTCATGAAATAATCACGCTCGGTGTCCTTTTCAATGCGCTCCATGCTCTGCCCGGTGTGGGAGGCGAGGATGCCGTTCAGGGACTCGCGCATGCGCAGAATCTCCCGCGCCTGGATGCCGATGTCCGTGGCCTGCCCCTGTGCGCCGCCAAGGGGCTGGTGGATGAGGATGCGGCTGTGCGGCAGGGCGTAGCGCATGCCTTTTTCACCGGCGCACAGCAGCAGCGCGCCCATGCTTGCCGCCTGGCCCATGCACAGGGTGGCCACGGGCGGGGCGATGTACTGCATGGTGTCGTAGATGGCCATGCCCGCGGTGACTGAGCCGCCTGGAGAGTTGATGTACATGTAGATCTCCTTTTCCGGGTCCTCGGACTCCAGGAACAGGAGCTGGGCGCAGATGAGGCTGGCCACATGGTCGTCGATGGCGCTGCCGAGGAGGATGATGCGGTCCTTGAGCAGGCGGGAATAGATGTCATAGGCGCGCTCTGTGCGGCCGGTGGTCTCGATGACAATGGGGACTGCGGGCATGTGGTCGGCTCCTTGTGGCCCCGCCAGCGACTGGCGGAATCGGATTCATGCGCAAAGGCCTTGCGGCCAAGATTCATACTGGCAAATGCCGTCGCGTCCAGTTGCCGCCGCCCCTCTGGGCTTGGGCATGAACGCTTTCCGAAAAACGACGCGCGGCGACCCGAACGAATGAAGCCCGGACCGCCGCGCGGATATTCCGTCGGCTGGGAAGGGTCGTCAGTCTCCCCTGCCCTATTCCTTGGGGGCTTCGGTCTTGGCGGTCTTGGCCTTCGCCTTCTTGGGCTTGGCGGCCGCCTTCTCTCCGTCCTTCTCGTCAGCAGCGGAGGATTGCTTTACCTCAGAGGCCTCAACTTCGTTCTTTTCCGCCCTGGTGTAAATGTACTCTATGGACTTGTCGGCCAGCAAGCGGTCCTTGAGGGGGAAAATGAGGTTGTTCTCCTCGTAGTACTGCTTCACGGAGAGCAGATCCTGACGGTTCTGCATGGCCACCTGGGTCAGCGCGGCGTCGATTTCCTCGCTGGTGACCTCGAAGTTCTCCTTCTTGGCCACGGCCAGGAGCAGGATCTCTCCACGCGCGGCCTCTTCGGCCTGGGCGCGCACGCTCTCGCGCAGCTCCTCAGGAGTCTTCTTCAGGGATTCGAGGCTCTTGCCCTGCTTGTCGAGCCTGTGCTCAAGGTCGGCCAGGAGGCGGTCGATGCGGTTCTCCACCAGGCTCGGCGGCAGGTCGAAGGAGACCTGGGCCAACAGCTGGTCAAGCAGCTTCTTCTGGGCAACCGATTTGTTCAGCTGCTGGCGGCTCTGCATGTACGACTGGACAATGGCCTCACGCATCTTCTCGACGGATTCGAAACCGCCCGCCTTCTTGGCCACCTCGTCGGTGAGCTCGGGCATGATCTTTTCCTTGATGGCGTGCAGGGTGGCGCGCATGGTCAGGGTCTCGCCGGCCATGGCGGGGTTGATGAAGTCCTCGGGGAAGACAACCTCACACTCGCCCTTCTCGCCGGTCTTGAGCGTCTTCAGCATGGCCTCGAACTCGGGCAGGGCCTGCTTCTGGCCAAGCTGCAGCTCGAAGTTCTCGGCCTGGATGCCCTGGAAGATCTTGTCGTCCTTGTAGGCGCCAAAGGTGATGATGACGATGTCGCCGTCGGTGGCGGGGCGCACTTCGGTGATGGGGCGCACGGTGGCGGCGTTCTCAAGAACGCGCTGCTCGACCTCGCGGACTTCCTCGTCCTTGACCTCGGCCTTTTCCACGTCGACCTTGAGGCCCTCGTAGTTCGGCAGGTCGAAGTCAGGGGCGACCTCGAAGCTGATGGTGTAGTTGTACTCCTCGTCACGCACCAGATCCTTGCTGTCCACGTCAAGGCGGGAAAGCGGCATGAGCTTCAGGGTGCTGAGGATCTCGTTGATCTGATAGTTGATGAGGTCCGTGGTGGCCTCGGCATAGATCTGCGAGCGGAACTTGGACTCGACCACGGAGGACGGGGCCTTTCCGCGGCGGAAGCCCTTGATCTCGTAGCGATGACGGTAGAGGGCCACACCGGCGGCCAGGGCCGCGTTCACTTCCTCGGCCGGAACCGTGACGTTG
Source organism: Humidesulfovibrio sp. (assembly GCF_031082295.1). GTDB lineage: Bacteria > Desulfobacterota > Desulfovibrionia > Desulfovibrionales > Desulfovibrionaceae > Humidesulfovibrio. The sequence continues at coordinate 177,987 of NZ_JAVHLD010000004.1, forward strand.
ATTTTGCGTGTAACCGGGGAGAGTTCTTCAACTTTGTAGTCCATTGACTTGCAGTCCTCCTGAAGATGTCAGCCCGCTATGAACGCGGGTCGCGTTGTTTTGGTGGTGCGAGAGGGGAGACTCGAACTCCCACGGACTTAGCCGCTGGATCCTAAGTCCAGTGCGTCTACCAATTCCGCCACTCTCGCCAAAAAGTCCTGTTAGATAAGCGGGCGACTGGCCCCTGTCAACCACGACCCGTGGGCAATGGCACGCAGAATCGGCGAATCCTAAAAAATATCCAGTATGCGCCGGACCTTGCCAAGCATGTCTGCTGTGTCTGCGGCCAGGAGCCGGATCATTGGTTCCTTGCCGGGACCGCCTACATCCACTACGGCATCGACTCCGCACGGGGTTTTATGACGCTCAAGCGCGGTAATGGTGCCCCAGTCCATGGTGCCGCCCTCCATCTCCCGGTCGAGCTCGGGTTCGTCGGCGCGGTTGAAGTGGGCGATGGTGAGTCCTGCCCGCTTCACAGCTCCGACCGTGGACTCGTTCATGACGATGTTCAACGCGCAGCTGAGCTTCGGGTTGATCTTGCGCGCGGCCAGCACAACCCTGGCCATGTGCGACGATGCGCCGAACTCCGGCCCGCCGGCCAGAATCACCTCGCCCCTGCGGGTGCAGGTGATGCGCCCGCCGAAGGCCGCCACGTCGTCGTGGGAGGCCGCGAAAGGCAGGGCCACGGCCAGGTTGGAGCGCACCTCCGGGATGAGCTTGGCGAAACGCGGCATGATGGCAAGCGCCTGCCCGGCATCGGCAAGATCGCGCAAAAGGCCGAGACGCGCCTGCTCCTTGACCAGCGGCACTGCGTGGTTGGGCGAGCCGCCACCCGCGCCGACGGCGTAGCTGGCGCGCAGGGCCGCGTGTAAAAAATGCTGGGCGCGCCGCACGGCCACCAGCATGTCGAGGCCAAGGCCCAGGTGCGCGGTGATGGCGGCCGAGAGCGTGCAGCCCGTACCGTGCAGATTCTTGGTATCCACGCGGGTCTGCATGAGGGGAATGGCCTTCTGCCCCGGCGTGACGTACCAATCCGTGCTGGCCGGGGAATCCATGTGCCCGCCCTTGATGAGCACGGCCTTGGGGCCAAGCGCCAGCAACCGTTCCGCCGCCTCGCAAATGTCCTGGGCGCTCTTGATGCGCATGCCCGCAAACAGCTCCGCCTCAGGCAGATTCGGTGTCAGCAGGTCGGCCAGGGGGAAGATGTTGCGGGCCATGGCCGCCACGGCGGATTCCTCCAGCAGGCGAGTGCCCGACTGCGAAACGCACACCGGGTCGACCACGAGCGGAAAATCGCGCTGGGCCAGAATCTGGCTCAAAGCCTTGATGATCTCCGCCGAAAACAACATGCCCGTCTTGGCCGCTCTCACGGTTAAATCCGTGGTCACGGCGCGGTACTGGCTCACAACGAACTCGGCAGGCACCGGGTGGATGCCGCTGACGCCGGTGGTGTTCTGGGCCGTGAGGGCAGTGATGACCGACGAGCCGTAGCCGCCGAGCATGGCGATAGTCTTGAGGTCGGCCTGAATGCCCGCGCCCCCGCAGGAATCGGACCCGGCAATGGTCAGAATGGTAGGACAGTGGTGCATGGGAAAAGATCCTCAGAATATCGTCGGGTTGCGACGCAAGGGCTGCAGCGCCTTGAAATCGGGAAGCCTCGGAGGCCAGACGGTCGGGGAGGTCGAAGTCCGCTCGTGGCGACTGCTAGCCGCCAGTGCAGGTTAGCTTCACGTAATCGTCCAGCGAGACGCCACCCCAGGCCTTGCTCGTCCAGTAGGCCGTGGCCCAGATCATGAGCGCGGTGGCTTGCAGATCGCTTAGGCGGCGCAGCTTGATCTCAAGGTTGCTGCGGCTTGCGCCGTGCATGATGTGGGCTTCGCGCTCCTCGCAGGCGCTCTCGACGCGCAACAAGAGGTAGGCCTGTTTCGACTGGTTTGGCAGGAGCCGCACCTCGCGATGGGCCTCCAGCACAGTCTTGAGCTCAGCCGTGGTGAACTCCACGGAGACACCGCGGATCATCTTGAAGAAGACATCCACAGCCCATGGCAGAATGAATTCAGCGCCAGCGCTTTTTGTCTTGAAGAAGTCCTTGAGCCACTTCTCATGGTCGTTGCTGATCCTGGCTGCGACTTGTGGCATGGTTGCTCCTCCGAAAATGACACGAGAGATAGAAAAGGGACTACCCTAAAGCAATGGTTTCAATCAAGAGTAAATCTAGAGCAAATCCTCACTATTCCTGCAAACTTTCGCGCAACTGACGAAACATTTGCAGTAGAAACTCGTCAGAGACCCGAACACCATCCTCGGACATGCCGACCAGTTCAGTGACATGATTGCCGCTTGGCGTCAGCACAGCCCTGGTTTCAAGGACGTAACAGCGCCTGTGACCAGCGTGCTGGCCGCTGATGGTCATGGTTAGGAACCAGTTGGTATTGCGCGCTTCCCAGAGGGTGCAGACAATGCGTCGGTGATCGCCGCCCCGCTCCACCAGGCGAACGAAATCACCCATGCACAGGGGCTGGCCAGAGACAACGGATACGCCGAGAAAATCACCCTGAACAGAGCGGACCACAAGAGGGCGTGCAAGAAAATCATCTGGCGGGAAGTGTGTCAGGGCATCCTCCGCCAGCAAAGACTGGGACCGCAACGTCTGCACCTCGTCCTCAAGCTGACGGATTCGCTGCTCCTGGGACTGCAAAAAGGCTTGGCGCTCTCTCCCTGCGCGCAGCAAGTCCTCACGCATGGCGGACAGCTCGCGGCGCATGGTCGCCTGGGCTTCAAGACTTTCTGAAACCTTGAGCAGCGCGCCGTTCATGCAGCGCATGACTCCGTCCGCCAAGGCGGCAGACTCGCCTGGGGCAAGCGCCCCTCCCTGCTCCATGCGCCCAAGCAGGGCAAAACTCGCGGCAAGATCACGCTCCAATTGGTCAACGGACCAATCCATTTTCCCCATGCGCGCCCTCCTCAGCAAGCCCTAAACTTGAAGCCTTGAGTTCAATTTCGATGAGCAAATTAATTTTTACTACTCCGCATCAGACGAATTGTCTAGACAATTTATAATTCTGATATTCCAGCCAAGTGCAAAAATGGGCGACATGATGACCGGCAGACACGGATGATTTCACAATATCACTAGGCGAGTGATTTTAATATTTCTTGCAGATTTTCAAATAAGTCTGCTATAAATAAG
>NZ_JAVHLD010000050.1 GCF_031082295.1 Humidesulfovibrio sp.
GGGACTCGAACCCTCAAGGCCTTGCGACCGCCGGATTTTGAGTCCTAAAAATCAACCAATCTTATCCACACGTTATCATAATTAATCAAATATTATCAAATAATTGTGTGCTCATAAATTTTTATGGTTCTCCACAGTTTTTCAGTGCGAGTGGAGCAAAATTGGAGCAAAAGGCTACTCCAAAAAGCTTGCCGTGATCTCCGATTGATGATTATGGGTACGAAGGTAACTCGGACAGGGTGGAGGCGCTCTCTTCAGCCCCTGCCGAGGTGCGGGGACCAGACGCCTGGTTTTCCTGCCCATTGCGGGCTCAATAGCTTCGTTGAACAAGCAAAGTGAAGCTCCTCCCGTTGTGCGTCACGCCGGGCTCTGTCGTAGTCAGCCCTCTTCGCTTCCCCGCAAACTCAATCCTCCCGGCCATACGACCGGGGGTGGTTCAATCTCCGAGAAGATCCTTCTTCCCCATCCCGGGGCCGTAGACGATCCTGGAGCCATTTCGAACAAACACTTTTCCGAAAAAGATTCCTGTCCGAGACGGTGGAGAGACGGTTTCGTCACTTCACCCATACCCACGGTGCGCCTTCACACCCAAACCCTTCTTGACAGTAAACCATCAAATACCTACAAAAGCATACATGATTCGCATCGAAATCTTGAAGAAGGCGCATAGGCAGCTTGGAAAACTTCCCGCCGCCGAAAGCGATGCGATCGATGACGCCATCGATGCCTTGGCGTCCTGGCCGAACTGCCGGAATGTGAAGAAGCTGACCGACAGAGCCGGATACCGGCTTCGTGTTGGAGCCTACCGGGTTTTCTTCCAGGTAGAGGACGGCAAAGTGGTCATCACGGAGGTAAAAAAACGCAATGAACGCACCTACTAGCCCCCAGATCATCGAGCATGAGGGGCAGCCGCTCTTCGTGGTCCTGCCGTATGCGCAATACCTGGCCTTGACCAGGGAGTCCGTTGACGATGACGTTGCGATCCCCTGGGAGGTCTCCAAGCTCGCCCGCCGGGAAAAGAAAAGCCTGATACGCGCGTGGCGCGAATATCTGGGGCTGACCCAGGAGGCGGTTGCGGCCAGGGCGGGGATTTCGCGCGGCGCATACGCCCAGATGGAAGCCAAGGGGGCCAGGCCCCGCCGGGCGACCCTACTCAAGATCGCCGAGGCTCTGGAAGTCCGGCCCGAGCAGTTGACGGAATGACCCCCTGCCCGCCCTGGAATGAGGGGATCAAGGCCAGGGTGATTCAGGGCAGCCGGGTCGAGTTTAAGGTTTCGCCACCGTGGATTCCGGCGTTTTGAGGTAGCTCACCGCGCCCGGGTTTCTGAATACCGGCGCGATCTTGTAGTCTTTCAGCAGACCGCGCATTGCCCGTATCTTCTCCACGGGAGCTTTTCGCTCCTTTCCCTCGCAGTAGCGCTCCCAGAAGGCCAGGAGTTCTTTTGTCGAGTAGCCCTTGTAGGTCTCGGGCAAGTTCATGTCGTCCATGGTCGGTCCTCGCTTCATAACTGTCTTGAATGATACCATTCACCCCGCTTTTGGACAAGAGCGCGGCGAGGTCTTTGGTCTTCACGCCGTGCCGCTTGGCCACCTGAGGCACCGGGTCGCGGTCAGCCTCACGCAGGATGCCCACCATCTGCTCTTTTGAAAATCGTGATTTCCTCATGGCTCCCTCTTTGTCGGCGGGAAGCACCTTCTCAAGTTTCAACTGGTCCGAAAAGGGCCGAGCAGGTCACCTTGTTTGATTCATGACAACCACTAACGGTAAATATCTGTCATATACAATGCATATTTCGGAGCATTTCCGATCATTACGGAGTATTTCAGAGTGTTTCGGAGTATTTTGCGATATTAAATGCTTTTATTGAAGCATTGACTCATATGAAAGCGTATGGAAACAACATCATGAATCCCTGTGGACGCCCAAAAATACCCAATCGTCCCAGTAAGGAGGCATGAATTATGGTTTGCAAGCGTTTTTATAACATCGGCGAATTGTCCACGATCCTCGGAAAAACTGTCGCATCTATCCATGGGCATCTCTCCCGTAAACAATACGACGCGGTCCCCCCTCCCATCAAGTTGGGCCGCCGCCTTGCATGGCCTGTCGAGGGGGTTGACGCCTGGATCGCCGAAAAAGCCCAGCGAGCCGACGTCGAGGTCAAGAACCAGCGCTCACAGTTCCCTGTCAGACGGCGCGGCAGGCCGACAAAAAAGGAACAACGGGAAAGGGGTGAACAATGAGTGGCGCAAGTCGTGGATTGCCACGGATTTTGCCGCTTATCGGCGCACCGCCGGACGATCCCGGCGATCTTGCCCTCAAGGAATGGCCGCGATTCTCCTTTGATGCCTGTCCCGGATTCTTGGGGGACTTTGTCCGGTTGGCCACGCGCGACAGTGAAGCCGACCCGGCGGCAATATGCATCACCACGTTGGTGCGCTTCGCTGCAGAGGTCTACGGCTACGCGCCAGGCCAAGGCCCACATATCTACGTGGGGGAGACGGTCCACCCGGCGCGCCTTTTCGCCGTGCTCTGCGGCAACACCAGCAAGGCCCGCAAGGGCACGTCCCGCCATCCCGTGACCAAACTCTTTAGCCGCGAGCATTGCCAACCCGCAGACTTGGAGGCCTGGGGCCTGCCCTTGCCCGCCAGGGAAAGCGGCGGCCCGCTCTCCACTGGTGAAGGCCTGGCCCATCATGTGCGCGACGAAACCGACGAGGAACGAGAACGCCGCAAGCGCCAAAACCCATCCGAGCCGCTACGCGAGAAAGGGGACATGCGGCTCATCATTATCGACGAGGAATTTGCCAGCTGCCTGGTCTGCATTAAGCGGGAGGGCAACACCGTCTCCATGGGCATCCGCTGCTTCTGGGATTCCGGCGACTATGCCCCCCTGACCAAAAACAATCCCGTGGTGGTGCGGGGGGCGCATATCTGCATCATCACCCACATCACCATACAGGAGCTGGCCGTGTGCCTGGGCGAGGTTCAGGCCGTCAACGGCTTCGGGAACCGGTTCCTGTGGATATGCGTCCGGCGCTCCAAGCTGGTGGCCTTGCCCTCCAGGATGCCGGACAATGAACTGGCTCCGCTGCAACGCGAGCTGTGGCGGATTGTGGGGCTAGCTCAGAAACGCCGCGCCATGACCATGACCGCACCGGCCCTTGACCTATGGAAGACCATCTATCCGGAACTGTCCCAGGAGCACACCGGGCTTGCCGGGAGCGTCATCAACCGGGCCGAGGCCCAGACCCTGCGCCTTGCCCTGATCTATGCCCTTCTGGATGGCCAGGGGCACATCGCCGAGCCACATCTTCAGGCGGCCCTGGCCATGTGGCGCTATGCCCAGGATTCGGCCCTGTACATCTTCGGGGACCGGGCGGTGGACCCGCTTGCGGATAAAATCCTGGAGGCGCTCAAGACCGGCCCGCTCTCGGCCACCGAACTGAGCGCGGCCTTAAGCAGGCATGTCCCCCGCGAGCGTCTGCAACCCCTCCTCCAGCAGCTCGAAGCCCAGCAGCGTATCAGCATCACCAAGATCAAAAATGCAGGCCGCCCCCGGGTCATCCTCTCCCTGCGCGAATTAAGCGAAAAAAGCGAAGAAAGGGAGGGCGACGCATGAGGCTTTTTGCGCTTCTTTCGCTTCTTTCGCTGCCACCATGTTGCCGGGGAGAGTCCGCGTCCACCGCTGGTAAGCCGCAGGGCCAGCCTACCCTCGGTGGGCACACGCTGTCGCGGTGCCCCCTGTCGGGGCTGGCGGGTGGGCTGCGCCCCCCTCGACCCCTGCCAAAGGCATCAAGGCAGGTGACTCCATGAAAGAAAGCACACCGAACCGGACCGCCTGGATCAAGCTGCGCGTCACCCCGGCGGAGAAAGAGGCCATCACAGCCAAGGCCGCCGCCCAGGGCCAGACCGTGACGGATTTCATCCGCCAGAGGACCATGGACTACCGCCTGCGCCGAACGCCGCTTGAGAAAGAACGCGTGCGGCAGCTTGCCCGGATCGGCGCGAATCTGAATCAGGTGGCCCGCTGGGCCAACACCTACAAAAGGCGAGCGGAGGCCCTGCAGGTTCTTGCCGCCCTCTTCAGCCTTGAGAGAGAGCTCAGGCGATATGCTGCCCCTGAGGACAGCGACCCGCGAGAAGCCCCTCCCTCCCTGGAGTCAAAACCCTCTGGGATGACTTTATGTACATGAAAGTCTTTCCGCACGGCCAGGGCTGCGGGGACGCGCCGACGCGCTACCTCGTGCGTCTGGACTACCCACATCGGGACGAACGCCCTCCCGAGGTGTTGCGCGGCGATCCGGAGACGACGCGCGAACTGATCGACTCCCTGGACACCAAATGGAAGTTCACGGCCGGGGTGTTGTCCTGGCATCCGGATGATCGGGTGACGCCGGAGCAGGAAACGCGGGTCATGGACGACTTCGAGGCCGTGGCCTTTGCCGGTCTGGAGCCGGACCAGCGCAACATCCTATGGGTCCGGCATTGCCATGCCAACCACCATGAGCTGCACTTCGTCATCCCGCGCCTGGAGCTTTCGAGCGGCAAGTCGTTCAACCCCTGCCCGCCCGGCTGGCAGAAGCACTTCGACGTATTCCGCGACCTGCACAATCATCGCGAAGGCTGGGCCAGGCCGGACGATCCAGCCCGGGCGCGCCTGCGCACGCCCGAACACGCGGACTTGCACCAAGCCAGGTTGATCCGCTGGGGAAAGGCGCCCGGGAAGGATGAACGCGCCGAGGCCAAGGACGCCGTTCACGCCTACCTGCTCATGAAGATCGAAGAAGGCCAGGTCGAAAACCGCGCCGATCTTCTCACGGCCTTGCGCGAGGCAGGTCTTGAGATCAACAGGGTCGGCAAGGCCCATGTCACCGTCAAAGACCCGGCAAGCGGGGAGAAACTTCGCCTCAAGGGGGGAATCTATGCAGCAAACTGGCGACTCGCTCGCGGCCCTGACGCAGCGGATGCGGGCCAAGACCGAACAGGACCGGCAGGAGATCGAGGTCCTGGCCAGGAAACAATTCAGCGACTTGAGCGAGAGCTTGCGGCAGTCATCGACCGCCGCGCTCAGTACAACCGAAGCCGCTATCCGCGACAGGCTTGGGAGCTTGGAACAGACCATCGCCTCACGCTGCCAAACCCTGAGTTGGGCCTTTGGCAAGAAATGCCTCCAGGCCCTGCTCCTGAGCCTGAGCATACTCCTGGGGGCGAGCCTTGGCGGCTGGGGCGTGGTGACGCTGCTCACACGCAAGGTCACGGCCCTGCAGGGCGAGATTCAGAACCTGCACGCGAGCAAAGCCGAACTGGAGAGCATCGCCGATCAACTGGAAAAACGGACATGGGGATTGCGGCTCCTGGAGAACCAGGATGGACGGTTCATCGTCCTGCCGCCCAAAACTTCGGCCCGTACCGACTGGACGGTGGGCAAACAGAAGGCCGTGAAATTGGAGTAGACCATGAGCGAAATCGAACGCTTGCTCACGAGCACCCTGGCAGCGCTGGAACAGGAGCTTCGCCAGACCCAGGAAGCCCAGGCCAAGACTTTGTCCGGGCAGGATCAAACCCTGAACGCCCACGCCCAGGCTTTACGCCAAATCCGGCAGCAGATAGCCAGCCTGAGCGCCCAGCAACGGGAATCGACGCAGCACTTGCAACACTTGAGCGAGCTATCCACACGATTGGAGCCGTTATTAACTCGCTTGAATGTTATGCTGTGCGAAAAGAAGAAAGGATAAGCAGATGGCTCAGTCGAGAAAAAAGTATTGGCCGTTAAAATTTAATGGACATATGGGGGCATAAACCATGCCCTTGTGCTTAAAGAGTCGGAGACCGCTGCACAATTGTCTCTGGAGTCTGCTTGCCCCGTTTTTCAGGTTCTCGAGGCTGCAGTCGTGGTAAACTGCGTATTCGCTACGAACGAAGCGCCGACGCCTATCTCGATCTGTTCAAGCTAGCCTGCTGCCTCATCACTTTCAAATTCGTTGAGCGGTTTTGTTAGTGGCTCTATGTGGGTTGTCCACGACTGTAATTCGGTTCAGTTGTCATCTTCCCTACCAGGGGCGTCTTCCTTGTCGTTATCCAACATAGTCTTACGTCGCCATTGCTTGAGTAGGTCCGCAAGCCGTGCCTGGAAAGCTTCTACGTGCTTCAAGATGGCAGCGCGGTGCACGGCAGGCGAATCTACTTCCGACTTATCCGCCGCTAGCAATGCTTCAGATTTGTCTTCTGATTCGGATTCATCATTAATAATTTCGCGAAATAGAAGTTCAAATTCTGTATTGCTAGACGCCGAGCTAACGAAGAAACGTTCCCAATCTTCAAATATCTCTAATAAATACGTTTCCTCCTCCGACAACGCTGCTCGTTCTATATCGTCGATCTCGCGCAAATCGGTCTCACGGGTAAGCAGAAGGCCACATTTGATGAGTTGTGCCATAGCACCAAACATGTTGTGCAACAGCTCCTCATCGGAGGAAGCTCGGCGAAAGCGGTGCCAAGGATCTGCGCTCGGCTGCAAGCAACTGAGTATCCTGATAACGTCGCGATACCCGTTCAACGGATCGGCGGGCACAGGCAGGGCGCGACGGTTCGCCCAGAGCTTGAGGATGAGATCGACCGCGTGATCTTCCGCATCCTGCTTCGCGGTGCCTCTGCTGCTCTCCGCAGCCTTGATCAACTCCGCAAGATGGTGCGCCATCCACCTGGCGAGCACTTCTCCGCGTTGCGCCAATTCAAGTTGACGGACAATCACCCGACCAAGTGCCAACACGTCCTTCGGCGGTGTGGAGTCCTCCCGCCCTGTCGAGCCGATAGAGTCTGTCATATTGCGCCTTGGGTGTGTCGTCTTTCTCGTCATAGCTTCGTCGATTTCCCCGTCCTTCACGGTTAACCTCCACCTCAATCACCAAATCAAACCCCTCGCTCTCGAGGAACTCCATCAACTGGTCTCGTTCGACCAGTAACCTACGTCCAGATACAGCAACGTCCGTGGAGTAGCGTTCATCGTCGTCGCGTTCGCCCCAAACCTCATACAGGAACATCGGCGGCCGCCCCTGGACCGACCAGTAAGGTTTCCCCGTCACATCACAACTCAATCCGCAGGCATCGCGTACGCGTCTACCTGGCCGCAGATCCAAATTGTTCGCGACTCCGCACAGTGGATCTTGCGTGTCGATCCCGCCATCGCATGATATGTTTTGCACCCACCCGACCATTCGATAGGGCGACTCGTCCACCTCGAATCTTTCTTCATTCTCGTCAGGAAGCTTATAGTCCCAGGCGCTCTCCATTGTCTGAAGCGCACGGAGCACCGCATCCGCCACTGTTGGCTCAACTAGCGCGCTTGAAAATGACACTGTCTCGACGCGGTTGTTGCTGCGAATCTCCCACCAGCCATCGACGACGAAGTAGCCGGGACGATCCGCTGCCTCGAGTTCGCGCCGCATGCGACCCTCCCGCACGTCCGTCACCCATTCGGGCAGGGATGCATTTGACGCACACCAAAAATCAGGTCGCAAAGGCGTCGGGACTCTGAGATCGGCCGACCAGAGTGGCGGCTCGGTCAGCATCTCGCGTGCGATGCGCTGGGTCAGGTCATCCCAGACCGGCTCCTCATGGGCGACGAGCGGCTCGGTGCGCATAAGTTCGCCCACAGCGCACCATAACGCATGCCACTCGAGATGATTATTCAGCCGTTCGATCGTAGGGTTTGATCCGTGTCGATTGCTCGTTAGCGACCAATTCTGGCCCGTGAAACGATGCCGCCGACGCTCGGCATTATAAGCCCGGATATTACCGGGATAGCCCCAGCGGTCGATGATCCATGCCTCCGCCGTAGTAAGCAGCTGATCCAGCGAAACATCGGCAAATTCGCGTAGCACAGGAACGTACCAGTAGGGAATGGTGTCCATTGAATCGAACTGGAAGCGGCGGCATTCGGCATCTGAATGGCGGCCCCATCCTGCCGGATGACCTTTCGGCCCCGGTTGCGTCGGCAGCGTTGAACGCGCCACGTCCTTCAACTGCTGAATCTCTGCTTCATTCAGCGAAAGCCGCCCACCATCTACCAGCTTGAGGCATGCATCGCGCGCAAAGGATCTGACCAGGACATGCGTGAAATCCTCGTTCCGGGCGATTGCCAGCAGCATTGGTCCCGCCAATTTGCCAATGTCTGGCATCTCAGCTGAGATACGATCCCAGGCGATAACGAACCAAAGACGCGCAGCGATCCAATAGAAGTCGAGCCTCGGCGAGCGGTATACCTCCTCCTTCAGCCTGCCATATTCGGCAATCAACGCCTGGAGTTCTTCTGTCGCGGAAAGCCTGGCGAGCCGTCGGATTGCGTGCCCAGCACGCCATCGGACGCGGACATCAAAGTCGCCCAGACAGGCATAAAGAACGCGCGCGACCGCAGCTGGCACAGCAGTCGGCAGTTCATCCGAACCCCATGTCTGATCGCGATCTTCCGGCGCAATGCGGTAGGCCAGCCTCTCAGCATACCAGATGCCGAGATCGGCTGCGGCGGTAGCGTCAAGATAACCCGAGATCAGTCCTGCCAACGCGAAGACTTGACCACCGCTCAATGACTGGCCGTGCAACTCGACGCCACAGAGCAGAAGGTCGATGGTTTTGGCAGGCGACATCGCGGGATATTCAAGAGCCTTTGGGAGCAAGGATTGATCGTGGTCGATGTATCTGACGAACTCGGGGAAGTGATCGATGATTACATCGGGAAATGATATCGCAGCCCAGCTCCTAATTGCAGGTGAATTCCATTCACTGAGCAGATCCATGAGCTTTTCCATCGTTTCCACGCCTATCCCCGATTTTATCTTGCAGAGAATGTCAAGGAATGGGATGCGGTCCCGCATAGCGACGGTTGCAGCTGCCCAGCCCAGCACCTCGGATGCCGCGATATAGTGTCCTGCGGCGCGGGCATCTTTCAGCGTCGCAAGAATGACGCGGTCGAGCTCTTCGGCGTTCAGCAGGACGTCTCTGGTCCAACTCGGCTTCACCAGATCGACGGAATGACCCCGTTGAGAGGCGCTTGTCGCCTGATGTGCGGATTCGGCACGCTCCTCGTTTGGCAGCCGGGAGAGAAAAGAGTGTCGCTCTCTCAGCGCGGTCGTCCAACGGCCAGTCACCTTGGTAGCAGCAATCAGCTCAAGAAGTTTGTCTGCCTTGCGATGATTGTGCCGTATGAGGCTGTCCCAGGCAGCTTCCTCGAGGAACACCGACGGCGCGCTACCCGAGAAGGCCTGTAGTGCGGCCTCGTTGACCTGATGATCACCATGCAGCAACAAATCGAGGGCCACCGCCGCAGCTGGCTGCAACGCACGAGTCAGAACTCCAGTCTTCAACACCGGGGGAAGCGTGTAGCCCAACCTCGCGAGATCAGCATCTTCCCATCGTGCGGCATTAGCCAAAGCCAACGGCAGGTCGAGTGCCGCGAGCGTTTCCATTACCTCGTCCCAGGGCAGCCCGTCGTACCCTTCCAGGCAAATCGCGGCGTCAGCCATGATCTCCGACAGGTTCTGCGCCGCCGACCGCCGGTCGCCGACACAGTCAATCCCGCGGGTAAAGAGGGAACCGAGTAGGCGGAGTTGTGGGATGATCTCCTCATCGAGTTGACTCGCGGCCTCAACCGCGTCGTTGAAGACTGCGTTGGCGTCGTCAAGGCTAACCGGAAGCAACAGTCGTGCATAGGTGACAAGTGCCTTGGACTTGTCGCCCGCTCCGATACGCCGGCCCCGTATCTGTCGCACCGAGGCATCAACACCATCAACCAAGGTGGGGTGCAAGGCTGGACACAGCGCAATCCTTACGGCGAAGTCCTCATCGGGCGAGAGATCGCCGGTTCCCCATCGCCCATGGATATGAGTGGCCCGCTTAGTGAGTATCTGCGGGTCCATATTGGTGCCGAGCAGCACCAAGAGTGAACGCGCGGCGGCCATCGCCAGCGTGCCGGCACCGCGACGGGTCGAGAAGCGCCAATGATCTTCCTCGCGGCGCTTGGAATATCGCTTGAGTAATTCCTCGGCCGACTCGGCATCCCCCTTCCCCGTTCCCGCCAACACCATCGCTCTGGCGGCATAGATATTGAAAACAGATGAGACCGCTTCCTTCAGCCGCCGGTCGGATTCCTCTTCACGATAGTCATGCTGGCGCTTTGCACCCTTGTCGACGGGTTTGGGCCGGTGTTCGAATAGGCCTGATTGTTCGGGAATTTGCCCTGATCGCACTGCTTGCAGTGTATATGCACGGAGGAGCAAATCGAGTCGACCGGTATCGTCGAGCGAATGGATTGCGATGCTGCGATTGGCGGGCTGCATTATTTCTTCGAGCAGGCTGTCCACCAAGGTGCGGGCAGCATCCTCGCGTGTCAGCAGCTCGCAGGCGCACATCGCAATATCGAACACCCAGGGCAAATGCCCCCTGCCATGCGCAGATGAGGAGAAGAATTGCCGAACATTCATCCGGTATTGCGTTAATGCCTTAAGCCCAGCGGCAAGGCGTTGACGATCCACGGGAATGGTGGCGATAGCCATCGGCACAAGAAGGAATATTTCCTCCCAAGGCCGCAGCTCGCCGGTATCGAGTACCGATTGGATCAGGTCGGCGTGACCTTCGGCAAGTAATCGCGGGACAAGATACTTCGCAACTTCGAGCCGGACGCGCTTTGGGCTCCAGCTTCGCAGTTTTTTTAGTGCTTGCTCGGGACCACGCGCCTTCAGTGCGGCCTCCACGTCAGCGGCGACGTCCGCTAACTCCAGCCGCCATGCCGATGCACGGCGTTCTGCGATTACGTCCTTTCGTGCGGCCATCCAAGCAGTTAGCATCCGGCGACCTTCACGAAGCGAGATACCATCGCCAACCTCTGCGCTGATGACCTGTTTGTGCAGCAGAAAGGGGCCATGCGCGCCAATCTGATCTGGGTCGCTGAGGATGAGCCGCCCTGCTGTTTCAGGCGCGAACCTGACTGCAAGATCTGGATTTTCACAGAGCAAAGAGCGCAGGGCACGCTCAGTCTTCAGTCCTTCGCCTCCGATCTGGACGAAGCGCAAGGCGCGTGCTGGATCGCCGGCTTCCCGGCAGACCGAAATTGCAAGCCGGAGCCGAGTCAACTCTACTTCGCGGCGCTGCACCGGATCGGCCACGATCTCAGGAGCCGGCTCGCGCTCGACGAGTTCCAGCAGGTCGCCGCCGCGCCCGGCAGCCACGAGGGCGCCGGCGACATGCTTCGCAGCGTAAGAGTCACTACCGCAGCGGCCCAATTGCCAAGCGGCAGCATTCTGGGTAACTTCGGCCATCGCCGATATCCCTTCTTTACGCACGAAATATTCGAAATCTTCGTCAGCGAAGCTGACTCTGCCCTCCTTGAGCCGGACCGCCGGCGCCATGTCGGCACAGATATCGACAAGCACTGACTCCAAAATGGTGAGAACACCGGAGAGGTCGGTTAGCGGTACGGGCCGGGCAAGTGCAACAAGGCCTGCGCAGAACTTCGCGACGTCCGAAGGATTGCCGCTCTTCCCCAATGCGCGCTCGATCTGCTCGCGAAATACTTGGTCGAGCGACCTGCCGCCCGGCAGGAGTCGATCCAGCGCTTTCTCTGGAGGCTGGCCACCCAAATCCATAGCATAGGCCTGTACGCGCGGCACGCCGGCTGTGAGTGAATGGAAGATGTCCAGCCAATCGGCCGGCGCGTCCCAAGTTTTGCGAACATGCTCGGTTGTCTCGGCGAGAATAAAAGGTAATATCTCTGTGGATTGAAAGCTCGACGGTAGCGCTAACTCCGGAAGTCGACCGGTCCGCGCGGTGACGATGAATCGTACATTGGCAGGCAGATCGACCAAGCCGATAAAGTCATGCACGAAACAAGATTCGGGCGGCTTACGCGCGGCAGCCGCTGTTACAGCATTATCGGCAGCATCCACCGCAAGGACGATCAGCGCGTAAGGATATTCCGCAGCATGGGCCTGCGCTGCATGGCGGAGCCGGTTCACAAAAAGCCGCGCTGGATCCGAGATCTGATGCCGGCCCAGCAGGATCGGCATCCTCAGGCGGGTGGCGAGCTCGTTCGACAGTTGCAGAAAGGCATCGATGGGCCGGTGGCGAAGCGCTGCAGGATCAAGATATCGCCCCCCTCCATAGCAGTCGAATGTGATCATGACCGAGTTCTCCGGCAATGCATCCTCGATCTGCTGCAGAGCGGTCGTCTTACCGATGCCGCCAGGGCCGTGCAGGCAGACTCGTTGCTCCCCGGCGACGATCCGGTGCGCAACCTCAGCGACACTCTCCCGGGAGACCGGCTGCGCAATACGCGTAAGCTCTTGGGGACAGGGAAAGAGCGCGCCGATATTTGATACGCCCACTACATGGAGAAGCACCGATTCCTTGGTGATCAACTCACCAGCGAATTCAGGGCGCATGCGGTGGCGGATGAATTGCCGCAGACTGGCAACCGACTGCTGCAGATCGAGGTCGGTCCAGGCAGCCATGTCGCCAAGCAGTTGTTCCTCAATCGCGAAGCGCGAGCCCATTCCGCCTTCGAAGCGCAGCGATCTGGCGAATTCGGGCAAGTCGGCCTTTGCCAGACCGGTTGCAAAAGCGAGCTTTGCCTCGTCCGTCGCACCATTCGCGGGACGTTTTTTGGGAATGACAACGCCGCCCGCCGCAATCGCACTGATTGCAGTCGTCACTGCGGACGAGATCTGTTGGTTCGTCACCAGCACGACCTCGACATGCCCTTTAGGCTCCAAGCCCTGAATACCAGACCATGCACGGGCAAACCTGTTGAAGACCGAATCCTGGCGCTTCTTACCTTGGGTGAGGCGCGCAACCGTCCATGTGCTCAATGGGTTGGCAGCGGAATATTTCAACTGCTCCACAACGACACGGTCGGCCTCACGGGCATCACGCCCACCTTCATAGAGCGTGCAATCCACACCGTCCCAGGTCGCCTCGGATGCGCTCGCCTCGTCTGCCGACGCGAGCCCCTCCACCACAAGCGCCTGAAGGGGGTCCCGGTCGTCAAGGAGCCGTATTGCGTGTCTGGTCGCCCACAGTTCGTGATAGTCGTCGCCGGTGTTAGAGCCCCGGGCACCTCTAAAATCACTCACTAAAGTTTCCTTGTATATGGAGATCCTACTTAGTCTCCTGCCACACCCAAGAGACTTTTGTAAAATTCATGAGTCTGAGGACTATAGTTGATCATACTGAAAATTGTTATTTATTTGGTGTAATCATGGATACCAATTGGATACTAGGAATCACAGTAACTATGATCACGATATCCATGTTGATTTATTTCGTACTAGAGAGACAGCAGCCTATGAAAATCATGCTAGAATTATTTAAATGACAACAATAGAGTGTTGTATTGTGGCTTGCAAAATCTACAAACGCACGTTTCTCTGCTCTAGACCTTCACTGGCGAACTCCGCCAGGGGGCCATCCCGCGTTATGATGGCCTGATAGCAATCAGACGCCCCTTGCGGCCAGCCCTTCATAATCGAACGGCAAGGAAACCGGGGTGGTTCGATGTGGCACAAGGTGCCGAAGGCATCGAATAGAACACCGCTGATTTGCCGTGGTTTCATGCATGTCTCCCTGGCAGCCGCTTGAAAGTCAAGACTCACGGCCTGAGTACTATACAAACATGCAGAAGATAAATATGATTTTCCTTTTTATTTCGAAAAAATATCACAAGCGCCTGACCTCCCCACGTTTCGCACCATCCAGCCTCGCAGCGAGGTTGGCCGTCCTCAGGTGAGTATACCGTGCCAGCATTTGCAGCGTCTTGTGCCCAGTAATGGCCTTGATTTCCATCACGTCCAGGTCCGTATGCTCGAAGAACCGGCTGGTGGCCTCGTGGCGCAGGTCATGAAAGTGCAGATCATTCAGCCCGGCGGCACGGCAGGCATCGGCCATCTTGGCTGAGAGGTGATCGGGGCAAAAGGGAAACACCCTCCCGGAGATGTGACGGGGGAGACCTTGCAGTACATCCTTTGCCTCCCGGGAAAGAGGGACCGTCCGGGACTCCTTGTTCTTGGTGTCGTTCAGACGCACCCTGCTGGCCATGATATCAACATCCTCCCAGCGCAGTCCGACAATCTCGCCACGCCTCATGGCGGTCGCCAACGCGAACCGCACGACGAGCGCAAACTCCGGGGCGCAAGTGGCCAACAACCGTTCCTCTTCTCCCGGCTCCAGTCTCCGTGTGCGCCCCGTCGGCAATTTCGGCTTGGAGGCCAGGGCCACGGGGTTGGTCAGGCTTTCCATTCCCCAGTCCGAGCGAGCGTAGTTGAACAGCCTGGAGAGCAAGGCCAGATCGAGGCGGATCGTGTTCGGAGAAACGCCCTCGGCTTCGCGTTCACGCCGGAAGTCGGCGATATCCTTAGAGCGGATCGTCGCCATGATCCGATGGGCAATGGCTCTCCGTTTAAGCCGGTCAATCCTGTAGATTTCACGTCTAGGGTCTTTCAGGCGAGGCAGATATTCTTCCTCAAAGCGGTCAAGGCACTCGGCAAGCGTGTAGGCTTCAGCTTCCTTGGCGGACACGTATTGCCCCTTGCCCATGGTCGCCTCTGTTTCCTTGGCCCACTGTTCGGCTTCGGCCTTGGTGTCGAAGGTCTTGCAGGTTGTGGGATAGCCGCGTTTCCTGATCCGGGCCTCCCACTGGAGATTTCCGCGCTTTCTGATGGTCGCCATGCTCCACCTCCGTGGAGCGGAGTGGAGCAAAATTGGAGCAAAAAAACAAGCGGGCGATCCGGCTTTTCTAGCCT
>NZ_JAVHLD010000051.1 GCF_031082295.1 Humidesulfovibrio sp.
TGAATGCCATTCAAGCGCTCTCCCAACTGAGCTACAGCCCCACGGCGTTGGGAAGCACTGTCTAGCGAACAGGGGGGTCATCTGTCAATAAAAAAACTTCAACACCGCAGAAAATTTGGCAAGCTCCGGTCGGCGTTGCGTCTGGACGCGCTTTCACGTAATCATGGGCCAGACCGGGCCGGAGCCCGGGACACCCGCAACACCGGACGATAAATGACCCGCACGCTTCTGCGCATCGCAACCAAGCTGGCCTGGGTGGCCGTGGTCTTCTTTGGCATCACGGTCATCAGCTTCTGGGTCATCCACCTGGCCCCGGGCAAGCCCACGGACATGCAGACGACGCTGAACCCCGGCGCCTCCGCCGTGGCGCGCGAGCGCCTGGAAAAGCTCTACGGTCTGGACCAGCCCATCGCCGTGCAGTACGGCCAGTGGGTGGGCCGCATGGCCAGGCTCGACTTCGGCCGGTCCATGTCCGGCGACGGCCGCCCTGTCTGGGACAAGATAGCCGAGCGCCTGCCGCTGACCTTCGGCATGAACGTCGTCTCGCTCATCCTGACGCTTTTGGTCGCCATCCCCATCGGGGTGTTTGCCGCCTGGCGGCAGGGCGGGGTCTTCGACCGGGTCTCGACGGTGGTCGTCTTCGTCGGGTTCGCCATGCCCAGTTTCTGGCTGGCGCTGCTTTTGATGCTGCTTTTGGGCATCATCTGGCCGGTGCTGCCCATCTCCGGGCTCACGAGCCTTGGCTTCGACAAGCTCTCCCCCTGGGCCAAGGCCTGGGACGTTTGCCGACACCTGGCCCTGCCGGTGTTCCTCTACACCTTCGGGTCGCTGGCGGGCATGTCGCGCTTCATGCGCACAAGCATGCTCGAGGTGCTGCGCCAGGACTACATCCTGACCGCGCGCGCCAAGGGCCTGCCCGCCCGAACGGTCATCTTCCGCCACGCGCTCAGAAACGCGCTCATGCCCGTCATCACCATCCTGGGGCTGTCCGTGCCGGGGCTCATCGGCGGCAGCGTCATCATCGAGTCCATCTTCGCCCTGCCTGGCCTGGGCCAGCTCTTCTACCAGGCGGTCATGAGCCGCGACTACCCGCTCATCATGGGCAGCCTCGTGCTGGGCGCGGTGCTCACGCTGGCCGGCAACCTCCTGGCCGACGTGGGCTACGGCCTTGCCGATCCGCGCATCCGGTCCGGCTCAAGGGGGGGCGAGTCGTGAGCAGGAAGAAGACGCCGCTGCGCCCGCCCACGTGGCTCGACCGCTACGGCATGCTCGCCGCCGGACTGGTGCTGGTGGGGGGCATGAGCCTGGCCGCCGTGCTGGCCCCGCTGCTTGCGCCCTTCGACCCCAACGCCATCAACGTGGACGCCATGCTGCAGACGCCCTCCGCCGCGCACTGGCTGGGCACCGACGCCCTGGGGCGCGACGTGCTCTCGCGCATCCTCTTTGGGGCGCGTGTGTCGCTCTGGGTGGGCTTCGTGGCCGTGGGCATCTCCTCCAGCATCGGGCTGGTGCTGGGGCTGGTGGCGGGCTATTTCGGGCGGCTCACGGACGAGCTCATCATGCGCGGAGTGGACGTGATGCTCTGCTTCCCGTCCTTTTTCCTGATCCTGGCGGTCATCGCGTTCCTGGAGCCGAGCCTCGTCACCATCATGGCCGTCATCGGCCTGACCTCGTGGATGGGCGTGGCGCGGCTGGTGCGCGCGGAGACCCTGGCCCTGCGCGGGCGCGACTTCGTGCTGGCGGCCAAGGTGGCCGGGGCCGGGCCGCTGCGCATCATCTTCCGGCACATCCTGCCCAACGCGCTGGCTCCGGTGCTGGTCTCGGCCACGCTGGGCATCGCCGGGGCCATCCTGGTGGAGTCGTCGCTGTCGTTCCTGGGCCTGGGCGTGCAGCCCCCGGACGCGAGCTGGGGCAACATGCTGCTCGACGGCAAGGAGGTGCTGGAGATCGCGCCCTGGCTCTCGGTATTCCCCGGCCTGGCCATCCTGTTCACCGTGCTCGGCTACAACCTCCTGGGCGAGAGCCTGCGCGACCTGCTGGACCCAAGGCTGAGGCGCTAGCTTTCGGCTGTTCCTGTCTTTCCCATTGCCAGAATTGTCCATTCGATTTAACGAATGGTATGAATACGTTGCCTGCTAGCTCGTCCCAGATGGCTATGGTTGCCTCTGCTCTAGTGAACAAACGCACTTTCCTCTTCGTTTGGCTCACCGTTGCTTTCGTTATTTGCCAGGTTGCTCTACCCAGCAGGGTCAGTGCGACGACTTGGAAACAGGAAGTCACGCGATTTAAAACGCGTTGGGGTAACCCGGAAGACATTTCCATCTTGAACAAACTGGTGAATCAGGGGAATCTGGAGGCCAAGTTTTTTCTCGGCCACGCCATGATTAAGCAAAAGGGGCGGTCTGATCTCGTTAGCAGGGGGGAGCAGTTAATCTTTCAGTCTGCGGAAGGCGGTTTTGCCATGGCGCAGTTCTTCCTGGGGCTCATGTACAAGGATGGACATAGTGGTATCCAAAATCAGGCCTTGGCAGTCCATTGGTTCAGTAAGGCTGCGGACCAGGGGTTCGCTGAGGCCAAAACCTGTCTCGCCGATGCCCTGGCATCTGGGGTCGGGATCCCGCAGGACTTGACGAGGAGCCGAAAACTTTTTGAAGAGGCCTTGAAGGACGGGGATACGGTGGCAGCCGATGGCCTCCAGCGAATGAGCAAGATTTTGGCCGCGCAGGCGGTCGCAGCACCCGCAAAGGGCGGCGCGAGGTTCGTCAACGTTGCCCCTGGTGGTGGACCTTCAGTCCCAGAGGTGCTTTTGAAGGACCAGGGGGGACACGTCGGAACGGTTTACCATGCGACACCCCGGCCTGCTGATGCGGCAAAGCAGCCCACCCCACAAACACCACACGCCATGCTTATGGCTATGGTGCAAAACGGACAGGACATGAGCGTTACTGGGTTTTGGAGTGAGCCAACCCAGCAACTGACGGAAGAGATATTTAAATCACCAGCCAACCTCATCGCCTTTCTCGAGCAAGCATACCGCAAGACCCCAAACAATGCTGCGCTGCTGGCCGCCTATGCCCCGCGCACACCGGAGTTTGATGCTGCCCTTATCGAATGGATATTGGGCAATCAACGGCTGGTTAGCCCGCCATTTTTCCATGTGTTGGCAGGAAGGTATGGTAACAGCAATCCGTCTGAGGCGAGCCGATGGTTTTTTACGGGCAAGGCGTTGAATTACTACGAGTCCAAGTTGTGTGGTGATACCTCGGCCTCTGCCGGTTGTGCATATAGCCACAGATTGGTTGGAGCAGGATTGGACGCTGCTTCCGTGGCTGCTCTTGAAAAGAATCTTGTTAAGCGGAATCATTGTGATGGGGGAATGAGCGATATTCGCGCGCTCATCAGAGAGCGCAGCAATGCCGTACCGCCAGAGTGGATTTGCAGGCATGGGATGAATGCCTTTTCAGGTAAGCTTACGATTATACCGCGTTCCGCGTGGCCGGTTGTGGCTGACGAGACCATCAAGCAGCTTCTGGATGCCGTCTGCAACAAGCCAAAGTCAAAAGCTAACTGACTTGTCACTAGTTCTAAGGGGGACATCGCATGCCTCAACCGTTTGTTCTCGGCGAGAGCCTGCGCGACCTGCTGGACCCGCGCCTGCGCCGCTGAGCGAGAAGCATGGCCACCGCGCGCACGACCTATCCCGAGCATGAGGCGCGCCACCCGTGGCTTGTCCGGCTGCTCAACGCCTATCACATTTCGGACGAGGCCGCGCGCGCGGAGATCGCCCAGGAGGAGGCCCGGCGGGGCGAGGCCGTGGCCTGCCGCGAGGGCTGCCGGACCTGCTGCCAGGGCCAGGTGATCCCCCTGTCCGATTTCGAGGCCCTGGGCCTGTGGTGGTTCGCGGCGGAGGTCATGCCCCTGGAGGTCCAGGCCCGGCTGCGGCCCCGGCTGCTTGCCGGGAGGGGGGATGAAGAGTGCGTGTTCCTGCTGGACGGCGGCTGCGCCGTGTACCCGTTGCGGCCCTTTGTCTGCCGCCAGTATTTCGTCTTCGGCCGGGCCTGCGCCCCCGGCGAGAACGTCTACGAGACCCGGCCCCGCGACGTGTTCAAGGCCGCCCTGGGCAGCGGGCGCGACATGGCCTGGGAACTCCTCCCGCTCTACGGCAAGGGCGAGGAAGATATTGATAGGCTCTTCGAGAGCGGGTATGTATCCCGAAAAGGAAAACATCTGCGCACCTTGCCCTTGGAGAACATCGTCATCCACATGGACGCCGCCATCGCACGAAAATCCGCGCGGAACATTACCGCCAGCAAGGGCCGCAATGCTTGAGCTGCTGCGCATCCGCGACCTGGCCCTCATCGAGGACGCCGAGCTTGAGTTCGCGCCCGGCATGAACGCCCTCACCGGCGAGACCGGCGCGGGCAAGAGCTTCATCGTGCGCGCCATCGACTTCCTCACCGGCGAGCCCATGAGCGCCGACCTGGTGCGGCCCGGCAAGGAGAAGGCCGTGGTCGAGGCCGTGTTCGTGGTGCCGGAGGGCTCGGAGCTGAGCGGCGTGAACGGCGGCGAGCTCATCATCCGCCGCGAGCTTTCCGCCGACACCGGCCGCAGCCGCGTGTTCGTGAACGACCGCCTGGGCTCGCTCGACACCCTGCGCGAGCTGCGCGCCGGGCTGGTGCTGCACACCAGCCAGCACGGCCAGCAGAAGCTGTTGCAGCCCGCACACCAGGCCCGCATCCTCGACGCCTTTCTGCCCGATCCGGGCGTGCTCGCCGCGCGCGACAAGGCGCTGGCCGATGTCCGAGCCGTGCAGGCCGCGCGGGCCGAGCTGGCGGCCAAGGTGGACGAGCTTTCCCGCCAGCGCGAGTTTCTGGAGTTTCAGCGGGCCGAAATCGCCAAGGTTGCCCCGCAGCCCAGCGAGGAGGACGAGCTGCTGGAGCGCAAGGCCGCCCTGAAGGACCACGAGCGCCTGGAAGAGGCCCGGGGTCGCGCCCTCGACGCCCTGCTGGGCGACATGCCGCTTGCCTCCCAGGTGGGCGAGCTGTCGCGCTGCCTGGCCACCCTGGCCGCCTTCGACCCGTCCTTCACCCAGGACAAGGACGCCGCCGAGGACTTCCGCCACCACCTGGCCGGGCTGGAGACGCGCATCCGCCGCCTGTCCCCCAATGGCGAAGGCGGCGACGACATCGAGGCCATCGAGGCCCGCCTGTTCGACCTGGCCAAGCTCAAGCGCAAGCTCGGCAAGGGCCTGGACGAGATAGTGGACCTGGGCAGGCAGGTGGACGAGAACCTGTCGTTCCTCGACTCCTGCGCCCTGGACGAGCGCCGCCTTGCGCGCGAGGAGGCCGAGGCCGCGGCCCGCCTTGGCCAGGCGCTCGACGCCCTCAACGCCGCCCGCTTCGCCGCCGCCGAGGACTTGAGCTCCCGGCTGGGCCGCGAGCTGGCGGGCCTGGGCTTCTCCGAGCACGCGCGCGTGGAGTTCGCCTTCGAGCCAGTGGAGGTCTACGCCGGGCCGCCCGACAGCCCCGTCGGCATCCTGAGCGAGCAGCGCGGCCGCCTGTTCTGGGTGCCCAACCCCGGCCAGCCCCCGCGCCCGCTGGACAAGATCGCCTCCGGCGGCGAGCTTTCGCGCTTTCTGCTGGCCCTGGCCAGCCTGCGGGCGGAGTCCGCGCAGCCGACCCTCATCTTCGACGAAGTGGACGCCGGCATCGGCGGACACACGCTCATCCGCGTGGGCGAGCGGCTGACCGCCCTGGCCTCGCGCCAGCAGATGATCCTCATCACCCACTGGCCGCAACTGGCCAGGCTCGCCAAGCGGCACTTCCTGGTGCGCAAGGACGTCATCGACGGGCTTACCTACACCGGCTGCGTGCGCCTGGGCGCTCCGGAGATCGAGGCCGAGCTGACGCGCATGTCCGGCGGCGAGAGCATTTGAGCCGCACGCGCCCGCCTGAGGTCAGCCCCTTCCCGCGCCCTTGAGTCTTGGCCTGCGCGTGGTTATACTTATTTAATGCGCCGGGCAGCGCCAGCGCCGGGAATCTGTCGCGCGCCGCCCGGACAAGGAGTTCAGCCATGAATCGCTCAATGAAACGCACCATACTGCTCATCGCCCTGTGCGCCATTCTGGCCGCCTGCGCCAAAGCGGCCTACACCAACCGCAGCCAGCTCCTGCTCATCAGCGAGGGGCAGGAGACGCAGCTGGGCCTGCAGGCCGCCCAGGATGTGGTGAAAAAGGAAAAGATGAGCACCGACCAGATGCAGGCCGAGCGCGTGAAGCGGGTCGGACGGCGCATCGCCGCTGCCTCCAACAAGCCGGACTACAAGTGGGAATTCTTCCTCATCGAAAAAGACACCGTGAACGCCTTCTGCCTGCCGGGCGGAAAGGTCTTCGTCTACACAGGCATACTGGACCTTGCCACCACCAACGACGAGCTGGCCGCCATCATGGGGCATGAGATCGCCCACGCCCTGGTACGCCACGGCGGCGAGCGCATGAGCACCGCCCTGATGCTCCAGTTCGGCGGGCAGGCGGCGAGCATCGCCCTGGGCGCGGGCACCAGCCCCGCCGTGAGCCAGATATTCTCCCAGGCCTATGGCGTGGGCGCGCAGGTGGGCGTGCTGCTGCCGCACAGCCGCACCCAGGAGTCCGAGGCCGACGAGGTCGGCATGATCCTGGCGGCCATGGCCGGGTATGAGCCCTCAGGCGCCATGACCCTGTGGCAGAAGATGGACGCGTACAGCGCCAAGAAGGGCCAGACCCCGCCGGTGTTCTTGTCCACCCACCCGTCGAGCAAGCAGCGCATCGCGGACATCCAGGCCAAGATGGGCGCGATCCGCGCCAAGTACTACCGCCAGCAGTTGCTGCAGTAGGCCCCGGCGCAGGGCTCCCGATGATCCTCTGCACCAGCTGCGGCACCAAGAACGCGGACGACGCGCACACCTGCGAGAAGTGCGGGCGAAAGCTGCAGTCGCGCTGGTCGAGGGCGGGCGGGCAGGACGCGCCGAACGGAGAGGGCGGCAAGCACGAAGGATCCATTCTGCCGGAAGAGGTGTGGCAGGTCATCGAGCCGGTGATGCTGAGCGTGGAGGAGGGCGCGGACAAGCTGGTGAAGGCCTGCGCGGAAACGTGGGCCTACGCGCTGATCCTTCTGCTGGGCATCGGGGTGTACGTCGCCTCGGAGGACTGGCGCTTCCTCGCCGGGAGCATCGCCCTGGCGGCGATGCTGGCCTGGGCCCGGGGGATTTGAGGGGGGGAGCATCAACCCCACCAACACCAAACGCCGCCCCAACGCCATCCGGCGCCAGGGCGGCGTTAGAGTCTGAAGAGCGCCCGGTCTAGGGCATCTTGTCCAGAACCACCCCTTCCTGCTTCAGCGCCTCCTTGATGCGCCGGTTCAGCTCCGGCGCCACGTCACGCGCCAGCTGCTGCCCGATCTTCTGGCCCTCCACCATGAGTCGCGGCAGCGAGGCCACGGCCTTCTTGCCCGTGGGGGACTGGTAGAACGCCAGCAGTTCGCGCACTTCCTCGTGCGTGAAGGTGCTCGCGTACAGCGGCACCAGCCGGTCGACCACGCCGCCCGGAGCGTCGAAGGTTTCGGTGAACATCTTCACGACCTCGCGCTCGACGATGGCGAGCGAGTGCACCGGGATGTCCGGGCGCGTGCGGCGCAGCGTTTCCACTATCTGCCGGGTCATGATGCTCGCCATCTTCTTGCCGACAGTGGCGCCGCCGGAGGACGCCAGCAGCAGCTTGATGTCGGCCTGCTTGGCCGGGGTCAGCTCGTCGGCCAGGGCCGTGGTGCCGAGAAGGCAGGCGAGGATGCAGGCAAGGGCGAGGCGTGCGAACATGGTGGCTCCATTTTGTTGAGTGGGGGGAAGTGGTTGCGTCTCGAAGAGACACGTTAGCATGGGCGCACTGCCTGCACAACCCTGCGCGAGTGTTGCGCTGGGGCTTCGTGGCTTGTATGAAGGTCGCATGAAGATCCCCACACTGCATTTCCACGTCGCAGGCCGCGTCCAGGGCGTGTGGTTTCGGGGCTGGACGCGCGAAACGGCGCGGGCCCTGGGGCTGAACGGCTGGGTGCGCAACATGCCCGACGGCTCCGTGGCCGGGCAGGCCCAGGCCGACGAGGAGTCAAAAGCGGGCTGGGAGGCGCTGGAGCGCTTCCGCCACGAATTGGCGCAAGGCCCGCCCTCTGCGCGGGTGGACCTGGTGGACGCAGGCTACATCGACCTTTCCGAGCGCTTCGACGGCTTCACGATCCGCTACTGAGCGGGCAAGCCTTCCGGTCGTCTCAGAACGTGTGCAGGCGCCGGATGAACCACGGCCTGGACGGGGCGCAGGCCACAAGCATCGCGCCGAAGCCGGCGAAGCCCAGCAGGCCGAACGCCCACTGCGGGTCCGGGTAGACATAGAGCACCAGGCGCAGGCCGCTGCCCCACACGAAGAGCGCGAAGGCCGTCAGCGTCAGGATGCACCATTGCGCCGGGCGGTTGCCCAGGGCGAAGTGCGTGTTCAGGCGCGGCAGGGCCCGGGTGCACAGCACGAACAGGGCGTAGGCCAGCGCGGCGTTGCCCGCCACGAACACGTACCAGGGGTTCAGCCCCAGGCCCCTGTTGAAGAGGCCGATGTCGCCGTGGGAGGCGAAGGCGCGCATGAGGATGTAGGCGATGAGCTCCATCAGGTTGGCCACCACGAACCAGTAGAGGAAGTGGAACAGCCAGCGTCCGCGCGGCCTGTTCCGGCTCATCAGCGCCAGCCCGAGGATGACGACGGTCCAGTGCATGACGAGCGGGCACACGCCGATGATGGCCGCGTCCACCAGCTGGCCCGCTTCGAACATCCTGTTGTACCCGACGCCCTCGTCCCAGCCGGTCATCAGGAGCGGGTTGCCCCAGATGATGTCCTTGGGGCTGTCCATGTGCCCCAGCAGCCAGGCCATGGTGCTGTGGGTGAACTCGTGGGAGATGACGACCACGGTCTGCAGGGCAGCAAAGCTCGCGACGATGATGAACGCGTAAGTTATGGCGTCGCGAAGGCGGTGCGTGGTCGGCATGCTGCTGCTCCAAGGTGCCGCAGGCAGGCTTGCGTGCGGGTAGGGAAGGGGTTCGGCGCGGAAGGTTTGGGCTGCGCGGCGCGGCGTGTTCACAGGTTAATGGCACTGTATTTGAATATTGGCCCGTGCGTCAACGCTTGGGAAAATCTCGCTCTGCGCTTCGGGGAGGGGCGGGGCGCCGGTGGAGCGGGGCGCAGGCCGGGGCCGTCGGCCGTCATGGCCAGGAAATCCCCGTTTTTAAGGTCTTCGCCCTTGCCACGGGGCAAAAACGAATTACAGTAGCTAGGTTCGGCCTGACGGGTATCCCGTTTTCCTGGTCGGGCCAACGCGAATGTTCAGGAGCCAGTCACTTTGAAACGTAAGAAAAGCCCGACCAAACCGGCCCGCATGCGCCGCCGCGCTGGAGCTGTCACAGCAGCCCAGCGTCTGGCCCAGGCGGCCCAGGACAGGTATATGCACGACAAAAACGATCCCCACGCCAGGCTTATGGCGGGCGATTCCAGCGAGGGCGGAATCCCCCTCGTCGGCGGCCCCCTTGGCGATGACAAGGCCCCGCGTCCGGACATCCCGGCGGTCATGCCGGTGCTGCCCGTGCGCGACATCGTTGTTTTCAACTACATGATCCTGCCGCTGTTCGTGGGACGCGAGAAGTCCGTGAAGGCCGTGGACGCGGCGCTTTCCGGCGACCGCTACATCCTCATCCTCTCCCAGAAGGACGAGACCGTCGACGACCCCAAGTCTGAGGACATGTACCAGGTCGGCACCGTGGGCATGATCATGCGCATGCTGAAGATGCCCGACGGACGCCTCAAGGTCCTGGTGCAGGGGCTCTCCCGCGCCCGCGTGAAGCGCTTCGTCACCGACGACCCCTTCCACCTGGCCGAGGTGGAGGCGCTGCCCGAGGTCGAGGGCAAGGACCTGACGGCTGAGCAGGAAGCGCTCATCCGCTCCTCGCGCGAGCTCTCGGAGAAGATTTTGAGCCTGCGCGGCATCTCGCCGGCAGACATCATGGGCGTGCTCAACTCCGTGGCCGAGCCTGGCCGCCTGGCCGACCTCATCGCGTCGAACCTGCGCATGAAGGTGGCCGACGCCCAGGCCATCCTCGAGTGCGAGGAGCCGGTGGAACGCCTGCGCATGGTCAACGACCAGCTGGTGAAGGAGGCCGAGGTGGCCTCCATGCAGAACAAGATCCAGTCCATGGCGCGCGAAGGCATGGACAAGGCCCAGCGCGACTTCTTCCTGCGCGAGCAGATGAAGGCCATCAAGCGCGAGCTGGGCGACGCCGAGGGCGAGGACGAGGAGATGGAGGGCCTGCGCAAGGCCATCGAAAAGGCCGGCATGCCAAAGGACGTCAAGAAGGAGGCCCTGAAGCAGCTGGGCCGGCTTGAGTCCATGCACCCGGATTCCTCCGAGGCCACGGTCATCCGCACCTACCTCGACTGGATGACCGAGCTGCCCTGGAAGAAGCAGTCCAAGGACCGCCTGGACATCAAGGCCGCCAAGGTCATCCTCGACGACGACCACTTCGACCTGGAGAAGGTCAAGGAGCGCATCCTGGAGTACCTGGCCGTGCGCCAGCTGAACCCCAAGATGAAGGGGCCGATTTTGTGCTTCGTGGGGCCTCCGGGCGTGGGCAAGACCAGCCTGGGACGCTCCATCGCGCGCAGCCTGGGGCGCAAGTTCCATCGCCTGAGCCTGGGCGGCATGCGCGACGAGGCCGAGATCCGCGGCCACCGCCGCACGTACATCGGGGCCATGCCCGGCCGCATCATCCAGGGCCTCAAGGGCTGCGCCACGCGCAACCCCGTCATCATGCTGGACGAGGTGGACAAGCTCGGCAACGACTTCCGGGGCGATCCGTCCTCGGCGCTGCTCGAGGTGCTGGACCCGGAGCAGAACTTCAGCTTCACCGACCACTACCTGAACGTGCCGTTCGACCTGTCCGCGGTCATGTTCATCTGCACCGCCAACAGCCTGGACACGATCCCCGGGCCGCTGCTGGACCGCATGGAGGTCATCCGCATCACCGGCTACACCGAGCAGGAGAAGGTCAAGATCGCCCGGCGCTTCGTGGTGCCGCGCCAGGCCAAGGACAACGGGCTCAAGGAGTCCGAGGTCAAGCTGACCGACGAGATCCTGGCCAAGATCGTGCGCGAGTACACCCGCGAGGCGGGCCTGCGCAACCTGGAGCGCGAGATCGGGAGCATCTGCCGCAAGCTGGCGCGCAAGAAGGCCGAGGGCGAGAAAGGCCCGTTTGCCGTCAACGAGAAGAACCTGCACAAGTACCTTGGCACGCCGCGTTTTCTCGAGGACGAGAAGGAACTCGTGCTGCCTCCCGGCGTGGTCACCGGCCTGGCCTGGACCCCTTACGGCGGCGAGATGCTGCACGTTGAGGTCTCCACCATGCCCGGCACGGGCAAGCTCCTGCTCACCGGCAAGCTGGGCGACGTCATGAAGGAATCTGCCCAGGCGGCGGTGTCGCTCTGCCGCGCAAAGGCCGATAAGTACGGCATTCCCGCGGACTTCCACGAGAAGCGCGACATCCACATCCACGTGCCCGCGGGCGCCACTCCCAAGGACGGGCCCTCGGCGGGCGTGACCCTGGTGACGGCGCTCATCTCCTCGCTCTCGGGCATTCCGGTGAGCGCCGACACCTGCATGACCGGCGAGATATCCCTGCGTGGCCGCGTGCTGCCCGTGGGCGGCATCAAGGAGAAGATCCTGGCGGCCGTGTCCCAGGGCATGAAGCGCGTGCTCATCCCGGCGCAGAACAAGAAGGACCTGCAGGACATCCCCGAGGACCTGCGCGCGCGCATCAGCATCAAGTTCGTGGAGCGCGTGGACCAGCTGTGGCCCCTGGTGCGCACCAGCGCCAAGCCCGCGCCGAAGCCCGCAGCCAAGCCTGAGGCAAAGCCCGCAGCCAAGCCTGAGGCAAAGCCCGCAGCCAAGCCTGAGGCGAAGCCCGAGGTCAAGGCCGCAGCGGTGAAGGCCAACCCGAAGGCTGCCGTGAAGGCACCGGCCAAGGGCAGCGCCAAGCCGAAGGCCACGGCCAAGCCGAAGGCAAAGCCCAAGAAGGGCTAGCCTCTCGATTCCATCCCCCCCGCAAGAGCACGGGGCGGCCAGGAGCACAACTCCCGGTCGCCCCGTTTGTCTTTGGCGCGCGGATGCTAGTCGGCGTGTTTCATCTTCTCGATGAGCGCATGCAGCGTGCCGGCCTGGGTGGCCAGCTCGCCCACGGCCTGCGCCGACTGGTTCATGGCGCTGGCGGTCTCGCTGGAGATGCGGTTGATGTCCTCGATGCTGCGGTTGATCTCCTCGCTGGTGGCGGACTGCTGCTCGCTGGCCGTGGCGATGCTGCGCACCTGATCCGAGGACACCTCGACCAGATGCACGATCTCTTTCAGGGCCGCGCCGGACTGCTGGGCGAGTGACGTGGCCTGTTGGATGGTGGCCACCGCCTGCTCCACGTTCTCCAGGTTCTGTTTTGTTCCCTGTTGAATGCCGCTGATGGCGTCACCCACTTCCTTGGTGGCGGTCATGGTCTTTTCGGCGAGCTTGCGCACCTCGTCGGCCACCACGGCGAAGCCACGTCCTGCGTCGCCCGCTCTCGCGGCCTCGATGGCGGCGTTGAGCGCCAGCAGGTTGGTCTGGTCGGCAATGTCGCTGATGACGTTCATTATGGCGCCGATGCCCTCGGCCTGCTTGCCAAGCAAATTCATGTCTTCCTTCAGGGTCTGTGAGACGCTCTGGATGGTGCCGATGCCGGTGACAACCTGGGCCACGATCTTGGCGCCTTCCAGGGCCTTGTCCCTGGCTTCGCGGGAGGAGTCGGCCGCCTGGGACGCGTTTCTGGCCACTTCAAGCACGGTGGAGTTCATCTGCTCCATGGCTGTAGCGGTCTCGGCCACGCGGCTGGACTGTACCTCCGTGCCGCGGCTGGACTGCTCCACCTGGGCCGAGAGTTCCTCGCTGGCGCTGCTGACACCCTCAACGACGCGTTCGAGTTGTTCTGCGGCGGTGAGCATTCCCTGGGTCTTGCGCTCGGCGGCCTGCTTCGATTCGACGGCCTCGGTCTGGTCAATCCAGACGGACACCGTGCCAAGAAGTTCCCCCTTTGGGTCGAAAAACGGAGCGGAGGAAACATGCACGTGCCGTTGCTTGCCCTTCCGGGTCTGGACGGTATTGTCGGCCACGAAGGCCTTCCTCTCTCGCAAGGCTCGCGAGGAAAGGGTCTCCCGTCCTTTGACGCCAAAGATGAACTCCCCTGATTGCATGCCGAAATAGTCCTCAGGCTTGCCTGGGATATCCATGACGTCAAGCATTGCCTGGTTGGTGAAGACAGTCACATCCTGTGGCGAGAATATGGAGAACGGCGCGGCCACGCCCTGCATGACACCTTGAGAAAAGGCGACCTGTCCCTGCATGTTGTCCACCATCTCCTGGATGGCTTTGGCCAGCAGGCCAACCTCGTCTTCCTGGTTCAGGGAGAGTCGAGTATCCAGGCGGCCTGCCCTGACGGCGTGAGCATAGTCCACCGTGGTCTTGATGGGGCCGGTAATGGCTCGGATCACCAAGACGCTCAGTATGGTGCCGATGACAATGGCCAGCGCGGCCACCAGGAGCACAATGTTGGTTGTGCTTCGTGCGTCCGCGCGCATCTTCTTGGACACAGTGTCGGTATGCTGGGCCAGGATTGTGCGCATGGCGCCCAGGTCTTTCTGAACCAGTTTGAGTTGCGCCAAGCTCGTCCCCTCGAAGGCGGCCTTGGCAGCCGCCAAATCGCCGTCGGTTCGCAGCTTCAAGATGGTAGCCGCGGATTCGTGCAGTTTCTTGTGGGGTTCTTCAATGCTGGCCAAAAGCTCCTTGATTTTCGGGAAGGCCACCTCGATCTTCTTGCGTTCCTCTCCGTAGAACCATTTGCCGAAAGCGCATTTGGTGTGATCGAGCTGGGCGGTTAGCTCTGTGGCTTTCTCATCGTTGACGAAAAGGCTGACGGCCTGCGCCCATTTCAGGTGATCTATCTCGCGCTCCAAGAGATTCATCTGGAGGTCGCGGTTGTCTTCCACTTGTTCGACGCGTTCCATGACGCCACCGAGACCAATGTACGACCATGCCGCGACAACTGCCAGGAACAGCAGAACGGGAGCCACGGCTGCGAAGATTTTATTGCCAAGTCCAAGGTCAGCCCATTTCATATATATGCTCCACGTACGGTCTGGGGGTGAGGAATGCTCGTGAGTGAGTAATCGCATGGCTAGGTATCAAGGAAATATGGACGAATCAAGTATGAGTTTGTCGCAAACCGATAATCCATGAACTCGGCAGGGAGGCTTCCATGGTTTCAGGCGTTGCTTCGGTTGACTGGCGCCTCTGCGGCATTACTCTTGCCGTGCGCGTTGCCAGCTGGAGGGAATTGCGCTATGTCCAGGCGGCCCCGAGGGTGCGCCGTGGCGCACACCGCCCGGGCCATCAACAAAAAGGAAACAGCGATGCCCATATTTGAATACGTCTGCAACAGGTGCAAGAAACAGTTCGAGGAGCTGGTCTTCGGCCAGGACGAAACCGCCGTGTGCCCCTCCTGCGGGTCCACCAAGACGCAGAAGCTCATGAGCTGCTGCCGGTCCAAGACCGGT
>NZ_JAVHLD010000052.1 GCF_031082295.1 Humidesulfovibrio sp.
CCAGAAGCCGGGTCAGGTAGCGGCCGATGCGGCCAAAACCGTTGATGCCTACTTTGGTGACGCCTACTTTCATAGCCATGATCCTGCTCTCCTTGTCCCGCGCGCCATTGGCCGTTGCCGCCGGTGCGGGCAGCGTCCGGCTGGCCGGACGGTTGGACAGACCATACCCGGATTAACCTCCACGGCCAGGAGAATTCCATCAACGGCCCAGGGCCAGGGATGAATGGCAGCGCGTGGCGGCGCCCGTCGGCACAAGGCTGTCAAGTTGCTGAATTATAAGTTTTTAATTTCAGACAGCGCGAGGCGAAATCCGTCCCGGGCCAACGGATTCGCGTCCGCGCCGAAAATCTGCCCATTCACCGGTACTGAGCTTCCGTTCGTGGGATTCAGCTGCCGACATCCTCCCCCCTGGCGGCCGCCTGGAAGAGCCGCAATCGCTCGTCCAGGGGCGGTGCGCCAAAGAAGGCCGAACCTGAAACCAGCACGTCGGCCCCGGCCTGGACCAGCTCCCGCGTGTTGGCCAGGCTCACGCCGCCGTCCACCTGGATGAGCGCCGCGCTGCCGCAGGCGTCGATCATGGACTTGAGCCTGCGCACCTTGTCGGTGGAGAAGGGGATGAAGGACTGCCCGCCGAAGCCCGGGTTCACGCTCATGACCAGCACCATGTCGAGCTGCGGCAGGAGGTACTCGACCACGTCGAGCGGCGTGTGCGGATTGAGCGCCACGGCGGCCTTGGCACCGCAGGTGCGGATAAGGCTCACGGTGCGCTCCAGGTGCGTCTCGGCCTCCGCGTGGACGCAGATCAGGTCGGCCCCGGCCCGCGCGAACTCCCCGACGTAGCGGCCAGGATTGTCGATCATCAGGTGCACGTCGAAGAACAGGCCGCTCTTCTTGCGGCAGGCCTTGATGACCGGCGCTCCGAAGGTGATGTTCGGCACGAAGGCTCCGTCCATCACGTCCCAGTGCACCCACTTGAGGCCTGCGGCCTCCAGGGCGGCCAGTTCATCGGCGAGGCGGCTGAAGTCCGAGGACAGGAGCGAGGGCGAGAGGATCATGTCCTGGCGGGTGTTCATGGCGATCTCCTTGGGTTGCTAGGTGACGGGCGCGCCATAGAGGTGCTTGGCGTAGCGGGCGGCCATGTCCTCCAGGGAACGCGGGCGCAGGGCCGAGCCGTGTCCGGCTGAGCCGAAGGCCCGGAAGCGCTCGCGGCAGACGTCGCGCATGGCGCTGGTTGCCGCGGCCAGGAACTTGCGCGGGTCGAAGTCCGCCGGGTTCTCGGCAACGAACCGGCGCACGGCTCCGGTGGCGGCCAGGCGCAGGTCGGTGTCGATGTTCACCTTGCGCACGCCGTTCTTGATGCCCTCCTGGATCTCCTGCACCGGCACGCCATAGGTTTGGGGCAACTCGCCGCCGAATTCGTTGATGATGGCCAGCCATTCCTGGGGCACGGAGGATGAGCCGTGCATGACCAGGTGCGTGTTCGGGATGCGCCGGTGGATCTCTCGCACGCGGCTGATCGCCAGCACCTCGCCGGTGGGCGGCTTCTTGAACTTGTAGGCCCCGTGGCTGGTGCCGATGGCGATGGCCAGGGCGTCCACGCCGGTCTTGCGCACGAAGTCCGCGGCCTGGTCCGGGTCGGTGAGCATCTGCTCCCGGGTGAGCGTGCCCTCGGCCCCGACCCCGTCCTCCTTGCCCGCCGTGGCGGTCTCCAGCGAACCCAGCACGCCGAGCTCGCCCTCGACAGACACGCCGCAGGCGTGGGCCATGTCGCAGACCTTGCGCGTGACTTCGACGTTGTAGGCGTAGTCCGCCGGGGTCTTGGCGTCCTCGCGGAGCGAGCCGTCCATCATCACCGAGGAGAACCCAGCCTGGATGGATTGGGCGCACACGCCCGGCGACGAGCCGTGGTCCTGGTGCAGGCAGAGCGGGATGTGCGGCCATTCCTCGAGGGCGGCCAGCACAAGGTGGCGCAGGAAGGTGGCCCCGGCGTATTTGCGTGCGCCGGCGGAGCTTTGCAGGATGACCGGGCTGTCCACCTCGTGCGCCGCCTCCATGATGGCGCGCACCTGCTCCATGTTGTTCACGTTGAAGGCGGGCACGCCGAAGGAATGCTCGGCGGCGTGGTCCAGAAGCTGGCGAAGGGAGATCAGGGCCATGGAGTCCTCCAGGGGCTGTTTTCGTTGACGGGATGCGGGTCGGCTCTAGAGGGCGCGTTCTTCCAGGGCTGCCAGGGCGGGCAGCTTCTTGCCCTCCATGAACTCCATGAACGCCCCGCCGCCGGTGGAGATGTAGGAGATGTTCCCGGCCACGCCGTACTTGTCGATGGCCGCCAGCGTGTCGCCGCCGCCCGCGATGGAGTAGGCGGGGCTGTCGGCCACGGCCTGGGAGATGGCCCTGGTGCCCTGGCCGAAGCTCTCGAACTCGAACACGCCCACCGGCCCGTTCCAGAAGATGGTGGCGGAGTCGCGCAGGATCTCGGCATACTTGCGCGAGGTCTTGCTGCCGATGTCCAGAATCATCTCGTCTCCGGCAACGTCACCGGCGTCGCGCTCGCGGGGGGTGGCGTGCTCGGAGAAGGAGGTGGCGCAAAGCATGTCTTCGGGCAGGGGGATGTCCACCCCGGCCAGCCTGGCCTCGCGCAGGATGTCGCGGGCCTCGTCCAGAAGCTCCGGTTCGTGCAGCGACGCGCCGATGGCCCGGCCAGAGGCCGCCAAAAAGCTGTTGGCGATGCCGCCGCCGAGGATGAGCCGATCAACCCGGCCCAGCAGGGCGTGCAGCATGGTCAGCTTGGTGGAGACCTTGGAGCCGCCCACGATGGCCGTCACCGGCCGGGCCGGGGCGCGCATGGCTTGGCCCAGGGTGCGCAGCTCGCGCGTCAGGAGCGGCCCGGCGCAGGCGATGGGGGCGTACCCCGCCACGGCGTGGGTGGAGGCGTGGGCGCGGTGGGCGGTGCCGAAGGCGTCCATGACGAACACGTCGCAGAGCCGGGCCATGCGCCGCCCGAGTTCCGGGTCGTTGGCCTTCTCGCCGGGGTTGAAACGAACGTTCTCCACCAGGCAGACCTCGCCAGGGCGCAGGTCCACCCCGTCCAGCCAGTCGCTCTGCAGCCGGACGTTTTGCCCCAAGAGCCAGGACAGCCGCTCGGCCACCGGGCGCATGGAATAGGCTGGGTCAAAGGCGCCCTCGCGGGGGCGGCCCAGGTGAGACATGAGGATCACCGCGGCACCGGCGTGCAGCGCCTGGCGGATGGTCGGCAGGGCGGCCCGCAGACGGGCGTCGCTGGCCACGCGGCCGTCCTTGAGGGGGGTGTTCAGGTCCATGCGGATGAGCACCCGCCTGTTCTTGAGCTTCTGGTCGGACATGGTCTTGACGTTCATGCTCTTTCCCCTTGCTTTATGTGCGGTTTCGCCTGCCGAGAGGCCTTTTGCTCACGCAGGCTGCTTCTTCTGTTTCCTTTCGTGGAGCATCTGCCTGGCGGCTTGCGCCACATGTCCGGCGGTGATGCCGAAATGGTCGAAGAGCGTCTCGCCGGGCGCGGATTCGCCGAAACGGTCAAGCCCGATGACCCTGCCCCGCAGGCCGACATACTTGTGCCAGCCCGCCGTGGACCCGGCCTCCACGGCCAGCAGCACCGGCACGCCCGCGGGCAGCACCGCGCTGCGGTAGCGCTGGGGCTGGGCGTCGAAGATCTCCAGGCAGGGCATGGAGACCACCCGCACCCGGAAGCCCTCGGCCTCCAGGGTTTTGGCTGCCTCCACCGCCACCCCGACCTCGCTTCCCGTGGCCAGGAACAGCGCCTCGGGCCGACCGGCGCAGTCGCGCAGGACGTAGCCGCCGCGGTGGACGTTGGCCAGGGTCTTGGCCGTGCGCGGCTGGTGCGGCAGGTTCTGTCGCGAGCAGATGAGCGCGCTGGGGCCGCTTGTGCGCTCCACGGCGCAGGTCCAGGCGATGGCCGTCTCAACCGCGTCGCAGGGCCGCCAAACGTTCATGTTCGGGATGAGGCGCAGGGAGGCCACGTGTTCCACCGGCTGGTGGGTCGGGCCGTCCTCGCCCACGCCGATGGAATCGTGGGTCAGCACGTGGATGGTCCGCAACCCCATGAGGGC
This sequence comes from Humidesulfovibrio sp., assembly GCF_031082295.1. GTDB lineage: Bacteria > Desulfobacterota > Desulfovibrionia > Desulfovibrionales > Desulfovibrionaceae > Humidesulfovibrio. Next base: position 4,107 of record NZ_JAVHLD010000052.1, read on the forward strand.
CGACATGCGCAGGGCGCTGCGCGAGTAGTCGGAGAACACAAGAAAGGTGCCGCCGTAGGGGATGAACCCGCCGTGCAGGGCCATGCCGTTCATCATGGCGGCCATGGCGAACTCGCGCACGCCATAGTTCAGGTAGTTGCCGCGCCAGGAGTCGGGGAACACCGGCGTCGAGCCGGACCAGCGCGTCAGGTTCGACGAGGCCAGGTCGGCGGAGCCGCCGAAGAGCTCCGGCAACATGGGGGCCAGGCCCTCGATGGCGTTCTGCGAGGCCTTGCGCGTGGCCACGCTGGCGGCCTTCTTGTTCACGGAGTCCACAAAGGACTCCGCACGCTGCTGGAAGTCCGCGGGCAAGCCGCCGCCCACCCGGCGCGAGAACTCGCCGGCAAGATCAGGATGCTTGCGGGAGTAGCGCACGAACAGGCTCTGCCAGGCGTCCTCGGCCTTGCGCCCACGTTCGTTGGCGTCCCAGGCCTGGTAGACGTCTTGCGGCACCTCGAACGGTTCGTGGGGCCAGTCCATGTGCGCCCTGGCGCAGGCGATCTCGTCCTCGCCCAGGGGGGAGCCGTGGCATTTGGAACTGCCGCAGATGTTCGGCGCGCCGTGGCCGATGACCGTCTTGCAGATGATCAGGCTCGGCTTGTCCGCCACGCCTTTGGCCTCGCGGATGGCCTTTTTGATCTGCCTGGCGTCGTGGCCGTCAACACCCGGAACGACGTGCCAGCCGTAGGCCTCGAAGCGCTGGGCGGTGTTGTCCGCGAACCAGCCGTCCACACAGCCGTCGATGGAGATGTTGTTGTCGTCGTAGAAGGCCACGAGCTTGCCCAGGCCGAGCGTTCCGGCCAGGGAGCACGCCTCGTGCGAGAGCCCCTCCATCATGCAGCCGTCGCCCATGAAGACGTAGGTGTGGTGGTTCACAATCTCAAAGCCGCGCCGGTTGAACTGCGCCGCCAGCACCTTCTCGGCCACGGCCATGCCCACGGCGCAGGCGATGCCCTGTCCCAGCGGGCCGGAAGCCGATTCCACGCCCGGGGTGACGCGGTACTCGGGGTGTCCCGGCGTGCGTGAACCCAGCTGCCTGAAGCTCTTCAGGTCCTCGATGCCCAGGTTGTAGCCGCTGAGATGCAGGATGGCATAGAGCAGCATGGAGCCGTGCCCGTTGGAGAGCACGAAGCGGTCGCGGTTCGGCCAGTCCGGGGTGGACGGGTTGTGGCGCATGAAGTCGTTGAACAGCACCTCGGCGATGTCGGCCATGCCCAGCGGCGCACCAGGATGCCCGGAATTGGCCTTCTGGACGGCGTCGATGGTCAGGGCACGAATGGCGTTGGCAAGCTTCTTTCGATTTGTCATGGCATCCTCGCACGTTGTCAGCGGTTTACAGAAGCTGCGTGTAGACCCGCTCGTAGAGCGAACAGACACGCAGGGCAGGCCTGGAGGGCAAGCCGCACTGCTTGAGCCGGCAGTAAAGGTGCAGGGGGTTGAGATAATGTCTGAGCGAGTCTTTCATGGCGTCCTCCTTCGCAACCTGTGTCGCAAGGGAAGATCAAGTCTCATGCCAGAGCGGGGCGTGCGCAAAAACGTCAATTATCGTGGGATGATGACTAGGCCTTTCGCAAGAAGATGCGTGCGCCGGTGTGCCATCCGTGTCCCAGGTTCTGGGGCAGGGCGCGGCCCGCTGGGCCGCATGTGGCACAACGGCGGGTGCTAGCGGTTGAAGAAGTTGAGGTAGGACAGCAGGTCGTTGAGCTCTTCGGAGGGCAGGGCCGAGCCGATGAGCACGCCGGAGATCCAGCCCGCGTTGTGCGGCCGGCGCGAGGCGCTGCGGATCAGGCTGCCGATGGCCTTTGGGGTGCGCAGGGTCAGCAGCCGCCGCGACATTTGCAGGGCGTCGCCGATTTCGCGCCAGAGCTGGCCGGGGTAGGACACCAGGGAGTCCGCGCTGGCGTCTCCGGCGCGGCAGGCCTGGGTCAGCACCTCCGCCGCGATGCGCGCCGAGACCAGCGCATTGGCAACGCCCTCGGTGCTGCACGGGGTGGCCAGCCCGGCCGCGTCGCCCACCAGGAGGAAGCCCTCGCCGTGGATTTCGCGCAGGGTGTTGCCCACGGGCAGCAGGCGCACCTGGGTCCTGCCCATCTGCTCGGCGAAGGCGAAGCGCTCCCGCAACGAGGTCGAAGCCAGGGCCTGCTCCAGCACCTTTTCCAGGCGCGGCCGCTTGTCCTTCCAGGATTCCAGCGGCAGGGCGAGGCCCACGTTGGTCTGGCTGGTGCGCGTCGGGTGCAGCCACAGGTAGCCGGGCAGGGTCTCCTCCGGAAAGTGGATCTCGGCGTGGCCGCGCAGGCCGATGACCTGCCGAAAATAGGCCTGGGCGGCGATGATCCGATACTCCGGGTAGAGCGGCATGTTCATCTTGCGGGCCACGAAGGAGTTGGCGCCATCGGCTCCGACGAGCACGTGCGCAGTGAAAGTCTCCAGCCTGCCGCCGCCCCGGTCGACGGTGACGCCGCAGGCGCGCCCATCCTTAATAAGAATGTCCGCAGCGCGGCACCAGGTCATGGCCGTAACGTTTTCCAACTCCCGCGCGGCCTCAAAGAGCATCTCGTCGAAGAGCACGCGGCGGCAGATCATCCCAGCGGCGCGCATCTGGCTGTCGAGCTTGAGGACGGGCACGGTGACGGTCACCCCGTCCGGCGCGAAGAAGCTGATCTCGCGCACGGGCACGTGGTCAAGCGCCAGGAGGCGGTCCTCCAGCCCCAGGTCGCGCACATTGGCCATGACCGCGGAGGACAGCGAATCGCTGCAGACCTTGTCGCGCGGGAAGGTCTTGGCGTCGAGGAGCAGCACCCTGAGTCCGGCGCGCCCGGCCCGGAGGGCGGTTGCGCTTCCAGCAGGTCCGGCGCCGATGATGATCGCGTCAAAGTCTGGCATGGGGCACCGCAGGCCGATTCAGGTGGGGGCGTGGCAGAGGCCGCGCCCAGGCAGTCAACATCTAATGCATGCAGGGCGGTCCCGTCCAGACGCCAACTCCTGCGCAAGTCGGGAAATGCCGCGTCCGGTGGAAGTTTCGCCCACCGGAGCAGCCGGTCAACGGTTCCGACTCCCCGACGAGCGGCCCCAGGTCGTCGCTAATGGAGAGGGAATTCTTTCACCCCCATAATTGTGCCATTTACAGATTCGAAGAAACAACACTTGCCCAGGCGTGTAGAGATGAGTTGCGCGCCCACTTTAATGAAGGAGGAGAACTATGGACGACAAAATGAGACAGTACTGGAGCAGGAACCTGCGATACATGGCGATGCTGCTCACCGTGTGGGCACTTGTGGGCTATGTCTTCAGCATCTTTCTGGTAGAGCCGTTGAATGCATTTCAACTTGGCGGTTTTCCATTGGGATTCTGGTTTGCCCAGCAGGGGTCGATCTACATCTTCGTGTGCCTAATCTTTGCCTACTACTTCTTGATGCAGAAGCTGGACAAAGAATTCGACGTGCACGAATAGGCCGCTGGGCGCTTGCCGCCTGCGTGTGAACAAGGAGCATTTATGTCAATCATGACCTGGACCTATATCATCGTGGGTCTGACCTTTTCCGTCTACCTCGGCATCGCCTGGGCCTCCCGGGTGGCTGACACGAAAAGTTTCTACGTGGCCGGGGGCGGCGTTCCGCCTCTGGCCAACGGCATGGCCACCGCCGCGGACTGGATGAGCGCCGCCTCCTTCATCTCCATGGCCGGCATCATCTCGTTCTCCGGCTACCAGGGCTGCATCTATCTCATGGGGTGGACCGGCGGCTACGTGCTGCTGGCGCTGCTTCTCGCGCCCTACCTCCGCAAGTTCGGCAAGTTCACCGTGCCGGACTTCGTGGGAGACCGCTACTATTCCGATGGCGCCCGCCTGGTGGCGCTCGTCTGCGCCATCTTCGTGTCCATGACCTACGTGGCCGGGCAGATGCGCGGCGTTGGCATCGTGTTCAGCCGCTTCCTTGAAGTGGACGTGAACACCGGCGTTGTCATCGGCATGGTCATCGTGTTCCTCTACGCCTGTCTGGGCGGCATGAAGGGCATCACCTGGACCCAGGTGTCGCAGTACGTGATCTTGATCCTGGCCTTCACCATCCCGGCGGCTGCCATCTCCATGAAGGTCACGGGGAGCATCATCCCGCAGATCGGCTTTGGCTCCACCATCGCCAGCGGTCCGGACGCGGGCCAGCACCTGCTGCAGGTTCTCGACAAGATCAACGTGGATCTCGGCTTCGCGGCCTACACCACGGCCTTCGGCAAGGGGCAGAAGCCCATGCTCGACGTGTTCGCCATCACCATGTGCCTCATGGTCGGCACTGCCGGCCTGCCCCACGTGATCGTGCGATTCTACACGGTGCCCAGCGTGCGTGCCGCCCGCCTCTCCGCCGGCTACGCCCTGCTGTTCATCGCCCTTTTGTACACCACCGCTCCGGCCGTGGGCGCCTTTGCCCGCTACAACATGGTCAAGAGCCTGAACAACGTCTCGCTCGCCGAGGCCCCCAGCTGGTTCAAGACCTGGGAGCGCACCGGCCTCATCGCCTGGATGGACAAGAACAACGACGGCATCATCCAGTACCGCGCCGGAGCCGCCTTTGCTGGCAAGCCGACCTTCGCCGCCGCCCCCGGCGCCGATGGCCGCATGGTCCTCACCAACAAGCCGACGGCCAGTGAAAATGAGCTTTACGTGGACAACGACATCATGGTGCTGGCCAACCCTGAAATCGCCAACCTGCCGGCCTGGGTCATCGCCCTGGTGGCGGCTGGCGGCCTCGCCGCGGCCCTGTCCACGGCTTCGGGCCTGCTGCTTGTGGTGGCCTCTTCCATCAGCCACGACCTCTACTACCGTATCATCGACCGCCAGGCTTCAGAGAAGAAGCAGCTGCTGCTGGGCCGCGTCATGATCGGCGTGGCCGTGCTGGTGGCCGGGTACTTCGGCATCAATCCCCCGGGCTTCGTGGCCCAGGTGGTGGCGCTGGCCTTCGGCCTGGCCGCGTCGTCCTTCTTCCCGGTCATCCTGCTGGGCATCTTCTGGAAGCGCGCCAACAAGTACGGCGCCATCGCGGGGATGAGCAGCGGCATCGGCTTCACCATGCTCTACATCATCCAGACCAAGTTCATGGGGGTCGCCCCCTGGTTCATGGGCATCAGCCCCGAGGGCATCGGCACCGTGGGCATGCTGATCAACATGGTCATGACCGTGATCGTCTCCCTGTCAACCGCACCTCCTCCTGTGGAGATTCAGGAACTGGTGGAAAACGTGCGCATTCCGCGCGGCGCAGGCGAGGCCACGGCACACTAGCAACCTGCCGGGGAGGGGGCCGCAGGGCTTCCCTCCCCGGCCATGTTGTGCTTAAGAAGGATGCATGACCGAGCAAAACGCACCCGTCGACCGCGACCTTGTACGAGAGTTTCTGCAGGCGACCCTGCCTTTCTCGGAGTTGGACGCCACCGCTCTCGACCGCCTGGTGCGCCAGTGCGTCATCGACTTCCAGCCTGCCGGAGTCCGTCTGTTCCGGCGCGACATCACCGAGGTGGACGCTCTGTCCGTCATCCAAAAGGGCGGGGTCAAGCTCTTCGCCCAGGACGAGAGCGGCCGCATCAGCCTTGCCGACTACCGGGGCGAGGGCGCCTGCCTGGGCGCCATGGCGCTGTTCAAGAACGCCAAGGCCGGCCTGGACGCCGAGACCGTCGAGGACACCTTCTTCGTCAAGATCCCCAGGGACGCCTTTTTCGAGGCCGTGGCGGCCAACCCGGCCATTCCCCGCTATTTCCTCAAGTCTCTGTCCGAGACCTTCACCACCAAGGCTTTCGCGGAGATCCGGCAGCGCAGCAGCGAGGCGCCGGACGAGTCGAACCTCTACCTTTTCAGCCTTCAGGTCGGTTCGCTGGTCGAGCGCGCCCCGGCCATGGTGCCCTTCGGCCTGACCATCCAGAACGCGGCCCGGGAAATGCTCCGCCAGAGCGTGGGGTCGCTTTTGATCCAGGGGAGCTCCGGCGCCGCGTGCGGCATCATCACCGACACGGACATCCGAAAGGCCGTGGCCCTAGGCATAGACATGCAGGCTCCGGCCGAAACCATCATGACCGCGCCGCTTGAGACCATCGCCGAGACCGCCGTCTGCTTCGACGCCCTCATCGCCATGATGGGCAAGAACATCCACCATCTGGCCATCACCAGCGGGGAGAAGATCATCGGGGTCATCACCTCCCACGACATCATGGTGCTGCAAGGCCGCTCCCCCTTCGCCGTGTTCCGCGAGGTCAGCACCCGCAGCACCATCGAGGGGCTATACCCCATGCGGGCCAAGACCTGCCGGGTGGCCAGGACCCTGGTGGAGGAAGGCGCGCGCGCAGGCAACATCACCCGCATCCTCTCCATCATCAACGACCTGGTGCTGCAGCGGCTGCTGGAGCTGCTGCTCAAGGAGCTGGGGCCGCCGCCCGTGAAGTTCTGCTGGCTGGTCATGGGCAGCGAGGGCCGCAGGGAGCAGACCTTCGCCACGGACCAGGACAACGCCCTGGTCTACGCCGACTGCTCGGTGGACTATCTTGAGCGGGCCGCGGAGGTGTATTTCGAGGCCTTCACCGCCCGCGCGGTGGAACACCTTGCGCGCTGCGGCTTCCCGCGCTGCCCGGGCGACATGATGGCCTCGAACCCCAGATGGCGCAAATCCCTCTCGGCCTGGAAGCAGACCTTTGACCACTGGATTTCCTCGCCGGAGCCGAGCGAGGTCATGCACTCCACCATCTTCTTCGACTTCCGGGCCGGGCCGGGCGAGAAGTCCCTGGCCGACGAACTGCGCTCGCACATCACCGGCAGGTGCGCTGAGAACGACATCTTTCTGCGGCACATGGCCCAGGACGCGATGCAGGCGCGGCCGCCCTTGTCCTTCTTCAAGAACATAGTGGTGGAGAAGAACGGCGAGCACAAGAACACCCTGGACATAAAGGCCAGGGGGCTGCTGCCTTTCATGGACTTCGCGCGGGTCATGGCGCTGAGAAGCGGCATCCGGCAGACCAGCACCCTGGAGCGTCTGGCCATGCTCAAGGCCGGGGAGCATCTGCCCGGCGACCTGGCCCAGGAGGCCATGGAGGCCTTCGAGTTTTTGCAGCAGCTGCGCCTTGTGCACCAGATGGACCTGCTTGACCGGAACCTGGAGCCCAACAACCGCATCGACCCGGCGCGGCTCACGGCCCTGGAGAAGCGCACCCTGCGCGACGCCTTTGGCGTGGCCACGGCGCTGCAAAGCCACCTCAAGGAGGCCTTCAGCCTCCAGATGGGCTGACATGGGCAGCCCCTTCAGCCTGTCGCGCCTTTGGGGGCAGACGTTTGGGCAGGTCTTCGGGCAAAAGGCCAGCACAGGCCCGGCCACGCCCGTTTCCGTCAACAACGAGGCCTGCCGAGGGCTGGACCAGAGCCTCCCGCTTGAAGACTGCGTCTTCACGGTCTTTGATACCGAGCTGACAGGGCTGAACCCGGCAAAGGACGAGATCGTCTCCATCGGAGCGGTCAGGATCAGGAACCTGCAGATCATCCAGGGCGAGCGCTTTCACGTGCTGGTGAAGCCGGAAATGCCCCTGCCCAAGTTCAGCACGCTCATCCACCGCATCACGCCGGAGCGCATCGGACAGGCACCGGCGCTGGCGCAGGTGCTGCCCGATTTTCTGGCCTTCCTGAACGGCACGCTGCTGGTGGGGCATTATGTGGAGCTGGACATGTCCTTCCTTTCGGCGGCCTGCAAGCGGCTGTACGGGCAGGCCCCGGCCAACCCCTGCCTGGACACCATGCTCCTGGCCATGAGCTGGCAACGGCGCCTGCAAAGCGCCTATTGCGACCAGTTCGACCAGAGCATCTCCTACACCCTCGGCAGCCTGTCCAAGAGGCTCGGGCTGCCGGCGTTCCCCTCGCACGACGCCATGCACGACGCCATGCAGACCGCCTACCTGTTCATTTATCTGACCCAGAAGCTGCGAGCCATGGGCATTCGCACGTTGCGAGAGCTGCACCGCCCCGCGCGCAGCCAGAGTTATGGATTGTGAAGCACAAGGAGCTTTGATGAAACCGTACTTCTTTCTTTTGGCCATAATGTACGTCGCCACCGTGCTCAACCTGGGTTTCGCTCTGGCCTTTTCGCCAAGCATCGACGGCGCGCTCAAAGCCGTGGCGGACTTGGCGCTGTTCGGCCTGTGCCTGCGCGCCAGCCATGCCCTGGCCTTCGGCAAGACGCTGTACACACCGCAGACATGGCGGCTTGTGTACCGGGCCACCCTGGGCCTGGGCCTGCTGACGGTCTTTCTCCTTAATCGCGCCGCGCCGGAGTCGGGCGTTCTCAGGCTCGCCCTGAGCTTCGTCAACTACCTGGTCTTCGCTATCCCCGCAGTGCTTTACGAACGAGAGCTCAAGATGAAAGACGAGGCGGGTGCATCAGCGCAGGCATAGGTTGCGCCTCGAGGGGGAGCTGGCGTCCAGGCCGGACTGTGCCGCGTGGGGCATTGACGGTATCGGTCGGTGGCGCAGGCCAGTCTGAACATTGGGAGGCAAGGCCTGCACCCCGCGTGAGGGTGTCGACTGCAGCGGTTCCCGCGCGATCTGCCCCCAAAACCTGAGTCCGGGTCTTGTCGGTCGCTGAGCCAAGGAAGACGGGAAACTGGCAGGGTGGTACGAACCCCAGGATGATCATCAAGAACTGCTACGAGCCGCACTCCGAGGAGACGGCGAAG
>NZ_JAVHLD010000053.1 GCF_031082295.1 Humidesulfovibrio sp.
AAAGCGAAAGGTTCCTGTGAACGGCTTTGCGTCCACAGGAACCTTTCGCGCAATGGGGGGGCTGGGGGCCTCAGGCCCCACAGCAGGGGTCCAGGGGGCGGCGCCCCCTGGGTATCATGCGTCTTTCAGCAGTCGCACTTCGCGTTGCGGGAACGGGATGGACACGCCGTTTTCGTTGAAGGCGTCCCAGATGGCGAGCAGCACGTTGCCGCGCACGTTGGCGATGCCGTTGTGCGGGTCTTCGATCCAGAAGCCCACGGACAGGTTGACGGAGGAGTCCGCGAAGCTGTCGATGCGGGCCAGGGGCGCCGGTTCCGGCAGCACGCGCGCGGTCTTGGCGGCGGCCAGTTCCATGAGCTCCATGGCCACGCGCGGGTCTCCGGCGTAGGCCACGCCGACCTCGGCGCGGATGAGCAGGCGTGAGTCGCTGTAGCTTAAGTTGATGACCTCGTTGCCGATGAGGTTCTCGTTGGGGATGAGGTAGGCCTTGCCGTCCAGGGTTTCGATGGCGGAGTAGCGGGCGTTGATCTGGGCGATGCGGCCCTGCACGCCGCCCATTTCGATGACGTCGCCTGGCTTGAGGGACTTGTCGAGCAGCAGGATGACGCCGGAGACGAGGTTCGAGAAGATTTTCTGCAGGCCGAAGCCGACGCCAACGCCAACGGCGCCGCTGAACACGGTCAAGCTGGTGAGGTCCACGCCGATGGTGGACAGGGTGATGGTGATGGCCAGGGCGTAGAGCACGAAGCTGGCGCCCTTGGCGAACAGCACCTGGGCCGAGGGCGAGAGCCCCTGGGCGTTCTGCAGCTTGTCGTCGGTCATGCTGGAAAGCATGCGCGCGGCCTGCATGAGCACCACGAAGAGCGCCACGCCCTTCAGGATGAGCAGGAGCGACACGTGGGACTTGCCCATGGTGAAGCCCAGGTCGTCGAGGAACTCCAGGGCTTGGGCTTCCACGCCGACGGCGTGCAGCAGGGCCATGAGCCACACGGCCCAGGCCACCAGGCGGCCCACGAAGCGGCTTCTGATCAGCGTGCCGGCGATGTGCGCCAGGACCCAGGCCAGCGCCACGGACACGGCGATGGACAGCACCTTGTGCGGTAGGTGGAAGTAGCGTGCGGCGGCATCGCACAAGAGCAGCAGCGCGCCGCAAACGCCTGCCCAGGCGCAGTGCCGGAGCTCGCGCAGCATGGGCTCGATGCGCTGGTCGGCCCGCCAGCCGGTCTGGGGCGCGGCGCCCTTGGCGCCCAGCCGAAGCACGCGGGTCACGGCCCAGGCGGCCAGGCACGCCGCCAGCACCAGCAGGGCCTGGACCAGCGCGGCCTGGGTCAGCAGGTGCTGGCTCACCCAGCCCTGGATGCGGTCGGCCCACTCCGCGGTGTCGCCGGAAAATACGATCTCAGCCACGTCTTGACTCCTGAATGCTTTGGTTCAGCGCGGGAAAAACCAGGGCGAGCCCAGGTGCAGGTCGGCCCAGGCCCCAAGGAACACGAACACCGCGATGACGCCGTTCAAGGTGAAGAAGGCCACGTTGACCTTCGAGAGGTCGTCGGGGCTGATGAGCTTGTGCTCCCAGACCAGGATGCCGCCCACCAGGAGCGCCACCGTGGAGTAGATGATGCCCAGCCCGGCGTACCACCCGGTCATGGGGAACAAAAGCGCGGCGGCGGCGTGCGTCCAGGAGGACGCGAACAGCGCGCGCGGCACGCCCTGGCTGGCGGGCAGGGAGAACAACCCCTGGCTGCGGTCGAAGTCCGCGTCCTGGCAGGCGTAGAGGATGTCGAACCCGGCCACCCAGAAGCTCACGGCGAAGAACAAAAGCACCGCGGCGTAGCCCAGGTGTTGCGGCTGCACGGCCAGCCACCCGGCCACAGGGGCCAGGCCCAACACGCTGCCCAGCACGAAGTGGCACATGGGCGTGAAGCGCTTGGTGTGGCTGTAGAAGGCGCTCCAGGCCAGGGCCACGGGCGAGAGCAGGAAGCAGGTGGTGTTGAGCGCCGCGCAGGCCGTGGTGAAGATGAGCATGCAGGCGAAGATGAAGCGCTTGGTGAACTCCACGGACAGTTCGCCGGTGACCAGCGGGCGGCCCTGGGTGCGCGGGTTCTGGCTGTCGATGTCCAGGTCGGCCAGGCGGTTGTAGGCCATGGCGAAGGAGCGCACGGCGATCATGGCGATGGTGAGCGGCAGGAGCACGTCCCAGCCGGGCATGGTCCAGGTGGCGGCGCCCGTCACGGGCGAAACCGTGCGCGCGGCCAGGAAGGCTCCGGTGAAGGCGAAGGGCAGGGCGAACACGGAGTGCTCGATCTTGATCATGCGGCAGGTGGCCAGGGTGTCGCGCAGCAGGCTCACGGGGTATCCTTTCTAGTATTCGTTGACGAGCACGGCCCCGCCGAAGAGCAGGGCCACGCCGAGCAGGCGCGGCCAGGTGGCCTCGCGCACGGCGAAGCCGATGGCGCCGTGGTGGTCGAGCAGCACAGAGGCCACCAGCTGCCCGGCGATGATCCAGGCCATGAGGCCCGTGGCGCCGAGCTTGAACGCCAGGATGACGCTGACGGCCACGAAGAAAGCGCCCATGGCCCCGCCGATCCAGGTCCACCAGGGCGCCTGGGCGGCCACGGCCAGGCTGGGCAGGGGCGCGCGCGTGCCCAGGATGATGAGCGCCAGGCACACGGTGCCCACGCTGAAGCTGACGAAAGAGGCCACCAGCGGATCGCCCAGAAATTCGCGCAGGCGCGCGTTGATGCCCGCCTGGACGGGCATGAGGGCTCCGGCGAGGAGCGCGGTGAGCATGATCAGGGGCCGCATGGGTCCTCCTTTCGTTGCATGTGGCCGGGCCTCAGGGCCGGGCCGGGGCTTGCGCCGGGGCGGCCGAGTTGAGTGGCACGTATGGATTGGCCGGGTTGACAGGGGCCGCGGGCATGCGTCCGCCCAGGCGCTCTGCGCCGGGCTCCGGCGCTGGCTGCCCCTGGGCCGGGGTGCGCCCGGCCAGGCGTTCCGGCGAGGCCTCCGTGGCGTCCGGGGTGGAGGTTCCGGGCGTGCGGGCGCCCAGGCGCTCCTGCTCGGTTGGGGGAGCCTGCCCTGCGGGGCCGGAGGCTGCTGCGGGCTGCGTCGCCCCGTTTCCTGCGCCGTTTCCGGCTTCAACGCCGGGCTCGTCCTTGGTGTCCATGACCTCCTGGAAGTCGTCGATGGCGATGCCCCGGCGCACCATGATGCTGTGGATGAGGCCCGCGCGGAAGGTCACGTATTTCTGGTCGCTGGTGGCGACGAAGCGGATGGGGTTGGGCAGCACCGCCGCCAGGCGCGCGGCCTCCATGGTCGAGAGCTGGCTTGCTGGCTTGTGGAAGTAGTGGCGCGCGGCGGCCTCGATGCCGAAGATGCCGTCGCCCCATTCGGCCACGTTGACATAGAGCTCCAGGATGCGGCGCTTGCTGAGCGCGCGCTCAAGCCGCCAGGTGAGGATGGCCTCCTTGAATTTGCGGGTGAGGCTTTTCTCCGGCGAGAGGAACAGGTTCTTGGTCAGCTGCTGGCTGATGGTGCTGGCCCCGGCCTTGAAGCGCCCGGCCTTCATGTTCTTCTCCATGGCCTGTTCCATGGCGTCGAAGTCGAAGCCCTCGTGCTGGTAGAACTTGTCGTCCTCGCCGATGAGCACGGCCTTCAGGAGAGCCGGGGAGACCTGGCTGATGGGCACCCAGCGCTGCGTGATGCGCTTTTTCAGGCCTTTTTCGGCCCATTGCTCCTCGCGCCAGAGCATGAACGCGGTCTTGTCCGGGTTCTTCTTGGCGTACTCCCCCACGTCGGGGTAAACGAAATAGGCGGCCACAAAGGCCACGGCCCCGAGCAGGGCCAGCAGCACGAGCCTCTTGATCAGCTTGCGCACCGGAACTCCTTGGTTGGCATGGTCAAGCCTGTTCCCTTTACCCGGAAAGCCCCGGCGCGTCCATTGCCTGGTCCGGGGCTCAGGATTTGGACGACAGCCAGCCCTTGCGCCGGAAGAACAGCAGCATGCCCGCCACCGAGGAGCCCATGACCCCCAGCACCACGAAGTAGCCGTACTGCGTCTCCAGCTCCGGCATGTGCCGGAAGTTCATGCCGTAGAGCGAGGCCAGGAAGCTCAAGGGGATGAAGATGGTGGAGATCATGGTCAGCACCTTCATGGTCTCGTTGAGCTTCAGGCTGACGTTTGAGAGGTACAGGTCGAGCATGCCGGAGAGCATGTCGCGGAAGGTCTCCACCGTGTCCATGATCTGGATGACGTGGTCGTAGAGGTCGCGCAGGTAGGCGTCGGTGCTGTCCTTGATGAAGGGCGTGCCGCCCTTGTTCAGGCGGGAGAGCACCTCGCGCAGGGGCCAGATGAACCGGCGCAGGAACAGGGCCTCGCGGCGCAGGCCGTGGATGGTCTCCAGCTCGCCCGGCGTGGGCGAGACCAGCAGCGCCTCCTCCACCTCCTCGATGTCCTCGCCCATGCGCTCCAGCACCACGAAGTAGTTGTCCACCACGGCGTCGATGAGGGCGTACATGAGGTAGTCCGCCCCGCTCGCGGCCAGCTTGCCGGTGCCCGCCACCAGGCGCTTGCGCACCTCGCCGAAGACATCGCCGCCGCACTTCTCCTGAAAGGTCAGCAGCAGGTTCTCCCGCAGCACGAAGCTCACCTGCTCGTCCTCGATGGTGCGCTCGTCCTCGTTGTAGCGCAGCATCTTGAGCACCACGAAGAGCGCGTTGCCCAGCTCGTCGAGCTTGGGCCGCTGTCCGGTGTGGGCGATGTCCTCCAGCACCAGCGGGTGCAGGCGGAAGATCTCGCCCAGCCGGGTGAGCAAGTCCGCGTCGTGCAGGCCGTCCAGGTTTATCCAGGTCAGGCCCGGCGCGTCGACAAAGGCGGCGCAGGCCTCGGCGCTCGCGGGGCTGGTGCGGCGCACGCCGTCCGCGCCGACGTGGATGACCTCAAGGGTCACGGGCTTGGTCTGCTCGCGGCCGACGTAGGTGACGGTGCCCGGGGGTTGGCCTTTCTTGCGGATGCGGCGGTGCAGGGATTCGAACATGCGGACTCCTTCCGGCTGGCTCCGCGCGGCCGGCGCGGGCGGTGGAACTCGCGGGCGGCTAGGGCGCGGTTAAGAACAGCAGCGGCGCGGCGTAGGCCAGGCTCGTCGCCGTGAACAACGTGGAAAGCACGAGGGAGCGCGGGTCGAGCGCGCGGAAATGCGTGAACTGCAGGCCCAGGCGAAACACCCAGAACCCGGCCAGGGCCGCGCAAAGCGCCCGGCCCAGCGGTGTGGCCGAGATCTCCCCGGTGAACGCCTGCGACAGCCAGGCCGCCGCCAGGAACATAAAGATCAGGCAAAGGTTCATGACGCGCAGGATGCCCCGGTTGACGCGGTCAAGCCCGGCAAGGGACTCGTGCCAGCGGAACAGGCGCGGGAAAGCCAGGTGGAACGCCGCCCAGAGCAGGTGCAGGCCCCCTCCGGCCAGGATGGCGGTGCGTGCTTCCATGGACATGCCTCCCGAAATAGAGCGTTCTTGCGCCTAGGCTCCAAGCAACCTGCGCAGACCCGGTCCGCGTTCGGCCGGGGGCATGCGCAAAAGTGCGTGCAAAAGATCCTGCGCGAAACGGCAGAGGGTGTCCGGGGCGATGCGCGCGGCTTGGGCCGGGCTGCTCAGCGCCTCGAACAGGGCCTGCACCTGTTTGGGGTCGCCGTAGGCCTGCTGAAAGGTGGGCAGGTTCTCAGTGAACATGTCGGCCAGGGCGGCGTCGGCGGTGGCGGGCAGGGGCGCCAGCTGAGGCTTGAGCGCGCTTGAGGCCAGCACCAGAGCCAGCGAGGCGTCGAGCCTAGTGCGCACGCTGCCGCGCAGGCTGGCCAGGGTGGCGGCCTGGATGGGCGTTTGCGAGCCGGGGTGCAGCAGGCCCAGGCAGAGGCTGGCGTCGGAGGAGGACAAAGCCTTCAGCGCCTCCAGCAAGGCCTCGGCCAGACGGGCGGCGGCCTCGTCGGAGGCGTTGCCCAGGCGCGAGAACCCGACGGCCAGGGCCACCCCGGTGGCTTCGTCGCGCAGGCGCTGCTCCACGGCGGCGCGCTCCTGCTCGTCGCCGGTGGCGGCCAGGGCCCTGGCCAGGCGCTGGCGCAGGGTGTCGGCCTGGACGGGCTCGGCTTCCTCAAGGGCGCGCAGCAGGCCCTCAGTGCGGAAGAGGTCGTTGGTGCGGGCGGTGGCGTAGTCGGTGCGGATGCTCTGGGTGAGCGGCTCGCGGGCGAGGAAGCCTCCGGCCAGGCCCACCAGCAGGAAGGCGCTCACGGCGATGACCGCCCGCCGCCCGCGCACGAAACGCGAGCGTCCCCACCAGGCCGCAAAAAGCCCGGCGAGGGCGGCCACGGCCCCCAGCGCCACCCATATCCAGATCGCCTGCTTCATGTTGCCTCGTGCGGCCACTGTGCCTTATTTCGGGACTTGTGTGAAGCCGTGCGACCGGAGGGGGTCATGCGCTCCCCAAACCCCCTTGACGCGAGTGTGCGCAAATATTACACACAACAATTTTTCGCGCGCCGCGGCAACGTAAAGAATAAGCATGAATACAGCATGTTGGCGTGTGGCATGGGGATTGCTTTATTAGTGCCGAACGCGTTGACGCGGGTGGTGTGAGTGCTGTTGTGCGCACAAAAGGTACACTGTTGCCATGAGCGCACAGGCCGAAAGGATCGGGCGACTTGCCTGGACCTGTCGGATGCAGTAGAGGCCCCTCCGCATCTGGTGCTGGACAGCCCGGTGGTTGACGAAAAAGGTTGACGCTTTGCGGGGGTCCATGCGCGTTTTGGCGGCCAGAAGGCCGCTGTTTTTATGGGGTGGGGAAAGTTGCACTGGCCGCCTGGCGGCCACCGGCGAAAGGGCAAAGAGCCAGGGCGCCGGACCGGATCGAGAACCTTAGCCGTTACATGCCACACTGGAGTTGGCGGCACTATGCGCAAGAACGCACTCATCGTGCTTATCGTCTTCGCGGTGAACCTGGGCCTTTGGGCCTTCTTCAACCGCCCGGCTGACCCTCAGCTCGACTTCACCGGCCAGGTCAAGGCCGTGTCCTTCAGCCCCTACCGGGCCGACCAGGACCCGCTCGTCAACAAGTTCCCCACGCCGAAGCAGATCGAGGAGGACATCGTCTTCCTGAAGGGCAAGGCCGGGGCCATCCGCACCTACTCGTCGCTGGACGGCATGGAGCTCATCCCGGGCCTGGCCGACAAGCACGACATGCCCGTCATGGCCGGCGCCTGGCTCGACAAGCGCCTCAAGCGCAACGAGCTTGAGATCGCCGCGCTCATCAAGAACCTGCAGGAGCACAAGAACATCAAGCGCGTGTTCGTGGGCAACGAGTCCATCCTGCGTGGCGACTTCAAGGTGGCCGAGCTGGCGGAGTACATCCGCCGTGTGAAGGAGGCCGCTCCCCATGTCGAGGTGAGCACCGCCGAGCCTTGGCACGTCTGGATCAACAACCCGACCCTGGCCGACAGCGTGGACTTCATCTCCATCCACATCCTGCCCTACTGGGAGCGCATCCCCGAGGAAAAGGCCATCGAGTGGAGCATGAAGCGCTACAAGCAGGTTGTGGAGCGCTTCCCCGACAAGCACGTGCTGGTGGCCGAAATCGGCTGGCCGAGCAACGGCGAGCGCTGGGGCAAGGCCAAGGCCAGCATCGCCAACGAGGCCAAGTTCCTGCGCCAGTTCATGAACCTGGCCGCCCAGCAGAACATCGACTACTGCGTCATGGAAGCCTTCGACCAGCCCTGGAAGCGCCCCCTGGAGGGCGTCGTGGGCGCGCACTGGGGCATCTGGACCGTGGACCGTGAGCTGAAGATCCCCCTCACCGGCGTGATCCTTGAGGACACCCTCTGGCCCGTGCAGTTCGGCGTGTCGCTCCTGGCCTTCATTCCCATGATTATCTTCCTGCACAAGCGCCGCAGCCAGCCCTTCTCCGGGCGCCTGTTCTTCTCGCTCCTGCTGCAGACGGTCTCAAGCTCGCTCGTGTGGATCGCCTTCACCCCCATCACCATCGAGTTTCTGCCCGCCGAGACCGCGGCCTGGGCCATGCTGCTGCCCATGCAGATCGGCCTCTTGGCCGTGGTGCTCATCAACGGCTTCGAGATGAGCGAGATGCTCTGGCCCGAAGGCCTGCGCCGCCGCTTCTACCCCCTGCGCCACGACCTGGACGCCGGGCTGCCCAAGGTGTCCATCCACGTGGCCTGCTGCAAGGAACCGCCAGACATGGTCATTGCCACCATGAACTCCCTGGCGGCGCTGGACTACCCCAATTACGAGGTGTTGCTCATCGACAACAACACCACCGACCCCGGCCAGTGGAAGCCCCTTGAGGAGCACTGCGCCAAGCTCGGCTCCCGCTTCCGCTTCTTCCACCTGGAGGAGTGGCCGGGCTACAAGGCGGGCGCGCTGAACTTCGCCCTGCAGAACACCGCCCCCGACGCCCGGGTCATCGCCGTGGTCGACTCCGACTACCAGGTGCGCCCGAGCTGGCTGCGCAGCCTCACCCCGTACTTCGAGAAGCCGGACATCGCCATCGTGCAGAGCCCGCAGGACCACCGCGAGTGGGCCGGCGACCCCTATAAGACCGTGTGCGCCTGGGAATACGACGGCTTCTTCCGCATCGGCATGGTGCACAGAAACGAGCGCAACGCCATCATCCAGCACGGCACCATGACCATGGTCCGCAAGGCCGTGCTCGAGGAAGTGGGCGGCTGGGGCGAGTGGTGCATCTGCGAGGACGCCGAGCTGGGCCTCAAGGTCATCGAACGCGGCTACCAGGCCATCTACGTGCCCGAGAGCTTCGGCACCGGCCTGACGCCGGACACCTACGCCGGGTTCAAGCGCCAGCGCTTCCGCTGGGCCTACGGCGCGGTGCAGATCCTGAAGCGCCACTGGCGCCAGCTGCTGCCCTGGAACAAGACCACTTCGCTCGACCTGGGCCAGAAGTACCACTTCGTCGCCGGTTGGCTGCCCTGGTTCGCAGACGCCACCCAGATCGCCGTGCTGGTGGTCAGCCTGGTCTGGTCCCTCGGCATGCTGGTGCTGCCCAGGTACTTCGGCACGCCGCTGTCCATCTTCCTGCTGCCGCCGCTGGGCGCCTTCCTGTTCAAGCTGTTCCACTTCATGTGGCTCTACCAGACCCGCGTGAAGTGCGGCATCTGGGAGCGCATCGGCGCGGCCATCGCGGGCCTCGCGCTCACGCACACCATCGCCAAGGCCATCTTCCAGGGCGTGTTCACCTCCAAGAAGCCGTTTTTGCGCACGCCCAAGTGCGAGGAGCGCTGCGCCGTGGTGCGCGGCCTCTTGATGGCGCGCGAGGAGCTCGTCATCCTGGGCCTCTTGTGGCTGGCCGCCGCCGGGGTCATCGCCCGCTACGGCACCGAGAACCCGGACATCGTGACCTGGGCGGTGATTCTGCTGGTGCAGTCCACCCCGTACCTGGCCTCCCTGTGCCTGTCGCTGATCTCGGTGGTGCCGGGAATCATCCCCGGTGTGGACGGCAAGCTCGCCTGCACCAACGCCTGCCAGATGGTCCCCGCCGCTGGCCCGGCCCCGGTTGCCCTCTCCGTGGAGCGCAAGGACAAGGTCTAGCCCCGACGACTTAAAACAACGAACGGCCCGGCCGCCCCGCTGTGGGGTGGCCGGGCCTGTTTGCGTGTTCATGTTGCTGGCGTCAGGGCTTGGGCACGTACTTGATCTTCGTCTCCCCCGAATTGGGTTCCCAGGACTCGCTTGTAAGATCGTACTCCAGTCCGCGTTCCAGGGGGGTGATATCCATGCCATGCAGACTGATGCTGACGCGGTAGCGTGCGCCATGCAGCATCAGTCCTCCCTGTCCGTGCGGGGCGAGGTACGGGGCCAGCATCTGGAGAACGAAGCTGCCGTTTGCGTCGCCTTGATAAGGCTTGGCCAACAGTTTCTCCATCGTCCAGCCGTCCGGTCGCATCGGCAGGTAGTGCAACACGGCATTGCCAGGATCATTGCTGCGGGAAATGGCGAGCAGGTGCGGCGCATGTGCCGTTTCCCAGACGCGAGTGTTCATCCAGTCTTCCGGCGGACACCCCCCCAGATGGACCACATAGGAATCCAAACGCAACGTATCGGTCTGGAAAACCTTCTGGCCAGATAAGCGGACAAGCAGCCTCAGGGAATCGTTCATGGGCAGACTTTCACCCAGGGGCTGCGCGTCCAGATATCTGGGCTGGCCCAACCCTCCGCCAAGCTGAAGCAGGAGCGCGGGTTGGGCCTCCAGGTTGATCTCCATGACCGAGGTCTGTATGCGGCCACCGGGCAACGCTGCCTGTCGGTCGATCCTGTAGCGTTTTGGGTTGGCCACAGGGAACTGGCGTATGCGTTCAGGCACGGCCCTTAGTTCCTTCCAACGTAGGGCCACTGGGCCGCGCCAGAGGTATGACCTCGACCGTTTGTCCCAGAGATCCTCCACAAAGCCCACGTACAGGCGCTCGCCACTGCCGTCGGGTTCCGGCACGGAGAACATGGACACACCTGAAGAGAACGGTCCAAGCATTGGCGGCGCCTCATGGGTGCCGGTGCTGACGATTCGCCGGGCCAGGGGGTCGCTCATGCCATACTCCTCCACAACTTCCGCCGCTTGTGCTGGGGCTGCGAGGCTGAGCAGAATGAGCCAGAGTGTCAAGAGACGGATCATGCCGGGCTCCTTGCTTCACTTGCGGTACACATTGATGTGGTAGTGGTCTCTATGCCCTTCAATGAGACTCCGATCTCTGTCGTCATTCGGGTCTAATGACCTCCACCTCTGAAATTTGTCTCTTCCCCAGCAGCCGGAGGGTCCGAGAACTTGATTGACGTTGGGATCCTTCTTCGCCTGCGCCACCATGTTCTCCGCCGCCTTTCGCGCCCGTTCTGCCTCCGGGGTTTTTGGCGCTGCAAGTTCACCTACGGAAACGCCGTTGATCTTGTTGATGTCCACGGCGCGGCCCTCGGTGTGGGGGCCTGTCCCGACTTCCCTCTTGCCACTGTTCACGTTGAGGGAATCCAGTTCAGGGTTGCCCTTCCGCAGGTTCTCCACAGAGTCCCGTGTTTTCTGTTCCAAGTCTTGATGCGTCGGCTCGCGATTGGGCACATCGTTCTTCCACGTCACCTCAGCCGAGGCCTTTTCCGGTGGTGGCACCGGATCGAGCACTTCCTTCGACACTTCCCCGCGCACCTCAGTTCCGCCGGAGAGTCCGCCTTCCTCATATAAGGCCTGTTC
>NZ_JAVHLD010000054.1 GCF_031082295.1 Humidesulfovibrio sp.
CAGCCCTTTCGGCGCAATGGGGGTTCCAAGGGGCCTCAGGCCCCTTGGCCGCCGGAGGCAGCTCCCGGCCTAGGTCAGCGTCTGGTCCAGCACCTCGTAGTGCCGCACGTGCTTGTCGGGGATGATCTCGTAGCGTTCGTCGCCGGGGTAGAGCACTGCGCGTTCCGGGTCGTCGCCGGCGAAGGCCTGCACGGCCTGCCAGGACTCCCAGTAGGTGACAAACGCCAGCTCGATGCTGCTGGACTTGCCTGCGGGGCAGGCGTCGCAGAGCCGTTCAAGCACCTGGTGCCCCTTGTAGCCTGGCGTGGCCTTGGCCTCGCGCACGCCGGTGCGCTCCAGGTGTTTCAGGAACCCTTCGCGGTGCAGCCGGGGGCAGAGGCATTTCCATTCGCGCGCGATCATGTGGTCACCTAGGGGGTGCGGATTGTGTTCGGGTGGTGCAGCGAGTCGGTCTTGGCCACCTTGTGGCAGACCTTGCAGTTGCCTTGCGAGCCCATGGGCCTTGCGAGCTTTTGGTACTGCAGGGGCTGCACGTTGTCGCGTTCCGCGCCGTAGGGGTTCAGCGCCGGGTAGAGCGCGTGCTGCGGGCCGTGGCACGCCGGGCAGGAGAGCGCGCCCATCTCGTCCAGGCGGCTCTTGAAGCGGTCCGGCGCGGCCTTGGTCCAGTTGCCGAAGGCCTGGCTGGGGTCGGGCGCGCCGAAGTCCTTGTGGCAGGCCAGGCAGTCCGGGGTCTGGTTCCAGGCGGTGCGCGGCGGTATCGTGTCCTGCGGGCCGGACTGCGGCGTGATTTGCGTCAGCAGGCGCTTGGCGCCGCGCTTGCCGCTCTCCAGCTCGCGCTTGAGCAGGCCCACGGCGTGGTCTTCCAGGGCGCCGTGGCAGGTGGTGCATTCCAGGCCGATCTGCCCGTGCAGCCCGCGCAGGAAGCGCGTGGCGCCCTCGGGACGGCTGGGGTGGCAGCGGGCGCAGGCCTCGGCTCCGCGGCCCTTGAGGGTGTTGGCGTGGAAGCCGTGCAGGGCGCTCGACACGCCCATGAGCCCGTCCTTGCCTTCGGCCCCGGTGAGGGGGTCGGCGTGGCAGGAGGTGCAGGCCACGGTCTTGCCCGCCTTGGCCTGGGCCGAGAGGTTGGTGCGGTTCATGCGGTCGTGGATGCGCAGGATGTTCAGGCCGGTCTCCGGGCTGATGCCGGAGTCCGTGGCGCGAACCGGCCGCGCGCCGCCGTGGCAGCTGGCGCAGCCGACCTCGTCGGACACGGGCAGCACGGCCCTGGTGCGCGCGAGCACGGCCTTGGTCGAGGCGTCGCGGGCCTCCACGGTGACGAAGGGGTAGGGGTTGAACCCGCCGGACGCGCCGCGCGGGCTCAGGTGTATGGCGGGAGCCTGGAACCAGTCGCGGCCCTCCACGATCTTCATCTGCACGGGTTGGCCGCCGCCTTCCTTCGCGCCTTCCACGGCGCAGGTCAGCTCCACGTTGTCGGTGACCTTGGAGGGGGAGTCGCCGCGCTTGATAAGCTGGGCCGAGAGCTCCGCCGTGGCCGGGCGCAGGGTGAACACGCCCTGGGACTCCACGATCATGTGCATGCCCAGGCCGGACCAGGCCAGCAGCACGTATTCGTCCTTGGCCGCGTCGAAGGGCGGGATCTCGGTGGGCAGCTCGGTCAGGGCCACCGGGGACTCGGGCACGGGCTGGGTGCCCAGCAGGCCCTCGGTGAGATAGGCGGCCAGGGCCTCGCGCTCCAGCCGGTTGCCCACGAAGGGCGGCATGGCCGGGTTGGCCAGGTTCAGGGCCTCCAGCAATCCGGCCAGGCCCTCTGCGGTGAGGGTGGCCGCCCAGGGCTTGATGTCGTTCATGGGGCCGCCGATGGAGTGGCAGCTGGCGCACTGGTGCTGGTAGAGCTCCGCGCCCGCGGCCAGGCGGTTCTCCGGGGTCACCTCGCGGATGCGCGCCCACTTGGCCGTGGCCAGGTAGCCCGCCTCGCCGACCTGCTTGTCCGCCCCCACCTGGATGCCGTTGGAGTAGGTGTGGCCGTAGATGAGGTAGGGCTTGCGCGCGGCCTCGCGCACGAACTCGAAGCTGCCGATGAGCCCCCAGCCCGTGAGCAGCACGCACAGCGCCAGGGGGAAGCGCACGGCTCTTGGCAGGCGCACGGCCAGAATCAGCGCGCCCACGGCGGCGGCGGCGGCGAAGTACTGGAAGCCGCGCAGGAAGCCGGTGATGCGCGCCGAACGCAGCAGCACCATCTGCTGCTGGGCCTCGGGCAGGGCGCCTATGTACCACCAGCCAGCGGCGAAGCAGGCCAGAAGCGGCAGGATGGTCCAGGCAGCGGCCAGGCGCACCATGCGTTCGCGGGCGCCGTCGCCGTTTTCGGCGGGGATGCGCGTGGCCGTGACAAAGCCGAACAGCCCGGCCAGAGTCAGCGAGATGGCGGTGCGCAGCGCGGCCTGCGGCCAGAAGGTGGGGTTCAGGAAGCCGTCCCAGAAATTGTGGGTGACGAGCCACTTGCCCGGGGTGAGCATGAAGCCCACGATGCCGTTGATGGTCAACAGCGAGAGCATGGCGAAGAGGAAGTACAGGAAGCCCATGCGCACGTGGTCGCGCGGGTCCATGCGGTCGAAGCCGTAGTAGTAGACGAGCAGGGCCACGATCTCGCAGAGGAAGAAGACCCACTCCGTGGCGAAGCCGTAGACGAAGACCTTGATCAGGGTGCTCGTGGCCTGGGGCGAGAGCAGGCCGATGGTGAACCAGATGCCCACGCCCGTGACGCCGCCCGCCACCATGGTGATGAGCAGGAAGAAGCGCGTGTGCTTCTTGACGTGTGCCAGCAGCGTCGGGCTGCCGACCTTGCGGGCGTAGATCTCCGAGAGCGTCAGGTACAGGCCGCCGCCCACGGCGAAATGCGCCAGGAACACGTGGAAGGTGCCGATGAGCGCGATCCAGAAGCCCCCGGCCAGGGTCGTGAGGTGCCAGATGGGATATTCCATGGCCTTACGCCCCCCTGCCCGAAGTCTTGGCGTTCACCTTGAGCATGTAGATGATGGCCGACAGGCCGAACACCAGCGCGGCGGCGAACACGGCGAAGGGCGTATTGTCTCCGGTCACGGGCAGCGACGCGGGCGAGAAGTGCGGCGCGAGCGTCAGGCTGCGCACCTGGGCGCGGGTGGCGGCCATGAGCGTCACGGTGAGGAGCGTGAGCCACACCGTGGCGCCGACCTGTTTCCTGAGGCCCGCCAGAAGCGCGGCCAGCCCGGCCAGCGTACCGGCCGCCAGCAGGCCCGTGGCGAGCTGGTCGCGGCCCATGAAGGCCAGCATCACCGGTCGGGGCAGGGACAAGAGCAGCCACGCGCCCACCAGGAACTGGGCCATGGTCAGCCGGGTGAACCACTTGAGGCCGTGCTCCACCCAGTCCAGGCGGCGCTTCTTGGCGCCGATGAGCGCGGCGTACAGCCCGGCCACGGCGGGCGCGGCCAGGACCATGTGGCTGTAGCGCGCCCAGAGGGTCGGGTCGGCCACGTTCAGGAAGCTGCCGTAGGGGTTGTGGACGTAGGCGCCCCAGGCCGCGGGCCGGAGCATGAGGGTCATGTTGTTGGACAGCAGGAACCCGGTGTACAGGAGCATCAAGAGTGACAGCCCGAGGGCCAGGCGCGAGGCCCCGGGCGCGCTCTCGGCCTTGGCGTCGCTGATGTACAGGCAGTAATAGCCGACGATGACCGCCGCGATGGCCGAGAGCCACCACCCGGCCATGAGCACGGAGCTGGTGTACAGGAACTGGCCGTAGAGCACCTGCACGAACAGGAGCGGGGCCACGCCCAGGTTGATCTGCAGGGCCAGGGTGGTGGGCAGCCGGTGCCCCAGCTCGCGCGCCAGGTCCTTGTGGCGGCCCGTGAAGCGCCCGGCCAGCGCGATGACCGCCGAGCCGACGGTGAGGTTCATGAACACGACGTGCAGAACGAAAGTGAGCAGCAGTAGCGCCTCGAACCAGCCCCAGGGGGAGGGGATGGCCTCGGCCGCCGGTATGAGCCGGGCGAAGTCCATGCGCATTCTCCTTGACGGATTTCCTATCCATGGCAATACACGCGGAGGCGGACGCTGGCAACGGATACGTACGAAGTCGGCTTTTGGCACCACGGCGCAGAACCACTGGCAAGGACGCCCTGCAACGGCGCCCGACAAGGACACCTGATGGACACCGTACTCTTGCTCGACGTGGGCAACACCAACGTGAAGATCGGCCTGGCCCAGCCCGGGCAGGGGCTCGTGAGCACCTACGCGCTGCCCACCGCGCCCTCCGGCAACGTCGGCACCGCCGACTCCTGGGGGCTCAAGCTGCTGGACATCTGCCGCGTCGAGGGCGTGGACCCCGGCGAGATCATGGGCATCGTGGCCTCCTCGGTCGTGCCGCCCATGAACCCGGTGCTCACCCGCGCGGCAGCGCGCTTTTTCGGCCAGCCCGGCCAGAACATCCGCTTCGTGCCCGACGACATCCCCCTCGCCCTTGAGAACCGCTACGCCAGGCCCCAGGAGGTCGGCGCGGACCGGCTGGTGACGGCCTTCAGCGCGCGCGCGTCCTGTCAGGCCCACACGCTCATCGTGGTGGACTTCGGCACCGCCACCACCTTTGACTGCGTGCAGGGCAACGCGTATCTGGGCGGGCTCATCTGCCCCGGGGTGCTGTCCTCGGCCCGGGCCCTGGCCACGGGCACGGCCAAGCTGCCGCACATCACCCTGGAGATGGACGCCGACGAGGCAGCGGGCTGCCTGCACATCGGGCGCAGCACGTCGGAGAGCCTGAACCAGGGGCTGCTCTTCGGCTTCGCCGCCATGGTGGAGGGGCTGGTCTGCCGTCTGGCGGCCACGCTGGGCGTGGGGCCGGGCGACGTCCACGTCATCGCCACCGGCGGTTTCGCCAAGACCATCGCCGGGCTCTGCCCGGCCATCGACGAGGTGCGCGAGGACCTGCTGCTCGACGGGCTGTTCCTGGCCTGGAAGACCAAGCGCTGAGGCCCGAAATTCGTCACAGGATTGCATTTGAATCTGTCACAAAAATGATGTATTGACCCCAATAGAACATTGCGTCTGAACCGGCTTTCATAGCCGCCACGGTCATAAAAGCCAAGAATCGCGTATTCTTGGACCTAACGAAGGAGAACTCATGAGCACCATTATCGCTGTCTGGGCGCGCGAAATTCTGGATTCCCGGGGCAACCCCACCGTCGAGGTCGAAGTCACGTACGAATCCGGCGCCTCCGGCCGCGCCGCCGTGCCCTCCGGCGCCTCCACCGGCACCCGCGAAGCCCTGGAGCTGCGCGACGGCGACAAGAAACGCTACGGCGGCAAGGGCGTGTCCATCGCGGTGAACAACATCCGCGAGGAGATCGCCAACGCCATCGTCGGCATGGACGGCCTGCGGCAGGTGGCGCTCGACAACTCGCTCATCGACCTGGACGGCACCGACAACAAGAACCGCCTGGGCGCCAACGCCATCCTGGGCGTTTCCATGGCCAACGCGCGCGCCGCGGCCAACTTCCTGGGCCTGCCGCTGTACCAGTACATCGGCGGCATCAACGCCAAGCTTTTGCCCGTGCCCATGATGAACATCATCAACGGCGGCGCGCACGCGCCCAACAACCTGGACATCCAGGAGTTCATGATCATGCCGCTGGGCGCGGAGACCTTCGCCGACGCGCTGCGCATGGGCGCCGAGACCTTCCACCAGCTGAAAAGCATCCTCGCCAAGGACGGCCACGTGACCAGCGTGGGCGACGAGGGCGGCTTCGCCCCGAACATGAAGAGCCACGCCGAGGCGCTGGAGTACATCATCCGCGCCATCGAGGCCGCGGGCTACAACCCCGGCTACGAGATCGCGCTCGCCATGGACTGCGCCGCCAGCGAGTTCTTCAAGGACGGCAAGTACAATCTCAAGGGCGAGGGCAAGATCATGTCCAGCGCCGAGATCGTGGACTACTACGCCGACCTCGTGTCGCGCTTCCCCATCGTGTCCATCGAGGACGGCATGGCCGAGGGCGACTGGGACGGCTGGGCCACCATGACCGACCGCATGGGCGGCGAGATCCAGATCGTGGGCGACGACGTGTTCGTCACCAACCCCGACATCCTGGCCGAGGGCATCGAGCGCGGCGTGGCCAACTCCATCCTCATCAAGCTGAACCAGATCGGCACCGTCACCGAGACGCTCGACACCATCGAGATGGCCAAGCAGGCCGCGTACACCACGGTTGTGAGCCACCGCAGCGGCGAGACCGAGGACGCCTTCATCTCCGACCTGGCCGTGGCCGTGAACGCCGGGCAGATCAAGACCGGCTCGCTGTGCCGCTCCGACCGGCTGGCCAAGTACAACCAGCTCCTGCGCATCGAGGAGGACCTGGAGGAAGAGGCCATCTACTACGGCCCCATCCTGGCCGAGAGCTGGTTCGCCAGCGAGGGCGAAGACGAGTAGCCCGAAAAGAAGAATGGAAAGCGAAGCCCTCGCCCCTTCTCCAAACGGGGGGGCGGGGGCTTTTTTTGCGCCCCAGGCGCGCCCCCCAGGCCCTTGACCTTCGCCCCAGTGCGCCCTATGGGAATCGCGAGGTGAAAACATGAAAAGCAGCTACCGCAAAAAGCTTGAAAAGGCGTCCAACTTCCTGCGCGAGGTCTTCGACGACCTGGAGACCGAGGGCAGCGACGACTTCGACACCTTCGGCACGCGCCTGGAAGACCTGGCCGGGGAGATCGACGACATGCTGGCCGAGGACGAAGCCAACGCCAGGGACGGCGACGAAGAGGACGGCTACGAGGTCGAATAGGCCCCGGACCGCCTGCCGCCGCGCATGAAAGGCCCTGCCCCCCTGACAGGAGGCGGGGCTTTTTTGCGTCCGGCGCCCTGCGGACAGGTTGGCGGGGGGGCTTTACATTTTCCACGAAAGAGCAGAATGTTTCTATAAGCGGAAACCCTTTTGCACCACGAGAGGCACCCATGGACTCCAAGACATCCGTCACCAAGATTGAGAACGAGCTGGCCGCCAGCTTCCGCAACCGCATGAAGGGCGCGGAAGGCGCGGGCGATGTGCAGCAGATCTTCGCCGAGTTCCTGCGCGACATGCTAAGCCGCATCACCGGCGCGGAGGTGGTGCTGGACGAGGGCGACGTGCGCGTGGACCCGGAGTTGGAAGGCGGCTTCGCCCTCGGCCCGGGGGTGGCCGAGAACCCGGAGTTCGCCAATTTTCTGGCGAACACCGACCTCCTGGACGTGCTGCGCCGCCAGGGCCAACACGCCGCCAACAAGCTCAAGCACCTGGGCAAGTCCGGCCGCGCCCAGGGCGACGTCTTCACCCGACCGGACTGGCAGAGCTAGCATTCGCCAACAAGCAAGGCCCTGTCCTGCCTTGACCCCGGGGCAGGGCCTTGCTCCAGGGTTTCTCGCGCCCCCCCGAATATTTTTTCCGCCCCGTTGACACAAGTCAAAGCGCTGCCCGTCCAATTCTCCTAAACCGGACTTGCGTGAGCGGGAAACCGCAGCCGCCCCAGCCCCTCATGCGGGGGGAAACGGAAACCAAACTTCCAACAGGAGGATCACCCAATGTTTTGCAACCAGTGTGAACAGACCGCCAAAGGCACCGGCTGCACCCAGATCGGCGTGTGCGGCAAGCAGCCCGACGTCGCCGCCCTGCAGGACCTGCTCATCTACGCCTGCCAGGGGCTGTCCTGCGTGGCCGTGGAGGCCGGCAAGGCCGGAGTCACCGACAAGGCCACGGACCTCTTCCTCTACAAGGCCGTGTTCAGCACGCTGACCAACGTCAACTTCGACGCCGAGCGCTTCGTGCCGCTGATCAAGCAGGCTGTCGAGCTGCGCACCTGCCTGCAGGCCAAGCTGAACCCCCTGGGCGTCACCGCCTCCGATTGCGACGCCGTGCGCTTCACCCCGGCGGCCGACCTGGCCGGGCTGGTCAAGCAGGGCGAGGCCCACGCCATCGCCTCCCTGGACCCCAACGCCGACATCGCCTCCCTGAAGCAGACCGTGCTGTACGGCATCAAGGGCGTCGCCGCCTATGCCGACCACGCCGCGCTGCTCGGCCAGTACGACCCGTCCGTGGCCGCCTTCATCTATAAGGGTCTGGCCAGCGCCCTGCGCATCGACCTCGACCTCGGCGCCTGGGTAGCCCTGGCCATGGAATGCGGCCAGGCCAACCTGACCGCCATGCAGCTCCTCGACGCGGGCAACACCGAGACCTACGGCCACCCGGTTCCCACCAGCGTTCCCCTGGGTCACCGCAAGGGCAAGTGCATCCTCGTCTCCGGCCACGACCTGAAGGACCTGGAGACCCTGCTCAAGCAGACCGAGGGCAAGGGCATCGACATCTACACCCACGGCGAGATGCTGCCCACCCACGGCTACCCGAAGCTGAAGGCCTACAAGCACTTCTTCGGCCACTACGGCACCGCCTGGCAGAACCAGATCAAGGAATTCGCGGCCTTCCCCGGCGCCATCCTGATGACCACCAACTGCATCCAGAAGCCCTCAAGCGCCTACCTGCCGAACATCTTCACCACCGGCCTGGTGGGCTGGCCCGGCGCCGTTCACGTCGGCAACGAGGACTTCTCCGCCGTCATCAAGCGCGCCCTTGAGCTGCCCGGCTTCACCGACGACGTGGAAGGCGTGTCCGTCAACGTCGGCTTCGGCCGCAACACCGTCATGAGCGTGGCCCCGGCCGTCATCGACGCGGTCAAAGCCGGCAAGATCCGCCACTTCTTCCTGGTGGGCGGTTGCGACGGCGCCAAGCCCGGCCGCAACTACTACACCGAGTTCGTGGAAAAGGCCCCGGCCGATACCGTCATCCTGACGCTGGCCTGCGGCAAGTTCCGCTTCTTCGACAAGCAGCTGGGCGACATCGGCGGCATCCCGCGCCTGCTCGACATCGGCCAGTGCAACGACGCCTACTCCGCCATCCAGATCGCCGTGGCGCTCGCCGGGGCCTTCAACTGCGGCGTCAACGAGCTGCCCCTGTCGCTCATCCTGTCCTGGTACGAGCAGAAGGCCGTGGCCATCCTGCTGACCCTGCTGTCGCTCGGCATCAAGAACATCCGCCTCGGACCCAGCCTGCCCGCGTTCATCACCCCGAACGTGCTGGCCTTCCTGGTGGAAAACTTCGACATCAAGCCCATCAGCACCCCGGACGAGGACCTGAAGGCCATTCTCGGCTAATGACCATTGCGATCAAACGCGAACGTGCTTAGATAACAGCTCCGACACCTTCACACTCCACGGGCGCGGGGGCCGACGAACCCCCCCGCGCCCACCTTCACCAGGAGAAGACAATGCGCGCCACAAGAAAGCTCATCACCGTCAACGAGGAACTCTGCAACGGCTGCGGCAACTGCGTCACCGGCTGTGCCGAGGGAGCGCTCGCCATCATCGACGGCAAGGCCAAGCTGGTGAACGAGGTGTTCTGCGACGGCCTCGGCGCCTGCCTGGGCGAATGCCCCACCGGCGCGCTCAAGGTCGTCGAGGTGGAAGCTGAAGATTTCAACCCCGAGGCCGTGGCCAAGCACCTGACCAGCCAGGGGCGCGCCGTGCCCGACCACATGCCCGACCCCGCCAGCCTTCGGCTGGACCCAAAGGGTGTTGGCGGACAAGGCCAATCTTCGAGGCCGGCTGGCGGCGGCTGCCCCAGCAGCAGGGCCATGAGCCTCAAGAGCCCCTGCCAGCAGGCCAACGTTCCGGCCAGCCAGTCCGGTGGCGCGTCGAACCTCACCCACTGGCCCATCCAGCTCAGGCTCGTTCCACCCACCGCGCCGTTCCTCCAGAACGCCCGGCTGCTCCTGACCGCCGACTGCGTGCCGCCGTCCTTCCCGGACTTCAACGCCAAGCTGCTGCCCGGCCGCGTCATGCTGCTCGGCTGCCCCAAGTTCGACGACGCGCAGAGCTACATCGACAAGCTCGCCGACATCCTGCGCGAAAACAGCATAAAGGACATCACCGTCGTGCAGATGGAGGTGCCCTGCTGCGCGGGCATGACCGCCATCGCCCTGCGCGCCGCACAGGCCGCAGGCGTCAACGTGCCCGTGGAAACCATCGTCATCACCCGCGACGGGCATACCCAACCCGCAGGCCCCGGCGGCCTGCCCCGCTTCGCCGGGTAGGCCCCGGCAAAAGGAGTTCCGCCATGAAGATCACCGACCTGCACGCCCAGAACGACTTCAAGCCCTTCGGCCCGAGCAAGCTGCTCGTGCACGAAAGCGAGTTCATGAAGGTCATCAACTTCAACTTCAAGGCCGGACAAGGACTGCCCATCCACTCCCACAACCTCGAAGGCGAGCTCGTCATCTGCGTCCTCGAAGGCGAAGGCTTCTTCCTGTCCGACGCCGGACAAACCCCCTGCAAGACCGGCGATACCCTCGTCTGCCCCATCGCTGTGCCGCACGGCGTCACCGCCACCAGCGACATGCGCGTGCTCGTCACCATCGCTCCGCCCATTTAGCCGGTGCGCGCCAGGGGGCGCCGCCCCCTGGACCCCTGCTGTGGGGCCTGAGGCCCCCCAGACCCCCCCATTACGTGAAAGGTTCCTGTCGAC
>NZ_JAVHLD010000055.1 GCF_031082295.1 Humidesulfovibrio sp.
CTGTTTCAGGTTCCTCCTGAAACAGCCCTTTCCGCGCATGATGGGGGTCCGGGGGCCGCTGCCCCCGGCCGCCGGAGGCTCTCGTTCCTTGCCCTGTCACTTCAGGCACATGACAATGTTGTCGTGATGCGTTAGGTGTCGCGCTATGGTTGAGCCGCTCAGGGTCATGCATGTCATCACGGGATTGAATCCCGGTGGTGCGGAGACGTGGTTGGCGCGTTTGTTGTTGCGTTTGCCGCCGGAGCGTTTTGCGTGCCGGGTGGTGAGCCTGCTTGAGGGTGGCGCCATGGCTGGCGTGATCCGGTCCATGGGCGTGCCGGTGGAGAGTTTGGGCATGGGGCGCGGTTTGCCGGACCCGCGCGGGCTGTGGCGCTTGTCGCGGCTGATGCGCGCGCACAGGCCGCAGGTGGTGCAGACGTGGCTGTATCATGCCGATTTGCTGGGGCTTTTGGCGGCGCGGCTGAGCGGCTGCGGCGCGGCGGTGAGCTGGGGCTTGCGTTGCGCGTACATGGATTTGGCGCAGTACGGGCTGGGCACGCGGCTGACGTTGAGCGCTTGCGTGGCGTTGTCGGGCTGGCCCGAGGCGGTGACGGCCAATTCCCAGGCTGGCGCGGAGCATCACCGGGCGTTGGGGTATAGGCCCCGGCGGCTGGAGGTGTTGGAGAACGGCGTGGACGGCGGGCGTTTTTGCCCGGACGCCGTGGCGCGCGGGCGGTTGCGTGGGGAGTGGGGCGTGGCCGAGGGCGCGCCGCTGGTCGGCCTTGTTGCGCGGGTGGACCCCATGAAGGGCCACGGGGTGTTCTGCCGCGCGGCCGAGGAGCTGTTGCGCGTGCGGCCCGACGCGAGATTTCTGTTCTGCGGCGAGGGCACGGAGCCGGGGGGCGCGGAGCTTGGCGGGTTGATCGCCCGGCACGGGCTGGAGGGTGCGGCCCTGCGGCTGGGCCGGCGCGAGGACATGCCGCAGGTGTATGCCGCGCTGGACGCGCTGGTGCTGCCGTCCCTGGGCGAGGGCTTTCCCAACGCGCTGCTGGAGGCGCTTTCCTGCGCCGTTCCGTGCGTGAGCCTGGACGTGGGCGACGCGCGGACCATGTGCGGTCCGGGGGGGCTGGTGGCCCCGGCAGGGCTCTCGGCGCCGGGCGTGCCGGAGTCGGAGCGGGCGGGGTTCATCGCGCGGGCGCTGGGGCAGTTGCTGGCGCTGGGGCCGTTCGAGCGGTCGGAGCTGGGCCAGCTGGGCCGGGCCCATGTGCTGGAGCGCTACGGCCTGGACCGGGCGGTGGAGCGCTGGGCGGCTCATTTCGAGTCCCTGTCCTGCGGCCATGCGCCACTTGCCGATACTAAGAGAATAGACTGAATTTAAATGATTTTACGCTGTCGATAGCCTACCGATAGCCCTCGCTATTTCGCTCCCTCGGCCAGGGGCTTGAAGCGATAGCCCACCCCGCGAACGGTCTCGATCCAGTCGGCGTAGGCGCCAAGCTTTCCGCGCAGGCGGCGCATGTGCGTGTCCACCGTGCGCGAGGTGCCGTCGAAATCTGTGTCCCACACGGTGTCGAGCAGCCGCTCGCGCTGGAGCACCCGGCCCTTGGCGCGCACCAGTTCGCGCAGGATCTTGTGCTCGGTGCTGGTCAGCCCCACGTCCACGCCGTCGATGGTCACGCTGTGGGCCTCGAAGTCGATGGCCAGCCCGCCCTCGCGGAACCCGGCCTCGGCCTCTTCCGGGGCGCTGGCGGTGCGGCGCAGCACGGCCTTGATGCGCAGCAGGAGCTCGCGCGGGCTGAAGGGCTTGGGCACGTAGTCCTCGGCCCCCAGCTCCAGGCCCACGATGCGGTCCACCTCGTCGCCCAGGGCGGTGAGCATGATCACCGGCACCGAGCGGGTGCGCTCGTCCTGCTTGAGCCTGCGGCAGATCTCAAGGCCGTCCATGCCGCCGGGCAGCATAACGTCCAGCAGCACCAGGTCGGGCCGCGCGCGGGAGGCCAGCTCAAGCGCCCGCAGGCCGTCCCCGGCGGTGCGCACCTCGTAGCCCGCGTTCTTGAGGTTGTAGGACAGAAGCTCCCTGGTCTCCAGGTTGTCTTCCACCACGAGGATGTTCTTCTGGCTCATGCTCGCCCCCTGTCTGGACATTGTCGCCGGGTGTAAAGTCCTGGCCCGGCCTGGCCGATAATCTTGGCATGGGTGGAGGATAGCAGCGCCCGGCGGTCCGGGCAAGGTCCGCGCGGCGCAGGCGTTTCCACCCAAGCCACAGGAAGCGGAGGGTGCATGTACTACCACGGATTCGACAAGAAGTTCCCCTCCGGCAAGACCCCCTGGACCCAGGGGGACGACCAGTTGGTCGGCCTGCTCTTCTCGAAGATCGTCACGCGGACGGCCCGGCTGGAGGCCACAGGCATGGTGGACTCACCCGGCCTGGCCGACGAGATGGCGCACAACCTCTTCGATCTCATGCTCTACATCAACAAGGACTTCCACTCCTGCTAGACGCCCCGGCGGAGCCTCAAGCCACGGCCTGGAGCATCGGCCGCGGACAGACGAAGCCCGCCGCGCACGCCAGGTAGGCCTTGGTGGCGCGCATGGCCTGGGCCAGGGCCGCCTTGCGCCCGGCCTGGTCCGGCTGCGGGGGTGCGGCGTTTCCTGGCGGGCCTTGCGCCGTTTGGGCCACGCCCTGGGCCGGGGAGCCTGGCGCTGCGGCGGTTGTTGCGTCTGTTGCGGCTGCCGCCTGGGTGGGTCCGGCTGGCTGTTCCCAGGTACTGGATGCCGTTCCGTAACTCTTTGCGGCCTGTGCGGCGCGGCTGCGGGCGGCCTCCAGGTCGAGGGGGAAGGTGCTGGACTCGGGCCGGCCTTGCGGGCGTTCGGACTCCACCGCCGGGGTGGCGTCCACCGGCGGCGGGTCGGCCAGCTTCGGATTGACCAGGATATGCCCGGGCAGTCTCGGATTTGTCAGGCTCGGGTCGGTCAGGGTGGCGGCGGCAATGGGGTCCACAGGGGCGGACGCGGGAGAGGGCTCGGGGGCGGAGGCGGGCTCGGCCGAGGCTTCGGCGGCGCCCTGCAGGCCTTCCCAGAGCAAACGGTTGGTGGAGTAGGTGAGGCCGAAGGATCCCACGCGCAGGGAAACCCGGCGCGAATGCACCTGCGGCCGCACCGCGGCGAAGGGGGAGGCGCTGGCTGAACGGACGGGCGCGGTCATGGCCGACTCCGGGGTTGCCCGGGCTTTCGGTCCACCAAAAAAAGACCGGAAGCCGCGTGTTCCGCCATCCGGTGCGCCGCCGATCTTCTCGGTCGGCTCCCCCAATCCAGTGGGGTCCGTCAGGCTTCAGGCGTCTTCCGTCCGTGGAAGGCAGGCGCGGGCCGCTCCGAACAAGGAGCCAAGGCAGGCGCGCCATGGCAAAGCTGTAACCACGCTGCGTCTGTTTGGCAAGCCCTGCGCAGAATTATTTTCACGCCGCACACCTGCGGCCGCCTGCCGCACACCATGCGGAAAATGCCGCGCACCCCGCCGTTTACGGCGAAATGCTTCAAGCGTGGCAGGCCCGTACGTATTGCATTCGCCAGGGTGACGCGCTACAGCCTTGGCAACCCCAAAACCCACCATGAGGACCACATGAGCTATCGCATCCTGCAGAAGAAAATTCTCATCCCAGGGCAGACCACCTTGCTGGTCATCGACGCGCCCCACGTGGCGGCCAAGGCCAAGCCTGGCAATTTCGTCATCCTGCGCACCTCGGAAAAGGGCGAGCGCATCCCGCTCACCATCGCCGACTGCGACGCGAAGGCCGGGACCGTGACCATCGTGTTCCTGGTGGTGGGCAAGAGCACCGCCGAGCTCAACACCTTCGAGGAAGGCATGAGCCTGCCCGACTTCTGCGGGCCGCTCGGCAAGGCCACCCACATCGAGAAGCAGGGCACAGTCATCTGCGTGGGCGGCGGCACCGGCGTCGCGGCCATGCACCACATCGCCAAGGGCCACGCGGCCGCGGGCAACCATGTGGTGGCGGTCATCGGCGCGCGCAACAAGGACCTGCTGCTCTTCTGCACCGAGCTCGGCACCTTCTGCCCCGAGGTGCTCGTGGCCACCGACGACGGCTCCGTGGGCCACAAGGGCTTTGTCACCGAGGTGCTGAAAAAGCGCCTGGAAGAGGACAAGGACGTCTCAGAGGTCGTGGCCATCGGCCCCGTGCCCATGATGGAAGCCGTGGCCAAGGTCACCAAGCCCTTCGGCGTCAAGACCACCGTCAGCCTCAACTCCATCATGGTCGACGGCATCGGCATGTGCGGCGCCTGCCGCTGCACCGTGGGCGGCGAGACGAAGTTCGCCTGCGTGGACGGGCCCGAGTTCGACGGACACGCCGTGGACTTCGGCGAGCTCAGGCTGCGCCTGGGCCAGTTCAAGCCCGAGGAGCAGGAGTCCATGAAGCTCTTTCAGCAGAAATGCCAGTGTGGGGAGGGCAAATAGCATGAGCGACGCACCCGAGAAGAAGGTCATGAAGAAGACCCCCCGCACCGAAATGCCCACCCAGGCCCCCATGCTGCGCATCCAGAACTACCTGGAGGTGGCCCTGGGCTACACCGAGGCAGATGCCAAGGCCGAGGCCGACCGCTGCATCCAGTGCAAGAAGCCCATGTGCCGCCAAGGCTGCCCGGTGGAGATCGACATCAAGGGCTTCATCGGCCAGCTCCAGAAGGGCGACCTGCCCGGCGCCTACAAGGTCCTGCGCGACTACAACTCCCTGCCCGCCGTGTGCGGCCGCGTCTGCCCCCAGGAGACCCAGTGCGAGGGCTCCTGCATCCTGGGCAAGAACCCGGACAAGACCGGCGGGCCGGTGTGCATCGGCCGCCTGGAGCGCTATGTGGCCGACACCTTCGCCGCGCGCCTGGCCCAGGGCGACAGCGCCTGCCTGCAGATCACCGGCGAGGCCGCCTGCCGCATGGAGCGCCCGGAGCTGAAGGTCGCCTGCATCGGCGGCGGGCCGTCCAGCCTCACCGTTGCCGGATACCTGGCCGCGCTGGGCATCAAGGTCACCGTGTTCGAGGCCCTGCACGAGGTCGGCGGCGTGCTGGTCTACGGCATCCCCGAGTTCCGCCTGCCCAAGGAAATCGTCCGGCGCGAGGTGGAGGCCATGAAGGCCCTCGGCGTGGAGTTCAAGACCAACTGGGTCGGCGGCAAGGCCATCCTGGTGAACGAGCTCTTCGACCAGGGCTACAAGGCCGTGTTCCTGGGCGTGGGCGCGGGCCTGCCCCAGTTCATGAACGTGCCCGGAGAGAACAACATCGGCGTGTTTTCCGCCAACGAGTACCTGACCCGCGTGAACCTGGGCCGCGCCTACGACTTCCCCAACCACGACACGCCCATCTTCAAGGCCGACAACGTGGCCGTCATCGGCGGCGGCAACGTGGCCATGGACGCCGCGCGCACCGCCCTGCGCCTGGGCGCCAAGAACGTCTACATCGTCTATCGCCGCACCAAGGACGAGATGCCCGCCCGCCACGAGGAGCTGGAGCACGCCATCGAGGAGGGCGTCCAGCTCAAGTGCCTGTGCGGCCCGCTGGAGTTCGTGGGCGACGAGAACAAGCGCCTGAAGAGCATCCGCCTCCAGAAGATGTGCCTGGGCGAGCCCGACGCCTCTGGCCGCTGCCGCCCGGTGGCCATGGAAGGCCAGACCGACGAGCTTGAGGTCGGCCTCGCCGTCATCGCCGTGGGCACCAGGCCCAACCCCATCCTGCTCGAGGCCACGCCGGGCCTGAAGCTCACCAAGCGCGGCTACATCGAGGCCGACCCCGAGACCGGCGAGACCAGCATCCACGGCGTGTTCGCCGGCGGCGACATCGTCACCGGCGCGGCCACCGTCATCAGCGCCATGGGTGCGGGACGCAAGGCCGCCAAGGAGATCGCGCGGCGAGTGCTCGGCACCGACCTGTAGGCGACTGCGTCCATAGGGGAGGAGAACCAGGGGCGCCGCCCCTGGACCCCGCCAAAGGGCCTGAGGCCCTCTGGACTCCCCAGTACGTGACAGGCTCCTGTGGACGCAAAGCCGTCCACAGGAGCCTGTCACTTTGGGTCAGTCGCGAGAGGGTCTCTTTCCCTTGAGCCCTCGAGTTGGCTTCAAAAGAGACTATTTTTAGAAGCTCAGCCTGCCCTCGCCCCCCTGCCCAGCCCCATTGGGGGGGGCCGGGCGTCAGCCGTTACGATGAGCGGTCTTCCGCGAATCTTACGGCTGTCGACAGCATAGATGGGCCTCAGGCCACCGGCGGGGGTCCAGGGGCAGCGCCCCTGGCCGCATCCTGGCCCGCCCAAGAACCCTGTCAAGAGGGAATTTTTGTCCTTTTTCCGGCCAAAAATAGGGAATTTTTGTCCGAGGGCAAAACCTGGGGTATACTGTGCCCCAGCGGACCCGGCGTGGGTTCGCACCCGGCCCCGCTTCGCCGCGCGCCGGAGCGCCGTCTCTTCCTCTGGGGCACCATCTTGATCCTGGCCACCTCACGGCGCGCGGCGAAGTCTCTGGGACACCCGGCAATCCGAAACCCCGAAACACGGAGGATTGCATGTCCACCAGCATCACCAACTCGTTCATCGCCATGTACGTGGCCGATGTGCACGAGGCCTACCAGCAGCGCGGCAGCAAGCTGCGCAACACCGTGCGCCTGAAGACCAACATCACCGGCGCCACGGCCGTGTTCCAGAAGAACGGCAAGGGCGCCGCGGGCAAGAAGACCCGCCACGGCAACGTGCCCCTCATGAACGTCGACCACTCCACCGTCACCGCCACCCTCGAAGACTGGTACGGCGCGGACTATGTGGACAAGCTCGACGAGCTGAAGAGCAACACCGACGAGCGGCTGGTCGTGGCCAACGCCGGGGCCTACGCCCTGGGCCGCAAGATCGACGAGCTCATCCTGGCCAAGCTCGACCAGACCGCCAACGTGGTGGCCGAGGACGGCAAGGGCCTGACCAAGGCCAAGATCCTGGAGGCCTTCGCCCAGTTGAACTCCAGGGACGTGCCCGACGACGGCAGCCGCTTCGCCGTGGTGGGCGCGCACCAGTGGAACGAGCTGCTCGACATCAGCGAGTTCAAGAGCGCCGACTTCGCGGGCGACCGCTACCCCTGGCTCAAGGGCACCGAGAGCCGCACCTGGCTCGGCATCACCTGGATGTTCCACACCGGCCTGCCCCTGGTCTCCGGCACGCGCAAGTGCTTCCTGTACCACCGCAACGCCGTGGGCCTGGCCGAGGGCCAGGACGTGAAGGTCTTCACCGACTGGGTGCCCGAGAAGGCCGCCCACCTGGTGGACCACCTGCTCTCCGCGGGCGCGTGCCTCATCGACGAGGACGGCGTGGTGGAGATCGACTGCGACGACGACGCGGCCCTGGCCGCCTAGCCGCAACCCTCAAACGAAAAGGAGAACCAACGTGAGCTATGACGCTTCCACCATGAGGCTCATGGGCGGCGTGCCCGGCCAGCAGCTGTTCCTCTACCGCACCCCGGACGCCATCGGCACCGTGGACGACGCGGGCTACTTCGATGCCGCCGTCGACGAGTACAACCTGTCCACCGGCGACATGGTCCTGGCCGTGACCAGCTTTGGCGGCGTCCAGGCCCTCTCGGCCCTGGTGGTCGGCGTGGCCGCGGGCCAGGCCTCGGTGACGCCGCTGGCCTAGCGCCGGCCTTCCTGCAGGCGGTCCACCCGCCAAGGCACAAACCCCCCTCCCGCCCGGCCAGGTCCACCCTGCGCCGGG
Organism: Humidesulfovibrio sp.; assembly: GCF_031082295.1. Classification (GTDB taxonomy): domain Bacteria; phylum Desulfobacterota; class Desulfovibrionia; order Desulfovibrionales; family Desulfovibrionaceae; genus Humidesulfovibrio. Next base: position 7,730 of record NZ_JAVHLD010000055.1, read on the forward strand.
CGTTTTCGCGTCCGCGCCACGCATTATTCCGGCGGGCAACCACTCCTGCTTGCAATTAGCACAAGTTCGCGCCTATACTGTAATAACTGAAATAACACAGGCTGGGCCGCGCGCCTCACCCGGAGCGACAATGAAGATTACCTGCCTCACCGCACAGGACGCCTCGGTCCACAGCATGTTCCGCCCCTTCGCCCTCAAGATGGAGGAGCGGCGCATCCCCTCCATCGTCATCAACGTGTTCAAATGCTACTACACGCAGATCATGCAGGGCGCCCAAGGCAAGACCAGCGACGCCGACATCGACCCCGTGGCCGAGGGCGAGGTGCCGCCCTACGAGTCGCTGGAAGAATATATCGAGGCCGGGCGCGCCGCGCTCAAGCACACCGTGGTCATCAAGCTCAACGGCGGCCTGGGCACCAGCATGGGCCTGGAGCGCGCCAAAAGCCTCATCCCCGTCAAGGACGGCCACACCTTCCTCGACATCATCGTGCGCCAGGCCAAGGTGCTGCGCAAGAAGTACAAGTCCCCGCTGCCGCTGGTGCTCATGAACAGCTTCAAGACCCACCGCGACACCATGCTCAAGGTCGAAAGCCTGGACAACGGCGACACCGGCATCCCGCTGGCCTTCGTGCAGCACATGTACCCCAAGATCCTGGAGGCCGACCTGGCCCCCGCCGACTGGCCCCAGAACCCGGAACTGGAATGGAACCCGCCAGGACACGGCGACGTCTACACCGCGCTCGTGACCTCCGGCCTGCTCTCCAAACTGCTGCGCCACGGCTACCGCTACGCCTTCCTCTCCAACTCAGACAACCTGGGCGCGGTCATGGATTCGCGCCTGCTGGGCTACATGGCCAAGGAGCAACTGCCCTTCCTCATGGAAGTGGCCCAGCGCACACACCTGGACCGCAAGGGCGGACACCTGGCCCGCGTCAAGCTCTCGGGACGCCTCACGCTGCGTGAACAGGCCCAATGCCCGGACAACGAGCAGGACAGCTTCGCCGACATCGAAAAGCACCGCTACTTCAACACCAACTCCCTCTGGGTCGACCTCGAAGTGCTGGAACGCGTGTTCGTCGAAAACCTCATGATGCCGCTCGACCTCATCCTGAACCCCAAAACCCTGGACCCGCGCGACCCGGAATCTCCACCCGTGCTGCAGGTCGAAACCGCCATGGGCTCGGCCATCTCCGCCTTCAAGGACGCCCGCGCCGTGCTCGTGCCGCGCACACGCTTCGCACCCGTCAAAACCACCCAAGACCTGCTGCTCGTCATGAGCGACTGCTTCATCCGTACCAAGCTCGAAACCATCGAACAAAACCCCCTGCGCACCACACCCCTGCCAAGCATCTCCCTGGACCAAAAATACTACAAGAAAATAGACATGTTCCAGGAACGCTTCCCCAAGGGCGCACCCTCGCTGCTGGCCTGCGACCGGCTGGAAGTCCACGGCGACGTGCGCTTCGGAAGAAACGTCAAATGCACCGGCAACGTGCGCGTCATCAACCGCGCGCGCAAACAACTCAAATTGCCCGACAACTCCCAACTCGAAGGCGAAGTCATCCTCGAATAGCCGATGCCGGAGCCGAAGCCTGAGCCAGAGCCTGGGATGCCTCCGGCGGCCGGTGGCCTGAGGCCCATCTATGCTGTCGACAGCCGTAAGATTCGCGGAAGAC
>NZ_JAVHLD010000056.1 GCF_031082295.1 Humidesulfovibrio sp.
CTGCGTCGATGACCCGGTGAATCGGGTGGACGTGTGGGGGTTGGAGTGGGAGTGGAAGGACGTGATTGATCCCGCATTGAACATCGCGCAGACTGCTGCTGAACGAGCCTTAAAAATTGGAAAGTGGGGCACTCGCTCTTTCGGGCTGCTGACCGCGCCGCTGGGTGACCTGCTCTTTCCAGACAGTGTTGGCGATGTTGAACAAGAGACCAAGGAATATTGGAAGAAGAGGTATCCCCGGACTACCCCGGAGGATCTGCGCGAAAGACACTAAACATAGCGTTGCATTCTCGCCACAAAGGATCATCATGAGTTTGCCCACTCCGGGCGCCATAGGCGCAATCGTTCTGTTGGGTGCTGCTGTCGGCTACGCCGTATACGTTGAAAGGAGAATCGCTCAGGGCGAAATTCCTCGCGTAGGGTATTCCTTCAAGCATACGTTGTATTTTGGCATCGTGGCAATCGTCCTCTCCATTCTGCTGTCTCTCGGCGTCTATTGGTGGACAGCTGATTTGGCTTTCGCAAAGGCATGGTTGGGCATCCTGCTTGTCCTTAGCATTGCTGGGGTACTTAAAGGACTGCTCGCCGAATACCATCACAAAAAACGTGGAGGACGAAACCTGGATCAGAGTTCGCACTGAAGTCTCCCCACCAAGCCCCGGCCCGGCCCCACCTCCGGGCCGGGGCTTTCAACTGGCGCGACTACGACGCCGACACCGGGCGCTTTACGGCGCCTCCGTCAAAAACAAAAGGGCTCCCCCAGGCGCACTGCCGGAGGGAGCCCTTCTCGTTCTGGGCTGTGTGCGCCTAGACTTCTAGCCGCAGCACTTCTTGAACTTCTTGCCCGAGCCGCAGGGGCAGGGGTCGTTGCGGCCTGTCTTTGGCCCGCGCACGATGGGATCGTGGGAGCGCATCTTGCCGTCGGTGTAGTGCCACACCCCGTCCAGACGCTTGAACTGGGCCACTTCGCGGTGGTCCTGGCGGGCGTCCTGGTATTCGTAGGAGGCCGTGAAGTCCACGGTGCCGGTCTGGTCGTTTTCGCCGCCGTCCTTGGTGGAGTGGATGGTGAGCCCCAGCCACTTGGAGCTCTCGGCCCACTGCTTGGCCTGGGCGGGGTCGAAGTCGTGGCGCTCTTCCGGGGCCAGGCTCTTCTCCAGGTAGGGCACGTCGACCTTGACGTAGGCGCTGTAGCGCGAGCGCATGAGCGCCTCGGCCGTGGGCGCGGGAACAGCTCCGCTGATGATGGGTCCGCAGCAGGCATCAAAGGGCTTGGCGGAACCGCAAGGGCAATCGGACATATGTCACCTCGAAAGTATTGTTTGGCTCGGGCGCGCACAGTACGGACTTCGCCGCGTCCGGTCAACTCGGACGGCGTTGACAGTCCTGCCCCGGCCCGGCATAGGCTCAAGGCTGGTCCCATCCTGCCTGCCCGGAGTGCCGCATGCGTCCCAAGCGCCTGATCCCGCAGTGCCTGACCCTGCTGTGCCTGGTTCTTCTGGCCGCGTGCGCGCTGCCCGAGATGCCGACGCCCCCGTTCACGCCCTGGAGCACCATCTACGGCGCCGCGCGCGACGAACGCAGCATGGCCGACATGCTCTTTGACAAGGCCGTCAGCAGCGCCATCAAGGCCGAGCTGATGAACAAGAACGGCGCGCTGGGCCTGAGAGTCAAGGTCTACTGCTTTCTGCGCCGGGTCACGCTCCTGGGCCAGATTGCCGACGACGACTTCAAGGCCTTTGCCCTGGCCACGGCCTGGGAGGCGGAGGGAGTCCGCAGCGTGGCCGCGGTATGGGTGGAGCCGAACCCGGCCAGGACCTCGGCGGCAGGGGGTGCGGTCTCGGACCTGGAGATAGCGGCCAAGCTGCGCGCGGCCCTGGTGGGCGACGAGAACATCAGCGCCACGCAGATCGAGGCCGAGGTCTATGGCGGGCGCATCTACCTGATGGGCATGGTGCGCAGCCAGCAGGACGTGGACCGGGCCGTGGCCCTCGCACGCGCGCTGCCCGGCGTCAGCGTCGTGACCTCGCTGCTGATCCCGACAGAGCAGGATCGGCCGGAGAACCCCGGCGCCGGGCCGCCCGGCACAGAGCCCCCGCGCGTCCACCCGCCCTGACGCATCACGTTGACATGCCGTGGCGGCAATGGGCATATGCATGACAGATGGAGCAACCTAAATCCTATGGAGCTGCCCATGCGACGCAATCATCTGCTTCTCGCGGCAATGGCCCTGGCTGTCGCCTTCGCCCTCCCGGCCACCCCGGCCAGCGCCTTCACCCCCTGGGGCGCCATCTACGACGCCGCGCGCGACGAGCGCAGCGTGGGCGACATCACGGCGGACAAGAAAATCAGCACGGAGATCAAGACCGCCCTGGTGGACAAGGACGGCAAGCTCGGCCTGGCGGTGAAGGTCTACTGCTACCTGGGCAAGGTCACGCTGCTGGGCCAGCTGGGCGACGACAAGTTCAAGGACTTCGCCACCGCCACGGCCAAGAAGACCAGGGGCGTCAAGTCCGTCGCCACCTATTGGGAGGCCCCGGGCAAGACAGACACCACCGCGGCGGACGTGGAGATCGCGGCCAGGATCCGCACCGCGCTGGTGGCCGACAAGAACATCAGCGCCACGCAGATCGAGCAGGAGGTCTTCGGCGGCAAGGTGTACCTGATCGGCATGGTGCGCAGCCAGAAGGACGTGAGCCGGGCCATGGCCCACGCCAAGGGCGTCAAGGGCGTCACCGGAGTGGTGTCGCTGCTCATCCCGTCCAAGAAGTAGGCCGCCCCCCAGGCCGGAGCAAGGCCGGGGCGAGGCAGGCGCTAGCCGCCCTGCCCCCCGCCAAGCTCCCGGTGCCGGAAGCAGGACGTCAGGTGGTCGTTGACCAACCCGGCGGACTGCATGAAGGCGTACATGATGGTGGAACCCACGAACTTGAAGCCGCGCGCCTTCAGGTCCGCTGACAGGGCGTCGCTGGCGGGCGTGCGCGCAGGCACCTGCTTAAGCGAGCCCCAGGCGTTCTGGAGGGGCGCGCCGTCCACAAAGCGCCAGAGGTAGGCGTCGAACGAGCCGAAGGCTTCGGCCACGGCCAAAAAGGCCCGCGCATTGCCGATGGCCGAGGCGATCTTCTGGCGGTTGCGGATGATGCCCTCGTCCTGCCGCAGCTTCTCGGCGTCGGCCTCGGTGAGCCGCGCCACCAGCTCCGGGGCAAGGCCCGAAAAGGCCCGGCGATAGCCCTCGCGCTTCTTCAGCACCGTCAGCCAGCTCAACCCGGCCTGGGCGCCCTCCAGCACAAGCAGCTCGAACAGGGCGCGGTCATCGTGCAGGGGCCGCCCCCATTCCTCGTCGTGGTAGCGCACGTAGACCGGGTCCGTGCCGCACCAGGGGCAGCGCTGTCGGTCGTCCGGGGCGATTGGTCGGGGCATGGGGGGAGCCTCCTGTGCCGGGCGGCGGCGGAAACATTCGACGCTCCAACACATACCACACCCCCTGTTGGCGGGCAATCGTCGTGGCCGGGCGGCGAAATTGTGTTTACAGCCGGTGTCATCTGGTATAAGAAGACGCTCTTTACGGGGCCATCCAGCGAGGATGACCCCGGAATATACTTTGGCGTCATGGCATTTGGAGCAGGCCCTAACGGGCCGAACGTCGCGGACACGGACCCGCTCGCCTCGGAAACGGGCCGGGCCCGCGTGCGGCTGAATGTCTAAAATACAGCGCAAATACATTTGTCCGAGGGAGTGTCGTTGGAGGCAATCATGGAAAAAACCAAGAAAGGCTTAGATCAGGAAATGGACCTCAATTTCGAGGATGCTCTTGAGGATTACCTCAAGTCTGACTTTGGCGACCTGGATGAAGGCACCATCGTGCCCGGCACCATCGTCAAGATCGGCAAGGACCACGTCCTCGTCGACGTGAACTTCAAGAGCGAAGGACAGATCGCCGTGTCGGAGTTCCTCGACTCCGAAGGCAATATGACCGTGGCCGTCGGCGACACGGTGGACGTCTTCGTGTCCAACAAGGACGAGAACGAAGGCACCATCCACCTCTCCCGCGACAAGGCCAAGCGCATGCAGCTGTTCGACCGCCTGGAAGATTCCCAGGAGAAGAACGGCACCGTTACCGGACGCATCGTCCGCCGCATCAAGGGCGGCTACACCGTCGATCTCGGCGGAGTCGAGGCCTTCCTGCCCGGCTCCCACGTTGATCTGCGGCCCGTGCCCGACATGGACGCCCTGGTCGGACAGGACTTCGACTTCAAGATCCTCAAGATCAACCGTCGCCGCAGCAACGTCATCGTTTCCCGCCGCGTGCTCCTCGAAGAGCAGCGCAGCGAGCAGCGCGGCGCCCTGCTCGAGACCCTGGGCGAAGGCCAGGTGGTCAAGGGCAAGGTCAAGAACATCACCGAATACGGCGTGTTCATCGACCTCGGCGGCCTGGACGGCCTCCTGCACATCACCGACATGAGCTGGAAGCGCATCCGCCACCCGAAAGAAATGGTCGCCCTGGGCGACGAGCTGGACCTGAAGGTCCTGCACTTCGACCGCGAGGGCCAGAAGGTCTCCCTCGGCCTGAAGCAGCTCGTGAGCGACCCCTGGGAGAACATCGCCGGCAAGTACCCGCAGGGTTCCCGCTTCACCGGCAAGGTCACCAACCTGGCCGACTACGGCGCCTTTGTGGAGCTTGAGGCCGGCGTCGAAGGCCTGGTCCACATCTCCGAGATGAGCTGGACCCGCAAGCTGCGCCACCCCTCGCAGATGGTGCGCGCCGGAGACGAAGTCGAAGTCATCGTGCTCGGCGTCGACCCCGACAAGAAGCGCATCAGCCTGGGCATGAAGCAGATCAAGCCGAATCCCTGGGACGTGGTGGCCGAGAAGTACCCGGAAGGCACCATCCTTGAGGGCGCCATCAAGAACATCACCGAGTTCGGCGTGTTCATCGGCATTGAGGAAGGCATCGACGGCCTGATCCACGTGTCCGACATCAGCTGGACCAAGAAGATCCGCCACCCGAGCGAAGTCTTCAAGATCGGCGACATCGTCCAGGCCAAGGTCCTCACCGTGGACAAGGAGAACGAGAAGTTCACCCTGGGCATCAAGCAGCTCTCCGAAGATCCGTGGCTGAAGGTGCCGGGCAAGTACCCCGTCGGCACCCTCATCACCGGCCTGGTGACCAACATCACCGACTTCGGCCTGTTCGTCGAGGTCGAGGAGGGCATCGAGGGCCTGGTCCACGTGTCCGAGATCAGCCGCAAGAAGATCAAGAGCCCCTCCGAGCTCTTCAAAGAAGGCGTCAACATCGAGGCCAAGGTCATCCATGTGAGCGCCGACGAGCGCCGCCTGGGCCTCTCCATCAAGCAGATCAAGGAAGAAGAGGAGCGCAAGAAGCCCAAGGAGTTCCGCACCTCCGGTCCCGAGACCGGAAGCAACCTGGGCGACCTGCTCCGCGCCAAGATCGAAGACGCCTCCAGCGAGAAGACAGAGGAAGCCTCCGGTGAGGAATCCGGAAGCTAAGCCTGGCTTCTCCGAACAGCACCCGCTGCTGTTTGGTATTGTGCTTATCATTGTGGCCGTGGCCCTCTTTACGGGGGCCATGGCCTTTTTTCGTTCGCTCGGGGGCAAGGGCACGCGCGCCCTCTCCGGCGACAAGATGGGCCTCTGCAAGATCGAGGGCGTCATCACCGACGCCCGCGAGGTCACTGACTTCCTGCGCGAGCTGAAGGACGACGAGTCCGTCAAGGGCGTGGTCCTGCGCATCGACAGCCCCGGCGGAGCCGTGGCCCCCTCGCAGGAGCTCTACCAGGCCGTGAAGGCCCTGGCCAAGGTCAAGCCCGTGGTGGTCAGCATGGGTTCGGCGGCCGCCAGCGGCGGCTACTACGCCGCGGCCCCGGCCACCCTCATCATGGCCAACTCCGGCTCCATCACCGGCTCCATCGGCGTGCGCGCCGAGTACGTGAACCTGCAGGGGCTCATGGACAAGCTGGGGCTCAGGACCGACCTCATGGCCACAGGCAAGTTCAAGGCCGCGGGCTCGCCCACGGTGCCCCTCACCCCGGAGCAGCGCGCCTACCTCATGGCCCTCATCATGGACCTGCACCGGCAGTTCGTGGCCGACGTGGCCGAGGCCCGCAAGATGCCCCTCGAGGAAGTCGAGAAGCTTGCCGACGGCCGCGCCTTCACCGGTCGCCAGGCCCAGGAGTTCGGCCTCGTGGACAAGCTCGGCGGCCTGGAGGCGGCCAGCGCCACGCTGCGTGAAATGGCCAAGCTCTCGGACAAGGCCGGCGTGCTCGAAGGCCCGGAAAAGAAAATCCCGCTGCTGCCGCGCCTCATGGGCGCCACGCTCCAGGCCGTGGGCCAGGCGATTGCCGAGACCAGCCAGGGCGCCCTGACCCAGCCCGACCTTCTCCTGCAATACCGCCAGTAGACCGCGCGGCCAGCCGAGACGACAATGCGTCCCGCCGCCAGCATCCCCGAACAGGCCCGCTACTTTCGCTCCCCGGCCCTGCCCGAGACCGAGCTGCTCACGGCCCGTTTCTACGAGCACACCTTCGCCCCGCACTGGCACGAGGGCTACGTGATCGGCGTCATCACGGCCGGGGCCGAAGGCTACCGCTACCGGGGCGCGCAACACGTGGCCGGCGTTGGCGGGCTGGCCTGCATCAACCCCGACGAAATCCACACCGGCGAGCGCGCCGACGAACAGGGCTGGGCCTACCGCGTGTTCTACCCGTCCGCCGCCGCCATTCGCTCCCTGGCGCGCAGCCTGCGCGGGACCCATTCCGCCGGCCTGCCCCGTCTGCCCCACCACGTCATCCAGGACCGCCCCCTGGCCCAGGCCCTGGCCCGCGCCCACCAGCTCCTCGAAGCCGGACACGACCTCCTGGAAGCCCAGACCGCCGCCCTGAACGCGCTGGGCGCCCTGCTCACCCGCCACGGCCAGGAACCTGAAACAGCACCGCCCCTGCGCGCGGACTCCACCCGCGTGGAGACCATGCGCCAACGCCTCGCCGCCGACCTGACCGAGCCCCTGACCCTCGACGAGCTGGCCGCCACGGTCGGCCTCTCGGCCTTCCACGCCGCCCGGCTCTTTGCCCGATCCACCGGCATGCCGCCCCATGCCTGGCGCAACCAGCTGCGCCTGAACCGCTCGCTCGCCCTGCTGCGAACGGGCATGAACAGCGCAGAGGCCGCCCAGGCCTGCGGCTTCGCCGACCAGAGCCACTACACGCGGCACTTCCGCCGGGCCTTCGGCACCACGCCCGGCCGCTGGCAGGCGGCCTGACGCCGTATCCGCCCTATCCGTCCAATGCGGCACGCAAGCGCAAGAACGTTCTAGTCCGCGCCCCCCCGGCCCGGCTATGCTCCCCCCATGAACACCAGCCAAAACCCGACCCACGGCCGCCTCCGCTTCAGCCTGAACGGCCTTGCCGCTGGCTTCCGCGCCTGCCTGCCCGTGGCCCTGGGCGTCGCCGTGTACGGCGTCCTCTTCGGCCTGCTGGCCCGGCAGAAAGGCCTCAGCCTCGTGGAAACCCAGTCCATGAGCCTCTTCGTCTTCGCCGGGGCCTCCCAGCTCATCGCGCTCGACCTCTGGAGCCCGAATCTGCCCGTGGCCTCGCTCATCATCACCACCCTCATCGTGAACCTGCGCCACGTGCTCATGGGCGCGGCCCTGGCCCCGGTGCTCACGCGCCTCTCCGCCCGCCAGGCCTTCGGCTCGCTGTTCTTCATGACCGACGAGTCCTGGGCCATTACCCTGGCGCGCATGGTGGACGACAGCCGCCAGAAGCGCGAGACCGACGGCGCGTTCCTCCTCGGCGCGGGACTGGCCGTCTATTCCTTCTGGAACCTGTCCACCGCCCTCGGACACCTGCTCGTGCGCGGCCTCGACGACCCCGCCAAGTACGGCCTGGACTTCGCCTTCACCGCCGTCTTCACCGCCCTGCTCGTCGGCCTCAGGCCACGCCGCCACGACATCCTGCCCCTCATCGCCGCCACCGCAACAGCCCTCCTCTGCGCGCGCCTGCTGCCCGGAAAATGGTACATCCTCGCCGGAGCCATCGCCGGAGGCGCCACAGCCGCCTTTGGCCCAGAACCACGGCCCGAACCACGTCCCGAATCCGGGCCCGCCACCGCCTCCCGCACGGAGAAACACCCGTGAGCCCTGCCCTCGCCTCCATCACCACCATCGCGGGCATGGCCCTCGTGACCTACCTCGCCCGCGCCGCCGGACTCGCCGTCATGAGCCGCCTGAGCGTCAGCGGACGACTCGAACGGTTCATGAAAGCCATCCCCGGCGCCATCCTCGCCTCCATCGTCGCGCCCTCCGCTCTCACCGCCGGACCAGCCGACGCCATCGCCACCATCGCCACCGCCGCCATCGCCTGGCGCTGGGGCAACCTGCCGCTGGCCATGGGCGTCGGCGTCGCCACCGCCCTGGCACTGCGCCTGGCACTGGCCTGAGCCTGGGATGCCTCCGGCGACCAGAGCCGGAAGATGCCTCCGGCGGCCGGTGGCCTGAGGCCCCCGGACCCCCCAGCGGGGCGGGACAGGGTGGCGAGGGCAGACGGGGAGGCCGGGCTGGGCGAAGGCAATGTGCGCGGGTTTTTCGAGGGGGGACCCTCGAAAAGCC
>NZ_JAVHLD010000057.1 GCF_031082295.1 Humidesulfovibrio sp.
ATATATAGAGATGGGGAAACGAAAGAATTTACAATTTTGTGTGCCTGGTAGTAGTGTTGTGCCAGTTCATTTACTAGGTTCTTCGGAGATGGCTTCTTTTTGAATAATCCAAACATGAACCTTCCTCCAGACTCTTCCAAGTTATCCTGCAAAATTGCTCAAGGCCATCTACGGCGTTGAGTGAAGAGCATATGCACGCCAAACTGTACGCGTGAAAGCCAACCCAAAATTACTGCCAGTCGGTGTGTTGCCGATGCTTCTTCCAATCCTCCAAGTACAGTCGAGCCAAATCTTGGGACCTGACAATTAGCAGGTTCTCAGCGTTCTTTTCTTCAGCACTCTTGGTGATGTTAAAACTACCTGTGACCACGGTCTCATGATCGATAACCATGGTCTTGTTATGGGCTATAGCGTGCTTTGAGTCAATGACTGCGTGTATGCCCGCTTCCCTGACAGCAGCCGTTCCTGACCGCTTGTCGGCTCTCTGGCTTTTGTCCAGGATGACCTCAACGTGAACGCCACGCTGGTGGGCTTGGATGAGGGCAGAGATGATAGGCTCAGAGGTGAATGAGTAGGCCTGGACAAAAATGGACTCCCTGGCCTTGCCTATCTCTGCGACCAGGGCATCCTGAGCCCCACCGCGAGGTGAGAAGTAGACCTGGGTAAGTGCCTCGTGGAGGACCAAGTCAGCAGCCAGCGCTTGGTTGAACCAAACCATGAGCGCGAAGAGCGTCGAGAGGGGTAAAGCCAGCGCCCTACGATTTGTCATTTCCTATTCTCACTTAGCTGCTACTTTAGTCTCTGGCAGTGAACACCTCGAGTAGACCTCACAGGGGCGAGTGGGTAAACTAATTGAAAAAAAACGATGCTATTTAAAAATCAACAAGTATAATCCATATCCTGTGCAGAACAACGCCCCAATTGTAGCAACGAGGTCAGTGTATACCTTCCAATTCCCACGCCACTTAAGCATAGAAGGAAAGACAAACAAACCTAAGAACAAGAACAAGGCTGCTTTCATATCTGGCTCCAGCAAATGATTTATAATGACGAAAATGAAAGTAAACAAACTACTTTAGTTGACTACGTGCTGACCGGGCGTCCTCCAGCTGGATTACGCTCAATTTAGCTGCGCTCAGCCATTTGATTGCTAATCATTGTGATGAAGGCAATTACTATGTGCTCAGCTTGCTGAGCTATGCTCGAATCATAAGTTGCCCTGAACTTTATAAACTGTTTTTTGTAGCATGTCAGGAAAAGACGTGAATATTTTTGGTGACCATCGAAGAAATATGAGTATGATACATGGAGATATGGTACTCCACTAAACTTAACCTGTGACTTTGCATTGACAGTTCTAAATCCAACAAGATTTTGCTTCATTGCAGAATCTGCTATCTCTGATTCTATGGCAGAAAATTGAGCATTCAGTTGAACGGAATGCACTCCGGAGGGAATATTTTTGGCTTTCTTGTCATACACATAAGCATCAAGCTTAATGCCATCCGACCTATAACTGAGTCCAACACCGTCGCCAGGAAAGTCCTTCTCATAGTTATAAACGCCAACAAGTCTCAACGTTCCAAATTTTTCACTAAATATCAGTCCTGTGTCCTGCTCTAACATGTCTGCAGCACTTGCTTCAGCCGCGAGGGCAAGTAGCACGATGAGCATCCATGGCAATGAGATTCTTGGAATGATTGGCATCATAACACCCCAAATCAAAACGTATTTCTATGCTGAGCGGCTCATCTTTGTCACAGAAGTCCAGGGTCGTCTTAGTTGTTTGGGCACTTGGGGATATAATATCTTAGATAGCTGGCTCGTGTCTAGACAAAGTGATTACCCTGTGCCTTTGGTGCCACCCTCCGTTGTGTTTGTGGTTGCAGCTACCATTCTGTTAACCTAACTGCGCGGCAGTGCCTGCCTTGGCAGCAATGAGGTCGTGGTCAGCCTTCGTAATATGCTCAAGGTGCCATTGAACGAGATAGCTCAGGGTGTCTGGTCCAAAAGGAACTCCTCGTGACGGTGGCCTGTGAAGAAATTCCTGCAATGGCCAGATTCAAATAGCAGCGATGGTCAGTTTGCTGTCGGCCACACGCCAGGCGTCGCCCTCATTCTCTCCCAGGCTCACTTCACCGCCTCAAAATTCGTCCACTAGCCTGTCACCTCGTCCTTGCTCCGCACCTCCAGCAGCCCAGCCTTGACGGTCGTGTCATCCAGAGCACCTCCTCACCGGGCTTGAGGAGTACGATGATTCTGGAGCGATCCGGGGCCTTTTTGCGCCTGATCATGGTCGTACATATACCGTTGGGAACAGGCTGCTATCCCCGTTCTTGAGTGCGCCATCGCTTAACGATTGCGTCAACATCAAGTTCTATTGGCCCATCCTTCCATTTCCCGTAAAAATCTACGTCGTCACTATTGGGCGTGGGATTCGGCTTGTCGAACTGAAGGCGTGTAGGCAAGGGGACAGCCTCTCCTAACACAAGCGCTTCACCTCGCCCCAAGCCTGCAAGCACATTGACCAAATCGCCCTCACTTTCCGGCACGAGGCTTCGGACGTATCCTTGATCGTCGGGATTCGTAATTCGCAGGCATATGAACGTTCCGCATTGCGCAAGCACAGTCTCGGATACTTCGTGCGGGCGCTGGCTTACAACGGCAAGCCCAACCCCGTACTTGCGGCCCTCTTTTGCAATACGCTCCATGGACTTCCGAGAGCCTGCGAACTGGCTGTCAGCGGCTCGCGGAATATATGCATGGGCCTCCTCGCATAAAAGAAGAATTGGGAAATCGCGGTATTGAGGATTCCAGTAGTTGAACTCGAAAGCCAAGCGCCCGATTTGTGCCGCCACAGTGGGGCGAACGTCGAATGGCACAGAAGAAAGGTCAACCACCGTTACTGCGGCCTTCTGAGTGCCAAGGCCGACAAAATCTCTCAACATTCCCGAAAGTGACGCGGAAGAATTTCGACTTTTAGGCTTTAGAAGAAAATCGTAGCGTGTGTCATTGAGCTTGCTTTCGATTCTCATGAGAAAACGAGTAAAATTGCCAAACATCGGACCTTGTCTATTGTCAACGCGTTCAGTGTTTTTACTCCTTGTTTTCTCAATTAGAGTGTTCAAGGAAAAGTAGATAGGAGTATCAACTGTGACTCGCGATAAGCCCAAAGGCGGTGTTGCCGTCTGTGCTTCTTCTAGGCGTCCTTGATATAAACAATCTCGAAAAAATGCAGTCTGATTTGCTGCTTCACGCTCATTGTGCTCGATTAACAAGTCGCACAGCTCCGAAAATGTCATTAACCAATATGGGATTTCAAGCTCTCGTGCATCAACGTGGCGCACGATTGAGTCTCGAAATGCATAGCTACATTTCCCATCATCTCTCTTCCAGCAATACTCACCATGCAAGTCTAAGATGATGATGTGTGCTCCTGGCATAACTTCCACTGCTCGTTGCACCAGGGCGGCAACGGTCCAGGACTTGCCCGACCCTGTTTGACCTAGAATGGCAAAGTGACGTCCGAAGAGGTTGGTGGGATCAAGATACACCTTTAGTGATGGGTGGGTTGCAACTGTTCCGACCGAAAATTCCTTTGAATGGTACCGGTCGAACATCTTGGCGATGTCGAGCGTACTGATTGCGTGCACCTCTGCGCCCGTTGTTGGATATTGACCAACGCCTCGATCGAATTGTCCATCATCCCTGATTGAGCCGATTGGTGTTATTTTCGCAATTCGTCTTGCATAAGGTAAGCGGATCGCACCATCAGCAGGTGTGCAGCTTGTAGTCCCTGTAAGAGCCTCTTGTTCGGTCATGCGTGTAACGATTGCAATGATGTAGATACTGCTCTGTCGTATTGCGACATAAGAGCCAATCTGTCCGACGATGACATCCTCATCGCCGATGGTAACTGTGGGCGATTTTCCTTGTTCGCCCTCCACCAGTGCGACCGTCAGCTGGCCTCCTTGCACATCAATCACGTATCCGATCAGGGTAACTGTATCTTGTGGCATTGTTCATACCTCCTGGGCCAACCGCTCAAAGCTCCAGAGGTCGGGGTGTCCCGGTCCTAACTGCCCTTTGAGGGAGCATCGCGTTTCAGTGACAACAACAACATTTGTCTTTGCGCTCCAAAATTTCCAGGCAGGATCGGTGAGGGTTTTCGTAAAAATCAAGACGGAGAAATTACTTCGAGCAAGGGCAGGTATGATGATGTCATTGACGTGTGCGTCAGCAAATCCGTACCCGATGCACACGAGCCGGTTAATTAGGTCGCTGCTCTGGCCTAAGCAACCGCGAAATAGTGACCAAAGTGCAGAGTATGGTTGGAACATAGTGTCCGCAGCCTTCCTCCGTTGTGGCGGGATCATCAAGCGCTTTGTCGACAAAGGTGGATCTGTGCTAAATGGGCATCGGCGTACGCCGTTTGTAGGACATTCGTACCACCCGAGTGAACCATGGAGCTTATGCAGGTAGATCACTTGTGGTTTTGGAGAAAACACTTGCCCCTTGCGACTGAACCGGTAATGGCCGATGGGCTCTTCGAACACTGCTGCTTCGAAGTACGATTGCTCCGCGCCCAAAAAACCATCGACTAATCGTACTTTCGCTTGGGAAGCCGCACGTTCAATGAGTGGATCGTAGTTGAGGCTAAATACATTGACAGAGGGTTTGGCGCGTTCAGCAATTCGTCGAACGAATTCGCAGTGGAGCGTTGATGGCGGAGCCTTGGACATGAAGAGTTTTGCCAGAGCAGTCGTTACCAAATGACGGTAGGGTGTGTCCTCTGCGCCGCCATCATCCAAGAGATCCAGCGCATGTTCGATGCCATTCGCGCCCTCGTCAAGCTTCGCTTGAATGTCAGCGCGCCTCGACACATCTGTGATGCTGTCTTTAATCTGATCCCACAGGTTGACGGCCAGTGGGTAGCCTTCTCCATTGAGGTATGATGAGCCCGCGCCAAGCAAATAGCCGACACGTTGCGACTTGAGTTGCTGTCTGACCTTGGCTTCAAGTTTCGTAATAAAGTCGATTGGTTTGGCCATAAATAGAAGTGCCTCACCTTACATGACCTGTGCGACCATGGCCGCTCACCCCGCCCGCTAGCCGCAGTGCCGGAGGCCTTTGGCTTTGGTTGAAAACCCTCTGATTGCACTCGGGGCAGGGAGACATGGCTACGTGTCTGCTCCGTTTTCAGCCCGACATGATAATCTTCAATGTTGCGCGCGCCAAACCGTCCCCTTTGCCGCCGCCTTGGATTAAGCGGTATTTTCTCCGACGGCCTTCTTGGGGTCGGGGCTGGAGGATGGGGCCTCATCGGCCATGCCGCCCACAGATGGATTCGATTCGCACGCTCCAGCTCCCCCCCTTGCCTTGGTGATCTTTGTGATCTCACCTTCGAGCATGGCCCGCACGGCGCGCAGCATGTCCAATTCGTCCGCGCCAGACTCGCGCATGGTGCGCGCCACCTGGTCCACGCGCTGGGCGATTGGGTCAGATAGGGCCGTTGTGCCGCCGGTGTGCAACATTTCCTCCTCGCCGGTCAGCAGCCAATGGGCGTTGAGCTTGCACTCACGCACCCAGTTGGCCAGCGTGTCCCGCGTGGGTTCCCGGTCCGTATTCAGATAGCCGGAAAGTGTCTGCCTAGTTATCCCGCCAGCCTTGGCAAAGGCTTTGTCGGTCAAATTGAGGGCCTTGATGGCATCTCTCAACCTCTGGCGGGACAATTCTGAAGCCACAAAATCACCTGTCTGTGTTAGTTTTTGTTGACACGTGGTAAAGAAACGAAATATGCGGAAATCCTCTTCGCATTCACACCGAACCACGAGATATTGTATGCAATTATGTTCTGTTCCTAACTTAACTCGGCTCACTCGGCAAGAGGCATTGCGTGTGTGGATGATTCGCAATGACCTTTCGTTTGCCGAGATGGGCCGCAGGTTGGATGTTACCGCAAACGCGGTGTCCAAGCTTTGCGGCCAAGACACCATGCCCGTGACCCGGCACCGACAGCTTGTGGAACAGGGCGTGCCTGTCGAACTGTTGCCCGCCCCCATGGACATCAAGCCAGGTCCGAAGCCCAGATCGGTGCATGATGAATTTCAGGCCGCTTTCAGAGGGTAGGGGGTGAGCATGTTTAAGCTCTGGACGCGCCTGTTCCGCCGGTTCCATGTTGGACCGTGGAGGGATGGGGAGGTCATGTTTTCGCGCCCGCGACGCCAGCCCTTGCAAGAGCTGGTTTCTTTCTGGGCGGACAACTCCCTGTACGAGGACATCCGCCTTCAGGTGGGGAGCCGAGATGCGTCTCGGTTCCTGCGCGCATGCCTGCGCCTGGGACTGGGGCTGTTCCGGGAGTGCCCTGAGCTGATGCAGGAGCTGGACAAGCGCGGCCGCAAGGAGCGCTCCATGTCCGTGTGGGTGGACGAAGGCACCTACGAGCGACTGCTCATCGTCTCGCAGGGGCAGAAGTCGCAGCTCATCCGCGCGTCTGTGGAGTTCGGTCTTGTTCATTTTCAGGTCCATCCTGAACATATTTCTATGCTGGATGGCGGCGGAAGGGATTAGCCGGGGGCGAATCAGGAAAGGCAATGCGTGCGGGGATTTCCCGCGTCGAGATATCACAACATGCGCAGGGAGGGAGTATGGGGGCAAAGCGCCTTGATGCGGAAGTTTTGCAGGTCATCGACGAGTGGTGCGCCCAGCTTCCACCGGTCATCAGCCGCAAGAAGCTGGACTGGTTCCTGGGCGGCATCGTTTCGCGCAAGCACATAGCCAACCTGGACAGCGCCGGTGAAGGTCCGGCGGACAGGATACTTGTTGGGCGCGAGACCGTGTACCCAACTCGGTCCGTGCTGGTCTGGCTGGCGGAGACGCGCGGCTTGAAACGCCTCAAAGGCATCCGTTCGCTGGAGGGGATGATCCCGTTCGCAGACGCGCCAGTCCCTCAACAGCATCCTTAGTCGCGCCGGGGATGAGATGAGCGTAGCGCATGGTCTGGGTGATGGTCTTGTGCCGCATCAGTTCCTTGATGCGGTAGATGTCTGTGCCCTGGAGCGCGAGCCAGGAGGCGAAGGTGTGCCGGAGCGTGTGGAAGCAAACGCGCTGACGCGGATCGCTCACCCCGTCGTTCAGCTTAAGGTCATCCGCCAGGGCCGCGAAGGTGTTGCTGATGTTGCGCACCTTGCCGCCGCGTATCGCACCCTTGAACACCAGGCCTGGCTCGGCGACTGTTTTGCGGAGTTCCATCATGGCCAGCACATCGCTGTTCATGTGGGCGATGCCGTCTCCGGCCTTGGCGTCACGAATGCGGAGCACCCCATGGACCATGTCCACATCGGCCCATTCCAGGGCCTGGATTTCCCCCTTGCGCATGCCGGTCATCAGGGAGATCAGGCAAATGTCGTGGAAGTCAGGGCGTCCTTTGCGGCGCTGCTTTGGGAATTCCTTGGCCTGCTCCAGAATACGCCCGACATCCTCGTAGCTGAAAAAGCGCAGCCGGTTGTTGTCTTGCCTGGGCATCTGCACGGCTGCGCACGGGTTGCGCCCGTCGAAGATGGGGGTGTCGATTTCTTCGGAGTAGGGCGTCTTGGCCGCATAGTTGAAGATCCTGCGGATGAGCCCCAGGATGTGCCGTACGGTGGCTATGGCCAGTCCCTGGCCCATGAGCGCGGTCTTAAGGTTCTCGATGCGAGCGGAGCCCAGGGAGCGGAGAGGGAAGTGCCCCAGTGTCGGTATGATGTGGCCTTCGATGCGAGATTCGTCAGCTCTCCAGGAGCGTTTGTTCACCCTGGCCCAGGAAAGGAACCGCGCAGCAGTCTCGGCAACGGTGATGTCCGCTATGCGGTCCAAGGTTTCGCGGGCGGTCTGTTCGCGTTGCGCCTGTTCCTTGAGCTTGCGCTTGTCAGCCAGGCTTGCAGGACCGGAGCCAAGGCGGATATTCGTGCGGATGTCCGAGAGCACTTTGGCCGCCTGCTCTGCGGTCCAGCCTTCGCTGGACCACCCCAGGCCTTCCTCATGGCGCTTACCCTGGCTGTCGTAGTAGCGGATGAAGAAATATCGGTCGGGCTTGCCCCCCTTGCGGCGGGCAGAGTGTTCGCGGTATCGTACCCCCGGATACTTGGTGTTGTGTTTCACTTTCGCCGCTCCTTTCAGCCCCCC
>NZ_JAVHLD010000058.1 GCF_031082295.1 Humidesulfovibrio sp.
CCCCCGTGGCGGCCGCGGCCGCGCCCGCGCGTTCCGGCGGCGGCTGCGGCGGCTGTTCCGGCGGCTCCTGCTCCTCCTGCGGTTAACGGGCGGTCGCACAGATGAAACACGTCACCATCGCCACCCGCGGCAGCATGCTGGCCCTCTGGCAGGCCGAACACATCTCCTCGCTCCTGCGCGCCAAGTATCCCGGCCTCAGCGTTGAGCTGCTCAAGATCAAGACCACCGGCGACAAGATTCTTGACGTGCCCCTGGCCAAGGTGGGCGGCAAGGGACTGTTCGTGAAGGAGATCGAGGAGGCGCTGCTGGACGGCCGCGCCGATCTGGCCGTGCACAGCATGAAGGACGTGCCCACCGAGCTGCCCGCAGAGCTCATCGTGGGGGTCAACCCCGTGCGCGAGGCTCCCACGGACTCGCTTTTGTCCGTCAATTTCGACGGCCTGGACGCCCTGCCCAAGGGCGCAAAGGTCGGCACCAGCAGCCTGCGCCGCCAGGCCCAGCTGCTCACGCTCAGGCCCGACCTCGTCATCGAGTCCTTGCGCGGCAACCTGGAC
This sequence comes from Humidesulfovibrio sp., assembly GCF_031082295.1. Taxonomy (GTDB): domain Bacteria; phylum Desulfobacterota; class Desulfovibrionia; order Desulfovibrionales; family Desulfovibrionaceae; genus Humidesulfovibrio. The sequence goes on from NZ_JAVHLD010000058.1 coordinate 555, forward strand.
ACCCGCGTGCGCAAGCTCCTTGAGGGCCAGTTCGACGCCATCGTGGTGGCCACCGCGGGCTTGAACCGCCTGGGGCTTACCGCGCCCAAGGTGGAGATACTGGGGCCGCCGCGCTTCCTGCCCGCCGTGGCCCAGGGGGCGCTGGGCATCGAGTACCGCAAGGACCGCCCGGAAATGGCCGAGCTTCTTGCCTTCCTGAACCATCCCGAGACGGCGGCCCAGGTGGCTGCCGAGCGCGCCTTCCTCACCGGCCTGGACGGCGGCTGCCAGGTGCCCATCGCGGCCTGGAGCCAGCTGGAGGGGGAAACCCTGACCCTCACGGGCTTCGTGGCCGGGGTGGAGGGCGAAAACCCCATCCGCCTGAGCCTGAAGGGCACGGCGGACAAGGCCTGGGACCTTGGCGCCAAGCTGGCCGACCAGGTGCTGGCCGCTGGCGGCAAGGCCATCCTCGACGAGGTCTATGCCCGCAGCTAAAGGCGCTCCGGAGCCGCTGGTCCTCAAGGACTTCCGGCGCATCCCCGGCGTGGGCAAGGCCATCGCCGTGGACCTCTGGGACCTCGGGCTGCGCTCGGTGGACGATTTGCGCGGCCAGAGCCCGGACGACCTTTACGCCCGGATGGAGATCCTGGCCGGACAGCACGTGGACCGCTGCATGCTCTACGTCCTGCGCTGCGCCGTATACTTCGCCGAGACCGCCCAGCCGGAGCCCGAACGCCTGAAATGGTGGAACTGGAAAGATTGACCGCGACCATTTGATTCCGCAGGACGCGCAAAGGGCTGGCTCAGGAGATACCTGGGCCAGCCCTTTGCTTTGGCGCGGGGACGATTCGTTCCGGACGGTTCCGCTTCAGTCCTTCTGGGCAACCATGCTGTCCATGATGTTGCGCAGCCGGTCGGCCAATTCGCGCAGCATCTCCACTTCGCGGGTGGCCTCGTCCATGCCTGCGGCGGTGCGCAGGGCGATGTCGTTGATCTCCTCCACCGAGGCGTCCACCCGTCCCGAGGCGGCGGACTGCAACTCCACGGCCTTGGCGATGCCGCGCACCCGCTGCGTGGTCTCCTGCACCATGTCGACGATGCGCGAGAGAGCCTCGCCGGAGCCACCCGCGAGCTCGGTGGTCAGCTCGATGTTGTGGGCCGCGTCCTCCACCTGCTGCACGTTTGTCCTGGCGCCACGCTGGATGCTGCCGATGGCCTCGCCCACCTCGCGGGTGGCGTTCATGGTCTTTTCGGCCAGCTTGCGCACCTCGTCGGCCACCACGGCGAAGCCGCGCCCGGCGTCGCCCGCCCGTGCCGCCTCGATGGCCGCGTTGAGCGCCAGCAGGTTGGTCTGGTCGGCGATGTCGGAGATGACGTTCATGACCTGGCCGATGGACTCGGCCTGGCGGCCCAGCTCGCCCATGTTCTCCTTGAGGGAAAGCGTCTGCTGGCGCGCGTCTTCCACGGACTGCACCACCTTGCGCACCACGTCCTGGCCCTGCTTGGCCTCGGCTCCTGCGTTGTCCGCGCCCTCTCCGGCGGCGCTGGCGCTTTCGGCCGCGCCCATGATGGATTCGCTCATGTCGCCCATGGCCTGGGCGGCTTCGCCGGCGCGTTCGCGCTGCTGGGCGGCGCCGTCCTCAGCGCCGCGGATTTGCTCGGCCAGGCGCCCGGAGCAGTCAAGCAGGGAGCGGAGCACGGCCTCGGCTTCCCTTGCGGCAGCGGTGACGGCCTCGTTCTGGGCCAGGATGCGCGCCTCGTGCCCGCGCAACTCCGTCATGTCCGTGTACAGGCACAGCGCGCCCATGAGCTTTCCCGTGTAGTGGTTGTGCAGCGGCGATGCCACGATGTTGATCTGGCGCTTGCCGCCCTTGCGGCCGGTGAGTTCCACCTCGCGCATGATGGTGCGGTTTTCCTGCATGGCCGTGCCGAGCACTGTGGGGCGCGTGGCGTCGCCGTAGAAGAAGTGGGCCACGTTCTCGCCGTAGTGGTCCTCCGGCTTTCCTTCCTGTTCCAGGATCTCGATGAGCGCCTGGTTCGTCTTCACCAACCGGCTCTCCTCGTCCACCACCACGTAGGGCGACATGATGCCGTCGAGCACGCCCTGGGTGAAGCCGAGGGTGCTCTGGACCTTTTCGGACATGGCGCACAGGGCCTCGGACACCTCGCGGAACTCGCCCTGGAAGTCGCCGTCGAGGCATTCGCTGAAGCGCCCCTCGGCCTGGTTGTGGGCAAACCTGCGGATGGTCTTAAGCGGCTCCAGAACCATCCGCCAAATGCAGGCGAGCATCACGGCCACAAGCGCGAGCAGAACGATGCTGGTGGTCAGCGTGACCCAGAAGGTCCTGGCCTCGCGGGTGCGGAAGTCGGCGTAGGCGGCCTTGGACTTCACGGCCTGCTCGGCGATGAGCTTCTGGAGCAGCGCCTTGACCTCGCGCCATTTCTTGGTTTCCTTGCTGTTCAGGAGTTCCGCCGCGTCCTGGGGCCTGCCCTCCATGGACAGGGTCATGACCTCGCTCTTGAGCGCATGGTCCTCGTCCCACAGGGGCGCGAGCTTGCGAAGCTCCTCCTGCGCCGGGCCTGTGGCAAGGGCCAGTGCCGCCTCAGAGGCCTTGCGGAACTTGGTGTCAGCGTCGTCGTAGTTCGCCTTGGCTTTCTTGTCGGTGGGGTTGAGCAGCACGTTTCGCGTCGCCTGGCCGGTCTGCAAGCCTTGGGCGTACATCTCCTGCAGGTGGCCGAGCAGGGCCTCATCCACCTGGATGAGGTTCTCAAAGGTGCGGGCGGTGCGCTGCGCGCTCAGGGTGAACAGCAGCTGTGTTGCTGAAAAACCGACAATGGTCGCTGCGGCCAGTAGGGCGAGAAGTGTTTTGATGCTCAGACGCTTCACGGGGGGGCCTCCATTCAGTGGATTGGGGGGCGACCTCACTGGCGCGGGTGCCGGAGAATAACTTATCCTCTATGCTTGAGGGGAAAGTTTGTCAAAAATGCTTTGTGTTGCAGCTAGAAAACAACGGCCTCGAACCAGTATATCTCGGTTCCGGGCTCGCGCCAGGCATTGGCCGGAAGTCCGGCCTTGCGGCAGGTCTGGGCCAGGAACTGTTCGCGGTCCCAGCCCCACTCCAGGGGCACCTGGGGCAGCAGCAGCCCCTGGTTCGCGCCTCGGCGCATGATGAGCCCGTGCCGGCCGATCTCCACAAGCTGCGGGTCAGGGCAGGGCTCAAGCGGCCCCAGAATGGATATCTCGATGTCCAGGCCGTCCATCTCGCCCGGGGTCAGCGGATTGAAGCGCGGGTCCTGAAAGGCGGCGGCCTGGGCCATGTTCCAGACGGTCTGGAAGAGCGGACCGGTCCCCACCAGGTTTCCGATGCAGCCACGCAGGTGCCCGCCGCGCTTGAGGGTGACGAAGGCCCCAAGCTCGCTCTTGAGCAGTTCCGTGGCCGGCTCGGGGGGCGTCACCGGGCCGCTGCCCGTGAGGTGGCTTGCGATGGCAAGGCGCACGAGTTCCTTCAGGTAGCTCTGCTCGTCAGGCGTCAGGCTGAGGCGGAAGGAGTCCATGGAAACCTCCGGGCGTGGTCAAACGTCTTGCGGCAGGAACCCCGGCTCCAGGCCCGGGCTGGTCAGGTAGGGCTGCGCCGCGTCGCCGAGGCTGGCCGGGTGTGCGCCGGACACGCGCACGTGGCGCCCGTCGATGCTCAGGCGGCCCTGGGCCAGCCAGGACACGGCCTGCGGGTAGATGCAGTGCTCAAGCTTCAGGATGCGCGCGGCGAGGCTCTTGTGGTCGTCGTCCGGCAGGGCGGGCACGGCGGCCTGGATGATGACCGGCCCGTGGTCCATGATTTCGTCCACGAAGTGGACGGAGCAGCCCGCCAGGCGCACGCCGTAGTCAGCGGCGTCGGCCGCGCCGTGGGTGCCGGGGAAGCTGGGCAGCAGCGCAGGGTGGATGTTCACCACTGCCTGGGGGAAAGCGCGCAGGAATTCCGGGGTCAGCATGCGCATGAACCCTGCCAGCACCACCGCGCCCTGGCCGACTGCGATGCCGTGGTCGTTCAGGACGCGCACCATCTCGGCGTCGAAGGCCTGGCGCGAGGGGAAGTCCGTGTGCGGCCTGCTCCATGTCGCCACGTTGCGGTTGCGCGCGCGCACCAGCCCGTAGGCGTCCGGCTTGTTCGACAGGACAACGCGGATCTCGGCGTCGATGGCGCCCGCTTCGATTTTATCCAGAATGGATTGCAGGTTGGAACCGCTGCCAGAGACGAGTACGGCCAGTGGAAAAGGCATGGGACGCTCCGCTTGGTGGCTTGGCCGCGCAGGGTACGGTCCCGCTGCGGCCTCTTGGCTTTCTAGCCTCTTTTGTGGAGGAAGGGAACCGCCGCGAAGGTGGCCAAGCCTTGTCTTGTCAATTGCTCGGCGAGTGCATATAATTGTGTACCGAGCGGAAGGACGATTTGTCTTAACCGCCTAACATCATAGAGGGACTTCATGTCGATAGCGACCTGTGCCCGCCGTCTGAGCGGGCTGTATGTATTTTTGTTTGTTTTCATCGCGCTGCTTGCCCCCGTCAACGCCCAGTCCGCACCGCTGCCGCAGCCTGTCGAACAGAGCCTCGGCACGCTGCTCGACCTGAGCCTGAAGCGCAACGCCGAGGTGAACCCCCAGAGCTTCGCGAGCCTGCTGGACTTCGTGTCCCAGGCCAAGGGAGACGCCCGCGACCTGGTTCCGGCGCGCCGTTACGACGCCAACGGGACCGTGCTCCGCGTGACCATGAAGACCTCGCTCCAAAGGCTCATGCGCTACTGCTACAACCCGGCCATCCCGAGCTACCTGCTGTTCCCCAGCGTGCTGCGCCTGGGCGGCTGGTACAAGGGCAGCGACATCGTTGACAAGGACACCAAGCCCTGGCTGCACCTGGGCAAGCTGGACAAGCCCGTGGCCCTGTGGGGCTCGGAGTACGAGGTCAACGCACCGGACTCCTTCGGCGGGGGCTACTACCGCTACGACCTGAACCGGCTCATCATCCTGACCAAGTACAACGGCAAGAACATGCTCATCTCCGTCAGCAAGCAGAAGGACAAGTCCACCGTCGGCAAGAAGGCGGTCATCCTCGACGACGGCGACTTCAGCTATTTCTACTCCGGCATCAACGGCCTGAACAAGGGCCTCATCGGCTGGGCCGACACCTTCATGTACGACTCGGCCTCGGTGCAGGTCTTTGTCGAGGAAGGCCCCAACCAGACCTCCTTCATGCTGTTTAAGTGGCTGCGCGCCGGCTGGGCAGGCATGAACATGGTCCAGAAGGACCACATCAACGAGGGCTCCACCCGCTACGCCAAGGCCTTCAAGCGCATCATGGAGTCGGACAAGCTGCCCGAACCGGAGGAGTTCGCCCAGCGCGTGCATGAACTCACCAGCATGAGCGACGCGGAACTGGAGCGCAAGATCTCCGCCTATTCCGTGGCCATCGAGAACATCGCCAAGACCTCCCCCGCCATGGACAAGAGCGAGTTCCAGAAGGTGGTCGAGGGCGGCAAGTATTCGCGCACCATGAACCGCGAGGAGCGCCTGAGCGCCATCCTCGTGGAATATTTGAAGAGCCGCCTGGGCAAGACCCCGCTGGTGGACTTCACCGGCATGCCCACCGTGGTGCGCCACAAGGCTGGCTAGCCGCCGCCAACCGGAAGGAGACGCCATGCTGCTGCCCGAGTCCGACGCCAAGTTCAAGTACTGTCCGCTCCTGAAGACGCGCGACGACAAGATGAAGTTCTGCCTGGGCTCCATGTGCATGCTCTGGCGCCACGCCGAGGCCGACAAGACCGGATCGGACGACCTGGGATTCTGCGGCGCGGCCGGGCCGGTGGTCATGCTCGCCGCGCTCTCCGGCGGGGACGAGACCGCCCCCAAGCCGTCCCTGTTCGGCGAGGACGACTAGAACACATGCGCGGACCAGCTTCGGCCAAGCCACAAAGCGCCCCGCCCATGGCCGGGTGCGCGCGCCTGCTCGCCAACTGCCCGGACCGCTCCGGCATCGTGGCCGCCGTGAGCGGCTTTCTGCACCAGCGCGGCGTCAACATCATCCACTCCGACCAGCATTCCACCGACCCCGAGGGCGGACGCTTCTTCATGCGGCAGGAATTCTACCTGCACGGCCTGGAGGGCAGCATCGACGAACTCGCGCGCGACTTTGGCCGCGAGGTGGCCGAGCGCTACCAGATGAACTGGAGCGTGGTGCTGGCCGGACGCAAGAAACGAGTCGCCATCCTCGTCTCCAGGCTGGACCACGCCCTCATGGACCTGCTCTGGCGGGTGGGGCGCGGCGAGCTGCACGCGGAAGTGCCCATCGTCATCAGCAACCACCCGGACCTGCGCCCAGCGGTGGAAGCCTTCGGCGTGCGCTTCGAGCACGTCCACGTGCCTGAGGCCCACGACGCCCCTCGCGGCCGCGGGCTCACCGTGCCCGAAGAGAAAATGCTGGCACTGCTGGGTGACCAGCCCGGCGAAAAAGTGGACCTGGTCGTGCTGGCGCGCTACATGCGCATCCTCTCCCCGGCCTTCGTCAAGCGCTTCCCCCAGCGCATCATCAACATCCACCATTCCTTCCTGCCCGCCTTTGAGGGCGCCGACCCATACCGGCGCGCCGTCGAGCGCGGGGTCAAGCTCATCGGAGCCACCGCCCACTACGTCACCGGCAAGCTCGATAAAGGACCCATCATCGAACAGGACGTCATCCGCGTGTCGCACAGGCACCGCCTGGATGAACTCAAGATCCTGGGCCGCGACATCGAACGCCAAGTGCTCTCCAGAGCCGTGCGCTGGCACCTCGAAGACCGCATCCTCGTCGACGGCAACAAGACCATCGTGTTCGCCTAGGGCATTGCCTGGCATGCCTCCGGCGGCCAGGGGCTCTGCCCCTGGCACCCCCGCCGGTGGCCTGAGGCCCCCGGACCCCCCAATGGGGCTGGGCTGGGGTGGCCTGGGCGGGCGCGTTGGCTGGGCTGGGCGAAGGCAATGCGCGCAGGTTTTCGGCGAAGACGCCGAAATAC
>NZ_JAVHLD010000059.1 GCF_031082295.1 Humidesulfovibrio sp.
GCCGACTCCCGCGCCGACCCCGGAGCCGACACCCGCGCCGCAGTCCGAACCCGCGCAGCCCCCGCAGCCCGAACCCGCGCTGTCCGAGACCGTCGGCCCGACGGTGGTCACGGCGCGCAAGATCGTCACCGTGCACGGCCAGGCCGGGGCGGTGGCGTCCTATGCCCTGGGCCGAGAGCCCAAGCCGGAGCCGTTGTTTGAGGCGCCGACGCAGCCCGAGGAGGCGTTCCTGGAGCTGCCGGCGGTCATCCGCTCGGAGCGGGGGGAGTTTCTGGGGTTGCCGGGCGGGCAATCCGTGACGCGGCTGCTTGAGGTGCTGCGTCCGGCGGACAGCGCCCCGGCCCTGTGGTTCGCGGAAGGCCCGGAGTCCTGGACCTGCGAGCTGAGCCTCGGCCCGGCGCTGACCCGCGAATTCCTGTTCGAGCGCACCACCACCCCGCGGGGCAACCTTGTGGGGCTCATCCGGCGCGTTGTCAGCCGCTCGGGCTCCGGCGTGGCCGAGGCCACCCCGGCGGAAGTGCAGGAGCTCTTCCGCCAGGTGCGCGACAAGCTGGGCTAGGCCGCCCTACCCAACGACCTCGAAGCCGATCTTCTCGATGGCCTTCTTGACCGTCGCGGCGTCAACAGGCGCGGTCTCCTCGAAGGTCGCCTTGCCGGAGAGCAGGTCGACCTTGACCGACGCGACGCCGGGCAGGGCCTCCAGGGCCTTGGTAACGGACATGACGCAGTGGTTGCAGCTCATTCCTTTCACGGTGATCGTCGTCATGGGGGACTCCTTTTTGTCTTGATGTCAGGCGTTGAAAAAGCGCAGGCGCAGGGCGTTGCCCACCACGGTGACGGAACTCAGGCCCATGGCCGTGCCCGCGAGCATGGGGTTCAGCGTCGGCCCGCCGAAGGCGTACAGGAGCCCCGCCGCCACCGGGATGCCGATGGTGTTGAAGGCGAAGGCCCAGAACAGGTTCTGCCGGATGTTGCGCATGCTGGCCCGGGAGAGCGCCAGCGCCGTGAGCACACCGGAAAGCCCCTCGCGCATGAGCACCACGTCGCCGGACTCCACCGCCGCGTCGATGCCCGAACCCATGGCCAGGCCCACGTCGGCCAGGGCCAGTGCCGGGGCGTCGTTGACGCCGTCGCCCACCATGGCCACCTTGAGCCCGCGCTCCTGCAGCCGCTTGATCCCGTCGGCCTTGCCCTCGGGCAGGACGCCCGCCAGCACCTCGTCGAGCACGCCCCCGGCCTCGCGCGCTTGCGCCGCGATGGCCTCGGCGGTGCGCTCGTTGTCGCCGGTGAGCATGACCGTGCGCAGGCCAAGCAGAGAGAGCCGCGCCAGCACACGCGGGGCCTCGGGCCGCAGCCTGTCGGCCACGCCGAGCACTGCGGCCGGCCGTCCGTCCAGCTCCAGGCAGAGCGGCGTCATGCCCAGGGCCGATTGGCGCGCCACGGCCTCGGCCAGGACGTTCTCCTGCCCGTTGACGTGGGCGAAGCCGGCCCCGGCAAAGGCGGCGTTGCCGATGCGCAGCCGCAAGCCCGAGACCACGGCCTCGATGCCGCGGCCAGGCAGGGAGTTGAAGGAATCCGGCACGGGCACGAACAGGCCGCGCTCGCTCGCCTCGGCCAGCACGGCCTGGGCCAGGGGGTGCTCGGAGCGGCTCTCGGCTCCGGCGGCCAGGGCCAGCAGCTCGTTCTCGGACACGCCGAGGTCCGGCGCGGACACGAAGTCCACCAGCTCGGGCTTGCCGAAGGTGAGCGTGCCGGTCTTGTCGAAGACCACGGCCTGGATGCTCCCGGCGGCCTGGAGCGCCTCGCCGCTCTTGACCAGCACGCCGAGCTGCGCGCCGCGCCCCGTGGCCACCATGATGGACATGGGCGTGGCCAGGCCCATGGCGCACGGGCAGGCGATGACCATCACCGCCGTGAAGATCTTGAGGGCGAAGCCCACGTCTTTCCCGGCCACCAGCCAAGTCAGCGCGGCCAGCACGGCCACGGCCATGACCACGGGCACGAACACCGCGCTGATCCGGTCGGCCAGGTTGGCGATGGGCGCCTTGGACCCCTGGGCCTGCTGCACCAGGTCCACGATGCGCGCCAGCAGGGTGTCCTCGCCGGTCTTGTCGGCCAGCACGGTCAGCGCGCCGGAGCCGTTCAGCGTGCCCGCGGCCACGCGCTCGCCCTGGGCCTTGGGCACGGGCAGGCTCTCGCCGGTGAGCAGGCTCTCGTCCACGGCGCTGACGCCGGTCTGCACCACGCCGTCCACGGGCAGGCGCTCGCCGGGGCGCACCAGCACCACGTCGCCGGGGGCCACCTCGGCGGCGGGCAGGCGTACTTCCTCCGGTGCCAGCTGCTCTTGCCCGGGAGCGGGGGGGCGAAGCACGGTGGCCGTCTCCGGGGCCAGGCTCACCAGGGCGCGCACGGCGTCGGAGGTCTTGAGCCTGGAGCGCGCCTCCAGGTACTTGCCCAGCGAGATCATGGCCAGCAGCACCGCCGCGGACTCGTAGTAGAGGTCCATGGCGCGCATGACAGGCGCGTTGCCGAGCTGGATGAGCACGGTGTTCCACAGGCTGTGGACAAAGGCCGCGCCCGTGCCGATGGCCACCAGCGAGTCCATGTTCGGCGCGCGGCGCAGCAAGGCCGGGATGCCGCGCAGGTAGAACCCGCGCCCGGCCAGCAGCACCGGCAGGGTCAGGAAGAGCTGGGCCAGGGCGAAGGTGGCTGGGGCGTGGTCCGGGTGCAGGAACTGGGGCAGGGGCAGCCCCACCATGTGCCCCATGGACAGGATGAGCACGGGCAGGGCGAAGGCGAAGGCCGGGATGAGCTCGCGCTTCTGGGCGTCCAGGCGCAGGGCGGCTTCGCGGCGGCGTTCCTCGAACAGGGCGGCGGAGCGCGACACGATCTGCGAGCCGAAGCCCGCGTCGTCGATGAGCTGGCGCAGGGTCTGGGCCTTGGTCAGGGCGGGGTCGTAGACGATCTGCGCGGTCTCGGCGGCCAGGTTCACGTCGGCGGAAATCACGCCCTCGGCCGCGCGCAGCACGCGCTCGATGCGGGCCGAGCAGGCCGCGCAGGTCATGCCGGTGATGGCCAGAAAGAGTGTGGCCCCTGCACTCTCACCCTTGGCACCCCCGAAGGGGGCGAAGAGGGCGCCGAAGCCCGCGTCGGCGATGCTGGCGGCCATGGCCTCGACGCTTGTCTGGTCGGGGTCGAAGGTGACGGTGAGGCTCTCGGCTGCCAGGTTCACGTCGGCCTTGGCCACGCCGTCCGTGGCGCGCAGGATGCGCTCGATGCGGGCCGAGCAGGCCGCGCAGTGCATGCCGGTGATGCGCGCCCGCGCGGTGGTTTCTTGCGCCATGTGGCCTCCCTTGCTCGTCAGGAGATAATACCCGGGTGGGGTATGTAAAGACCCCAGCATCCAATATTCCTACGCCCAACAAGCGCCGTGTGCAAGAAGCCGCGAAGTTCGCCCGACCCCATTGCCTCAGCGCCGCGACTACGCTAATCAGGAATGCGGTGCTTATCCCCCCTAAGCCTGGAGTTTCGCGTGGAAGATGACCGCTCTTCACCCCGCACCCCTCCGCCGCGACCCTCGGAGACGTCGCCGCGCCGTCCTTGTTCGCCGGTCAGCCTTCTCGTGACCTTTTCGGCGGCGGGCCTGCTGGCCTTTCTCTTTCGCGACTCGCCCCTGTTCGAGGGCTGGCTGGCAGGAGTGCCGGCGGGCGCGCCCAGGCTCGTGATCCTTGCGCTGGGGCTGGCGCTTGCGGGCTGCCTGCTGTTCCAGGCGGTGTGCCTGCGCCGCGTCAGGGCCAGCCTGCGAGCGTGTGAGGCCGAGGAGGCCCGCTGCGGGGAATTCTCCGAGTCCCACCTGGACAGCGTACTGCGGGCGGCCACCCGTGTCTCGGTCATCGCCACCGACCTGGACGGGGTCATCCGCCTGTTCAACAGCGGGGCCGAGCGCATGCTGGGCTACCGGGCCGAGGAGCTGGTGGGCAGGCTGACGCCCGCCGCCATCCACCTGGCGACGGAGGTGGAGGCCTATGGTGAGGAGCTGTCAAGGCGGCTGGGCCACGCCGTGCAGGGCTTCGACGCCTTTGTGGCCCTGGCGCGGGAGGGCGGGGCCGAGGCCTTCGATGCCCACGAGTGGACCTACGTGCGCAAGGACGGAGGCCATGTGCCGGTGCAGCTCACCGTCACCGGGGTGTACGCGCCCACGGGCGCGCTCACGGGCTTTCTGGGCGTGGCCGTGGACCTGACCGAGCGCAAGGCCCTGGAGGCGGGGCTGCGCCAGGCCCAGGTCTCGGTGGACAACGCCCAGGACCTGATCTTCTGGGCCTCCGCTTTCGACGGCAGGTATGCCTATGCCAACGCCGCCGTCACGCGTCATCTGGGCTACAGCCGCGAGGAGCTGCTCGGCATGACCGTTGTGGACCTGAACCCGGCGCGCACCATCTCCAACTGGCGCGAGACCGTGGAGGAGTTGCGTCGGCTGGAGCGCAAGGTCTGGCAGGGTGAGCTGCGGCGCAAGGACGGGAACCAGCTGCCTGTGGAGTTTCACGTGACGCTCATCAGCCACGAGGGCGAGGAGTATGTGCTCGGCGTGATGCGCGACATCTCCGGCCGCCTGGCCCTGGAGGCCCACCTGCGCCAGGCCCAGCTCAGCATGGACAGGGCGGAGGACCTGATCCTCTGGGTCCGCATCTCCGACCGGAGCATCTGCTACGCCAACGAGGCGGTGTGCCGCAGCCTGGGCTACACGCAGGACGAAATACTGGGCATGGACGCCCGGGCGGTGAACCCGCAGCGCGGCGACAACAACTGGGCGGAGCTGACCCGCACGCTGCGCCAGAGCGGCGTCAGCACCTTTGAGGTGTATTACCGCCGCAAGGACGGCAGCATGTTCCCCGTGGAGACCAAGGCCTCGCTCATCGAGCACGAGGGCGTGGAATACGCGGTGGGCATCGCCCGCGACCTCACCGAGCGCAAGCTGGCGGAGCAGCGCCTTCAGGCCGAGGCGTTGCTGAACCGCAGCCTGGTCCAGGTGTCCCGCGAGCTCATCAGCGCCGAGCCGGACCTTGCGGAGGTCGCGCGGATGCTGCTCCGCAGCGCCCGGGAGATGACCGGCAGCAAGCACGGCTACGTGTCGGTGGTCGACCTCGCCACCGGGCACCTGATGCCGCACACCACCACCGCCATGGTCGCGGGCGACGCCTGCGCCGTGCAGCCGGACCAACCCATTTTCCTGGCGAACCCCGACGGCAGCCACCCCGGCTTGTGGGGCCACGGCCTGAATCTGCGCCAGGGGTTCTACGACAACAACCCGGAGTCGCACCCGAGCGCCCGTGGCCTGCCGCCCGGCCATGTGCCGCTGCGGCAGTTCCTCAGCGTACCCGCCTTGGTCAAGGGGCGGCTGGTGGCCCAGGTCGCCCTGGCCAACCCCGGCCGCGACTTCAACGACGCGGACCTGGCGACGGCGCAGGCCCTGGCGGACATCTTCGCCCTGGGCGTGGAGCAGGTCCTCTCCCGCAGGGCGCTCCTGGAGGCCAAGGACGCCGCCGAGACCTCCAGCCGGGCCAAGGGCGAGTTCTTGGCCAACATGACCCACGAGGTGCGCACGCCCCTGAACGGCGTGCTGGGCATGCTCCAGGTGCTGCGGGCCGGCGCCCTGGACGAGTCCCAGCAGGAGTCCGTGGACGTGGCCATGCAGTCCGCAGAGCGCCTGCACCTGCTCTTGAGCAACGTGCTGGAATACGCCCGGCTGGAAGCCGACCAGAACATTCCCGTGGATTGCCGGAGCTTCCCGGCCGGGGATCTGTTGAAGGCCCTGGACGCGGCGGCGGGCCGGAAGGCCAGGGCCAAGGGGCTCGGCTTCGAGGCCGTGGTCGAGCCAGGCCTGCCGGAATTCCTGCGCTCCGACGCGGCGCTCCTGCGCCAGTGCCTGGAGCACCTGCTGGACAACGCGGTGAAGTTCACCGCCAGCGGGTCGATCCGGCTGAGCGCTGGCCCGGGCGAGGGCGGCCCGGCTGCGGGAGGTCTGGATGCGGCGCGGGTGGCCTTCCGGGTGGAGGACACGGGCATCGGCATCCCCGCCGAGGCCGCGGAGTCCCTGTTCGGGGCGTTTGTCCAGGCGGATGCGGGCATCAACCGCGTTTACGGCGGCGCCGGGCTTGGCCTGGCCATCGCGCGCAGGCTGGCCAGGCGGCTTGGCGGCGACATCCAGGCCCGGCCCCGCGAGGGCGGCGGCACTGTCATGATATTGACCGTGCTGGCCGATTGCTCCACCCCCACCCCTTCGGCCCCTTCCTCCTGAGGCAAGCACTGGCCTGAATCGGCGCGCCTTGGCGCGATCCTTGCTTTGCTCCGGCGGGGACCCCGCGCCCGCCTCGCAGGCGCCGGCAGACCACTCCCCTCAAGGAGGACACCAATGACAAGGCCCCTTCAGGTCGCCATCCTGCCCGCCATGGCGGCGGCCCTGTTCTTCTCCCTGGCCGCCCTGGCCTCACAGCGCGGCGAGTTGACGGAACTTAAGCGCTATTCCCAGAACGAGTACCGCGCCGAAGTGGCGCAGCTGGTCGTGTCCGATCCGGAGTACCTGCGCCGTCTGGAGGAGCTGAGCGTGCCCAACGCCGTGGTCACGGTGACGGCCTACAACGCCGACCCCGCCCAGACCGACAGCGACCCGGACATCGCCGCGAGCATGCGCCGGGTGAAGCCCGGCACCATCGCGGTGTCGCGCGACCTGTTCGACCGGGGCTGGGTGTTTGGCCGCAAGGTGCGGCTGGAAGGCATCGGCATCTACGAGATCAACGACCTCATGGCCACCCGCCACAACCGCGCCGTGGACATCTTCATCCACAGCAACAGCCAGGCCCTGGCCTTTGGCAAGCGCCGCATCAAGGCCGCGCTGCTGAACATCTAGCGGCAGGTCATTTCCGCCGCGCAGGCGGCAATGAAAAAGGCCCGCCCCGGTTTCGTCCGGAGCGGGCCTTGTGCGTTTGGTGCGAAAGAAGCCTAGGGCTTCTTGGCTTCGGCGGGCTTGGCAGCCTCGGCGGCCGGCTTGGCGGCTTCGGCCGGCTTGGCGGCGTCAGCGGGCTTGGCGGCGTCAGCGGGCTTG
>NZ_JAVHLD010000005.1 GCF_031082295.1 Humidesulfovibrio sp.
CCAGGGTGGACGGCTCGCCGCCCGCGGGCCAGGGTTCGGCGAGCAGCGCGCCTTCCGTTCCCGCGAGCAGGGCCGGGTCCAGCTGGCCCGGATCGGCCGTGGCGGGCCTGCCGCTGACGTTGGCGCTGGTGGCGACAAGTGCGCCGCCGACGCGGCGGCAAAGCTCGGTGGCCAGGGGGTGCGGGGTGATGCGCACGGAACTTAGGCCCTGGGAGTCGCGCACCAGGGTCGGCAGCTCGGGCCGGGTGGGCAGCAGCACCGAGAGCGGACCGGGCCAGAAGCGCGTGGCCAAAAGCGCCAGGTCGATCTCCAGGGGCTTGGGCAGCGGCGCCAGCAGGGCGCGCAGTCCTGCCATGTCGGCCACGATGAGCGGGAACGGCTTGGACTCCGGGCGGCCCTTGAGCGCGGCCAGCCGGGCGCAGGCGCTGGCGTCGCGGGCGTCGCAGCCCAGGGCGTAGAGGGTCTCCGTGGGGTAGATGACCACCCCGCCAGCGCGAATGCTAGCCGCTACCGACTCCATGTCCATGCACTTCTCCTGTGGGCCTGAGCCCTTGTCCATAACTCGGGCCGGGGACACCGGGCCGAGGTCGCGGTCTGCTAAACGTTTGCCGGCCGCGCGCTTTTCATCCGCGCCCGGATGCCGTAGAAAGCTCCCAGACCTGGAACATGAGGAGGACCAATGGCCCGTCCGCTCCCGTCCGGCTTTCCGGCCCCATCCATAGCCCTCCCGGCCCTTGCTGACAAGCTCCGGCAGGCCCTGCCGCAGTGGTGCATGGGTCTGGAAGAGCCCGGCATGGCCCGCCACCTGGCCGCCAGGGCGCTCCTGTCCGGCGATGCCGACCTCTTCGCCTGCGGCGCGGGCCTGGCCCTGTGGACCTGGCAGCGCGCCCCCCTTGAACCGGAGCGCATGGCGCTGTTGCTCGAAGCCCTGGCCGCCTTCGGCCCGTCCTCCATGTCGGCCGCAAGCCCGCTGGGCGCCCTGTCCGAATTTTTGAACCGCCTCAAAGCGGGCCTGGAGGGGCAGCCCGACCCGGACGAGGTCGCCGCTCTCCTGGCATCGGGCGACACCGGCCTGGCCGTGCGCCTGCTGCTGCCGCGCCTGCGCGATCCGGCCCAGGGCCTGGGCTGGCTGGCCTCGGCCTGGGACGGCATGCTGCGCCTGGGCAGCCAGGACCTCTGCGCCGCCGCCCTCGCCGCCTGCCCCTGGCCCGAGGCCTTTCTGCCCCTGCGCGCCCGCCTGGAGGCGGAGCTGTCCTTTCTTTTCGACGCGCCCGAGACCGCCCTCGCCGCCCTGGACGACGTGGACGACGTCCTGTTCGGGGCCTGGGCCGAGTATCTGCGGGCTGAGCTGCTCTTGCGGCTGGACCGCGGGCAGGCCGGTCGTGAGCTGTTGGCCGGGTGCTTCCAGGCCATGCCCTGGCACACGCACCTGGGCCTGAAGCTGCACGGCCTGGCCTTTCCCCTGCCGGTGGCCCCGCCAGAGGCCGCCAACGACGCCGTCATCCTCGTGTACTCCTGGAACAAGGCCGCGCTGGTGCGCCAGACGCTTGAAAGCCTGGCCCGCACGGACATCGCGGGCGCGCGCATCGTGGCGCTGGACAACGGGTCGACCGACGGGACGGGAAATGGCGACGGGACGGGCGAGACCATGGAGCAGTGCAGGGCGTTGTTCGCGCCCGGGGCCATGAGCGTGGTGCGCCTGCCGGTGAACATTGGCGCGCCCGCCGCGCGCAACTGGCTGTTGTCCCTGCCCGAGGTGCGCGAACGGGCCTGGGCCGTGTTTCTGGACGACGACGTGCTCCTGCCGGAGCGCTGGCTCCTGCGGTTGCTGGGCGCTGGCCGGGCCGAGGAGCGGGCCGGGGCCGTGGGCTGCCGCATCGTCTCGGCCAGTCGGCCCGTCTGCCTGCAATCCGCCGACTATCAGCTCTTTCGGCCCGGCACCGGCGCGCGGACCTTCGAGGGCCGCCCGGACCTGGTCAACGTCTTCGACAACTGCTCGGGCGGGCTCGACTTCGGCCTGTTCAGCTATGCGCGCCCGGCGGCCCATGTGTCCGGCTGCTGCCACGCCCTGCGCATGAGCGTTTTGCCCGAGCTGGGCGGCTTCGACATCGCCTTCTCGCCCACCCAGTTCGACGACCTGGACCGCGACCTGCGCTCCGCCGTGGCCGGGCGCGGGGCGGTCTATTGCGGCGACGTTGCGGTGGCCCACGTGCAGCACTCCAGTCTGGCCAAGGCCAAGGGGACGGCGGCCATAGGCCAGGTCATGGGCAACAAGCTCAAGCTGGAAGGCAAGTACGCCCAGGCCGATCTTGAAGCCGTTTCCGAGGCCGGGATGAACGCCCTGTGGGCGGACCTGGCCGCCAAATGGGCGGCGTTGGCCGAAGTCTGAGTGAACCGCAAAAGGGGCCGGGGCTGGGCGGCACAGCCGGAAGGGCTTTGCATTTTCGGCCCCCTGTGCTAGGGCTGCAATCATGGAACAGGTATTTCGATCTTCTCCGTGGCCCGCAGTCCGCTGGCCGTTGCGTTTGCCGTCTTTGGCGTTGTTGGCGCTGGCGGCGCTGACGCTGTGCAGCTGCGCGCCGGTGGCCCAGGACGTGGCGCACCTGCGCCGCGACGCCTGGTCCCTGGAAGAGCCCCGCTCCCTGAAGGTGAACTTCATTCGCTTCGACTACCAGATCCAGCCCGTGGGCGGCGAGGTGGCCGGGGTCAAGGGCTGGGCCTACCTGGATACCACCATGGTGCCGGACTGGGCCAAGTGGGTCGATTCCCTGGCCTTGACCGTCTACCTGAGCGACCCCGAGGGCCACGTGATGGCCCAGGATACGCGCGAGTTCCTGCCCCGTCCGGCCAGCGCCGCCGAGGGCGTCCCCTTTGAGTTCTCCCTGCGCCCGGAACAGTGGGGCAAGCGCGCCCTGTTCGTCACCTTCGGCTACAGGATTGTCCTGACCGAAGGGCGTGACGCGGCGGGCGGCAGCCAAACGTTTTTCGCAAGCGAAGACGCAATCACGAGGTGATCCATGCCCCTTCCCGGCGGTCAAGACACAGTCGTCATGAAGCGCGTGAGCCAGGGCTCGTTCCTGCAGCGCACCGTGCTCAAGCACAACGTCATCTTCACCGAGGGCAGCAAGGGCGACGAGGCCTATCTTCTGGTGGACGGCAAGGTGGAGATTTCCGGCGCGGTGGACGGCCGCAAGAAGGTCTTCGCCATCCTCCAGCCTGTGTCCATGTTCGGGGAGATGGCGCTGTTTCTGGATGATCGCGGGCGCACGGCCACGGCCATTGCGCTGGAAGACTCAAAGGTCGTGGTGCTGAACCGCGACGATCTGGAGGGTTTCATCCAGGCCGCCCCGCCCGCCATCTCGGCCATGCTGAACACCATGGTCGCCCGGCTGAAGAGCACCACCAAGAAGGCCCTGCGCGCGCCCAACGTTCCCATGGGCATCGTCCGCATCCTGGACCTCATGGAGTCCAACGGTTGCAGCGAAATCGGCTATGACCAACTGGTGCGGCACATGTCGGACATCTTCGTGTGCAGCCCGCAGACCATCGAGGGCTATATCCAGGGGCTCGCGTCCAAGCACCATGTCCTCGTGGACACCAGCGGCGGCAGCGGCCCGGCCACCAGCGGGCGGCGCGTGCTGCGCATCCTGACCCCGCAGCTGCTTCAGGAAGTGATGAACGCCCCGAAGCCGGAGGCCTAGCCCTCCAGCGCCACCAGTTCCATCTTTCCCCACACCCCGAGCTTGCCCCCGGCCTGGGCGAACACGCCCTCCAGCCCGAGGGGCGCCATCTTGCGCGCGCTGGCGAGCACCAGGTCCAGGTCGTCGCCGCTGTCGATCAAGTTGGCCAGTGCCGTGGCCGCTGCGTCGGCAAAGGCTCCGCTCTTGGAGCGCACCACCACCAGTTCGCCCTGGCCGAGGGACAGCGACGGTCCGATGGTGGCCGAGGACGCGCACAGGCTCACGGGGAATTCGTTCTTCTTCAGCCGCAGGCCCAGGCGCGCGCCGCTTTTGGGGTCGCCCAGAAGCGCCACCAGGCGCTCCCTGGTGGAGTGCATGGTGATGTCTCCGCCGTTCTCGACGATGATGTTGGGACTCACGCGGGCGAAATGGTCGGCCACAAGCTGGGCGAAGGTTCCGGCCACCGCAGCCATGGGGCCGACGTTGGCCAGGTCGGCGGCGCGGGCCATCTCCTGCGCGATTCTGGGGGCGGTGTCCGGTGCGGGAACAGGGCGCAGGCTTTCGCGAAAGCCGGGAGTCAGGAGCATGAAGCTCTTGAGCTCCCCGCGCAGGGCGCGCACCAGGTCGAGCATGGGCTCGCTCAAGTCCCGCTCGGCGGTGACGAAGAGGTCCGTCTGCTCCACGACGACCTGGAACGTCACCTCGCCGTGTTGCGGCGCAATGGCCTCGCGATAGTTGCGGTGGGGCGAAAGGAAGGCTTGCTTCGTCATGCGTTAGAGGGTACCAGAATCAAGCGGCGGCGAAAAGAGACAACTCTCGCTTCCGCCCGAGCCGGGCAGGCCGCCGGGGGCTTGACGAGCGCCGTCGACCCGGCTATAGGGCTTGGTTCCGCATCGGCGGAGAAAAAAATAGACCGACACTCCCAGGAGAAATAATATGAGCAAGCGTACTTATCAGCCCAGCAAGATCAGAAGGAAGCGCACCCACGGCTTCCTCGTCCGTTCCCGCACCAAGGGCGGCCAGGCGATGATTCGCCGCCGTCGCCAGAAGGGGCGCAAGAGATTAGCCCTTTAGGCTGGCCAAGAAGCCGCCGCCTGCTTGCGAGCTCCGGATTCACGGCCTGCTACGAGCAGGGCCGGAAGTTTTACACCCGGCATTTCGTCCTCTTTGTTCTGTCCCGCGTAGACGCGGGCGAGGGCTTCAGGCTTGGGCTCACCGTGAGCCGGAAGGTCGGGCGGGCGGCGCGGCGCAACCGCATACGACGCGTGTTGCGCGAGTATTTCAGGCTGCACCAGGAAGATATCGACAGGCCCCTTGACATCGTCGTTGTCCCGAAACGCAATCTGGACCCGAAGACCGTCGATTTGGCCCTGGTGGAACAGGAGTTCCCCCCCGTGCTCTCCCGCGTGCTGCGGGAGACGCCGGCGGCGGCGCCCCACGAGAGGCCCTGATGCGCATAGACCTGCGCTCTTCACTGCGCGTTCCGGCGCAATCCGTTCTGCTGGGGCTCATCTGGCTCTACCAGCGGCTTCTCTCCCCCCTGTTCGCGGGCTCTTGCCGTTTTGAGCCCTCCTGCTCTGAATACGCCCGGCAGGCCGTGTTGATTCACGGTCCGGCCAAGGGCAGTCTGCTGGCAGCTGCGCGACTTTTGCGTTGCCAGCCCCTGTGCAAGGGCGGGTATGATCCCGTGCCGCCGCACATCGTACACAACGTCCCCGACCCCTACGCGAGATGACACCATGGATACAAAACGCCTGATCATCGCCCTTTCCCTGTCCCTTGTCGTCCTTTTCGGCTGGAGCTACCTCTTCCCGCCTGCCGAGCCCGTCACCGCGCCCGCTCCCGCCGCCCAGTCCGATTCCAAGACCGCCGCTGGCGCCAGCGCCGCCGTTTCCGCCGCAGAGGCCGTTCAGGCCGTGGCCCCGGCCAGCCAGGCCCGCAAAATTTCCGTCAAGACGCCGCTGTTCTCCGCCCGCTTCAGCAGCCAGGGGGGCGTGCTGGAGCGTTTTGACCTGCTCAAGTTCCGCCAGACCATCGACCCCAAGTCCCCGCCCATCGACATGGTCGGCGACAAGGCCCGCGACCGTTCTGCCCTGGGCGTGATCCTCAAGCCCGCCGGCCAGGAGATCCACACCTGGAACAGCCCAAACTGGACCTCTGACGGCCAGGATATGGAGCTGAAGGCCGGCGAGAAGAAGACGCTGACCTTTACCGGAGAGGCCGGGGGAATGCGCCTGGAGCGCCGCCTGACCGTGAGCGCGGACTCCTACCTCATCACCGAGGAACTGCTGGTGACCAATCCAGGCCAGGACGCCATCGCCGGACACGTCGCCTTCACCGCCGCCTCCGAGGGGCTCTCTCCGAGCGAGGATGACAAGTACAATCCCACGCGCATCGCCTACGGCTCGGTCAAGACCGGGTTCGAGGAAGTGACCAGTGTGGACGACATGGAGAAGCAGGGCGTCGACTCCAAGGGCGCCGTCAACTGGGGCGCCATCGAGAGCAACTACTTCCTCTTCGCCATTCTGCCCGGCCAGGGCGAGTCGCAGCTGAACGGGCTGCTCAAGTCCGGCGTGTACAATCTGGCCGTGTCCCAGCCCGCCAGCATCGCCGCGGGCCAGACCCAGAGCTTCAAGTGCTCCTACTACATGGGCCCGGCCGATCGCGACATCCTGGCCGACATGCCCAACAAGCTCGCCGAGGCCGTGGATTTCGGCTGGTTCCACCTCATCGCCGTGCCGCTGCTCAAGCTGTTGAACTGGTTCTACAAGTACGTGCACAACTACGGCGTCGCCATCATCCTGCTGACCGTGCTCATCAAGATCATTTTCTGGCCATTGTCGCAGAAGAGCTACAAGTCCATGGACCAGATGAAGAAGCTGCAGCCCATGCTGACCAAGCTGCGCGAGAAGTATGCCGACGACAAGGAGCGCATGAACCAGGAAGTCATGCAGCTCTACAAGACGTACAAGGTGAACCCGGCCGGCGGCTGCCTGCCCATGGTCGTGCAGATTCCCGTGTTTTTCGGCCTGTACAAGGCGCTGCTCGGCTCCATTGAGCTGCGGCACGCCGCGTTCATCAGCCATGTTCCTTTCACGGACCTGGTGTGGATGGCCGACTTGTCGGTGAAGGACCCCTACTATGTGACGCCCCTGATCATGGGGGCCACCATGTTCATCCAGCAGAAGATGACCCCCACCGGAGGCGACCCCACCCAGGCCAAGATCATGCTCCTCATGCCTGTGGTCTTCACCTTCATGTTCTTGAACTTCCCGGCGGGCTTGGTCGTGTACTGGCTGGTGAACAACGTTCTCTCCATCGCCCAGCAGTGGTGGATGATGCGCAAGGCTTAAGCCGGGTGGCCAAGAACGACCTGCTGGGAGGACAACCGTGAGCGACGCAAAAGAATTCCAGGGCAAGAACCTGGACGAGGCCATCGAGGCCGCATGCAAACATTATGATCTGAAACGTGACAAGCTGGAGATCGAGATCATCTCTGGCGGCTCCTCGGGCATCTTCGGCCTGGTGGGCGTCAAGAAGGCCACCGTGCGCGCCAAGCCGCGCGGCAGCTTCAAGGCCCTTGACGACCACGCAGAGCCCAAGCCCGAGCGCCACACTGAACGGCAGGCAGAAAAGCCGCGCCGCGAAGACCGTCCGCGCCAGGAAGACCGTCCGGCCCGCACTGAGCCCGAGGCCGACGCAGCGCACGAGGTGCAGCCCATCGTCCCCGGCCAGCCTTCCGCCCGCCCTGATGTGCCCGAAGGCCAGGACGCGCGCGGCGGCGAGCCCCGGCGCAGCGAACGTGGGCGCCGTGGCCGCGGCCGTGGCCGTGGCGACCGTCAGCCCGAGTGCGACGGCACCCGTCCGCCCGCTGGGCAGGATGAGCCCAACGGCAACCGCATCCCCGAGGAGAAGCCTCTGCCGCCCGACCGCGACGGCAACCGCATCGCCACGGAGCCCCGTTCCGGTCGCCAGTCCGAACGCCAGTCCGACAGAGGCCGTGGCCGTGGCCGCGACCGCGACCGTGATCGCGACCGTCCGCGCCGCGACTCCGGCGAGTCCCGTCCCCCGCGCCGCGACGCCCAGCCGGGCGACTTCGGCTCCGAGGAGGAGAATGGCGCTCCCCAGGGCATCGGACATCTGGACCAGGCCCTGCTTGAGCAGGTGGCCCTCGAGGTGACCCAGAAGCTGCTCCTGCCCCTGGTGGAGAACGCCCAGGTCAGCGTGACCCTGCTCTCCGACCGCGTCAGCGTGCGCATCGAGGACCCCGAGAATTCCGGCCTGCTCATCGGCCGCGAAGGCCAGACCCTGGCCAGCATCCAGTATCTCGTGAACCGGCTGGTCAGCAAACGCATGGACGCCTCCGTGCGGGTGCAGATCGACGCTGGCGACTACCGTGAAAACCAGGACGAGAGGCTGCGCCAGATCGCCCGGCACCTGGCGGACAAGGCCATGAGCACTGGCCGCACCCAGAGCACCCGGCCCATGAGCTCGTACCACCGCCGCGTGGTGCACCTGACCCTGCAGGACGACGAGCACGTCTTCACCCGCAGCAAGGGCGAGGGTTCCATGAAGCGCGTGCTCATCATGACCAAGCGCAAGGGCAAGAACGGCGAGTACATCGAGGACGGCCCCGCGGATTCTTCCGAGCCCATGGGCCAGTCGAACCAGCCGAGCCAGCCGAACCAGATGGACCAGCAGGAACATCTGGATAAGATCTACCAGGATTTGAGCGAGCCAGCCGCGGAGTAGCCCCGGCCAGACCCGACACGCCGCCGCCGGGGCAGGGGACGCAGCTTCGCGTTCCCGCCCCGGCGATTTCTTTTGGAGGCCCAGTGAGCAATAGCGCCCGCGATACCGTCCGCGACACGATCGCGGCCATCGCCACGGCCCCTGGCCCCGGCGCGGTGGGCATCGTCCGCGTGAGCGGGCCACAGGCCCACGTCCTGGCCCACGCCCTGTTCCGCCCCAGCCACCCCGGCTTCACCGGCCTCAAGCCCCGCCGCCTGCACCACGGCAGCCTCCTTGATGCCGAAGGGCGCGTGCTGGACGAGGTCCTGGCGGCGTTCATGCCCGGCCCCGGATCCTTCACTGGCGAGGACACCGCGGAGTTTTTCTGCCACGGCGGTCCGGCCGTGCTGCGCGCCGTGCTGGAGGAACTGCTCGCGCGCGGGGCTCGGCTGGCGCGGCCCGGCGAGTTCACCCTGCGCGCCTACCTGAGCGGCAAGCTCGACCTGACCCAGGCCGAGGCCGTGGCCGAGGCAATCGCCGCGCCCACGCGGGCGGCCCTGCACCTGGCCCAGCTCAAGCTCTCGGGCGCGCTCTCGCACCGCATCGCGACTCTGCGCGAGGCCCTGGAGTCCCTGCGCGCTCGGCTGTGCCTGGCTGTCGATTTTCCGGAGGAGGACGTGGAGTGCCTGCCTCTGCCCGAGTTGCGGCAGGAGGCGCTGGCCGCCGCGCAGGACGTTGACCGCCTGCTGGCCGGAGTGGAGCGCGCCCGGGCCTGGCGCGAGGGCGTGCTGGCCGTGCTGGCGGGGCGCGTCAACGCGGGCAAGTCCAGCCTGCTGAACGCGCTTGTGGGCCGCCGCCGTGCCCTGGTTTCCGCAACGCCGGGCACCACCCGCGACTACCTGGAGGAGCAGCTCGACCTCTCCGGCCTGCTGGTGCGGCTGGTGGACACGGCGGGCCTGCGCGGAGCCGCTTCGGGGTCGGGGCCGGAAGACGTGGACCCCGTCGAGGCCGAGGGCCAGGACTTGAGCCGCGACTTCATGGGCCGCGCCGAAGCCGTGCTCTACGTGCTCGACGCCTCCTGCCCGCTGCATGGTGTCGATCGCGTGTCGCTTGAGGGGCTCGACCCCGCGCGGACCCTGGTGGTGCTGAACAAGTCGGACCTCGCCGCCAGCCGGGAGCCGGGCGACGAGTCGCAAGTCGTGGTCAGAGGCCTCGGGCTTGATTGCGTGCGTGTGTCGGCCAAGACCGGCGACGGGTTGGAGGAGCTGTGCGCACGGCTGCGGGAGCGGTTGCTGGGAACCTGCGCGGAGCCGGATCAGGACGAGGTGGCGCCCAATGCGCGCCAGGCCGCGGTGCTGCGGCTTGCGAGGGCGGAGCTTCAGGCCCTGGCCGCCGACGCCGAAGCCGGGCTGCCCTACGACATCCTTGGCGTGCGCCTGGAGGCTGCCTGTCGGCAACTCTCCGAACT
Organism: Humidesulfovibrio sp.; assembly: GCF_031082295.1. GTDB lineage: Bacteria > Desulfobacterota > Desulfovibrionia > Desulfovibrionales > Desulfovibrionaceae > Humidesulfovibrio. The sequence goes on from NZ_JAVHLD010000005.1 coordinate 9,880, forward strand.
CACCGGCGAGATTGCGCCGGACGAGGTGCTGAACAGCATCTTCTCAAAATTCTGCCTCGGAAAATAGCCCTGCTTGTGCCCGTTTCGGGCCGAGCCGCACGACTTCGACACGCATGGCAGCCGCATGGCCGCATGTCCCTTCCTCCGCGCCGACCGTCCTTCCGCAACTCCACAGGGAACTCCTGCTCTCCAGATGCAAAATACGAAAGCGCCGGATTGTCAAAATGGAAATCGTATGATAAGCTTTAAAGACTTTGGGGAGATGCGCCTGGGGCTGCGGGGCCGATGGGGTCGGCCGGATGCATGGGACGTGGCTCAACCCGGCGTGCAACATTGAGGGGGAACCTGTGAAGAGAGTATTTGCCTTGCTTGTCGCCGGACTTGTGGTGTGCCTAGCCGGAACCGCCTTGGCGGAAGGCCCGCACGACTTGAACTGCATGGACTGCCACACGACCCACTACGCCAAGGGTGACTATGCGTTCGGCGTTCAGCCGAAGGTCATGATGAATCCCGCGAGAACCAGAACCTCCGCGGACATCGACTCCCTCGACGCCCTCTGCCTCGGTTGCCACAACGATGAAACGGGCATCAAGCCCATCAAGATGCACACCACCCACCCGACCAGCATCCGGCCCGTCTCCGCCAAGGTTCCGGCCAAGCTGCTCTGGGACGGCAAGCTGACCTGCGTGAGCTGCCACAATCCCCACCCGTCGAACGCCAACAGCAAGTATCTGGTGGTTCAGACCAAGGGCGCGGGCATGGGCACGTTCTGCGCCGTGTGCCATCCCGATCAGTCGAGCCCCGAAATCATGAAGAAGATGTCCTCGGTGGTGATCCATTCTGACGCTGCCCAGGCTCCCATCGTGCAGGTGACTGGCGTCAAGGCCGCGCCCAAGGCGACCCCGGTCGTGAAGAAGCCTGCTCCGGCTCCCGCCAAGGCTCCCGCGCCCGCTCCGGCAAAGCCGACCGCGCCCGCGGCCAAGCCGGCCGACATGCCCTACTAGTTCCGGGCGAACAAAAAACGCACAGGACCCCGCGGCGAGAGCGCTCGTCGCGGGGTCTTTCGTTGGTGTCGCACAGTCGCCCCGGGCATTCGCGCGACCGACCGGCGCAAAACAAAACGGCCCGCAGAAGCGGGCCGTCCAGATTGCTCCCTGCACCGGGCTATTCGCCCTTCAACTCCCGGCTCATAAGGTCGCGCACGGCCTGGGAAGGATCCTTGTCCTCGTAGAGGATGCGGTAGACCTGCTCGGTCAGGGGCAGCTCCACGCCCAGGTTGCGCGCCAGAAAGTGCACGGACTCGGTGGTGCGCACGCCTTCGGCCACGGTCTTGGTCTCGGCCAGGATGTCCTTCAGCTTTCGGCCCTGGCCGAGCTTCATGCCCACCTGGCGGTTGCGCGAGAGGTCGCCGGTGCAGGTCAGCACCAGGTCGCCCATGCCGGACAGGCCCATGAAGGTCTTGGGCTTGGCGCCCATGACCTTGCCCAGGCGGCTCATCTCTGCCAGGCCGCGGGTGATGAGCGCGGCGCGGGCGTCGTGGCCAAAGCCGAGGCCGTCGCAGATGCCGGCCGCGATGGCCATGACGTTCTTGAGCGCCCCGCCAAGCTCCACCCCGAGGAAGTCCTCGTTGGTGTAGACCCGGAAGGAATCGGTGGAGAACAGGGCCTGCAGCTCCTTGCCGAGCTTCTTGTCGGCGCAGCCCAGGCTCACGGTGGTGGGCATGCCCAGCGCCACCTCCTTTGCGAAGCTGGGGCCGGAGAGCACTGCGTAGCGCGGGGACAGCGGCTCCAACGCCTCGGCCACCACCTGCGACATGGGGGCCAGGGTGCCGTTCTCGATGCCCTTGCTGGCGCAGACCACGATGGGCTTCCTGGGCAGGATGTCGCGAAAGCTTGTGAGGGTGGAGCGCAGGAACTGGCTGGGCACCACCAGCAGGAACACCTTGGCGCCGGCAAAGGCCCGGGCCGGGTTGGCGTGCAGCGCCAGATCGGGAGAAAGCTCATGGTCCGGCAGGAACCATGTGTTGCGGCCCTTTTCCTTCATCTCGGCCAAGAGCTCGGGCTCGCGCACCCAGAGCGTGGTGGCCACGCCCTTTCGGGCCAGCATGTCGGCCAGGGTGGTGCCCCAGGCACCAGCGCCGACAACGGCGATCTTCATGGATTATGCTCCTCGGCGGGTTTGATGCCCCGGTGCGTCAGGCGCCGGGACGGTGTGCCCTTCTACCCCCACCGGGGCCTGTGACGCAAGCCCCTGGACGACGTACCCCCGCGCGGGCTGGTAGAGGGCCATCCGCGAGTTGCAAGCGCCCGCGCTTGCGGGTACAAGAACCCGTCCTTGCCTTATGAAACGACTTGAACAAGCGAGCGCCACATCCCATGAGCCACACCGCAGCCAAGAATCAAGCGCCAACATTCACCGAGACCGAGCAGCGCATCCTGGCCCTTGCCGGGGCGGATCTGCCCGACGGCCCCGCGCCCTTCGCCGCCATCGCCGAGCAGGCGGGCTGCACCGAGGACGAGGTGCTCGCGCTCCTCGCCCGCCTGAAGGATGACGGCGTCATCCGCCGCTTCGGAGCCACCCTGCGCCACCAAAAGGCCGGGTACGGGCACAACGCCATGGTCTCCTGGCGCGTGGACGATCCCGAGGAGGCCCAGCGCGTGGGCAAGCTCATGGCCGAGCGCCCGGAGATCAGCCACTGCTACATCCGCCGCACCTACCCGCAGTGGAAGTACAACCTCTACACCATGATCCACGGCAAGGCCCCCGGCGACTGCATGGAGGTGGTGAACGCCATCTCCCGGGCCACGGGCGTCACCGACTATCAGATTCTGCAAAGCGTGCGGGAGCTCAAGAAGATCTCCATGCGCTACTTCTAACCGAAAAACGACGGAGAGCAGCATATGCCCAGCAAGTCCGAAGCATTGTTCCAGCGCGCCGCCAACATCCTGCCCGGCGGCGTCAACAGCCCCGTGCGCGCCTGCAAGAGCGTGGGCTGCGAGCCCGTGTTCATCGACCGCGCCAAGGGCTCGCGCCTGTGGACCGTGGACGGAGAGGAACTCATCGACTACGTCATGAGCTGGGGGCCCATGCTCCTGGGCCACGCCGAACAGAGCGTGCGCGACGCCGCCCTGGCCGCCATGGACAAGGGCGCCAGCTTCGGCGCGCCCTGCCCGGCGGAGGTGGAACTGGGCGAGCTGATCCGCCAGATCATGCCGAACATGGAGATGGTGCGCATGGTGAGCTCCGGCACCGAGGCCACCATGAGCGCCGTGCGCCTGGCGCGCGGCTACACCAAGCGGGCCAAGGTGCTCAAGTTCGACGGCTGCTACCACGGCCACAGCGACGGCTTCCTGGTGTCCGCAGGCTCCGGCGTGGCAACGCTCTGCATCCCCGGCACCCCGGGCGTGCCCGACGCAATCGCCAACCTGACGCTCTTGGCCCCGTACAACGACCTGAAGGCCGTGGAGGCCCAGTTTGCGGCGCACGGCGCGGACATCGCCTGCGTCATCATCGAGCCCGTGGCGGGCAACGTGGGCCTCGTCGAGCCCGCGCCCGGCTTCCTGGCGGGCCTGCGCGAGATTTGCACCAAGCACGGCGCGCTGCTCATCTTCGACGAGGTCATCACCGGCTTCCGGGTGGCCCTGGGCGGCGCCCAGGAGCGCTATGGCATCAAGCCCGACCTGACCACCCTGGGCAAGATCATCGGCGGCGGCTTCCCCGTGGGCTGCTACGGCGGCAAGCGCGAGATCATGGAGCACATCGCGCCCAGCGGACCGGTGTACCAGGCGGGCACCCTGTCCGGGAACCCGGTGGCCATGGCCGCGGGCATCGCAACGCTCAAGGGCCTCATGAAGAGCGACTACGCCGCCCTGGAGGCCCGCACCAAGGCCTTCGCCTCGGAAATGGCCGACATCCTGCGCGCCAAGGGGCAGGCCGTGACCCTGAACCACCTGGCCAGCATCTTTACGCTGTTCTTCACGGCCACGCCGGTGACGGACTACGAGACCGCCAAGACCGCCAACGGCGCCACTTACGGCGAGTTCTACCGCCAGATGCGCGCCCAGGGCGTGAACCTCGCGCCCTCGGGCTTCGAGTGCGGTTTTACCTCCTTCGCCCACACCGACGCGGACCTTGCCAAGACCCTGGACGCCGCGCGGGCGGTGAAGCTGTAGGACGCAGGCCGCGTCATGCAGTGGCGCAGGGGCGGGTACACCGTCACGGATGACCGGGCGGCCCTGGACACGGAGGTTGTGTTCGGCTTCCTGAGCGAGTCTTACTGGGCCAAGGGCATCCTGCGCGAGACCTGCCTGCGCTCTCTGGAGAATTCGCTCTGCTTCATGCTGCTGCAGGGCGACCGACAGGTGGGCTTCTGCCGTGCAGTCACCGACCGCGCAACCTTCGCCTATCTTGCGGACGTGTTCGTGCTGCCGGAGCACCGGGGCCAAGGTTTGGGCAAGTGGCTGGTCGCCTGCGTCCTGGCGCACCCGGAGCTCCAAGGCCTGCGCCGCTGGATGCTTGCCACTTCGGATGCGCACGGACTTTACTCCAGCCAGGGCTTCAACCCCGTGCGCGATCCGGCTGTTTTCATGGAGATCGTGCGCCCCTACAAGCCCTAGCAGGGCTCCGCTCCGGAACTCCGCCGGGGCTCTGCCCCGGAACCCCGCCGGGGGGAATGATTCCCCCCGGACCCCCTTTCGCTGGAAATGGGATTCCAAAGGGACTCGTCCCTTTGGCCGCAGGAGGCATATTCTCTTCCGCTAGGGCTTGGCCTCGCGCACGGGCCAGACGTGGAACTCCGCGCCGGGCTTGAAGCCCACGCCCACGGCTCCCTTTTGGACGTAGAGCACGAAGGCCCAGGCCGGATCGAAGCCGCTGGTGGTGGCGGACCAGAATCCTTCCGCCGAGAGCGCCACGGGCAGGGCCAGCTCCGCGGCCAGTTCGAGCGGCAGAGCCGGGTTGGCGCGGTCCGCATCCACCAGGGACTCCAGCTCGTTGATGTTTGGCAGCCGCCAGCCCGAGCCGAAGGACGTGGCGACGCTAACGGCCTCGTGCCAAATGCGGATTCGTTCCGGCAGGAGTTGCGGGGCCAGCCAGCACAGGCCCGTGAGGCGGTCCAGCAGACCCTCACCGCTGTGCGTGAAGCGGGGCGAGGGCCAGGCCTCCCCTGCCTTCAGGTCGGCGTCCTGGCCTGTGCCGGGGCAAGGGATGGCCTCGCCCCTGGCACCGAAGCAGGAGTTTTGTCCTGTCCTGGACAGGGTATCACTCGTGCCCCGCACGGGCCAAAGCAGGCGGAACTCGTCCTTGCGGCTGTAAAACAGGCGGCCGCCTTCGAGGTGGACATTCCAGGCGTAACCGGTTTGCCCGGCCTTGGTGGTGCTTGTCCAAACCCAACCCAAGAACACGTCGCGGAAGGGGTGGCCTGTGGGCAGGGCGGGCTGCTTCGCGCCGTGGCAGATGAGCGAGCGCAGTTCCCGGCGGTTCGGCATGCGCCAGTCGCGCGCGCCCAGGAATGCGTCCCGGTTGAACCCGGCCACGGCGTCCAGGGCTTCCTGCCAAGTCAGCGCCGCGCCCAGCGGGTTGGCCGAACGCGTCCAGATGAGCCCGGTGTCGGCGTCCAGCACCACCTCGCCCTGTTCGATAAAGCGCGCGGCGGCACCCGGCGCGTCATTGCCTCCGGTCCTGTCGGCGGCGGTGCAGTCGTCTGGGTCGGGGATGCGGAAGGTCATGAGTCCTCGCTGCGGTTGGTGCCTGCCGACCATACACCCAGCGCCTAATTCTGCGCAAGGGCAGGTCAACTCATGCCGTGTTTCTTGGGAGCCGTAAACTGCTGTGATGTGTTCGGAATCAAATGCTTCGCCGCTGCTGCTGCAGCAAAATCTGATACAAGACGCGTCGGATATGATTAATGCTTGATGTCTGAGGGGCGAGAGTTTCAAGAAATGTGTGCTATCGGCTGGTCAGAGTTGATGTTCTATGGTAACGGTACTTGCAAGTTCGACGGATCCTTTGCACGCAACAATTAAACAAGGAGCATGGGAATGAAACTGAGCAAGCTTTTCGTAATCATATTGATGGCTATGGCTTTGCTGCTTGGTCTTTGCGGTTTGGCTGGCGCCCAGATGTACGGCCCGGGCATGATGTACGGCCCGGGCATGATGGGCGGTGGCGGCTGGGGGGGCGGTGCAGATTCTGGTCTCACCCAGGAGAAGTACGCAGCCGTGCAGAAGCTCTACAGCGAGCACTACCAGGTCACGGCGGAGATCCGCCAGCAGCTCTATGCCAAGTCCTCCGAGCTGAACGCGCAGCTTTACGGCGGCAAGACAGACGACAAGCGCGTCCAGGCCCTGACCAAGGAGATCTCCGATCTCAACGCCAAGCTCTTCGCGGACCAGGTGAACCTGCGCAAGGAGCTGGTCAAGCAGGGGCTGCCCGTCGGCGGCATGGGGTACGGCGGTGGCATGATGCACGGCTACGGCGGTGGAATGGGTCACGGCGGGGGCATGATGATGAATGGCTATGGTGGCGGCATGGGCCCCGGCTGGGGCATGCACGGCGGCTACTAGGCCCCAGCGCCGGAGCACATCAATGACAGGGGGGGAGCGCACGCTACCCCCTGTGGATGTGCCGGTACGAGATGTCGGCCGGGGCGGCGTTGGCGATTGCTTCGGCTATTGGCTCCGGGCCGCGCGGATGGCCCTGAGGGTGTCTCCAAAGGCGGGCCGCGACGGCTCGAGGCTTACGGCGCGTTCGGCCAGGGCCTCGGCCTCGGCGGGCGCCTTCTTGCGGGTGTGCAGCAGCCAGGCCAGGTTGTTCAGCACCTCGGCATTCTCCGGCAGCGCCTTCTGGGCCGCGCGGTATTCGTCCTCGGCGTCGCCGAGCTTCCCCTGTCCGAACAGCAGATTGCCCAGGTATAGATGGGCCAGTGGCTCCTGCCGGACGGCAAGGCGGTACTCGGCGTCGGCCCTGGATGTTTCGCCTTTAGCCTCGTAGGCCATGCCGAGCTTCAGGTGCTCCTTGGGCGTGAGCGGGTCGTCGTGGATCACGATGTGCGGCAGGGCGCAACCGCCCAGCAGGGCGAGGCAGACCGCCAGCAGCAGGGGCAGCAGGAGCCTGTAGCTCATGGCTTGTCCTTGCGGGCCACCAGCAGGGCCCAGTTGTCCGCGCCCTTCCAGGCTGTGAGGAACGCCTCCCAGGACATGGGCTGCTCCCTGCGGCGGCCGGAGTTCACCAGCACGCCCTGCGGCTCGTAGCCCACCACCACCATGTAATGGAAAAGGCGGATGCCGCCGAAGCCCTCGTCGACCATGACCAGGAGCGGGAGCCCGTCGTTCGCGGCGGAGACGACGTCGGCCGCGGTGCCGCGGAAGAAGCGCGTGGTGAAACCGCGCGTGCGGGGGTACAGGGCCAAGTCCAGGCTTACTGTGCCGCGCAAGTCCGAGCGGAAGATGTCCCGGGCGATGTCCTCGGGCGTCACCGGGTCGCCCAGGCGGTTCAGCACCATGGCCAGGGCCGCCGGGCCGCACTGGTGGTCTTCCTGCGGGTGGAAGGGCATGTCCTGGAGCACCGCGCGCGTGTGCGGCGGCGTGAAGCCGGCTGGCAGGCTCCCGGCGCAGCCGGAAAGCAAGAGGCAGAGAGCGGCGCAAAGGACCGCCCGGACAAGCGGATGCGTCATCCGTTCCAGGCGGTCCTGTCGCGTCGTGCGGTCGTGGCTCAATGGACGCTGACGGTCTTGTTGCTGAGCTTCAGGATGACCACCACCAGCAGCACGATGACCAGCAGCGTGACGACGATGCCCAGCCCGTCGCCGCCGGCGTCAAGGGCGTTGAGCTGCGAGGCCAGGCTGCTCAGCTCGTCGTTGGAAAGCAGGGACAGTTTGCCGGAGATTTCCTGGTCGGTGTAGCCGAGGGCGGAGAGCCTGGCCTTGACGGCCTTGTTCTCCAGCACCTTCTGGACTGTGGAGAGGTCCTGGTCGCGCGCCTCTGCGACCATGGTCAGGGATGTGGGCACCATGCTGGCCTCAGCCCTGGGCACGAAGGCCAGCGTCGACATCAGCATGATGAGCAGGAACGCTGTGTTGCGCATGACCATTGCACCGGGAAGTGTCGTCATAAGCTCCTCCAGTCGCTGAGTGTTGACCATGCCGACAAGCCGGGGCCGACGCACTGCCAACCGCCGCACCGACTCGTCATCGTATCTGTGTGTATAGCTCAAGGCCCAAGGGATGGCAATATGGATGGGAATATAGTAGAGCGTTGCAGCGCCCGGTGAGAGACGGGCGCTCTCCTAGCCTGCCTGCGCCTCTTCCCGCACGGCCTTGGCGAACTGCTCCACCTCGGCCTCGGTGGTGGCGAAGCTGGTCATCCAGCGCACCACGTTGGCCTCGTGGTTCCACACGTAGAAGGCGAAGCGGGCCTGAAGCCGCGCGATGGCCGCCGGAGAGAGCTGCGCGAACACGGCGTTGGTTTCGACGCCTTGGATGATGGCGACGCCGGGGATGCCCGCTACGCGCTCGGCCAGCAGCCGGGCCATGGCGTTGGCCCTGGCGGCGTTTTCGCGCCACAGGCCGCCCTGGCCGTCGTCGCGCAGCAGCTCCAGGAACTGCGCGGCGATGAAGCGCATCTTGGAGCAGAGCTGCATGCCCTGCTTGCGGATGAAGGGAAAATCGCCCACGAACTCCGGCCGGAAGAATACCACTGCCTCGCCGAACATAAGCCCGTTCTTGGTGCCGCCGAAGCTGAGCGCGTCCACGCCTGCGTCGGCGGTCATCTCGCGCAGCTCGCAGCCCAGGGCGACTGCGGCGTTGCCGAGGCGCGCACCGTCCATGTGCAGCCACATGCCGTGCTCGTGCGCGAAGCGGGCCAGGTTGCGGATCTCGTCTAGGGAGTAGAGGGTGCCGAGCTCCGTGGCCTGGGCGATGGACACCACGCGCGGCTGGTTGTGGTGCTCGTTGCCCAGGTGGTGCAGGAAGGGCAGCAGCAGCTCCGGCGTGAGCTTGCCGTCCGGCGTGTCCACGCTCATGAGCTTGCAGCCCAGGTGGGCCTCCGGGGCGCCGCATTCGTCCACGTTGATGTGCGCGCTGGACGCGCAAAGCACCGCGTGGTGCGGCCTGGTCATGGCCTGGAGCGCCAGCACGTTGGCGGCGGTGCCCAGGAACACGAAGAAGGCCTCGGCGCTGTCGCCCAGCAGCTCCTTGAACCGCGCGCGGGCGGCCTGGGTCAGCTGGTCCGCGCCATAGGCCGGGGCCGGGGCAGGGGTAATGCCGCCATAATCAGGGCCGCCATGTTCGGGGCAGTCGTTGGCGGCGGCCAGGGCGGCCATGACGCGCGGATGCACGCCCGCGTAGTTGTCGCTGGCGAAGCAGGGCTGCATGTGGCTTACGCCCTCCGTCTACAGCGAAAGCGCGCGCTTGATGCGCGCCAGCGATTCGGCCTTGCCCAGCACGCACATGGTCTCGAACAGGCCGGGGCTGGCGGTCTTGCCGGTGAGGGCCACGCGCAGGGGCTGGGCCACGGCCTTGAACTTCAGCTCCCTGGCGTCCAGGAAGGCCTGGGTCGCGGTTTCCAGCGCCTTGTGGTCGGTGTAGTCGCTTGCCTCCTCGTAGATGGGCAGCAGTTCGGCCAGCAGCGCGCGCGCCTCGGGCTTCAGCTGGTCGGCCACGGCCTTCTCGTCGTACACCAGCTTGTCCGTGGGCAGCAGGAAGAAGCGGGCCATGTCGGCCATCTCCACCAGGGTCTTGGCGCGCGGCTGGAGCAGCGGGATGATGCTCGCCAGGTAGGCCGGGTCGAGGTTCAGGCCGTCCGTGTCCCCGAGGAACTCCGGCAGCAGGGCGGCCAGGCGCTCGGGCGCGGATTCCTTGATGTAGTGGGCGTTCAGCCACTCCAGCTTCTTCATGTCGAAGACCGAGGGCGAGTTGCCGAGGTTCCCCGCGGGGAAGAGCTTCACCAGCTCCTCGCGCGAGAAGATCTCCTGGTCGCCGCAGGCCCAGCCCAGGCGGGCCAGGTAGTTCACCAGCGCCTCGGGCAGGTAGCCGAGCTTCTTGTACTCCATCACGGAGAGCGCGCCGTGGCGCTTGGACAGCTTGGCCTTGTCCGGGCCGAGGATCATGGGCACGTGGCCGAAGGACGGCACGTCCCAGCCAAAGGCCTGGTACAGCAGGATCTGGCGCGGGGTGTTGGCCACGTGGTCGTCGCCGCGCAGCACGTGGGTCACGCCCATGTCGTGGTCGTCCACAACCACCGCGAGGTTGTACGTGGGCGCGCCGTCGCTGCGGCGCAGGATCATGTCGTCAAGCTCGCTGTTTTGCACCGCCGTCGGGCCTTTCACCTTGTCGACAAAGGCGGTGACGCCGTCCTGCGGGGTCTTGAACCGCACCACGCGGCCCGCCCCTGGCCCGAGACCGAGCTCGCGGCAGCGGCCGTCGTACTTGGGCTTCTTGCCCTCGGCCCGCGCCTTTTCGCGCATGGCCTCGACCTCCTCGGGCGTGCAGGAGCACCAGTAGGCGCGGCCAGCGGCCAGCAGCTGGTCGATGTAGCTGTTGTAGAGGTCGAAGCGCTCGCTCTGGAACACCGCGGTGCCCTCGGCGGCAAGGTCCAGCCAGGCCATGGCCTCGATGATCGCGTCAGTGGCTTCCTGGGTGCTGCGCTCGCGGTCGGTGTCTTCCACGCGCAAAAGGAACGTGCCGCCTTGGCTCTTGGCCAGCAGCCAGCTGAACAGCGCGGTGCGCGCGCCGCCGATGTGCAGATAGCCAGTGGGGCTGGGCGCGAAGCGGGTGACGGTGGTCATGGGGTATGTCTCCTGAATGTATGGTGAATAAAGAGGCGAGGGCGAGCGTTGCGGAGCGTTGTGGCGTTAGGCCTCGTCCACGGCGACGACGGCCTTGAGTCCGCGCACTTCGCGCAGGACGATGCGCTCCACGCTGCCCTGCAAGGTCTGCTGGGACATGGGGCAGGTCTTGCACCGGCCCGTGAGCCGGACCTTCACGATGCCCTTGTCCGTGACCTCCACCAGCTCGACGTCGCCGCCGTCTGCCTGGAGCATGGGCCGCACCTTGGCCAGGGCGGCCTCGACCTTTTCGCGCATGGGCCTTCCTCCCGAAATCGATGCGCGCAGAAGTACGGGGTTTGGCCTGGGCTGTCAACGCGAGCGGCCTTGGCGCGCGGGGACATAAGGGCCTCCGGACTCCCCAGTACGCCGAAAGGGCTGCTCCAGGTTCCTCCTGAAGCAGCCCTTCCGGCGTGAGTCTGTCCCGTGGCTAGTGGCCTTCGCCGTGGTGGCATTCGTGTCCGTCGCCGTGGGCCATGCACAGGATCTGCTTGTCGGCCAGCTTGCCGTCCTTCCAGGCCTGCAGGGCGGCATCCACGGGTCCGGCGGCGCCGCGGACGACCTTGATGCCTGCCTGGCCCAGGCGCACCACGGCGCCCTCGCCCATGTTTCCGGCGATGAGCTGGGACACGCCCATCTCCACCAGTGTGGGGATGAGGTTCGACTTGCAGCCGCAGGCCGGGGGAGGAGTGAAGCTCTCCTGGCTGGCCACGGACTTGTCGTCGTTCAGGCTGTAGATGGTGAAGGATTCGCAGTGGCCGAAGTGTTCGTCCACGGCCCCGCCGCGGGTGGGAATGGCGATCTTGAGCATGATGAATCTCCCTTTGGGTTAGGCGTTGGTGTCCTTGGTCGCTGGGCCGCAGGCGGACGCGCCGTGGCAGCCTTTGCGCCGGAAATTCTCGCTGCCGCAGGCCGGGCAGGCGTCGGGCCGGCCGGTGCCGAAGGGCTCGGTCCAGGAGTGGGCGCAGGCGGCGCAGGCAAAGGCGCGCACCGTGGGCAGCTGCGCGGCCTCGGCCTCGGGCACCTCAATGCGCAGCACCAGCCCCAGCACCAGCGCCAGCGCGACCTTGCCGCGCGCGGCCTCGATGGTCCGGCCGAAGGTCTGGCGCGAGACGCCCATGCGTCCGGCCGCCTCCTCCTGGTAAAGCCCCTCGTAGTCCGCCAGGCGGATGGCTTCGTACTCGTCGAGGCTCAGCACCGCCTCCTCCACCGAGGACGCGGGCACCCCCATGGGCTTGAACAGTTTGCAGGCGGGTTGGCCGGAAACCTTCCGGCAGCATTTGGGTCGCGGCATGAGAGCCCTCCGTGAGAGGGATAATTATGGGCATATGCTCATAATGTCAACAGGGAAAATGGCGGCAGCCTGACTGGGGACGAAGGCTAGCGCTTGGTGAGGCCGTACTTCTTGAGCTTGTACTGCAGGGTGCGGCGGCTGATGCCCAGCGCGTCGGCGGTTTTTTCGCGGTGCCCGGCGTAGGTGTCGAGCGCGCGCACCAGGGTCTCGCGCTCGGCGTCGTCCATGGCGCTTTCCAGGGCGTGGGGCGCGTCGGCCAGCAGGGCGCTTTGGATGTCGCCGGGGACGGCGCAGGCGTTTTTGCTGACGAGCCCTGCGAGCTGCGCCGGCAGCAGGTCCGGGCCGAAGGTGTCGGAGCGGGCCAGGATGAGCGCGCGTTCCAGCACGTTCTCCAGTTCGCGCACGTTGCCGGGCCAGTTGTGGCGGTTCAGGGCTTCGAGGAAGCCCGGGCTCACGGCGCGGATCTCCTTGTGGTTCTTCTGGCCGAGCTTGCGCAGCAGAAAGCTGGTCAAAAGCGGCAGGTCTTCCAGGCGCTCGCGCAGGGGCGGGATGGGAATCTCCAGCACGGCAAGGCGGTAGTAGAGGTCCTCGCGGAAGCGGCCCGAGGCAACGTCGGCGCGCAGGTCGCGGTTGGTGGCGGCCAGCACGCGCACGTCGGTCTCAACAGGCTTTACGGAACCCAGCGGCTCAACGATCTTCTCCTGCAGGGCGCGCAGCAGCTTGGCCTGGAGGTGGCTCGGCATGTCGCCGATCTCGTCCAGGAACAGGGTGCCGCCGCTGGCCAGCTGGAAGCGGCCGGGCTTGTCCTTCACGGCGCCGGTGAAGGCACCCTTCATGTAGCCGAAAAGTTCGCTCTCCAGGAGGTCGGCTGGCAGGGCCGCGCAGTTGACCTTGATGAGCGGCTTGCGCGAGCGGGTGCTGGCGCGGTGCAGGCCGTCGGCCACCAGCTCCTTGCCGGTGCCGCTCTCGCCCAGGATGAGCACTGTGGCCTCGCTTGGCCCGGCCTGTTCGATGAGCTCCCGCACCCGGGCGATGCCGGGGCTGGCGCCGATGATGCCTCCGCCCTGGTCGGTGCGCTCGGCGCGCAGGCGAGCGTTTTCCTCGATGAGGCGGCGGTAGTCGTAGCTCTTCTCCAGAACCGCCTTGAGCTCCTCGTTGTCGGCGGGCTTGGTCAGATAGTCGAAGGCGCCCTGCTTCATGGCGTCCACCGCGGAGCCTACGCTGCCGAAGGCGGTGAGCAGCACCACGGGCAGCCCGGGCATGCGGGCGTGCAGCTCGCGCATGAGGGTCAGGCCGTCCATGCCGGGCATCTTCATGTCGACCAGGGCCACATGGGGCTGGGTCTTGCCGAGCAGCGCCAGGGCCTTGTCGCCGCTCTCGGCGTCGGCCACGGTCCAGCCCTCGTCCTCCAGCACGGCGCGCACCATGAGCCGGTGGGCGGGCTCGTCGTCGACAATCAGGGCGGTGCGTTCGTCGGTCGTGGTCATGCGTCGTCACCTCCGTCATCAGGAGCGGAATTATCGGGGCAGTCCGGGAAGAACAGGCGCACGGTGGTGCCTTCGCCGGGGGTGGAGTCGATGAGGGCGCGGCCCTTGTGGGCGCGCATGATGCCCTGGACGATGGCGAGCCCAAGGCCCGTGCCCTGGCGCTTGGCCGTGAAGAAGGGCTCGAAGGCCTGGTTGCGCACGGCCTCGTCCATGCCGTGCCCGTTGTCCGTCACGCTGACCCAGACGCCGGGTCCGTCCAGGACGCCGTCCGCCGGGCTGGAGCGCCGGGAGGCCAGGGTGAGGCTTCCGTCGTTTTCGGGGAGCGCGTCCAGCGCGTTGACCATGAGGTTCAGCAGCGCCTGCTTGAGGCCGTCCTGGTCGGCGCAGAGCCGCGTCTCGGCCAGGTCGAGCCTGGGCGTCACGCCCTTGGCCTCCAGGTCGAAGCGCAGCAGGCCGTGCAGGCTTTCCACCACCTGGGTCAGATCGATGGGGTCCGGGGCCAGCTCGCGCGGGCGGGCCAGGTACAGAAGGTCCGTGACAACGCGGTTCAGGCGGTCGGCCTCCTGGACCATGGTGCAGGCGTAGGACGACAGCGGCTCCTGGCCCTTGAGCTTGGTGGCGAAGAGCTGGGCGAAGCCGCGCAGGGACGACAGCGGGTTCCTGATCTCGTGCGCCACGCCTGCGGCCAGCGAACCGATGGCCGCCAGACGCTTGGCCTCGGCCAGGTCGTCCTCCAGGCTCTTCATGCGCGTGCGGTCACGCAGGAGCACCAGCTTTTCCTCGGTGGGGGCCGGGTGCTGGCCCGCCAGGGCGCATGGCGGCTGGCACGTCCCGTCCTCGGTCTGGAGCGGCAGGCAGAGCACCTCCAGCAAGCGCCCGTCGTGTTCGTACTGGCGCCACTGGTCCGGGCTGGTGCCGTCCGTGGCGGCCATCTCGGCAAAGGGGAAGTCGCGGAAGTTGCGGCCCGTGAGGTCTCCTTCCGCCCCGGCCTCGGCATCCGCGGCCTTGTCGCCCAGCAGCAGGCGCGCGGCAGAGCCGTTGGCCGAGAGGATCAGTCCGCCTGGGCCGAGGGTCAAAAGGCCGTCTGGCATGTTGTCCAGCAGCTTGGAGTGGAAGCGTTCCAGACGCGCGGCCTTGAGCGCCTGGTTGCGGCGGCTCAGATAGGCCAGGGCCAGGAACCAGAGCACGGCGGCCGCGCCGAGCACGTAGCCCGTCTGGAGCAGGGCCGCTCGGCGGTAGGCGTTGAACTGGGCCAAGTGCTTGGAGGGGCTCAAGGCCGCCACCAGGAACATGGAGGGCACCTCGGGCATGCGGGCGGTGCCGGGCTCGTCCGGCGGCGGCATCATCCCACGGCCGCCACCGGCGCCCATGCCAAGGCCCATGCCACCGCCGCGCCCGCGGCCCATGCCGCTTCCTGGGCCACGGCCAGGGCCGCGCTGGCGCATTTCCGGGGGCAGGATGGGGACGCCCTGGATCACGTCGGAGCAGATGCGCGAGAGGCTGGGGCGCGCGCGCAGGGCGGCGAACAAGGCTGTCTTGCCTTGGTAGCGCAGTGGGCCTTCCCAGTGGCCCCTTGTCTCCAGCTCGGCCAGAATCTCCTCGGGCAGGGCGATGGATTCCGGTGTGTCGTCCTTGGTCGAGGCCACGACCAGGGAGCCGTCATCGGCGAAGACGCCGAGGAACACGATGTCGCCGGAGGCGGTGATCTCCTGGAAAAATTCCTTGATGGTGGGGAAGAGGTGGTTGCCCATGTCCGGGGAGCGCGCCATGGAGTGCATGATGCGCATGAGGTTGGCCTCGACCCCGTGCAGCACGGCCCCGGCCGAGAGCAGCAAGTGCTGGTCCACCAGCTCGCGCTGGCGGCGGATGTTCTGCCAGGTGAGGAAGATGCTGCCCGCGCCCAGAATCAAAAGCGCGACCACCGCGGCAAGCAGCGGGCCTTTGTCTTTGTTGAAGGAGCGCAGTTCCATGTTCCTGTACCCGTTGCCGCGGCGGTGTGTGGTGGTGGCCTGGATTTCAACCAGGCTCGTTTGTGAATGGCCGCTTCAGCGGCGGCTGTCAACAAGCCTGGGGGATTTATGGGAAAGGCGGCCCGGCTGGGGGGAGCCAACCGGACCGCCTGAAGGGAAGGTCGTCGTAGAGGTAAAGTGGGGCTAGTAGCCGCCGCCCATCATGCCGCCACGGGGGCCGTAGCCGCCGCCAGCGCCCGGGCAGTCGCCGCTGGTGATGCCGGGGCAGCCGCCGCCAGCGCCGCCGCCGAAGCCCATGCCGTAGCCGCCGCGATGGTAGCCGCGACCGAAGGAGGTGATGCCGGTTTCCTTTTCGATCTCGGCGCGCATGGCGTCACGCTCGGCGTTCATGGTGGTGCGCAGCTTGGAAATGTCGCTGATCAGGGACTGGATGTCGTTCCTCTCGGCCTTGCCGGAGCGGCTCAGAGCCTGGAGCTCGGTCTGCTTGGCCCAAATCTGCTCGCGCAGCTCGACGAGCTTCACATGGTGCTTGTCAACGATCTTCTCGACAGCGGCCTGCTTCTCGGGGGTCAGGGTGGGCTCGGCGTTGCGAGCGCGGTTGCCCTTTCCGGCGGCCATGGCGAAAGCCGACATGGAAACAAGGGCCAGGACGGTCATGGCGATGATGATGCGCTTCTTCATGGGGGATCTCCTTAAGGTTGAGTTATGCTCTGTGCGTTTGTGCGGGCTGTCCGTGCCTCGCTCCGCGTGTGTTGTTTCCTGCTTAGCATCCTCCGTGCCAACATTGAAATTTAGTAATATCAATATGTTGAATGTTTGAAACGAGAGGTTTTGTGCATCATGCTGCACAACCATTGCACAAGTAGCCTTGCGCAAGCGCTGCACAAGAGGTTGTGGTCTTGACAGCCCGCCCGCGAGGACACACCTTTCCGCAGAGGATTCGCCAAAAGGAGCACGCCATGCCCATTTACGAGTATGCCTGCAAAAAGTGTGGGAAATTATTTGAGGAACTTGTGTTTTCGGCCTCGGACGAGTCCGGGGTGGTCTGCCCGGACTGCGGCGCGGCCAAGCCTGAGCGTTGCCTGTCGGCCTGCGCGGCGGTCATCGCTGGCGAGGGGGGCGGTGCCGGGGCGGGCGCACCGGCGCTTGGCGGGGGCTGCGGATCGACCAGCCCTGGCGGCGGCGGGTTCCGCTGAGGGGCGTAGATCCTGGCTTCGGTCCGAAGCCGTTCAGGTGAAATTTACGATTTCAGCCATTTGTCCATGCCGCACAGGCCGCACGCCTCGCAGCCGCCCTTGGGGCAACCGGGGGTGTGCAGGGCGCGTCCGGCACGGGTCCATTCGCGCCACAGGCTGGCGCGCGAAACGCCCGTGTCGATGACCTCCCAGGGGAAGGCCTCATCCTCGCCGCGCTGGCGGTCGAGAATATTCGCCGCCTGGTCGGCCCAGAGGCGCATGGCTTTTTTCCAGCCGCCTTCGCTCGCGGCCAGCTGCACAAGCTCGAAGGCTTCCTCCCCCCCGCGCGAAAGCACGCCCTGGAGCCGTGCCTGGAACGGCGCGTCCACCTGCAGGGCCACTCCGCGCAGGTGCCTGGTCATGTCCTTCAGGCGCTTTTGCGCTGCCAAAAGCGTCTCTTCAGACGCCATCCCGGCCCACTGCATGGGCGTCCAGGGCTTGGGCACCAGCGAGCTTGCGCCGAGGGTGATGCGCATGAACTCCTTGGTCTTCCTGCCGTGGCCCCGGTCTCTTGCCTCGCAGATGCGCGCCAGGAAGCCCTCCAGTTCGTCGTAGTCCTCAGGTCCCTCCCAGGGCCAGCCCAGAATCAGGTACACGCGCAGGTGGTTCACGCCCAGGCGCGCCGCGCGCTCCACGGCGGCCAGGAACACCTCGGCGTCGAGCTTCTTGTTTGCCGCGTGTCGCAGCCGTTCGCTCGCGCCCTCAAGGGCCAGGGTCACGGTGCGGATGCCGCACTCGCGCAGGAAACCGAGCAGTTCCTCGGTGAGGCCGTCGGCCCGGAGCGACGACAGCGAAAATTTTGTCTTGCGCGCATGCAGCCAGCGTAGGAAGGCCAAGAGGTCCGGCCAGTCCGTGAGCGCCGTGCCCACTAGGCCCACCTTGGGCGGGTCGGCCTCCTGCACCAGGGCTTGCAGTGACTCGATGCTGGCGTGGCGCGGCGGGCGGTACACGAACCCGGCGGCGCAGAAGCGGCAGGCGTGGGGGCAGCCCCTGTTGACCTCCAGCAGCAGTGCGTCTGGGAAGGCGGCCTGCGGCCCGGTGAAGCACGACGAGGCTGGCGCGCCGAGAAGCCCGCAGTCGCCGGGGCTTATGTCGAGCACGCGGCGAACCGGGGTTTTCGAGAGCCCAGGCACGTAGATGCCCGGCATGTCCTTCACTGAGTGGAGGAAGTCCTGCTTGCTCACGCCGTCGAACACGGCCTCCTTGAGCTTCAGGCAGAAGTCTACGAGCCCGGCCTCGGCCTCGCCCACGAAGAAGGCGTCGGCCAGGGGCGCAAGGGGCGCGGGGTTCAAAAAGGCGATGGGTCCTCCCACAAGCACCAGCGGATAGTCCGGGCGTTCCGTCCGGGTGGACGGAACGCCCGCTGCGGCGAGCGCCCTAAGGAAGGGGAGGAAGTCCTCCTCAAAGGAGACGCTCGCCGCCATCAAGGGGAAGAGTCTGAGATCTCTCTGACTGTCCGCTGAGACGGGCGCATCGAAGCCCTTGCCGAGGAAGAAGCGTTCCACGGCGATCTCTGGCCTGGCCGCCAGCAGGCGATACACTGCCTGCCAGCCCAGGGCCGAGAGGCCCAAGCCTTCGTCGCCGGGAATCACAAGGGCCGCAGGGAGTCGGCCGCCGTGGTCCGGTGGCGCGGGCATGGACTTTCCGGGGCGGGTGGCGGGTGGGCGCCTGCGCTGGCGCTTCTCCTCCGCCCCGGAAGGGCGTCTCATGAGCGCTCCTAGTCCGCGTTCTTGCGGATGTAAGCCGGGGTGTCCAGCTCGTCATCCTCGAACAGGAAGTCCTCTTCGCCGGGCGCGCCCATGGCGCGCAGCGCCTGGCGCTGGGTCTGGGCCTGGCCTTCCACCGGGGCCGCGGCGCCGAAGCGCATGAAGGCCGGGACCTCGCGGTTGTTTCCGGCGATGACGCTACTGATCGTGTTGCGACGCGGGCGCGGGGTGATGCCCTGCACCGGGGTCAGGATGGCGCGCGCGCCGCCGACCAGGGTCTCCGGCTTGGGCGCGACCTCGCGCTGCTCGATGCTGGTGGCGATGACCGTGACGCAGAGCTCGTCGCCCAGGCTGTCGTCGGCCACGACGCCGAACACGATGTTGGCCTGCTCGTGGGCTTCCTTGCTGATGAGGTCGCTGACCTCCTGGATCTCGTCGGTGCCGAGGTCGGCTCCGGCGGTGATGTTGTACAGAACGCCGCGCGCACCGGCGATGGACACGTCCTCCAGCAGCGGGCTGGTGATGGCCTTCAGGGCGGCCTCGCGGGCGCGGTTCTCGCCGGAGGCGATGCCGGTGCCCATGAGCGCCATGCCCGAGCCGGTCATGATGGCCTTCACGTCGGCGAAGTCCAGGTTGATCAATCCGTGCACGGTGATGAGGTCGGAGATGCCCTTGACGGCGTAGAACAGGACCTCGTCGGCCTTTTTCAGCATGTCGGCGAAGCCGGCCTTCTTGGCGGCCATCTGGAGCAGGCGGTCGTTGGGGATGGTGATGATGGAGTCCACCACCTGCTTCAGCTCGGCGATGCCTTTCTCGGCCTGCTGCATGCGGCGCTTGCCCTCGAAGTAGAAGGGCTTGGTGACCACGGCCACGGTGAGCGAACCGGCCTCGCGGGCGGCCTGGGCGATGACCGGAGCCGCGCCGGTGCCGGTGCCGCCGCCCATGCCCGCGGTGATGAACACCATGTCGGTGTTCTGGAGCACGTCGCGGATCTGGTCGATGCTCTCCAGCGCGGCGTTGCGGCCCACCTCGGGGTTGGCGCCGGCGCCAAGGCCCTTGGTCAGCTTGCCGCCAAGCTGGATGGTGTGGTCGGCCAGCGACTTCTCGATGTCCTGTGCGTCGGTGTTGGCGGCAATGAAGCTGACGCCGGTCAACTGCGACTGGATCATGTTGTTGATGGCGTTGCCGCCGCCGCCGCCGCAGCCGATGACCTTGATTTTAGCGCTCATGTCGTTGTCGATCTCGAAATGTGCCATGACTTCCTCCTCCCTGGAGCTGTGATGATGCGTGAAAAACCCCTATGGCCACACCGCGCTTAGGCGATGTCCACAAACCATTTCTTCATCCGGCCGAGAATGCGGTTGAACACATTGTCGTCGCGGATGCGGAAATCACCCCCGCCGCTTTTCACGACCCGGTTTTCGGCTCCGTAGAGCAGAAGGCCGACGGCAGTGGCGTATTTGGGGTTGTTGACCATGTCGTGCAGGCCGCCCACATACTCGGGGTAGCCCACGCGCACCGGCAGGTCGAACACCTGCTCGGCCAGGTCCTGCATGCCGTGGATCAGCGAGGTGCCGCCCGTGAGGACGACGCCCGCGGCGATCTGGTTCTTGTAACCGCTCTTGATGAGCTCCTGGTCCACCAGGGCGAGGATCTCCTCGCACCGGGGCTCGCAGATCTCGGCCAGCACGCGTTTGCTCATGGCTCGGGAGTCGCGCCCGCCCACGCTCGGCACCTCGATGCCCTCGTCCACCTTGACCAGTTCGGCCAGGGCGCACCCGTGGTCGATCTTGATCTTTTCGGCGGCTGTCATGGGGGTGCGCAGGCCAAAGGCGATGTCGTTGGTCAGGTTGTTTCCGCCAAGGGCCAGCACGGCGGTGTGCTTGATGGAGTCCTTGGAGAAGATGGCGATGTCCGTGGTGCCGCCGCCCAGGTCCACCAGGCACACGCCGATCTCGCGCTCCTCTGCGGAGAGAACGGCTTTGCTGGAGGCCAGGGACTCGAGCACGATGTCGGCCACGTCGAGGCCCGAGCGGTGGCACGAGCGCACGATGTTCTGGGCCGAGGTCACCGCGCCGGTGACGATGTGGACCTTCACCTCCAGGCGAACGCCGGCCATGCCCAGCGGATCGGCGATGCCGCGCTGGTCGTCGACGATGAACTCCTGGGGCAGGGTGTGGATGACCTCGCGGTCCAGCGGAATGGCCACGGCCTTGGCGGCCTCGATGACGCGGTCAACGTCCTTCTGGGTGACCTCGCCGCCCTTGACGGCGATGACCCCGTGGCTGTTGAAGCCCTTGATGTGGCTCCCCGCGATGCCCGCGTAGACCGAGTGGATCTCGCACCCCGCCATCAGCTCGGCCTCTTCCAAAGCCTTCTTGATGGACTGCACAGTCTGTTCGATGTTCACCACCACGCCCCGGCGCAGTCCCGTTGACGGACTTGTGCCGATGCCGATGATGTCCACCACTCCGTCGTCCTTGGCTTCGCCCACCACGGCGCATATTTTCGTGGTGCCGATGTCAAGGCCGACAATGATGTCGCTCTTGGCCATGTTTTCCTCCCTTGTTAGACTCGCCAAAGGGCCGGGCCTTCCCTATTCTTCCCCGTCAGGAAGCCCCGTGCTTCTGCCTCTTCTCCACCCAAACTTTTCCGCCGCTGGCCTCGATGGCCGCAACCTGCCCGGCTTCGCCGCGCAGCTTGAGGTCCCGCCAGACGGTTTCAATGCGATTAAAATGCGTCTCCCAGTCGACCAGTTCCGTGCGCACGCGGATGCGCAGCGCGTCCAGGTACATCTCCACCTGGCCGGAGTCCGTGAACTTCACCCAGGCCATCTGGCCCAGGGCGAAGGGCAGGTCCTGCTTGTTCATGCGCGCCACCATGGCCTCCACCACCTGCTGCTGGTCCGCAAGCTCCGGGGAGATGTCCAGCAGCGGCAGAGAGGCGGAGTCGCCTGGCGCCAGCTGCGTGATGATGGCTCCCTTGGCGTCGGCGAAGTAGAGCTGCCCGTCCTGGCGCACCCAGAAGGAGGGCTGGCGCTCCACCATGGTGATGAAGAGCTTGTCCGGCAGCTCGCGGCGCACGGTGACGAACTCCACCCAGGGGTTGCGCGAGAGCGAGGCCTCGACCCGGCTCACGTTGACGCCGAGGCTGTTCTGGCCCAGGCGCAGGCCCGCGATCTCCAGCACCTGCCCGTAGGCCAGGCGCATGTTGCCGCTGACGGTGATCTCGGTCAGGCCCAGGGCCGGGGTGGTTGTCACGAAGCGGTAGCCGTAGATGAGCCCCGCGCCCAGGCTGCCCAGCACCGCCAGGGCTGCGAAGAACAGCATGACGTTCTTCACGGCCACTGCGGTGTCCATGACCAGCCCGGAGCCCACGTCCTTGCGCGGCCGGTTCAGCCGGACCGCCGGTTTGCGCGTCTCGCGCGGCTTGCGCTGCACTCCGCCGGGGCGAATCATGTGAGCACCACCACTTCGGTTTCAAGGTTCAGGCTGAAGCGGTCGAAGACCATGGCCCGCCCGTGTTCCAAAAGCTCCAGGGCCTCGGCCGCCGTGCCGCCGCCCTCGTTGACCAGGAAATTCGCGTGCACCGTGGAGAAGGCCATGCCGCCCAGGCGCTTGCCCTTGCACCCCGCCTCGTCGAGCAGCCTGCCCGCGCCCATTCCCGCGGGCAGCCCCTGCGGGTTCTTGAACACGCAGCCCGCGCTTTTGGCGGTGACGGGCTGGGTGGCCTTCTTTCTGGCGTAGTTCTCCTCCATGCGCTTGCGAATGGCGAAGGGCTTGTCCGCGAGCAGGATGAACTCCGCCTCCCAGATGAGCCAGAAGCTGGCGCCCATCCGGGGATCGAAATGCCGGTAGCCGAAGGAGCAGTCCCTGGCCTCGCGCCAGGTGAGCCCGGTCTCGGGCGTCCAGATGCGCACCCGGGAGAGCCGCGCGCCCAGCTCCACGCCGTAGGAACCGGCGTTCATGGCCACGCTGCCGCCGATGCGGCCCGGCACGCCGGTGAGACCTTCCAGCCCGGTGAGCCCGGCGCGCTGGCAGAAGCCCACCAGCCTGGGCAGGCGCAGACCAGCGCCCGCGCGGACGAGGGTTGTGCCGTCCTGCTGCTTGAAAATCTGTGCCGGGGCGTTGTTGGCCGCGCGCACCAGCACCAGCGCGTGGGGGGGGTCCGCCGCCAGCAGGTTGCTGCCCGCGCCAAGCGCCAGGGGCCGACCGCCCAGGCCGGGCAGGACGCGCGCCAGTTCGTCCAGCCCGGCCTCGCACGAGACCACGGCCTCGGCCAGGGCGGGGCCGCCCAGGCGAAGGGTGGTGCGCTCCTTCAGGAGCACGTCGCGCGTGAGGGTCAGGGGCATGTGCGTTTACGCCTCGCTCGAAATGGTTGCGTCGTCTTCGGGCTCGTTCAGCCAGAACTCGCCGATCTTCCAGATGCTCCCGGCGCCCAGGGTCAGGAACAGGTCGCCCGGTTTCAGGATTTCCTTCAGCTGGCGCTCAATGCCCGCGAAGTCGGGGAAGAAGCGCACCTTGGTCTTGCTCACCTGCTTGATGCCCTGGGCCAGGGACAGGCCGTTGACGCCGGGGATCGGGGCCTCGCTGGCCGGGTAGATCTCGGTCAGGAGCAGCAGGTCGGCCTGTGAGAACACGGTGCAGAACTCGCCGAACAGGGCCTGGGTCCGCGTGAAGCGGTGCGGCTGGAAGGCAACGATGAGCCTGCGGTCGGGGTAGCAGGCCTTGGCGGTCTCCAGCGTGGCCTTGATCTCGGCCGGGTGGTGGCCGTAGTCGTCCACCACGAGCACGCCGTGGCGCTCGCCCTTGCGCTCGAACCTGCGGCCCACGCCGCCGAAATTCTCCAGCCCCTTCATGATGGCGTCCTTGGGCAACCCGGCCTCGATGGCCACGCCGATGGCGCCCAGGGCGTTCAACACGTTGTGCAGGCCCGGGTGGGCCAGGGTCACCTGCCCCCAGCTCTCGCCGTCCATGCTCACCTCGAAGATGCTGCGCAGGCTTGAGGCGGTGATCTGGCCGCGCAGGCGGTTCTTCTTGCCCAGGCCGTAGGTCAGGCAGGGACGCTTGATGAGGGGCAGCAGGCGCTGCACGCCCGGGTCGTCGCCGCAGACCACGTTGACCCCGTAAAAGGGAATGGCGTTCATGAACGTGGTGAAGGATTTGTCGATGGCGTCCATGTCCGCGTAGAAATCCATGTGGTCCTTGTCCACGTTGGTCACCACCGTCATGATGGGCGAGAGGCAGAGGAAACTACCGTCGCTCTCGTCGGCCTCGGCGATGAGGAACTCGCCCTCGCCCAGGCGGGCGTTGGAGCCGTAGGTGTTCAGCCGTCCGCCGATGATGACGGTGGGGTCCAGCCCGGCCTCGGTGAAGATGGTCGCCAGAAGCGAGGTGGTGGTGGTCTTGCCGTGGGTTCCGGCCACGGCGATGCCCGTGCGCATGCGCATGAGCTCGGCCAGCATCTCCGCGCGGGGGATGATGGGGATGGACAGCTCGCGGGCGCGCACCAGCTCCGGGTTCGAGTCCTGGATGGCGGTGGACTTGACCACCACGTCGGCCTTGCCCAGGTTGTCGGCCCCGTGGCCGATGAACACCTGCGCGCCGAGCTTTTTCAGGCGGTGCACGGCGCTGCCTGCGGCCATGTCCGAGCCGGTGACGGTGAAGCCCATGTTCAGGAGCACCTCTGCGATGCCGCTCATGCCCGCGCCGCCGATGCCCACCATGTGCACGGTGGAGACGCGGCTGTACATTGCCGGGCTGGCGCTGCGGCCGGGGACTGCGATGGTTGTCGTCTCTGTCATGGTTTCACCTCTCTCTTTCGCCTGCCGGTGCTACCGCGCCGCCTGGCGGCACAGTTTTTCCAGTCCGTCGACTATGGCCGAGGCGGCGTCCGGCCGCGCAAAATCCTTGGCCGCGCGGCCCATGGACCCAAGCCGCGCCGCGTCGCCCAGCAGCCCCAGCACAAGGATCGCCAGGGTCGTGCCGTCGAGGCGCTTCTGGTCGGCCAGGATGGCCGCGCCCAGGGCCTCCAGGGCCTTGGCGTTGACGCGCTGGTGGTCGTGGGCGGCAAAGGGGAACGGCACCAGCACCGACGGGGTGCCCGTGGCCGCCAGCTCGAAAATTGTCGAAGCCCCGGCCCGGCACAGGGCAAGATCCGCCCAGGCGTATGCCCCGGCCATGTCCTCCACAAAGCCCTGCACCTGGGAGTCGTCCGCCCCGGCGGCGCGGTAGGCGGCGCGGATGCGCTCCACATCGGCCTTGCCCGCCTGGTGCAGGATGTTCACCCGCGCGGCCATGAGCTGCGGCAGGGCGGCCACCACCAGGTCGTTCAAGGGCTTGGCGCCCTGGCTGCCGCCCAGCACCAGCAGGTTGCGCCCGGCGCCCGGGGTGCGGTCCACGCTGGCGATCTCGGCGCGCACTGGGTTGCCTGTGCGCAGCACCTTGGAGGCGGGGAAATTCTTGTGGCGGTCCTCAAAGGACACGAACACCTTGCCCACCAGCTTGCCCAGGATGCGGTTGGTGACGCCCGCCACGGAATTCTGTTCGTGCACGGCGCTTGGGATGCCAAGCAGCGCCGCGGCCAGCACCGGGCAGAAGCCCGCGTAGCCGCCGAAGCCGATGACCGCCTGGGGCTGGAAGCGCCGGAGCGCGCGCGTGGCCAGGATGACGCTTTTGCCCACCCAGACCGTGGCCAGCAGCGCCTTGACGCCCTTGCCGAGCACGC
Organism: Humidesulfovibrio sp.; assembly: GCF_031082295.1. GTDB lineage: Bacteria > Desulfobacterota > Desulfovibrionia > Desulfovibrionales > Desulfovibrionaceae > Humidesulfovibrio. The sequence continues at coordinate 35,119 of NZ_JAVHLD010000005.1, forward strand.
CGCTGGCGGGCAGCGCCTCAAAGGACAGCCCGGCCTTGCGCGCCAGCTCGCCCTCCGGGCCGTTGCCGCCCAGGAAGAGCACGCGGGCCTCGGGGGTGCGGCGGCGCACTTCGGCAGCCACGGAAAGCGCCGGGAAGATGTGCCCTCCCGTGCCGCCGGTGGTGACCACCAGCCGTGAAATGTGCTGCGCCGTGCTCATGTGCGGTTCCTCGAAAGGTTGAGGAGGATGCCCACGCAGATGAAGGACACGATGAGCGAACTGCCGCCGTAGCTGATGAAGGGCATGGGCACGCCTTTGGGCGGCACGGTGCCGAGCACCACCGCCAGGTTCATGCACGCGCCCAGCGCCAGCACGATGGTCATGCCGAAAGCGGTCAGCCTGTCCATGAGGTCCTCTTGCAGGAAGGCCACGCGGAAGGCGCGCAGGAACAGGAAGCCCATGAGCAGCAGCACCAGCGACAGGCCGAAGAAGCCCAGCTCTTCGCCCACCACGGCCATGATGAAGTCGTTGTGGGCCTCGGGCAGGAAGAGCAGCTTCTGCTTGCCCGCGCCAAGCCCGGCCCCGAAGAACCGGCCCGAGCCGAAGGCGTAGAGCGACTGCACCAGCTGATAGCCGGTGGTCTTGGCCGTGGCGAAGGGATCAAGGAAGGCGGTCCAGCGCTTGAGGCGATAGGGAGAGGAGGCGATGAGCAGCCAGCCGCCCCAGCCGCCCGCCAGCATTGCGCCCACCAGATAGATGATGCGGGTGCCGCCGGCCAGGCACATGAACATGAGCAGGATGGCCAGGAGCATGGCGCCGCCGAAGTCCGGCTGCATGAGCAGCAGCAGGCTCAGGATGCCCGTGGCCGCGAAGGGCGGGATGAAGCCGACGCTGAAGGTCTTGACCTGCATGATCTCCTGCTTGCGCGAGAAGAAGTAGGCCAGGTAGAGCACCAGCGCTGGCTTGGCGAACTCCAGCGGCTGCAGCGAGATCGGCCCGAGGGAGATCCAGCGCCGTGCGCCGCCTGCCGTGGTGCCGATGACCAGGCACAGCCCCAGCAGCGCCACGGCCAGGAACATCCACACGTAGGTCAGGTCGTAGAAGAATTTGCGGTTCACCCGCGCGCAGAAGATCATGGCCGCGATGCCCACGACGCAGAACACCGCCTGCTTTTTGAAGAACAGGTACTTGTCGTGGTAGAAGCGCTCGGCCATCATGCCGGAGCTGGAAAAGACCATGATCAGCCCGAAGCCCGCCAGCAGCACGGCGGCGAACAGGAGCCAGTAGTCCATGGGATAGTACTGGGTGCCGCGGCGCTGGTTCATGAGCGCACCTCCGCGGCAAGGGCCGCCGCCACGCGGGCGAAGTCGCGGCCGCGCTCGGTGTAGCCGGAGTAGGCGTCGAAGCTGGCCGTAGCCGGGGAGAGCAGGATCGCGTCGCCGGGCTTTGCCAGGCTGAACTGGCGGCGCACGGCGGCCTCCAGGGTCTGGTCCCAGCTAACGGGGAAGTGCGGGGCCAGGGCGGGCTCGAAGACCTCGCGGCTGGCGCCGAACAGGCCCACCGACACCACGCGTTCCTTCAGCGCGGGCAGGATGTCCTCCACAACGCCGCCCTTGAACACGCCGCCCATGAGCAGACGCACTGGCCTGTTGAAGCTTTTCACCGCCGCGGCGACGGAATCAAGGGTGGTTGCCTTGGAGTCGTTGACGAAGACCACGCCGGCTGCCTCGCCCACAGGCTCGATGCGGTGCGGCAGGGCCTTGAAGGCGGCGATGGCCGCGCGGGCCTGGGCTTCAGTCACGCCGAAGGGGCGCACCATGCGCCAGGCGGCGGCGATGTTCTCGCGGTTGTGCTCGCCCGGCAGGCCCGGGCAGTCGAAATCCGTATCGGCGGAGAAGTAGTCGCGTTGGGCCTTGGTGAACCCGCGCGCCTCAAGCTCCTCGCGCATGGCCGCGGGCGCGATGGCCAACGCGCCATGGTCCTGGCGTGCGAAGAGGTTCAGCTTGGCCGAGAGGTACTCCTCCATGTCCAGGTGGTAGTCCAGGTGGTTGGCGGAGAAGTTGAGCAGGGCCGCCACTCTGGGGGCGAAGGTCCGGCAGTTCTGGAGCTGGAAGCTCGAAATCTCGATGACCAGCACGTCGGCGGCGGCGTCCCGCATGAGGTAGTCGCACAGGGGCGTGCCGATGTTGCCGCCGACAAACGGCGTCAGGCCCGCGTGCTCCAGGATGTGCCCGACGAGGGTCGTGGTGGTGGTCTTGCCGTTGGTGCCGGTGATGGCGATGACCGGCTCGTCGAGGAACCAGGAGGCGAACTCCATCTCCGCCACCACGCGCCAGGGCTCCACTCCCGCCAGCACAACCGCGAGTTTCTTCACCGGCACGCCGGGGGAGAGCACCACCAGGTGCGCATCGCTGAACTGCTCCGGCCGGTGCGGGCCGACTTCAAGGGTCAGGGCGGCTGCGGCCGGGTTGTCCGTCACCTTCAGAAGAACGTCCTGCGAAAGGTCGGCCTTGGCATCGACGAGGCGCACGCGGGCGCCCATGGACAGCAGGAAACGGCAAGCGGCAAGCCCGGAAACGCCCGCGCCGACGACGACGACGAGACGGTTCTCGAAAATCTTTAGACTTTTCAGGCTGTCACGTTTCCTGTCCATGCCGGCCACCTAGCGCAATTTCAGAGTGCTCAGGGCCATCAAGGCCATGAGGATTGAGAGGATCCAGAAACGGATGATGATCTTCGACTCGGGGATGCCCTTGAGCTCGAAGTGGTGATGCAGCGGGGCCATGCGGAAGATGCGCTTGCCGCCGCTCATCTTGAAGTAGCCAACCTGCAGGATGACCGACAGGGTCTCGAACACGAACACGCCGCCCACCAGCGCCAGCACCAGCTCCTGCTTGGCCAGCACGGCGATGAAGCCCAGCGTGCCGCCCAGGGAGAGCGAGCCCACGTCGCCCATGAACACCTGGGCCGGGTAGGCGTTGAACCAGAGGAAGCCCAGGCCCGCGCCCACAAGCGCTCCGCAGAACACCGTCACCTCGCCCACGCCGGGCACCGGGGTGATGTTCAGGTACTGGGAAATGACCGCGTTGCCCGCGGCGTAGATGAACAGTGCGAAGCAGGCCGTGGCGACGACCATCGGCCCGATGGCGAGCCCGTCGAGGCCGTCGGTGAGGTTGACGGCGTTTGACGCGCCCACCAGCACCAGCACGGCGAAGGGCAGGTAGAACAGCCCCAGGTCCGGGTGGAAGTGCTTGAAGAAGGGCACGGCCAGGGTGGTGGAGTATGCGGGCTGGAAGATCAGAAGGGCGATGGCGGATCCCGCCACGGCGATCTGCCCGGCCAGCTTGGCGCGCGGGGAGATGCCCTTGTTCTGCTTCTTGACCACCTTGGTGTAGTCGTCCCAGAAGCCGATGGCCCCGAAGCCCACGAAGACGAGCAGCGTGAGCCAGATGTACACGTTGGTCAGGTCGCCCCAGAGCAGCACGCTGGTGACCAGCGACACGGCGATGAGCAGGCCGCCCATGGTCGGAGTGCCTTCCTTGGCCTGGTGGCACGCCACTTCCTCCAGAATGTGCTGGCGGCAGCGCAGGGCCTTCAGCCACTCGATGAGCCGGGGGCCGAGGAGGATGGAGATGACCAGCGCCGTCAGCAGCGCGTACACGCTGCGGAAGGTGATGTAGCGCAGGACGTTGAACAGCGTGAACTTGGCCGCGAGGGGGAAGAGCAGGTGGTAGATCATGCGCGGCCTCCGTTCGTGGTCTCGGCGAGCCCGTCAAGCAGGCCCTTGGCGTAAAGCTCCATGCGGCAGGATCGCGAGCCCTTGACCAGCACGACGCCGCGGGCAGCGGCCTTGGAGGCGTCCAGAAGCGGCATATGGGCCAGCACCTGGGCGGGCTCGGAAATCTTTGTCACGGCGATGGCGCTCCCGGCGCCCTTGGCGACCGCGGCGGCGAACTCGCCCTGGAAGAACACGGCGGCGGGGGCAAGCTTCGGCAGCAGCGCGCCCAGCTCTTCGTGGGCCTTCTCGGCCCCGGCGCCCAACTCCTTCATGTCGCCCAGCACCAGCACCAGCGGCGCGCCACCGGCCAGAAGCCTCGCGGCCTCCATGCTGCGGCGCATGGACAGCGGGTTGGCGTTGTAGGAATCGTCCACCACGCACCAGCCGCCGACCTCGGAGCAGCAGAAGCGCTGTCCGGGCAGCTCGGCCTTGCCAAGCCCCTCGGCGATCTGGTCCGTGCTCAGGCCCAGCATGTGGCAGGCTCCGGCCACGGCGGCGGCGTTCTCGGCGAAGTGTGCGCCGCAGGCAGGCAGCTCGGCCCAGAAGGACTCGCCGTCAACGATGATTTCGTACAGGCCGCGCCCGCCGGACAGGGCTTCCTCAAAACGGGCGTAGTAGGTGGCAAAGCTGTTCTGAGCGGAGAAGCCGACAACGCCCGGGAACACCTCAAGGGCGGCGTCCCAGAGTTCCGGGTAGTCCATGCTGCACAGCCCCAGGCCGCCCTCGCGCACATGCGCCAGCAGCGAGGCCTTGGCCTCGGCCACGCCCTCGATGCTGCCCAGGCCCTCCAGGTGCGCAGGTCCGATGTTCAGAACCAGCGCCAGGTCCGGGGCGATGATGACGCCCAGCTCGGCCATGTCGTGGGGTTTGCTGATGCCCACTTCCATGACCCAGGCGTCCTCCTGCCCGCTCGCGGCGAGCATGGACAGGGGCAGGCCCACCTGGTTGTTGAAATTCTTGTGGTTCTTGGCCACGTTCTTGCTGTGCGCCAGGGTCTGCGCCAGCAGCTCCTTCACCGTGGTCTTGCCCGCCGTCCCGGTTATGGCCACCACCTTCGCGCTGGTCATGTCGCGCCAGGCGCGGGCGAGACGCCCCAGGGCCAGCAGCGTGTCGTCCACCAGGATGACCGGGCAGGCGACGTCGGCCAGGGCGTGCGCGGCCACGATGGCTGCGGCGCCGGCCTGGGCCACCTGCGCGGCGAAATCGTGGGCGTCGAAGTTTTCGCCCTTGAGGCAGACGAACAGGTCGCCGGGCTTCACCTCGCGAGAGTCCGTGCGCACGGTCGTGACAACGCGCGCTCCTTCCGGTCCCGGCAGTCCCGTGCCGGTGAGGGCGCGGGCGATGGCGTCAAGGGTCATGTTCATGCCCGCACCCCGCCATGCACTTCGCGGATGGCGCGGCCCACGGCCTCGACATCGGAGAAGGGGTGCTTCACGCCGCCGATGAGCTGGTAATCCTCGTGTCCCTTGCCCGCGACGAGCAGGACGTCGCCCGGGCGCATGAGGCCCACGGCCTTGCGCAACGCCTCGTAGCGGTCCGGCTCCTCGATGATGACGAGGTCCGCCGGGCCGTTTTGCAGGCCTGGGCGGGCGTCGGCGATGATCTGGAGCGGGTCCTCGAAGCGCGGGTTGTCGCTGGTCAGCACTGCCACGTCGGAAAGCTTTGCCACGGCCTGGGCCATGAGCGGGCGCTTGGTGCGGTCGCGGTCGCCGCCGCAGCCGAACACGGTGATGACGCGGGAGAACTTGAGCGCGCGCAGGGCGCCGAGGACGTTGATGAGCGCGTCCGGGGTGTGCGCGTAGTCCACGAAGATGTCCAGGCCCTGGTCGTTCAGCACGCGCTCCAGGCGGCCGGGAACGCCGGTGAAGGGCTTGAGCGCCTGCATGTCGGCGGGGCCGAGGCCGAGGCCGAGCCCAACGGCCTGGGCGGCCATGAGGTTGCTGGCGTTGTGCGCGCCCACCAGCCCGGAGTCGAGCGTCCAGCACTTGCCCTCGAACTCCATGCGCAGGGACACGCCCTTGCCCGTGCAGGAAACGAGCTCGCCGTAGAGCATGCGGTTGCCGGAGGCCTTGGCGCGGCACAGGGTGAAGCCCACGGCGTCGGGCTGCTCTGAGAGCAGGCGCAGGCCGAAAGCGTCGTCGGCGTTGGCGGCCTTGAACTTGTCCTGGCGCGGGTAGCTTGCGAACAGCATCTTCTTGGCCTGGTAATACTCCTCGAAGTCGCCGTGATAGTCGAGGTGGTCCTGGGTCAGGTTGATGAGCACGGCCGCGTCGAATTCCAGGCCCGCCACGCGCTTCTGGTGCAGGGCGTGGGAGCTGGTCTCCATGACCACGGTGTCCACGCCGTCGGCGGACATGCGCGAGAAGAGCTCGTGCAGACGCCAGCAGCCGGGGGTGGTCAGGTTGGCCTCGATGGTCGTGCCGGGCCAGCGGTAGCTCACGGTGCCGAGCACGCCGACCTTGCGGCCCGCGGCTGTGAGCAGGCCTTCCAGCAGATAGCTGATGGTGGTCTTGCCGTTGGTGCCGGTGATGGCGACCGCCTGCATGCCCTGTTCGAGGGTCCGGAAATGCTTTGCGGCCAGCTGGCCAAGGGCCTCGGGCACGTCGGGCACGGTCATGAGCCTGGCCTTGGCGCTGTTCGGCAGGACGACGCCCGTTCCCGCCACGATCCAGGCCGCGCCCTTTTCCAGGGCCTGGGCCAGGTAGGTCGCGCTTTTGTCGCCAGCGGCGGGCATGAGGGCGAAGACCTCGCCGGGGCTCACCTCGCGAGAGTCCGTGCGGACCATGAGTCCGCGGCCGACCATGGCCAGCAGCTCGTTCCAGCGTGCCTTGCGCGCGGCGGGCATTACTTGCCCCCCTCTTGCAGCCACAGGACGAAACCGCCGTCCTTGGCGCTGCTCTTGGCCTCGGGCCAGGCTTCGCCGGGCAGAGGCTTCTGGTGGTCCACGACCATGCCGGAGCCCTTGAGGGTGGGCACGATCCCCTTCTTGCCCAGGACCTCCAGCGCACGTCGCACAGGCAGCCCGGTGAGGTCGGGCACGTTGGCCCCGGCCTGGGCCGAGGGCGCGCGCGTGGCCTTTTCATGCATGGATGACTCCGAAGGCTCGGCCTTGGGGTCGGCGGCCTTGGCCTCGGGCAGGCGGTTGTAGTAGGAGAGCGTCTTGATGGCGATTTCGCGCACGGCGGGGGCGCAGACGATGCCGCCCAGGGCCACGGGCGAGGGCTCGTCCACGATGGCCATGATGAGGAACTCCGGCTTGTCGCCGGGGAACAGGCCCACGAAGGAGGCCACGTTGCCGGTGCCGTAGCCTTTGCCGGTGGCGGCGGCCTTCTGCGCGGTGCCGGTCTTGCCCGCCACAACCACGCCGGGGATGCGCGCCAGCTTGCCGGTGCCGTCCTCTTCCACGACTTCGCGCATCATGGCCAGCACGGTGTCCACGGTCTGCTCGCTGAACACGCGCTCGGACGGCGGCGGCGGGGGGCCTGCCGGTTCGAGCACGAGCTTGAGCGGCTTGGTGACGCCCTTGTTGGCCAGGACCATGTACGCATTGGCCATCTGCAGCCCGGTGACGCCGATGCCCTGGCCGAAGGAGATGGTGGCCAGGTCGAACTCGCCCCATTCTTTGGCCGGGCGCAGCAGGCCCGCGGATTCCGAGGGGATGTTCAGGCCGGAGCGCTCGCCGAAGCCCAGCTTGCGAAGGGTGTTGTAGTAGGGCTGCGCGCCCAGGGCCAGGCCGATCTTGGCCGTGCCGATGTTGCTCGAATAACGCAGGATCCGGTTGGCCGAGAGCCAGCGGTAGGGGTGGGTGTCGCGGATGGTCTTGCCGCGCAGGACCCACTTGCCGTTTTCGCAGTCGAAAATCTTGTTGGCGTCGATGACCTTCTGGTCCAGGGCCGCGGCAAAGACGAAGGGCTTCATGGTTGAGCCGGGCTCGAACATGTCGAGCGCCGCGCGGTTGCGCCGGGCGGCGGGCTTGGAAAGGCCGGCGGCGTTGGGGTTCAGGAAGGGGAAGTGCGCCAGGGCCAGGATCTCGCCGCTGCTGACCTTGACCACTATGGCCATGCCGGAGCGGCCGTTGTACTTGGTGACCGCCTCGGCGAGGGCCTGCTCCGCGGCGTCCTGGATCACTGTGTCCAAGGTCAGCTGCACGTCGGCCCCGCGGATGTCCATCTCGCGGCCCTGGTCGTCCAGGTAGAGCCTGCGGCCGGTGGCGTCGCGCTGGACCACGTACTTGGCCTGGCGCCCGGCCATGCGCTCCTCGAAATGCTTCTCCATGCCCTCCAGCCCCACGCCGTCGACGCCGACAAAGCCGAGCACCTGCCCGGCGGAGTGGTGGTTGGGGAACATGCGGCGATACTCGCTGGTCAGGAACACGCCCGGCAGCTTTTCGGACTCGAGAATCTGCGCCTCGCGGTCGCCGATCTGCCGCTTGATCCAGACGAAACCCTTCTTCGTGCCCAGTTCGCGTTCGATGTTCTTCTGGGGAACATCGAGCGTCTGTGCCAGAATCTGGGCGGTCTGGGCCGCATTGTCGACCTTGATGGGCGAAACGTACACGGACTTGCTCTCCACGCTTGTGGCCAATATGGAGCCGTTTCTGTCATAGATGCGGCCCCGTTCACCCAATTCAAACCCAGTGGCCAGGCTCTGCTTCTCGGCGCCCTTCTTGAGCTCCGGCCCGAGATAGAGCTGGACGTATGCGGCCCGGCCCCACAGCGTCACCCAGATGCCCGCGAAGAGCAGGCCCACCAGCAGGAGCTTGAGCTTGCCGGTGTCCGTCTTGGCCCTGGCGGGAGAACCCTCCCGGCTGCGTGACACGCGCTTGGTCATGGCCGCCCCTGCCGCTTACTTTCCCTGATCCTGCCCCGTCATGAGGCGCATCTGCCCCGGCCCCACAGGCCCAAGCCCGTAGGTGGCCGCCAGGCGCTTGAGACGGTATGGCGAAATCAGGTTGTTGCGCTCAAGCTCAAGCTTGGAAGCCAAGGCGGTGCGGTTGCTCAGCTCCTTCTCCAGCTTGTTCACGTCGTAGGCCAGGTCCATGCGCTCAATGTTCAGCCACACCGACGAGAGGCTCAAGAGCATCACGCCGCCGATGGCGAAGAAAAACGACAGCAGGGTTCCCCTGAGCGCGCTCATGACCGGCCGCCCTTGGCGGTTTCGCCGCCCGGCTTGTCCAGGCGCTCCGCCACGCGCAGCTTGGCGCTGCGGCTGCGGGGGTTGCGGTCCATCTCGAGCTGCGTGGGCAACTGCGGCTTCTTGGTCAGGATGCGCGCCAGCGGGGCGCGGTCGCAGGTGCAGATCTGCTGCTCCAGGGGGCAGCGGCAGCCCTTGGCCCAATGCTTGAACGCCTCCTTCACCACGCGGTCCTCCGCGGAGTGGAAGGAGATGACGGCCAGGCGGGCTCCGGGTTTCAGATACTGCACTATGCGCTCCAGAAAATCTTTGATCTCGCCGAGTTCGTTGTTCACCGCCATGCGCAGGGCCATGAAAGTGCGCGTGGCCGGGTGGTTGCGGGCTTCCCTGCGGCGGTCGGGGGGATACGCCTTGGCCACGATCTCCGCAAGTCTTGACGTGGTCCGAATCTCTTCCTGCTCCCGTACCCGCACGATCGCCCTGGCGATTTTCCCACCCAGGGGCTCGTCGCCAAGGTCGCGGATGATCTGCTTCAGGTCATCGAAATGCAGCCTGTTCACCAGCACCCGGGCCGAGTCCATGCCGCTGGTGGCGTCCATGCGCATGTCCAGCGGGCCGTCGGCCATGAAGCTGAACCCGCGCTCGGCCTCGTCCAGCTGGAGCGAGGAAACGCCAAGGTCCAGCACCGCTCCGTCCAGCATGTCCCAGCCTGCCTCCGCAAGTGCCGACTCGAAGTCGCTGAAGGCCGTGTGGAAGGTTCTGGCCCGGCCCGGAAATTCCTTGAGGCGCTCTTGCGCCAGGGCCAGGGCCTGCTCGTCGCGGTCCAGGCAGACGAGCTGTGCCTCGCCGCCGGAGGCGCGCAGCAGCCCCAGGCTGTGCCCGGCCAGGCCCAGTGTGCCGTCGAGGTAGCGTCCGCCCGCCCTGGGGGCGAGATAATCGACGATCTCGTCGAGCATGACCGGGATGTGGGGGACCTCCTGTGCATCGCTCATGCCTGCACCCGCCTAGAAGGGCAGGGCGATGTTCGCCCTGGCCATTTCCTCGGACACATCAACATGGCTCTGCTCCAGCAGCGCCTCAAAGCGGTCCTTGTCCCAAATCTCAAAGCGCTTGCCCACGCCGGCCAGGACGATGTCCCGGTCGATGCGGCCGCTTTTGCGCAGGTGTGTGGGCAGCTGGATGCGGCCCTGCTTGTCCAGGGCGACCTCGACGTATCCGGCGTAGGCCACGCGGCGCATGTCCTGCAGCATGCTTGAGGGGGCGGCGAGCTTGGTCTCCAGCTCCAGCACGAAGGCTTCCCACTGCGCCGGGGTGATGCCGATGATCTGGCCCTGGAAAAGGGTCAGCACCACAGTGCCCCCGGGCGATTCCGCCAGGAGCTGATCTCTGAACTCCGGGGTCAGCATGAGCCGTCCCTTCGGGTCCAGACTGCGGTGGGCATGACCAAGTAGGCGCACATTTCCCCCTATTCGTACCACTAATTTCCACGTATTTCCACTTCGCCCCACCTTTTTATGAATTCCAGGGGAAAGTCAACACAAAAAACATTTTCATCTGCTCGAAATGAGGGTAGTGCTCAGTCCAGACCTCAAGGCGGCACCGGGATCGCTCGGAACAGTGAGCGATGCGTGCTGGTTACGGCACCGGCTTCGAAGCAGTCAGTTTTTGGGCTGTAAAAAAAATATCGGCGTCTGGGTCGGGCGGGAATCATTCTGCGTCCGGGCTGGGGGCGGGTTCTGGCCCGCCGGAGCCTCAAAGCGGGAACCAACAGGCATGGCAGAAAAAAAGAAAGTCGACATCCCCGATGCCCTGGACGAGGAATATTACCAGATCAACCTGGATATCCTTGAGAGCTTCAGCAAGTACCGCCCCCCGCTCGACCTGTTCCGGTTCAAGGAGGATGTGGCGCGCATCGTGCCCTTCTGCCGGGGCGGGGAACGGCTGACCAACGAGCAGGTGGAGCAGTTGGCGTTGATGGTGGAGGAGGGGCTCATCTTCGTCTCCCGCGCCGACCATCCCATCTACGTCAAGCACATCAGCTACCAGCTGGATCTTGTGCTGGTGGACAAGAACCTGCACGAGACCGAGATCGCCGACATCTTCACCCAGGCCCTGACCCGGCGTTTGGCGGAGTTCTTCGACCAGCCCGTGCCCATGGTCCTCGCCAGGCTCTGGACCGACGTCATGGTGCTGACCGAGTATCTGTACCACGACATCCACCGCATACGCGCCCTGACCCGGCGCCTGCATAGCGTCCACAGCCTGGAGAACCATTCCTTCAACACGGGCATCATGGGCCTGGCCATCCACTCCAAGGTCAAGGCCGCCCAGTACGAGGCCGGAGACATCAAGCGCAAGGTCTTCGATCACCTGGCCGCGGGCCTCTTCCTGCACGATCTGGGCATGACCAAGGTTCCGAACTTCATCCGCGAAAAGGACAAGCCGCTGATGCCGGACGAGCGCACCAAGCTCCAGCGCCACACCCAGACCGGGTACGAGATGCTGGCCAAGCTCGACCTCAAGTTCCCGGAGGTCGAGGAATGCGTCACGGATCACCACGAGCGCGTCAACGGCAGCGGCTACCCGCAGAAGAAGATCGCCCTGGGCGATGTGGGACGTTTGTGCGCCCTGGCCGATTCCTATTGCGCCATGACCGTCAAGCGGGTCTACGCAGAGGCTCTGGAACCCATGAAGGCCGCCGCCGCCCTGGTCCAGGATCCCGGCTACGATTCCGAGATGTCGCGCGCGCTCCAGGGCATGCTGGTCACCATCGGCAAGCACAAATAGTCCACCGCCCGAAGAGAACTACGTAACGTGCCTCGTTGGCTTTAGTTTTTTGTTCCCGCCCGTCCCTGTGTCGTGCTACGGTGCAGGCTGATCGCAGATTAAAGCGGGAGGATATGATGGGCGGAGACAACAGCCGGGCCGTCTTGGTGCTTACGGAGCGGCCCGATGACTACAGTCGGGACCTGGGCCGCCTTGGCCTCAAACCGCATTTCGCCAACAAGGTGTCTGGCCTGCTTGACCGCTTGCAGGAAGTTCCGGCCTGCGGTTTCGTGCTGGAGGTCGACCGCGTCATGCACGCTCATCGGGTGGAGCGTGATCACCTGCTCAAGCTCGTGGGCTCCTTCCCGCTGCTCAGAACCATGCGCAAGGGCGAGGAGAGCGCTCTGTCCTATCTGGACGACCCCTCCTGCTTCGCCGCCAACGTCAAGGGGTTCAGCCCGCGCCGGGTGCGCAGCCACGCCCGCGTGCCGGTGCGCCTGAACGCGCTTCTGGCTCTGGAGGACGACTTGGCTCTGGCAAATGGGTATCGCACCAATCTGCTGGACCTCTCTGCAAGCGGCGGTTTTGTTTACAGCACCCACGATTTTGCCGGGCACGAGCTGTTGCGCGTGCGCATCCTTGAGCTTTCCGACCCCACTCCCATCGTGGCCCACATCCGCTGGCGCAAGCCGTGGGGCGCTGCGCACGTCCTGCCGGGCCTTGGGCTGCTGTTTGTCGACATGCGCCCCGGCCAGTTGGACGAGCTGGTGACCCGCTTCATCGCGCCTCCAGAGGACGATATTCTGCTGAAAACAGTCTCCTGAAGCGTTTTTTTCGATCAATAGGCGCAACCCACCGGATTCTCCTGGCATTAGTTTTAAGTGCCAGAGCTGTCATTTCAGGCGTCCTCGCTTCCTTTTATCACGAAATCTGCTATGACGTATTTTGAATCGTCAGGGGATGAGAGGAGGACGCCATGGGGAATGAGACGAGCCAGGGAAGGAACGTGTTCGTTCTGACCGACAAACCCTGGGACTACGACCAGGACATGCGGCGGCTGGGGCTGACGCCAATCTATGCGCCTTCTTCGGCCCGCCTGTTGGAGCAATTGCAACAAGAGCTTTCCAGCGGCCTCGTGCTTGAGGTGGACAAGGTCATGCGGTCGTCCGGACCGGAGCGTGAACAGCTCTTCCAACTGGCCGACGTGTTTCCGGTGCTGCGCGTGCTGCGCCGGGGCCTGGACCGGGAGATGGTCTACCTGGACGACCCGGACGGGTTTTCGACGAAGGTCGAGGCTTTCCTCCCGCGTGAGGTGCGCCACAGCGGGCGCGTTCCGGTGCTGCTGCATGGGGTCATGGCCTCTGGAGCGGACGGCGACTTCTCTACGCCTTTGCAGGCGAGCATCCTTGATCTCTCTGACTGCGGCGGCTTCGTCAGCTGCAATGGCGACATCGGTGACGGCAACCAGGTGCTGCTTCGGATCGCGGAGATGGACGACCCCACGCCGGTGCTGGCGGGCATCCGCTGGCGCAGGACGAACGGCACGCGTGCGCGCCGAAACGGCATGGGTCTGCGATTCCTGAGCATTCGCTCCGGCCAGTTGCGCGAGTTGGCGGCCCGCTATCTTGGATCGCAGTCTGGCGCGTGCATGGCTTAGGCTGGCTTTCCTTTGCGCTCGCGCAGGAACTGGGCGTAGTCCTGGTCGGCGGTCAGAATGTGCTCGCCCCACCAGGTGGCGAGATACTCGTTGATGTGGGTGGCGCAGGCCAGGAAGCCTTCCTGCCCGGCCTTGTCGGCCTTGGCCAGCTCCACGTGCAGCTCCGCGGTGAACTGCTGCAGGCTGCGCAGGAAAAGGTCGTGCTGGCTCATGTGTCCGTATATCCGGGGATACCCGTACTTGAGCAGCAGGGTCTCCTCAGTGTGGAAATGCTTGAACGCGTAAGCGCGCATGTCGTAGATCAGATGAATGACGTCCGCCAGCTTGATGGGCTTGTTTCGAGCTGACTCGCAGAGCGTGGCCGAGTTGAGGCAAAGGTCGAAGAAGCCTTTGTGCTGCTCGTCGATGACGTCGACATCGAGCAGGTACTCCGGTTTCCACAGGTTCACTGGCGTGTCCATCTGTCCCCTCCTTCCGTGCGGTTGCAAGCGGTCGTGAGAGTGTAATGCAACACTCTCAGCGTGCTGACAAGCCGCAAGCGGCCTTTGCCGTTGCCTTGACTGGCTGTTCCTGAGAAGGTGGAGCGCCTCAGGCCCCGCACCACCCAGGAGCTTTGCCAAATGAAAACACCCGCCCTTGCCCTGAAGTGTGTCCTGTCCCTGCTCCTCTGGGGAGCGCTGGCCGCAACTCCCGCCGCGGCGGCGGAACCTGCCGCAAGTTTCGGCTCCGCCGCGCTGCTGCACGGCCTCTGGACGTCCGCCCAATTGGCCGGGACCGAGGCCGACCGGAGCATCGGCGCGGTGACGGCCCCGGACACCACCCCGCCGCCCACGCTGCCGCCGGAACAGATGGACCAGCTGGCCCTGCCGCCGGTGCGGCCGGAACTGCGCGGGGTCATCCGCCGGGTGAGGGTGAGCCCCGATGGCCCGGGAGGCGGCCGCAAGGTGGTGGCCCTGACCTTCGACCTCTGCGAGCGCGCCAACAACGTGGCCGGGTACGACAACCGCATCATCAACCTGCTGCGGGCCGGGGGGCACAAGGCCACCTTCTTCGCGGGGGGCAAGTGGATGCGCTCGCACCCGGAAAAGGCCATGCAGCTCATGGCCGACCCGCGCTTTGAGCTGGGCAGCCACACCTGGACCCACGGCAACCTGGCGCTCATGGACCAGGCGCAGATCCGCGCGCAGATGGAGCCGACCCAGGTCCAGTACGCGCTGCTGCGCCAGGAGCTCGGCCGCCGGGCCGAGGCCAGGGCTTTAGGCGCCCAGATGGCCCTGGTGCCGAAGGCCCTGCCCTTCATGCGCCTGCCCTATGGCCGCAGCTCGGCGCTGGCGCTGGAGGAACTGGCGCGGTCCGGGTACCCGGCCATCCAGTGGGATGTTGAGGGGGAGCGCGACGAGGAAGTGCACTCCCCGGCGAGCATCGCGCGCACCGGTCTTTCGCTCATCCGGTCCGGCTCCATCGTGCTCATGCACGCCAACGCCGTGCCGGAGAAGACCTTCGCGGTCCTGCCCCGGGTGCTGAAGGGACTGCGCAAGCGCGGTTTCGAGCTGGTGACGGTGAGTGAGCTTTTGCGGCTGGGGCCGGTGGAAACGGTGGCGGAAGGGTATTTCAGCGAACCGGGCGACAACCTGCAGTACGACGCGCTCTTCCCGGGCAAGGGCACGCTCAAGCCCGATCGCACCCGGCCCTTCACCACGGTGCCGGTGCCCTGAGGCCGGAGCGGTCTACCCGGCCGGGAACTCCTGCCCGACCTTGATCAGGTGCGCGGCGAGCGGTGAGATGGGCTCGTTCACGGCGCGCACCAGGTTCACCGGGCTCATGTACTCGTTCGACCAGTCAAAGGTCAGGCGCACGCCGTTCTGGCCTTCCAGCACGGCCTCGGCCAGCAGCTTGCGCACGTCGGTGGGCTTGGGGCCGTTCTTGCTCTTGCGCTCCACCACGCAGGTGTCCTTCCGCAGCAGCTCGGCCCAGTGGCCCAGCCAGCGCGACACGTCCTCGGACTCGCCGGTGTAGCGCACCAGGAAGCGCTCGCGCACGGGCTGCTTGCTGCGCTCCGTCACGCCCATGGGCTCGATGCGGATGGGCATGAGCCCGTCGGGCATCTGCGCGGCCAGGGTGTCCAGCACGAATTCCGGCGCCAGCTTCTCGCGCAGGGTCAGGGTGAACCACTCGGCCATGCTCTCCACGCCCACGGGCAGGGCGCGGCCAAAGGAGATGCGCGGCATGGGGTGGAAGCCCGCGCTGAAGGACAGGGGGAAACGCGCGCGGCGCAGCGCCCGTTCGAGGATGCTCTGCAACTCGAGCTGGCTCAGGTACGCGGCCTCGTTCAGCTTCTCGTACCAGATGCGGTACTGGGCCTGGCGCTCAGACAGGTCGAGCTTGCGCTCGGCGTCCTCGGCCACGAGGCTCGCCGTTTCCGCGGCAGCCGCGGCCTTGCGCTCGGCCTGTTCCGCCGGGGTTTCCGAGGCCAGGCTCGCGGCCTCTTCCTGGTCGCGACGGGCAAAGACCAGGCGCGGGCGGATGTCGTCGCCCCCGCCCTGTCCCGCCAGGCGCGACACGCGGCCCTCGTGCCCGCACACGCCGCAGTTGCGGCAGGCCCCGTAGCGGCAGTCCTCGGTGAGCTTTCCGGCCAGGGCGCGCCCAAGCTCGGTGCGCAGAAAGTCCTTGGACACGCCGCAGTCCAGGTGGTCCCAGGGCAGGGGCGCGCCCGGGTCGCGCGGGGCCTGGTATTCCTCGGGCGTCAGGCCGTGCTCGGCCAGCGCCTCTAGGTACGGCTCAAGCCGCAGGTGGTCGCGCCAGCTGGAGAACAGCGCGCCCTTGCGGTAGGCGCTCTCGATGACCGGGCCGAGGCGGCGGTCGCCGCGCGAGAACACGCCCTCAAGGTAGCTCATCTCCGGCTGGTGGAACTTCAGCGTGATGCGCTTGTGCGGCCTGAGCGCGTCCTTGATGCGGTAGACGCGGCGGCGGATCTCGTCCATGCCGATCTGCCCGGCCCACTGGAACGGGGTGTGCGTCTTGGGCACGAAGGGCGACACCGCCGCCGTGACCTGCAGGCGCTTCACGTGGCGTCCGGCGGCATCGCGCACCTTGACGCAGAGGTCGGCGATGGCGTCCAGGTCCTCGTCGGTTTCGGTGGGCAGGCCGATCATGAAATAGAGCTTCACCTGCTGCCAGCCGTGCTCGAACAGGGTGCGCACGTGCTCGATGAGCGCCTCTTCGGTGACGCCCTTGTTGATGACGTCGCGCAGGCGCTGGCTGCCCGCCTCGGGCGCGAGGGTGACGCCGGTGCGGCGGATGCTGGCCATGCGGCCCATGATGCGCTCGGACAGGGAGCCAACGCGCAGGCTCGGCAGGGAGATGGTGACCTGCTCGGCGGCGCAGCGCGAGAAGGTGGTTTCGAACAGCGCCTCCAGGGCGGAGTAGTCACCCGTGGACAGCGAGAGCATGGACACTTCCTCGAAGCCCGTGGCGCTGATGGCCTCCACAAGCTGGACGTCCAGGCGCTCCGGGCTCTTCTCGCGCACCGGGCGGTAGACCATGCCCGCGTGGCAGAAGCGGCAGCCGCGGGTGCAGCCGCGCGCCAGCTCCAGGGTGTAGCGGTCGTGGATGGCCTGGCCGAAGGGCACTGCCGGGGAGGTGGGGAAGGGCGCGTCGGCGATGTCGGGCACCAGGGCCTTTCGCACGCGCTCGTAGCCGGGCAGCAGCGGGCGCAGCGGCTGGTCCGGGCCGTCCCACGCGAACAGGCTCGGCACGTAGACGCCGGGCAGGGCGGTGAGCTGGCGCAGCAGCTCGGCCTTGGGGGTTCCGGCCTGGCGGGCGGCTGCCACGGCTTCCAGAATCTCCGGCAGCGCCACCTCGCCGTCGCCCAGCACAAGCAGGTCCATGTACTCGGCGATGGGCTCGGGGTCGAAGCAGGCTCCGCCCCCGGCCATGATGAGCGGCCAGTCTCCGCCGTCCTCCTTGGCAGCGAGCCTTTCGGCCGCGCGCAGCGGAATCTGCGCCAGGTCGAGCATGTACAGGATGTTGGTGTAGCAGAGCTCGTGGGTCAGGCTGAAGGCCACCGCGTCCATCTGCGTGAGCGGCGTGTCGGTCTCCATGGTGGCGAGCTTGGCGTTGTGCTCGCGCAGGATGGCGGCCGTCTCCTGGCAGGGGGCGTACACGCGTTCGGCCTGCATGCCTTCGCGCTCGTTCACAGCCTGGGTCAGGATCTTCTGGCCCAGGTAGCTCATGCCGACCTCGTAGAGGTCCGGGAAGGCCAGGGCCGCGCGAACGCGAAGGCTCGCCGGGTCCTTGCGCACGGTGCCCCACTCGTTGCCGAGGTAGCGGCTGGGACGGGGCAGCAGAGGCAAGAGTTCCTTCACGCGGGCTCCTTGGGCTTTTTTGGATGCTGTGTTTCTGGAAACAGGAAACGGGGCGGCAGGACCGTTTGGCCCACCGCCCCGGTCATGGACGAGAAGCGTTCAGGCTGGTGTGCCGAACCTATTTGAGCAGGCTGGAGATGCTGCCGCCGCCGGGAGCGGAGAGCGTCAGGCTGCTCGCGGCCTCCAGGTACTTGGTCTTCAGCTCCTCCGGGGCTTTCTTGTACTCGTAGAGCACGTGGGCCGTGGAGATTTCGCCGGTGATCTCCTGCTCAAAGGGGTAGCCGAAGGGAAGCAGCATCATCTGCACGCCCTGCTGGCTGGGGACGGTCTGAAGCACGGCAGGGTCGGTGATGGTCTTGCCGTCCGCGCTCCACTTGCCGATGACGGATTCGCCGTTGATGAGCTTCACGAGCCGGATATCGTAGGGCATGGAATGACTCCTTGGTTTTGGTGAGGCGGAAGGTAGGGGCTCGGGCCTGCCCTGTCAAGGGATGCGCCCTTGCCAGGAACCCGCGACCAAGGGTAGGGTGGAGGCATGTATCGCCTGAAAACGCACGTTCCGCTTCGCCTGGCCACGCTGGCGCTGGTGTTGCTGTTGCCGCTGCTTCTGCAGGGCTGCTGGACTTTGGAGCACTACATGGTGCGGGTGCGCATCGAGGTCGATGGCAGCTACAAGTATTTTGCGGAGGGCTCGGCCTCGCACTCGGAGACGGTCTTCGCCCTGCGGCGCGCGCAGTATGAGGCCAAGGCCGGCAAGACCAAGGCTGGCGAAGCCAAGGGGGGCGGCCACAAGTCCGAGGAGCCCAACAAGGCGCAGAACGAGTCGGCGACTTCCTTCGCCAAGGACCTGGCCCAGGCGCGCAAGGACCCGCGCGTGCATGACCTGGTGGACATCGGGGGGGGGCGCGTGCGCTTCGCGATCTCCGGCAAGGGAACCATCTCCGGCGGGGAGATTATATTTATGGAGCGCGAGTCACCCTTGTCCTACGCGCAAGGTCCGGGCGGCACCCTGAGCGTGCGGCTCAAGGACGCCGTGGTGGGGCGCAACGCGGAGGCCCTGGGGATCAAGTCCGTGGGCGACGTGAGCATCAAGCTTGCCGAAGGCATCCAGGTGCTGGAAAGCAACGCCGACAAGTCGCCCAGCGGCCCCGGCGGGGCGTACCGCTGGCATATCGAGAAGCCGGACCAGCCCGCGCCGCACCTTGTCTTGCGTCTGCCGAAGCAATGATTCCTGTGTCGGGCGGCCTAAAAAAGTCTTGTCCGCCGGAAGGAAACGCGCTAAACGACTTTTCCGCGCCCGGCAACGGGACGGCTTCGGGGACGTAGCTCAGCTGGGAGAGCGATGCGTTCGCAACGCATAGGCCAGGGGTTCAATCCCCCTCGTCTCCACCAAAGAAAACAATGGTTTACGGCAAAATGCTGTAAACCATTTTTTCGTTTTGCTACCTTATTGCTACCGGTGCAAAATGCATATGTGCCGAATGACCAAGCATGAGCGACCACGCTTTATCCCAAGAGGAGCTTACTCCTACTGCTTCGTGCGCAATGGTGACCGCTTTTATCCTTCAATCTAGCACAGCCTTGTCCATAATCCGGGGTGAAGAACCCTTTGCGGGTTAACTTCTGGCGCTGGTCCATTGTCTTCCTGATGGCTCCTTGCTTTTCGACAGGCTTGTCGGACGACAAGGACGACCTCAAGGCCCAGGTTTAGGGGGGCAGGTCACTTTGAATGGGCCAGATTCCGGTGGACAGCTCAACCACGTCTTCTCCGTGGACCACGCGGAGTTAGTATTCAGTGAGATCTTTGCCCTGGAAACCCTCGATGTTAAATTCCGAAGGCAGATGGCTGTCAAGGGCCAGGGCCGAAGCCCACCGCCTGGGTCAGGCCTTGGAGAAGTGTCAACCGCGAGACTCGCTACCCACTGGCTTCCCCACCAGGAGTCGACGTCCCTCAATGGATGTTGCGCCCTTGCCCTTACGGCCTGTCAACTCGAAGACCATCGAAATTTGGGGCTTTCCCCCATGTTCGGGACATACTCCCAATGTGCGCCATCCATTCTCCGCAACAAATCAGTGCATACCCCTATTTACCCGACAGGACTCCACGCATACACGACACCATCATGGGAATCTCACCTAACGATACGGTTGCATCTTCCCTCTGCTGATTGGCGAGGATGCGGCACTTGGAGGGGGGCAATATGTCACGCGATGCTGAGTACGCGCAGAAGCAGTTCCATGCGGAAAAGGCCGAGCGAGCCAAAAGCGAGCAGGTAGACAATGAACTGCGCACATTGCGCAGCAAGGTGAAGGCCCTTGAGGAAAAGGTCTCCAAACTCTCAACGGAGCTTACAACGAGAAGGGTCATTGGAGAGAACAAGCGAGGCTTTTCCTGAACGCAATATGAGTGATGAAGAGCACTAGCGGTGCACTACATAGGGGGGCATTGCTCGGTTAATCACAGGAGCACGTGCCAAGGGCAAGGGCAAGATTATCTGACGGTATCATTGTAACGGGAGGAAGTATGTCTCAGTGGTCCAAAAACAACGACGTTCTGAACACTGTTAACCGGGGCAACCCTTGTGAATCCGGCCTGTGCACCCTGTGCCGCGCCGACTGCTCCGGCAAGTGCGAAACCTGGCTCTCCAGCCTCAAGGGCCGCAGCCTGCTCTACCCCCGCGATTTCGGCACCGTCACTGCGGGCAGCAACAACACCTGCCATGTCGGCGTAAGCTACAATGCCCTGCGCATCCAAGGCTACAACTACGGCGCAGATGGCATGGCCCAGAACATGTCCACCTCTCCGGACAACTGCCTGTTCACCAAGGTCAACCTGGAGACGAGCTTCGGCAATGAGGATCCGGTCAAATGCCGTCTCCCCCTCATGACGGGCGCATTGGGTTCCACCTTCATCGCAGCCAAGTATTGGGACTCCTTCGCCATCGGCGGATCCCTGGCGGGCATCCCCGTTGTAGTCGGCGAGAATGTCGTCGGTGTGGACCGCCAATCCAAGCTCACCGCGAAGAAGATCACCAAGGCTCCTGAACTGGACCGCCGCGTGGAGACCTACCTGCGCTATCACGACGGGTATGGCGCCATCATCGTGCAAATGAACGTGGAGGACACCCGCAACGGCGTGGCCGAATATGTCATCAACAAGTACGGCGACAAGGTCTGCCTGGAGTTGAAGTGGGGCCAGGGCGCAAAGAACATCGGCGGCGAGATCGAGGTGGACAACCTGGACTACGCCCTGTTCCTGAAGGGACGCGGCTACCTGGTTGACCCGGATCCGGAGGATCCCAAGGTCCAGCACGCCTTCCACAGTGGCGCCATCAAGAGCTTTGCCCGCCACAGCCGCCTTGGCTACACCGATCTCACCTCCGAGGCCCAGGTCCGCGAGAGCTTCATGCAGTCCGTGGCCTACCTGCGCAAGCTGGGCTACAAGCGCATCTCGCTCAAGACCGGCTCCTACGGCATGGAAGCCCTGGCCATGTCCATCAAGTATGCCAGTGACGCCAACCTCGACCTGTTGACCATCGACGGCTCCGGCGGCGGCACGGGCATGAGTCCTTGGAACATGATGGAGACCTGGGGCGTGCCGAGCATCCTGCTGCACGCCAAGACCCGCGAATACGCGGCACTGCTGGCGGCACGTGGCCGCAAGGTGGTGGACATCTCCCTTGCCGGCGGCTTCGCACGCGAGGACCACATATTCAAGGCCATGGCCCTGGGTGCGCCCTTCACCAAGCTTATCTGCATGGGCCGCGCCATCATGATCCCCGGTTTCCTGGGGGCCAACATTGAGGGCGTGCTCCATCCCGAGCGCAAGGCTCAGGTCTTCGGCAACTGGGACATCATGCCCAAGGCCATCAGCGACCTCGGAAAATCCCCCGAGCAGATCTTCGCCTGCTACGAAGACGTCAAAAAGAAGGTTGGCGCCAAGGAGATCAAGAACATTCCCTTCGGGGCAATCGCCTTCTGCACGTTGGCCGACAAGCTCGCCGCCGGGCTGCAGCAACTCCTGGCCGGAGCGCGCAGGTTCTCCCTGTCCGAACTGTGCCGCAACGACATCGCCTCAGCCAACCGCGAGACCGAGTTCGAGACGGGCATTCCCTTCATTACCACTGTGCAGGATGAGACTGCCAGGAAGATCCTGGAGTCCTGATCCGAAAGAGGCCCCTTCCTTTTGGTGAGTGGGAAGGGGCCTCCCCCAAGCTTGGCTCGGCACGTCGGGCATGCTAGTGTCTGAACGTATCCCGATATGGATCAGGCATCAGGCGGAGTTTATGCACGACATGCGCAGAACCAAGTCCCAACTCATCGAGGAACTCAAACGGTTCCGACACAAAGAGGCGCACACCGACGCCCTTGCCAGAGAGCATGAGCGAGTCGAACGCGCCCTGCGCGAGCGTGTAAAAGAGCTGAATTGTCTCTATGGCATTTCGCACCTGGCGCAAAACAGGGAACTGCCAATGGAGGAGTTGGTCAGGCAGGTTGGAGAGTTGGTCTGCGCCTCCTGGCAGTACCCAGAAATTACTTGCGCCCGCATCCGCATCGAAGCCCACGACTGCACCACCCGAAACTATCGCAATAGCCCCTGGAGCCAATCAAGCCCCATCAACATCCAAGGGGAACACCTTGGGGAAATCGAGGTGCGCTATCTGGAAGAACGCCCGGAGAGTGATGAGGGGCCGTTCCTGCGAGAGGAGCGCAACCTGATTGACGCCGTGGCCCACAAGCTGGGCCGCTTGGTGCAGGCCAACCGCAGCGAGGCCCACATGCGAGTTCTCTCACGCGAACTCATCAAGGCTCAGGAGAATGAACGCCTGCGCATCGCCACGGAACTGCACGACCATCTGGCCCAGGACCTCGCCGCGCTCAAGCTCGACCTGGGAGAACTCATGGAGCATCCACCGGCGCCTGGCCTTCCCATGCAGAACCGTTTGGCTGAACTCACTGAAAGGCTCTCCGGGGCCATCTCGTCCATTCGCAACTTGGCCTACGACCTGCTTCCCCCGGGCCTGGAAGACCTGGGCCTCGTGCGGACCCTTAGGCGCTACTGCACGGACTTCGCCAACCGCAGCGGGCTTGCAGTGGACTTTTTCGCCGATGGCATGGAGGGTGTGCACCTCGGCTTCGAGACCCAGATCAACATCTACCGGCTGGTCCAAGAGTCCCTGACGAACGTTCGCAAGCACGCCCAGGCCAGCTGTGCCACAGTGCGGATCATCCGCTCTTACCCGAGCGTTATCGTACGCATTGAGGACAACGGGCAGGGGGTTGACCTTGAGCACCGCCTGGACGAGTTCTATCAGAGCAAGAAGATGGGCATATGGGGCATGCGCGAGCGGGCCAGGCTCCTTGGCGGGCACATCACCCTGCGCTCACGCCCAGGCCGAGGCATGCGCATCCACATTGAAATCCCCCTGGAGAACATGAACAATGGTGCATAAACACAAGATTCTGGTCATCGACGATCACCCGATGTTCCGTGATGGTGTGAAGACCATTGTCCGGGCCAACCCAGCCTATGACATCGTCGCCGAGGCCGGGACCTGTGCCGAGGGCTTGGCCCTGGCAAGAAGCCTCCAGCCTGATCTCGTCATCGTGGACATCTCCCTGCCTGACGGCAACGGCATTGACCTAGCGCGCGACATCCTGACTTACGCCCCGGAGAGCAGGGTGCTCATGCTCAGCATGCACTCCAAGGTCGAATTCATAGCCACGGCCTTCCAGGCTGGTGTCTCGGCCTACCTAGCCAAGGACTCCAGTCGAGACCAACTCCTGCAGGCCTTGGATGCTGTGTTGGCAGGCAAGCAGTACCTTGACGGCTCCCTCTCACCCAGGGTGCTCAGCGAGTTGCTCTTGCGCACCAACTCGGAAACGCGCATGGCTGACGCTTCCTACGGCAAGCTCTCACGACGGGAACAGCAGGTGCTGCGGCTCTTGGCCGAGGGACAGGCCCCGGCAGCCATCGCCGAGCGGCTGTTCATCTCCCGTAAAACCGTGGAGAACCACCGCACCAACATCCTGCAAAAACTCGGCATCAAAAGCCCCGTGGCCCTGGTGCGCTACGCGGCGCGCATGGGTCTCATCGACCTGGACACACAAGAGTAATGACGAATCATGCGGGCTTTCCGCGCCAAGCTCGCGGCATTGACAGTGCCCCCCCGCCTTGCAGTCCGCACAGGCTCGCAACAAAGCATTCTTGTTGCCTGGTGGCGATTTGTCTCCTGATGACCACGCACCGGCACGGCAAATATGGTTACAAGCTGGTAGATTCCTGCCACCGAAGACGGAAGGACCTCTTCCGCCGAAGAAGGGATCAACGGTTGCTCCTGCCACCTTATGGTCGGTATGGACGGCACAGGCCGAGCTGTCATGTTGGCCGAAACGGTTCTGTGCAGCCTTTTCCTTGTACCCAATCCCCTGGTGTGATTTCAGAAGCAAAGCACCTAGGTGAGGTGGTTCTGCACAACCGTGACATTGCGGCCTTTGGATTTAGCAAGATAGCACGCCTCATCTGCGCAACGCATAAGTATATCAATACTATGCGCTCCGTTGTCGCAGGTGGTGACGCCGACACTTACAGTTAAACGCAGCGCATTTCCATCCACCCAGAAAAAGTTGTCTTCAAAAAAAAGGCGAATTTTCTCGGCAAGGCGAAAGGCTGATGCCGAATTTGTGTTTGGGGCAAGAATTCCAAATTCTTCACCGCCAATGCGGCCAATGGTGTCAGTTGTCCTCAACATGCTGGTCAAGGAATCTGCAAGAAACTGTAATGCCCGGTCACCGGCAGCATGTCCGTATGTATCATTAATGCTTTTAAAGTAGTCGATATCGAGGAGGATTAGGGATAGCGGGAGACAGTTGCGTTTTGCCTGGTTGATCTCGGATTCCGCTTGGTCCATGAAGTATCTTCTGTTACGCAATCCGGTCAGGCTGTCGGTTGTCGCAAGCTGGGTCAATGTCTTTTCTGCGATCATCTTATCCGTAATATCTCTGTAGCTCCAAAGCCTTCCAGAAATATTTCCTGCGTCCACCAAGGGACAGGAATATTGCTCCAGTACAGAGCCGTTTTTCAAATGGATCAAGTCCAGTCTGCATCCTTCGCCTGAGCAAAGCTCATGCATATTCAGTAGGTGCTCAGACTCGGGGGAAACAGATCCGACCATGCCGGACAGCACAAATTCTCTTATTGTACTCTGTTCGAGATGGGGATCCAGATTCCATACTTTCAAGAATTGAGTGTTGTAGTGTATGATTTTAGAGTTGACATCCAGCACAATGATGCCATCGCTTGTCGATTCCAATATTAATTTCAGCTCGTAAGCCTTTTTGCTTAAGGACGTCTCCGTCATTTCTTCGATTTTTCTGGCTATTGTAGCAATCTCGTGGTTTGAGAATCTACTTGTCGGCATGGGAGAGTGCTTGCCATCTGTAATGTCGGCAATGCGCTTGCCAAGCGAAGTCAAGGGACCGACAAACCGTTTCTCGTATATTTTGACCTGTGCCAACCCCAAGGCTATCGCCATCAGGATTAAAAAAAGCACGAACAGGGAAAGTTTTACGCGTATTGGTGTTGTTATTTCGGAGCTGTCTATTGCAGAGACGATGGTCCAGTCCGTTGACTTCAATTTTTTGTAGACTGCCATCCGGTTTCTTCCAGATAGTGTGTATTCAATGTATCCAGAATTTTCTGTAAGTAATTTGCTTAAACCAGGGACAATCGTGTCCATATCCTTTTGTATATATTCCTCGTTCTGATGCACCAAGATTGTGCCCTTGCTGTCCACCACAAAATTTGCTTGAGAATCGTAGTATTTTGCGGAATTCAGCAGGCTGTTTGCGTACTCGAGCGAACAGTCAAGTGAAATGACACCCGAAATATTGGAATGAGCATCGACGAGTGTCTTGGATATCGATAGAAGCCATTCTCCTGTTTGAATTTCGCGGTATGGGATACCTACGGACAGGTCTGGGAACTTTTTCATCGCAGAAGTATACCACGGTCGTGTCCTAGGGTCATAATTTGCGACCGGCGTATAGTCGTTGATCAGCAGATCGCCATTAGTGTACCCAGAGTAGCAATACTTAATATTTGAATTTGCATTTGTTATTGATCTGTATCGATTTAGTACGGTTTTCTCCATCGTTTTGTTGTGATTTATGAAGTTTGCAACATCTGAATCGTCCGCCAGTATTTTTGCTGTAACAATAAGACCTTCTAGAGTGGCCTCAGTGTATGTTGAAATTCTAAAGTTAGAGCTAATGATCTTTTGACGCGCTTCGTTCATGCCCAGCATATATATGCTTGTAGATAGTATTGCTATAAATACTGCAGACATCATCATCGAGCTTGCCAGCTCAATGAAGAAGAATTCGTTCTTCAATGTTAATTTATATTTAGAAAACACAGTTGTGGTCTCCGCTTAGCCTTGCATGCCGGAATCTAAAGTGCCCGCGAATATTCTTGCGACGGAAGCTGAACACACTGTAGCACGCGGTTGGCTCTGAACACCCAGGCCATTGGGGGGGGTAGCCTTTTGCCTGTCCTGCGCTGATAGGCCTCGGAACATATCAAGATTTAAAACATTAACACTTTACTTCAATTAGCTCAACAAACATTGATCCAAAGTCTCACACGTTTTTGTGTCCAGCCATCAGCTGAGCACTCAGCTGAGCACCCCGCGGGTAAGGGGTGGCATTTCCTCTGATCGCACAATTCCTGAATGTGGCCTCCTGGAATTCGGCTGTATATGTCGTCAGAGCCATTCTTCTGCGCTCACCAGGCTATTCCAAATTTGCAAATCAACGTGACAGGTTGCATGTTGTTCATCGTTCCAGCCCTGGACAGCCCCACCTGTGGTGTATTCCCATCTCCATCACATGCCGTCCAGCCGCTCAATCGCCGCAAATGAGGCTCGGATTCTTGCATGCGTCTCGTTAGTGCTTTTACAGGTCTGATGATGCGGCGTGAACGCGCTACAGGGCTATCCCACTTGGCCTGCGAGGCCACCGGATTCGATCCCAGTTCGCGCATGGCTCACTTTAGGCACAGGGCTTAACGCTTGCCCCTTGTTTCGTTTGACAGATCCTTCATTTCTGGCGGCAGGAGAAAGGGTCGCGCTATGCAGAGGTCATCACGAACCGCGGCACGCTTGAGGTGTGTGAACTCCAATGACAGCAGCATGCGGAATGCCCAAGGCCTAAAAATGTATTATGGATTCGAAGCATGTGCTGTGGTCAGCGCCTTCGCAACGCATAGGCCAGGGGTTCAATCCAACTCGTTTCCATCAAGAAAACAACTGGTTGCAGCAGAAATGCCGCAGCCCGTTTCTTGTCATTTTCTCTCCGCCTGCCGCCGCGGCACCTCCTGCGCACTCCCCGCGCCCATCAACACATGGCCATTTGTGCCCGTCATTCGAAAAATCGGTTGCCCCTTCCCCGTTTTAATGTGTATGTTCTCGTTATTCTGGAGATATCGCATCCATTCCGGGAGCTGCCCATGCAGGAGTTCGCCCGCATTATCGCCGCCAGCGAAGATTGGCTTATGGAGCGCGTGCTGTCCTACGCCCTGAGGCAGGGATACACAAAGTACACATCCACCCAAGCCGAGCCTTGGCGCCTGTCCATCCGCGGACTCTCCGGCGCGCTGCTGAACGCATTGCCCGGCTCTCAAGCGGGTCTGGAGTTCGGGCCGGACGACACCTTTTCCGAGGATCCGGCGTCGGTCTTCGCGGTCCAGGAGGCGCGCCTGCACAGGGCCAGGGGCATCAGCCTGTCCATGTTCCTCGGCCTGCTCAAGTACTACCGCCAGGCTTACCTGGACCTCACGGATGAAGCCGACCCGGTCGACGAGCGGCCCCTGACCCGGCCTTTCGTGGAGCGTTTTTTCGATCGCGTGGAGGTGGGCATCGCCTCGGAATGGTGCGCCATCTCGGAAACCGTGCAGCACGGGGAGCTGCGCGAAGCCAACAGGCTCATCGTCAACGAAAAGAACCGCTACCTGACCGTATTCAAGAGCCTGGCCGCACCGGTGGTCTACATCGGCAAGGACGGGCTCGTTCAAAACATCAATGCGGCGGCAACCGACTGGCTCCAGAAGGTGTCTGGCTTCGGCGGCGCCTGTTCCCCCGCCGGGACGCCTCAGGCCAGCGGGTCCGCTGACGGCGCAACCTATCGCGGGCGGGCGGCGAAGGAGCTGTTCCCCTGGCTGGAAGAACCGCTCATGCGTGTGCTCCGGGGCGACGACGCCAGAGTGACCCTTGAACATCGGCTCGGAGAAGGCGGGACCGTCTGCGACATCAGGGTGACGATTTCGCCAAGCCTGGACATGAGCGGGAGATTCGAAGGCGCCGTGCTGGTCCTTCAGGATGTGACGGAGCTCCGCAAGGCGCAGGAGCTCCTGAGCAAGTCCAACCAAGTTTTGCAATCTGAGGTCCAGATGCGGACCAGCGCGCTCGAGGAGGCCAACCGCCGCCTCAAGAGCGAGGTGCGCGAGCGCGAGCTTTACCAGCAGGCCCTTACCGAGAGCGCCGCCCTCTACCGAGCCGTGGTGGAGGATCAGGGCGAGCTGATTTGCCGTTTCAAGCCCGACGGCTCGATCCTCTTTGCCAACAAGGCTTACATGCGCATATTTGAAGGCAGCTCTGTGCCGCTGGCCGACGGAGCGGGCCTGTTCCTGTACGACGGCAAACAGCGGTCCATCGGGGAACTGCTGGCCATGGTCACCGTAGATGCCCCGGTAATGAGCATTGAGCAGCAGGCCGTCACGCCCTCCGGCCAGCGTGTGTGGTACGTCTGGACCTGTCGGGGCATCTTCGACGATGCCGGCCAGTTGGATGCCTACCAACTGGTGGGCGGAGACGTCACCCGGGCGCGGGAGGCCGAGCAGGCCCTGCGCGAGCTCAACGAGTCCCTGGAGCGGACCGTTCGGGAGCGCACGGATACGCTCGAGGAGCGTGCCTTGAGCTTCGAGCGCATGAACAAGACCCTGACGACGCAGGTGGAAAGCCGGCGGCAGGCGGAGCTGGCCCTGGCCAAGGCCGCGGCCGAGCAACAGGCCAAGGTGCGCCAGATCACGGCGCTGTATGGCTTGTCCGAGGTGCTGGGCAAGCGCTGGGACAGCGAGCTGGAGATGCTGGACCATGCGGTGAGCGCGCTTCAGGGGGGATGGCGCGACCAGGACGGCACGGAGGTGGAGATCGTCTTTGACGGCCAGGCCTGCCGCAGCAGTAATTACCAGGAAGGCTGCGAGTGCATGACGCAGCTCCTTGCCCCCTTTGGACAGGAGCGGGGAAGCTTGACCGTCTGCCATGCCGGACCATGCAACCTGACGGCCCCCCGGCCCTTCATGGCGGACGAGGAAGAGCTGTTCACCAGCATGGCGCGCCAGCTTGAGCGGGCGCTTGAGGGCCATATCTCGCATTCGCGGCTGGCCCAGTCCGAACGCGAGTTCCTGGAGTTCTTCGACAACGCGGCCGAGGCCATCATCATCCACGACGAGAACGGGCTGATCCTGGACGTCAACACCAACGCGGGCATCTGGCTCAACCTCGCCACCGAGGGCATGGTCGGCGCAAACCTTCTGGATTTTACCTCGGCGGAGGACAGGGTGGCCATGGCCGGGCGGTTTGTGAACGCCCTGCGCGAAGCTCCGGAAATCTTCCAGACCACTTTGCGGCGCAAGGACGGGTTCGCAATTCCCCTGGAGATGCTCTGCCAGGCGCAGGACTACCAGGGGCGCAGGGTGCTGGTGAGCAGCGGTCGCAACATCGCCAAGCGCCTGCAGGCGGAGGCCGAAGCCCAGCGGCGCATGGCCCAGGAACGGCTGCTGTCCGGCATCTCCACGCGCCTGGTCAACGCCACCGGGCCGCATGTTCCCGTAGCCCTGGCGGAGACCCTGTCGGAGATCTGCGGGTTCGTCGGCATGCGGCGCGCGGCCATCTATCATTATGTTGCCCCGTTCAACCGTTTGGAGCTGGCGTATCAATGGGCGGCCGACGGGCTGCAGCCGCTGCCCAGCTCCATGAAGCGCCTGGGCCGCATGAAGGCTCCCTGGCTTCTTGAGCGCGCCATGACCAGCGAGTGGCTGCCCATCCGCGACGTGGCGCATTTGCCCCCGGCGGCGAGCAAGGAGAAGCGGCTTCTGGTCGAAGCCGGGATATCCAGCCTGACCCTCATCCCCATGTCCATCCAGGGGAAGCTCCAGGGGTTGTTCCTGGTGGCCGACTCGATCACCGCCGAGTCGCCGTCCCCAGACCCCCAGCTTCTGCTCCAGTTCGCGCCCCTGTTCTCGAACGTCATGTTGCGCCAGAGCACCCGCGAAGCCCTGCGTGAGAGCGCCAGCCTCGTCACGTCCATCCTGAACGCCCTCTCGGCCTTCCTGTGCGTGCTCGACAAGAAGGGCGCCATCACCCTGGTCAACCAGGCCTGGCTGAAGAATGGGGCCAAGAGCGGCCCCACCGTGGCCGGAAGCCTGACCGTGGGCGACAATTACCTGGACTACTTAAGCCAGGCTGCGGAACAGGGTGACGAGTACGCCTCCGCCATCAAGAAGGGCATCGGCTCGGTGCTTTCCGGGCAGGCCGACCTGTACCGCCTGGAGTTCCCCTCCCGCTCCGGACCGGCCCTGCACTGGTACCTGCTGGAGGCCACTCCTGGCGGCAAGGGCGCCCGCGGCGCCGTGCTCACGCACCTGGACATCACGGCCAGGAAGCGCGCCGAACGTCGCCTCAGCCGCAACGAGACGCGCTACAGAACGCTGATCGAGGCCCTGCACGAGGGGCTGCTCATGGTACGCCAGGGCGGGATCCTGGCCTACCTGAACGAACAGTTCGCCAAGATGCTCGGCTGGCCCAGGGCCACGCTGCTGGGCCGACGGCCAGAGGAGTACGTGGCCGCAGAGAGCCTGGCGCGCCTGTCCGCCCTGTTGACTTCGGACACGGAGACCCGGCACGCCGAGGAGATCGTCTGGAACCACTCCACCGGCCGCCATGTGTACACCCTGGTCTCCTCCTCCAAGACCCTGGACGAGGACGGCAATGTCCTGGGCACCTACGCGGTGGTCACCGACACCACGGAACGCAAGGGGCTGGAGTCGCAGCTCCTCCAGTCGCAGAAGCTGGAGGCCATCGGCCAGCTGGCCGCGGGCATCGCGCATGAGATCAACACGCCCGCGCAATACGTTGGCAACAACGTGCAGTTCGTCAAGGGCGCCTTCGAGGACATGCTCGCCATTTGCGACAAGGCCAGGGAGCTGGTGCGGGCGTCCACGGAGACCCCGCCGACCCTGGCGGACATGCAGGCCCTTGCGGCGCTCATGGCCGAGCGCGACATCGACTACCTGGAGACCGAGGTTCCAAGCGCCATCGCCCAGACCCTGGAGGGCGTGGAGCGCATCAGCACCATCGTGCGCTCGGTGAAGCAGTTCGCCCA
Organism: Humidesulfovibrio sp.; assembly: GCF_031082295.1. Taxonomy (GTDB): domain Bacteria; phylum Desulfobacterota; class Desulfovibrionia; order Desulfovibrionales; family Desulfovibrionaceae; genus Humidesulfovibrio. The sequence goes on from NZ_JAVHLD010000005.1 coordinate 66,237, forward strand.
CCCGGGCGCGGCGGTCATGGCTCCGGCTGACCTGAACGAGGCAATGCGCAGCACGGTGATTGTGTCGCGCAACGAGTGGAAGTATGTGGCCGAGCTGGCCCCCGAGCTGGACGACAGCCTGCCGCCGGTGGTCTGCATGATCGGCGAGATCAACCAGGTGGTGCTGAACCTCATCGTCAACGCGGCCCACGCCATTGCCGACGCCATCAAGGCCGATCCCGAACGCAAGGGGCTCATCACCCTGCGCACGAAGCTCGCCCCGCCCTGGGCCGAGATACGCGTCTCGGATACGGGCACGGGCATTCCCCTCGCCGTGCAGGCCAAGATCTTCGATCCGTTCTTCACCACCAAGGAGGTGGGCAAGGGCACCGGCCAGGGGCTCACCATCTCGCGCTCCATTGTGGTCGAGAAGCACCACGGCCAGATGTTTTTTGAAACCGAACTCGGCGTGGGGACCACCTTCGTGGTGCGTCTGCCGCTGGAACGAAAGGACGAAGGGCAAGGATGATGAAGCGGAACATTCTCTTCGTCGACGATGAGCCGAACATCCTGCAAGGGCTGCGGCGCATGCTGCGGCCCATGCGCGAGAAGTGGGACATGCACTTCGCCGCCAGCGGGCAGGAGGCCCTGGAGATCATGTCGCGGGTGCCCATGGACGCCGTCGTCTCGGACATGCGCATGCCCGGCATGGACGGCCCGGAGCTGTTGCGGCGGATCATGCATGAGCACCCTGAAGTGGTGCGCTTCGCGCTCTCCGGCTACTCCGACCATGAGATGGTCGGGCGCAGCATCGCCCCTACGCACCAGTACCTCACCAAGCCCTGCGACGAGAAGAAGCTCGTCCAGGCGCTGGAAGAGGCCATGAACGCCCGGCGTTTCGTCACCAACAAGGCCGTGCTGGACAAGATCGCCCGCATCGAGCACCTGCCCGTGCTGCCCAGGGCCTACGTCCGCATCACCGACGAGCTGGCCAAGGGCGACCCCTCGCCCAAGGTCGTGGGCGAGATCGTGGCCGAGGACGTGGGCCTCACCGCCAACATCCTGAAGCTCGTGAACTCGGCCTATTTCGGCCTGGCGCGGCAGATCTCCTCGCCCCAGCAGGCGGTCATCGTCCTCGGGGTCAATGTCATCCGCTCGGTCATCCTCTCCCTGCATGTGTTCAAGAGCTTCGAGACCACGGAGGAGAGGTCTTTTTCCTTGTCCAAGCTCTGGTCGCACTGCATGCGCACCGCCAGCATCGCCCGGTGCATCGCCCAGATGGAGGGCATGTCCAGGGAGGATGCCGACAGCGCCTACATCGCCACCCTGCTGCACGATGTGGGCAAGCTTCTGCTGGACGCCCACTGCGCGTCGGAATGCCAGGATATCTACCGCGAGGTGCGCGAGAACAACCGCTGTGTGGCCGAGGTGGAGGCCGAGCTGCTGGGGCTGACCCACGCCCAGGTCGGCGCGTACCTGCTGGGGCTTTGGGGCCTGCCTTCAAGCGTTGTGCACGCGGTGGCCATGCACCACTCGGAGGACCCGGAGCCGGAGGGGTTCTGCCCAGCCGACGTGACCTGTTTCGCCAACCTGCTGGACCACGACATTTTCGTCTTCAACAAGCATTATGCCCGGCCCCAGATAATTCCCGGGCGTCTGGCGGCCATCGGCGGCCCGGACAAGCTCGCGCGGTGGCGGGACGCCGTAGTGGCTCTGGACCTCAGCGAGGAGGGAACATGAACAGGAAGTTGCTGTTCGTCGATGACGACGTGAACCTGCTGGAGAGCTTCCGCAGGCAGCTGCACAAGAAGGCCGAGGTCGTCACCGCCGCGGGGCCGAAGGCCGGCATCGAGGCCGCCGCGCGCCAGGGACCTTTCGCCGTGGTCATCTCCGACTACAACATGCCCGTGATGAACGGGGTGGACATGCTGCGGGTCATCCGCCACGGCAGTCCGGACACGGTGCGCGTGCTGCTGACCGGACACGCCGACCTTGAGATCGCCATCCAGGCGGTGAACGAGAGCAACATATTCCGCCTGTTGACCAAGCCCTGCCCGCCGGAAACCCTCGAAAAGGTGCTGGCCGACGCCTTCCGCCACCACGATCTCGTCACCGCTGAAAAGGAATTGCTGGAGCAGACCCTGAGGGGCAGCGTGGCCGTGCTCTGCGACCTCATCTCCCTGGTCAAGCCCGATGTCTTCGGACGTGTCTCGCGCATCCTGCCGTTCCTGCGCGGCGTCAGCAAGCTTATGGGCGACCCGCGCCCCTGGGAGACGGAGACCGCCGCCATGCTCTCGGTGGTGGGCTTCATCACCCTGCCCGATGCGCTCATCCGCAAGGTGGAAAAGGGCCAGCCCCTGACCGACTCCGAGCTGAACCAGTTCCTGGGGCATCCGGCCTTCGGGGCCAAGCTGGTTGGCAAGATCCCGCGCATGAACCGGGTGGCGGAGATAGTGGCCTGCCAGGAAAAGCACTACGAGGGGGGAGGCGTGCCCAAGGACGCCGCCCAGGGCGAGGCCATCCCGCTTGGCGCGCGCATCCTGAAGGCCGTGGTGGATTTCGACATCCTCCTGGCCAACGGCATGAGCAAGGCGGACACCATCACCAAGCTGGACCGGCGCAAGGGCGTGTACGACCCCAAGGTGCTGGCTGCCCTGGCCGAAGTGGTCAACGAACACGCGCGCTACGCCATGCAGAAGGTGCACCTGCTGGCCTTGGCTCCCGGCATGATCCTGGCCGAGGACCTCATCGGCCAGCGCGGTTCGGAGACCATGCTGCTCATGGCCAAGGGCCGGGAGCTGAACGAGACGGTCATCGAATTCATCCTGGACAATTCGCGGACCATCAAGATCAACCAGCCTGTTGCCGTGATCCAGCCGCTCTGAGCGGCCGGGAGCAAAGGAGACGAGAATGCCCCAGACCAAGGCCCGCGTGCTCATGGTGGACGATGACCCGAACCTGCTGGAGTCCTTGCGCCGGCAGTTCTCAGCAACCTATGACGTAGTGGTGGCCCAGGGCGGCGAGAAGGCCATGGAGCTCATGGCCTCAAGCGAACCCTTCGCGGTGCTTGTCTCGGACCTGAAGATGCCCGGCATGGACGGCATCGAGTTCTTGTCCAAGGCCGCGGCGCTGTACCCCGACACGGTGCGCATCCTGCTCACCGGGTTCGCCGACCTGAAGAACGCCATGGACGCGGTGAACCAGGGCTTCATCTTCCGTTTTCTGAACAAGCCCTGCCCGCCAGAGACCCTGGGCCAAGCCCTGGCCGACGCCCTGAGGCAGCGCAGCCTTGTGGAGGCCCAGCGCGAGAACTACTCGCTCAAGCGCTTCAAGCACCTTCTGGAAGGCATCGTGCAAGGCTTCTCCGCACTGGTGGAGGCGCGCGACCCGTACCTGGCGGGCCACCAAACCCGGGTCACGGCCTTGACCCTGGCCATCGCGCGCGAGCTGGGCCTTGGCGCGGATGACCTGGACATCCTGCGCATCGCCGCCCTGCTGCACGATATCGGCAAGGTCTATGTGCCGGCGGACTTCCTGAACCGCCCCGGCATCCTGCGCGAGGAGGAGTTCTCGGTCATCAAGATGCACCCCGAGGTGGGCTACGGCATCCTGAAGAATCTGGGCGAGGACTGGCCCGTGGCCACCATCATCCGCCAGCACCACGAGCGCATGGACGGCTCCGGCTATCCGCAGGGCCTGGTCGGGTCGGAGATAGTGCAGGGCGCGCGCATCATCGCCGTGGCCGACGTGGTGGACGCCATGTGTTCGCACCGGCCCTACCGGCCAAGCCTGGGCATTGAGGCCGCTCTGCGCGAACTGGAAATGGGCAGCGGCGTCAGTTATGACGAGCCCTGCGTGCAGATTTGCCTGCGGCTCTTCCGTGTCGGCGGGTTTGTGTTCCCGACGGCCCCGGGTGCCCTTTGAGCGAGGTGGGCGGCCCCGCGCCAGCGGGCCTTTGCTCCGGCGGACAGGCCCCGGCGACTGCTGAAGGGCAGGGCGCCCGCAGACGCGTCGTGCTTTTCGTGGATGACGAGCCCATCGTCCTCATGGGCCTCAAGCGCATCTTCCATCACATGGCGCAGAAGTGGGACATGCTTTTCGCCTCGGGCGCGCAGGAGGCTCTGGCGCTGATGGCCGCGCGGCCTGTTGACGCCATCGTCACGGACCTGACCATGCCCGGCCTGGACGGCACGGAGCTGCTGCGCCGCACCCTGCGTGAGCATCCCGACGCGGTGCGTGTGCTCCTCTCCGGCTACTCGGAGGAGGAGCTCCTTGGCCGGGCCCTGGCCCCGGCGCACCAGTTCTTCGCCAAGCCCTGCGACGAGCGGAGGCTCGCCAACGCGCTGGAAGAGGCCATGGACGCCCGCGCCTATGTCACCAACTCGCTGGTGCTGGAAAAGATCGGCCTGCCCCTGCTGCCCGAGGTTTTGCGGCGCATCGCCTTCGAGCTGGACAATGATGCCCCGGACATTGAGGAGATCGCCGCCCTGGTGACCGCTGACTCGGCCCTGGCCGAGGCGGTGCTTGAGCTCGTCGACGGCACGCGGCTGTGCGCGGGGCGCACGCTCGAAACACCCCGGCAGGCGGTGCTCGCCCTGGGGATCGAGATCGTCCAGCCAGCGGTCCTCTTCCTTTCCCTGTTCAGCCGCTTCGAGGCCGGCGGGGTGCGTTCCTACGCCTTGCCGAAGCTGAAGGCCCATTGCCTGCGCAGCGCGGGCATCGCCCGGGCCATCGCCCTGGACATGGGGCTTGCCGGCGCCGCGGTCGATTGCGCGTATTCCGCGGCCTTGCTCCACGACACGGGCAAGCTGCTGCTCGATGTCCTCTACGCCTCCGAGTGCCAGGAGATTATGGAAGCGGTCCGGGCCGACAACCGTCGGGTGTCAGAGGTCGAAGCGGAGCACCTCGGCCTGACCCACGCCCAGGTCGGGGCCTATCTCCTGGGCCTTTTGGGACTGCCTCAGCCCGTGGTGCGCGCCGTTGCCCGGCACCATGCCCACAGCCCAGAGCAGAAGGGATTCCATGCGGAGGACGCCGTGTACTTCGCCAATGTGCTGGACCACGGTCTTTTTGTCTTCAACGAGTGCTACGCGAGACCAGAGCCGGACCCGCTGAGGCTGGCGGGCATCGGCGGAGACGAGCGGCTTGGGCGGTGGAGGAAGGTTGTTCTCGGGCTGGGCCTGGGGCACGCCGGGGTCAATCGGGCCGGAGCCTAGCTGGCCGTAGCCTTCTGGGGCGTGAAGTCCTTGGGGATGATGTTGAAGGGCCGCAGGACTCTGGGGCGAGGCCTGGCCGCCGCCTGCCGCACCGCGTAAAAGGCCCACGCCGCCGCAGGGATCCAGCCCACCAGGGTCAGCTGCAACAGCAGGCAGGCCAGCGCGGTTCCGAACCGGTCCAGCCCGGCAAAGGCGAACCAGGGGTTCAGTATGGCGAGCAGTAGTCTCATGGCTGTCTCGTGCGTTTGTGTTGAAATGGTTCTTCGCAATAATTCAGACTAAAACTGTCTGAAATTGGATAAGCCCAATATGAGCACTCAAAAGCGATTGTCAATGGGGCGCGCACGGGCCGACGCGGGGAGCCGCTGCTAGGCCCGCTGCCTCGGGGGCGTGAAGTTTCTGGGGACGATGTTGAAGGGCTGGAGCCTTCTGGGCTGCGGCATAAGCTCCGCCCGCCGGATGGCCATGTAGGCCCAGGCGGCGGCAGGAAGCCAGCCGATGAGGGTGAGCTGCAGGCTGAGGCAGCCAAGTGCTGGGCCGAGACGCCCGAGGTGGGCGAAGACGACCCAGGGATTCAAGATGGAGAGTGCGATGTGCATAGGGACTCGTGTCGGTTTGCTGCTAAAGAGTGTCTTGCCATCTGCTGCTTTCCGCCAATTGCCGGTCTTTCGCCTTGAGCGGGCAAGTGCCAGCACAACGGAAAGAGCTATTTAGTTGTGCCGCAAAAAAAGTCAAGATGTATTATGTGAGCCGATGAACTTTCCCGCAGCATGCGAGGAAAGTGACCAGGCTCTCCGGGGAAGGCGTGAGTCTCCAGCTGGTATGGCGATGGATGGGGGCGTGTGGGAGTGGCTGGTTGCCAGGGGCTCAGGCGTTAGCGGGGAATCCAGATGCGGAAGGTCGAGCCCTGGCCCGGCTCGGAGACGGCGCCGATGCGCCCCCCGTGCTGGTCCACGGCCTTCTTGGCGATGAACAGCCCAAGGCCCGTGCCGCGCGAGCCCTTGGTGGAGAAGAACACCGAGAACAGGCGCGAGAGCGTGTCCGGCTGCATGCCGATGCCGTTGTCCTCGATCTCGAAGAACACGCCGCTGGCGTCGGGCCTGGCGCGGAACACCACCTCGTGGGTCTCCTTGGTGTGGTCTTCCAGGCAGGCGTCCACGGCGTTCTCCAGAATGTTCACCATGGCGGCGGAGAGCACCACGGCGTCCACCGCGAAGTTGCCCAGGTTCGGGGCTATCTCGCTGATGAAGCTCACGCCCAGTTGCTCGGCCTTGGGCGCCACGGTCTCGGCCACCTGCGTGGCCAGGTCGCGGGCCTCCATGTCGCGCAGCTGCAGCTCGCGCTTCTTGGCGTAGAACAGAATGTCGAGCACCATGCCCTTGATGCGCCCGATGAGCTCGGTGACCTTGCCCCAGCCCGCCTGGACCATCTCCTGGTCGCCCGTGCGGAAGCCCGCGTTGACCTTGTACACGCCGCCGTCCAGCGCCGTGAGCAGGCCCTTGATGCCGTGGGAGAGCGAGGCGATGAGCATGCCGAGGCTGGCCAGGTGGTCCTGCATGCGCGAGAGCTCGGTGATGTCGGTGGCCATCTCCATGACGGCCTCGATCTCGCCGTGCTCGTTGCGGATGGGCGCGGTCCACACCACCACCTGCACCGGCTCGCCGTCCTTGCCGCGCACGGTCAGCTCGCTCTGGTGCGCCTGGCCGTCCTCGAAGGTCTTGAGGGTGGGGCAGCCGAAGCAGGGCCTGGCCGTGCCGCAATAGGCCTCGTAGCACAGCCCTCCGCCGTTCCGGTCGGCCGGGTCGCCGAACTCGGCCTTGAAGCGGCGGTTGGCGGCCTGGATGCGCAGGTGGCGATCCTGCACGGTGATGAAGCAGGGCGCTTCGTCGAAGAGCTGCTGGTAGCGCTGGCGGGTGGCGCGCAGTTCGTCCTGCAGGCGCTGCACCTCGCCCGCGTCCACGGTGAGTTCCAGCACCAGGTCGATCTCGCCGTCCACGCCCTTGATGGGCGCGGTGTGCACCATGACGGCGGACAGGGTCTCGTCCGGGCCGAACAGGGCCACGCGGCTTTTCTGGCCCTGCCCGGTGGCCAGGGTGCGGCCCACGGGGCTCCCCGCCTCGGTGCCCGCTTGCCCGGCATAGACGGTGTAGCCCGGCTGGCCCACGCGGTCGCCCAGGCGCTCCCGGTAGAGCTGGTTCACGGAGACGATGCGCTGGTAGGCGTCCTGGATGGACACCAGGCAGGGCAGGCCGTTGAAGATGCCGATCCCGCCCTCCACGTCTCCGGCCACGCCGCCGATGAGCTGGGTGAGGCCCTCGACAGCGCCCTTGACGGCGCACTGGCGTTCCACGTCCATCAGGTGGTCCGCCTGCTGATGAACCAGCACCTCAAGGTTCTCGGTGTAGTTCTTCAGGCGCTCGCGCATGACGATCTTGGCCTTGGCGCGGTCCAGGGCGATCTCCAGCACGTCCGGCCCGGCAGGCTTGGCGATGAAGTCGCAGGCGTCGAGCTTGAGCCCCGCCACGGCCATGTCCAGGTCGCCGTGGCCGGTGACCAGGATGACCTCGGTGTCCGGGCTCATGGTCTTGATGCGGCGCAGAAGCTCCAGGCCGTCCATGCCGGGCATGCGGATGTCGGTGAGGACGACGGGGGGAAGCACGCGTTCAAAGACAGCCAGCGCCTCGTCGCCGCTGGCCGCCTCAAACACTTTGTATCCCATGTCGGCCAAGGTGATGCCGACTACCTTGCGGATTCCTGCCTCGTCATCCACAAGCAGCACGTTCATGCTCATCAAGCCTGCCCCTGGACTTTGATCGCAGCCTGTGAGGCTGGACCGCGCCCGCGTTCTGGAGCGCATCCTACATGAAGTCCCCCCGGAAGGGAAAGCTCCTCAAGGCGTCCGCTACGGCGCGCCGATGGCCCCTTCCACGATCTTCAGCACCTGAGCGGGCTCAAAGGGCTTGTTCACCGTGGCGATGGCCTTGCGGATGGCCAGGTGGATGCCCGCCAGGCCGCTTATCACCACCACGGGCAGGTCCTTGAACTCGGGCTTCTGGCTGAACTTGCGGTAGAACCTCGGACCCCATTCGTCGGGCATCTCCAGGTCCAGGGTCAGCAGGTCCGGCTTTTCGCGCTCCATGACCTCCATGGCGGCCTCGCCGCCCGGAGCCGAACAGGTGGCGTAGCCGCGTTCCTTGAAGATGGACACAAGGTATTCCACGATATCAGGATCGTCGTCCACCACCATGATTTTCTTCGCCATCTTACGCCTCCTTCGTGTTCTGCTTCGAAATTCCGACTCAGCCGGCGGGAGCCGTCGCGCTCCGGCCTTCCAGGATCCTCTCGGCCTCCCGCAGGAGCGCCTCCGGGCTGGGGGGCTTCTCCACGTAGCCGTCCACGTCCGGCAGGCGCCCTCCGTCGCCGCTGCGCGACCCGCTCTGCACCAGCTTGAGCGAGTGCCGGAAAGTATCGCCTCCGATGGCTGAAACCACAAGCACCCCGGCCTGCCCCAGAACCGCGTCGGCCTTGAGCCGCTGGAAGAGCTTCAGGCCGCCCTCGTTGGGCATCATCAAGTCCAGGCTGACGAGGTCGGGCTTCCACTCCGTGGCCTTGCGGAAGCCCTCCTCGCCGTCTCTGGCCATCCTGACCTCATACCCCGCCGTCTCGAAGACCGCGGCGATGTAAAGTCTCAGGTGCATCTCGTCGTCCACGACGAGCACCCGGCCCCGGGCCTCGCCCGCCTTCATGGCCTACTCCGCGCGCGGCACCCCGTAGGGGCTCACGTCCACCTTGTCGGGGTGGTTCACGCTGAGCACGGGGCAGGCCGAGCGCAGCACAACCTGCTCGATGGTGCTGCCGAGCATGGCCTGCTCGGGGTCCACGTCCTTGGTGTGGTGGGCCATGACGATCAAGTCTGCCTTGGCCTCGCGGGCGTACTTCAGCACCTCCACGTGCGGGGTGCCTTCGCGCAGGGCGATGACGTAGTTGTCGAAGTCGCCCATGTTGGCCACGTACTTGTCCTGAATCTTCTTCTCGGCCAGGGCCAGCTGCTGCTCAATATAGGCCTGGGTGGCGCTGCTGGCCTGGCCCTCGGGGCCGATGTCCACGCAGTGGAACACGTGCAGCTTGCAGCCGATCTCCTTGGCCACGTTGCGGGCGAACTGGAAGGCGTAGTCGGCGGGCTTGCTGAAGTCCGTGGCGACCACGATGTTGGCGAAGTACGACCAGCAGGTGACGCAGGGGCGGCTGACGATGAGCACCGGGCAGCGGGCGCTCTTGGCCACCTTCTGCATGGTGGAGCCTGCGATGGCGCGGTGACGCATGGCGCCCACGTCTTCCTCGCGGGTGTGCGCGCCCATGATGATGAGGCTGGCGTCGTCCTTGCGCGCCTTGCGCAGGATCTCGGTGTGCGGCTCGCCGGTGGTGGTCTGGTAGACGCAGTCAGGGTGGTCCTTGCCGAGCTTCTCGTAATACTGGGCCATCTCTTCCTTCACCAGGCTCACCAGGTTCTCGTCCACATTCTCCTGCTCACCGGTGCGCACGTCGCGGTAGGTGAGGCTGAACCCGCGGCCGGGCAGGCCGAAGACGTGGTACACGAAGAGCTTGGAGCGGTTCTTGCGCGAGAGCTCAAAGGCGACGCGGGCGGCGTCGTCGCATGTGGGAGAGGCCGACGTGGCGAACAGGATCTTCTCAAACATAACTACCTCCTTAGTGCGCATTCCACGGGTGCGCCGTGAAAGGCGAGTTGCCAACCGATGCCTTCCTGAAACTCGAACAGGTTCACGACTGTTTGGAAGCGGAATTCGTCCATCCGGTCGCCAAAGACCACGTGCTTGAGCTGGCCCAGGGTCACTGGCAGGTCGAGCAGCGTCTCCACCGGATAGGGCTTGACCTCGATGTCTGCGCCATCCGTGCCCACCCCGCGCAGGGCGTGGTAGATCTCAAGCCTGGGCGGAGCCGGGTGGCCGATGATCTCCACCACCTTGGACAGCTCCAGCCGCGCGATGCCCGGAGGCATGCAGCCCTCGGCTGGCCAGCGGGAAAGCCCGGCGGCAAGGTCCTTGGCAAAGGGGCTCAAGCGCGTGAGCAGCGGGTAGGCCGCGAGCATCTGGACGAAGCTGCGCAAGGTGTAACCCTGTTCCAGCACAACGCGAGCCCCGAGAGCGCAGAGTGGGTCCGTCTCTTGCTTCCCGTCGTGCCGGAGCAGAAATCCATTCTTGGCGAGTGTGATAACGTCCATATTGCACATTCCGTTTGTATGCAATTGCTCTTCTGCTACGATCTTAATGCGACTTCACTGTATTACATAATAATGTCCGAGTCAACATTGTAAAGAAAAATTCTGTGTAAAAAAGTCATATTTTCGCATATTTAATTCATTCTATCCTGGTATGACAATGGAGAATGTCGTTCCTGCATTAATTTCGCTTGTTACTGCAATGCTTCCGCCGTGTTCTTCCACGATCTTCTTGGTCGTCATGAGTCCCAGGCCGGAGCCGCCTTCACCCTTGGTGCTGAAGAATGCGGTGAACAGCCGGGCCTTGGCTTCCTCATCCAGGCCGCAGCCGTTGTCGGAAACGCTGTAGCGCACGCCGCCGCCCGGCAGGGACGAGACGCTGAGGTCCACCCGCCCGCCAGGAGCATCGGGGCCGAAACCAGCGGTCTGGCAGGCGTCAAGGGCGTTGCCCACCAGGTTCATGAGGGCCCGGTGCAGGGCGTCGGCGTCGATGTTCGCGAGCGGCAGGTCCGGTGCAGGCGCCAGGCAAAGCTCCACGCCTGCGGCCTTGGCCTTGAGCGCCAGCAGCTCCGCCACCTGACGCGCGGGCAGGGCGGGGTCGCAGGGAGCGGGCTTGAGGGCCTCGGGCCTGGCGTAGCGCAGCATTTCAAGCGAAAGGTTCTTGATCTTCTCCACGTTGGCCTGGAGCATCTCCCAGCCTTGCTCCAGGTAGGCCCGGCGATCCAGCTCCAGGCCCTTGCCCAGCAGGAAGATGCTGCCCTCCAGGCCGCTGGCCAGGTTCTTGATGGCGTGGGAAAGCCCGGCCACGGTCTGGCCCACGGCGGCCAGGCGTTCGGCCGCCAGCAGCTCGCGGGTCTTCTGTTCCACCAGGCGCTCCAGCTCGCGAGTGTGCTCGCGGATGGCCCGGCGCATGCTCAAGCGTTCGCGGGCCCGGCCCAGCGCGATGTCCAGGGCGTCGTCGCTGATGGGCTTGGTGACGAAGTCCGTGGCGTCGAGCTTGATGCCCTGGATGGCCAGGTCGATGTCGCCGTGGCCGGTGATGAGGATGACCTCGACATCGCGGCCACCGCAGTCGGCCGAGCCGTCGGCCTCGGCCTTGATGGTCCGCAGAAGTTCCAGGCCGTCCATGCCTGGCATCTTGATGTCCGTGATGACGATGGTCGGCGCGAGCTCGCGGAACAGGGCCAGGGCCTGCTCGGCGTTTTCGGCCATGTGTACCGTGAAGCCCCGGTCGGCAAGGCTCAGGCCCAGCACCTTGCGGATGCCCTCCTCGTCGTCCACCAGAAGCAGTCGCGTCGCGTCGCTCATGGCCGCCCCCCATTCAGTTCGATGGGCAGGGTGATGATGAAGCGCGTGCCCTCGCCGGGAACGGAGTAGGCGCGGATGTCGCCGCCGCAGTCCTTGACGATGCCGTAGCTGATGGACAGGCCCAGGCCCGTGCCCTTGCCCACCTTCTTGGTGGTGAAGAAGGGCTGGAAGATCTTCTCCAGCACGCCGGGGGGAATGCCGCAGCCCGTGTCGGCGATGGTCACCGCCACGAACTGGCCGTCTTTTCTGGCGGAGAGCAGGATCCGCTTGGGGCTGGCGGGCTTGTCCGCCATCTCCGGGGCCGCCCACTTTTCCTCAATGGCGTCGCGGGCGTTGATGAGCATGTTGATGAACACCTGCTCCAGGCGCCCGGCGTCGGCCAGCACCTTGGGCAGGTCCGGGTCGACGTGGAGGGCCACCTCGATCTCGCGCAGCTTGAGCTGCTGGCTGAAGATGTCCAGCGCCCGGGTGAGGATGGCCCCGGCGTCCACGGGCTCGAGCTTCATCTCCGGCTTGCGCCCGAACTCGCGCAGGTGGTTGATGATCTTGGAGGCGCGGTCCACGTGGGCGTCGATCTCCTTGGCCATCTCGGCGAGGATGTCCGGGGCCAGGCATTCCTGGCGGGTGATCTTGCGCACGATGAAGCTGGCCGCGGTCTTGATGACCGACAGGGGCTGGTTCAGCTCATGGGCCATGCCCGTGGCCATCTCGCCCAGGGTGGCCATCTTGGAGGCCTGGATGAGCTGCTGCTCGGTCTCAAGGCGCTTGGTGATGTCGCTGGTGGTGACGAGCAGCACCTTCTGGCCGGAAAACTCGGAGGGCGACACGCGCACCGTGACGAACAGCCTGCGGCCGTCCTTGGTCATGTGGACCACGCGGTCGTGCAGGTCCGTCTGGGCCAGGCGCTTCTCGAAGCGGTCGCGGTCCTCCTTCGGGTACAGGTCCTGGAACGAGCGGCCTATGATCTCGAAAGGCTCGAAGCCGTACACTGTGGGCACGGACTCGTTGCAGTCGAGGATGCGCAGGGTCTCCGCGTCAAGCACGAACACGGGGTTGGGGATGTTGCGGAAGATGGCCTGGTACTTGTGCTCGCTCTTCTCCAGCTCCTCCTCCAACTGCTTGCGGCTGGTGATGTCCAGGCACATCTCCATGGCCGAGACGATCTCGCCGTCGCTGTTGGTGATGGGCGTCGTGGTCACCAGCCAGTGCCGCTGGTTCCCGTCGGCGTCGAAGCCCGTCTCCTCGCTGCAGTGGCTCTTGCCCGTCTGGAAGGTCATCTCCACCGGGCAGTTGGGGCATTTCTCGTTGCGGCCCTTGTAGGCGTGGTAGCAGAAGTCGCCGGGGCGCGGGCGGAACTTCTCGCGGAATTCCTGGTTGTAGCGCAGCAGCCGAAAGTTCTTGTCCTGCACGGTGATGATGCAGGGCACCTGCGAGAACAGCGTCTGGTACTCGTCGCGCTGGCGGTTCAGCTCGATCTGCTTCTCGCTGATGCTCTTGCCCATGCGCTCTATGGCGTGGACCAGGGTGCCCATCTCGTCGCGCTGGGAGATGTCGATGCCCGCGCACTGGCCGCCCTCGGCGATGCGCTTGGCGCCGCGGATGAGCCTGCGGATGGGCCGGATGACGAAGCGCATCATGAACACGAAGATGGACAGGCCGAGCGCCAGCAGGCCGATGGCGGTGAAGGCGATGATGCGCGTCTTGGACGAGCTGATCTCGCGGTCGGTGGCCTCCAGTGACACCACCACGTCGATGGCGCCCAGGACCTTCTTGTCCGCCGGGTGGAAGTGGCAGTTTTCGGAGCAGCCGGGCTCGTTGTGGATGGGGCTGATGATGCCCAGCGTGCGCTGGCCGTTCGGTCCGTCGAAGATGCGCGTGCGCGCTTCCAGGGGCACGTCGGAGGTCGGGGGGTTGGACTGGTGGCAGACGTAGCATGCCTGGCTCTTGATGTCCGTGACGGAATCGACCTCGCTTGAGATGTTGGAGAACTTGATCTGACCTTCCTTGTTGTACACGCGGATGGCCAGGATGCCCTCCTGCCTGCCCACGTTGGAGATGATCTGGTTCAGGTCCTCGCGCGCGTTCAGCATCATGGCGTAGCGCGTGCCGAGCTTGATGGTGGTGCCCAGGCGGTCGGCCTCGGACACCACGTAGGTCATGAGCACGTCCTCCTGGTGGCTGATGGCCAGGTAGGACAGGGCGAACACGCACACCACGAGAGAAGTCCCCGCAGCCACGATGAGCTTGGAGATGAGGCTTCCTTGAATGGCGTCCCACGGCGTCCGCATGACTCGCTTCCCCGGCCTGTTCGGCCTGCCGCCGTTCCGGCGGGAGATGCTTGTGCAGAGCCCTCCCGCCGGTCAGCGGCGGACGGTTGTCAGCGCTTGTGACACTGGCCGCAGGCCAGCGGTCCCTTGCCCTTGGCCCTGTGGCAGTCGATGCACTGCTTGTGGTAGGCGCGCTTGAGGTTGGTGGCCTTTCCCGCGGGCTTCACCTTGTGGCACTCCACGCAGGGCGTGCCCTCGGTGGAGGCGCTCTTGTCGATCTTGCCGTCGGACCCGCCGTGGTGGCAAACCACGCATTCCTCCAGCTTGGCCTTTTCGTTGTGCTTGTCGTGGACGAACACGGCCGGGGGCCTGGTCAGCGTGCCGAAGGCCTCCGGGGCCAGTTTGGTGATGGCGTCCTGGGCCATGACGGCCTGTACCGTCGCCAGGGCCGACACGATGGTCAGTGCGGCCAGGATGAGAAGGGGGAGTGTGCGCTTCATGTCTGCCTCCTCTTAGGCCTCGGGCTTTTCCATGCATTCGTAGATGATGTCGCTCAAGAACTTGAGCTCCATACCGAGCTTGTGGTGGTGGATGATGTCGTGCAGGCCGCCGTGGCAGTTGTGGCAGGGGGTGATCACCGTCTTGACGCCGGTGGCCTTGAGCTGCTCGGCCTTGACCGTGTTGCCCGCAACCCGCTGGTTCTTGAAGGGCGGGCCGCAGTTGATGACGCCGCCGCCAGCCGCGCAGCAGAAGTTGTGTTCCATGTTGGGGTGCATCTCCACGATGTCGCCTTCCACCAGGAAGCGCGTCACCTCGCGCAGCTTCTGTTGCAGCCCCTTGCCGCGGACGATGTTGCAGGGGTCCTGGATGGTCACCGGGCCGGGGAACTTCTTGACCAGCTTGATGCGCCCCTCCTGGATGAGCTCCCAGTAGAACTCCACGGCGTGGATGACCGGCACGGGCGGATAGCTGTAGCCCAGCCAGCGGTTGCCCACGTCGTACACCGAGCGCAGGGCGTGGCCGCATTCGCCCATGACGATGCGCTTGACCTTGAGCTTCTGGGCGCTTTCGAAGTGGCGGCGCTTCAAGCGGCCCATCATTTCGAAGTCGCCGGTGAACATGCACATGTCGGAGTTGTCCCAGCCGGAATGCGCGGGCATGGTCCAGTCCTTCCCGGACATGTGCAGGATGGCCGCAGCCTGGTAGATGAGCTGGGTGCGGAACTTTGGCTCGGGCGCGATGACGGAGTAGTAGATGTCCGCGCCTTCCTTATCGAGCGGGATGCGCAGGCCGGGGAACTCCTCGCGCGCCTCGTCCTCCTGCCACATGAGCGAGTCCGTCCACTCGTCGTCCTTGACCCACATCTGGTTGAACACGGCTGAGTGGCTGTGCGCCGTGTCCTGGATGTACTGCGGGGTGACGCCAAGCTTGTGGCAGATGCGCCGCACGACAGAGATGATGTAGGCCGTGTCGATGCCGATGGGGCAGAAATGCACGCAGCGGCGGCAGAGGTTGCATTCGGTGTAGGCCAGCTGCGCCATGCCGTATATGAAGTCCGGGTCCACCCGGCCCTTCCTGTCCAGCAGCACGCTCATGGTCTGGTGCACCTTGCCCGCCGGGGTGAAGCTCGGGTCGCCGGGGTGGGAGAGGGCGAAGTGGCAGGCCTCGGCGCAGAGGCCGCAGCGCATGCAGGTCTCGGCGTAGGTGGCCAGGCGCGCGCCGGTCTCGCCCTTCAGCACGGCGCCGATGGTTTTCTCGATCTTCTCCGGGGTCAGCCGCGAGACCCCGCGCCTGAGCCCCACGTCCTCGATGAGTCTTTCTTGGATGCCCATGTGTGGTTCCTCCTTGGGGCTTTACCAGTCTCTCGCGTGGCGCACGCCGCCAAACTCCGAGCCCATGTAGGCGCGGGTGAAGGCGGCGAAGACCATGTGCGAGAGGCGGGTGAAGGGGATGGCGGCGAGCATGATCTCTCCGGCCACGATGTGGGCGACGATCATGACCTGGTAGTCGAACACCTGGTGGTAGGCCAAAAAGCCGGTCAGGAAGGGCAGGGTCACGATGGTGAGCGCCAGCCAGTCCTTGCCGGTGGTGATGTAGGCCACTTCCTTCTGCGTCAGCCTGCGGCCGGCGAAGACGAGGCAGGCCGCCAGCACCACCAGGGTCATGATGTCGGCCACGTTGTCGGGCAGGGTGGCGTAGGAGATGCCGAAGAATTCCGTCCACAGCGTCACGTGCGCCACCAAAAAAACCGGCACGGCGATGAGGCAGAGGTGGAAGGCGAAGGTGGTCACGGTCATGACCGGACTCTTGCGCCAGCCCAGGGCGTTGAAGGGGATGAGCCAGTTGAAGATGGAGCGCAGGGAGAACCCCAGGTCCATGAAGCTCACGGACGGGGCGTCTTTCTTCAGGGCCAGTTGATACATGGAATACAGTCGATAGGCCGAGCCCAGGAGAAAGATCCCCCAGGCGAGCCAGGCCAGCGGGCCGGTGACGAATTCGTATGCCGCATTCATGTTCGTCCTCCTTTGCGCGCCTAGGCGCGGCCTACCTCTGCGACGATGCGCAGGAAGGCGTCCTTGTCCAAGGCCCGGATGAGCAGCTTGGTTCCGTCGGGGCTGAAGGCGGGTTCGAAGACCTTCGTGAACTCGCGCGGGTAGACCCTGCCGTCGACCACCAGGGTCTGGCGTCCGGCCTTTTCCACCTTCACGGCCACGTGCCCGCCTGTCGCGCTGATGACCGGTGTCCAGGCCATGTCCCAGGTGCCGTCCCAGAACCTGCCGTCCACCATGACGCGCCAGTCCTTGTTGAATGTGTTGCCCAGCGCGGCGACGGTCTCGCCCTGGCGGGCGACGACGAGGTCGGTGACGACGGGTTGCGAGATGGCCCACGGCTTGCCGTTCACGGCCACGGTGAAGGCGCCGAACTGTGGCGCCACGATGGCCGCGATGTTCTTGCCGTCCTGGCTGATGACCTGGTGCCAGCACTGGGCGAACTTGGGCTCCCAAATGATCTGGTCGTCCTGGGCCAGGCCCCAGGCCCCGGCCATGCGCACCGGCGCCACCACCGAGCCTGTGGCCGGGTTGAAGCGCGGTTCCCACACGCAGCCGTAGTTGGCGGCCCACTTGTTGCCGTCCACCACGATGGAGTAGTCGTACAGGGAGGTGCGCACCTGGGCGGCCACGCGCTTGCCCGCGGGGTCAAAGGTCGGTGTCCAGACGTTCATGAAGCTGACGCCCCAGGACTGGCCGTTCACCGCCACGCCGAAAACCCCCGCGGCGAAGTCGTCGAGGTCGGCCGGCTTGAGCGAGCCGACCTGCACCACCGCGGCGGATGACTGGCCGTCGGCGGAAAGGGTTGGCTGGTTGGCGTTCTCGTAGAGGGTCTCCCAGGTGGTGCCGTCGAGGCACAGGCCGTACTCGCCGCCGCTCTGGATGCAGGCCGCGATGACGTCGCCCTCGGCGGAGAACTGGGTGCCCCAGAGGTAGTCGAAGCTCTCCTCCCAGGCCTCGCCGTCCACGGCCAGGGTCCACATGCCGTCCGCCTGGACCACGGCGGTCAGCCGTCCGTCCGGGCTGAAGCGCGGGTACCATGCCTTGTCGAAGCTGTTTTCCCACGGCTCGCCGTTGACCAGGGCCGTGAAGCCTCCGTCGGCCAGGCTGGCCAGCATGGCCAGCCGTTCCCCGTCGGGTGAGGCGTGCGGCTCTTCGATCCAGGCGCATGTCTCCGGGCATTTGACCGAAGGCAGTATGACCCGTTGTCCCGGTTCCCAATTCCACAAGGTAGGTGGATGCATGTCGCCCTCCCTCGCACGTGTTGCGTGCGCTACGTATTGACCGCCGAGTGTTCCGCTAGGAATACCTCAAAATAACGCCATGTTAATTCACTATGAAAACGTTATGCAGTTGATAATGAA
Source organism: Humidesulfovibrio sp. (assembly GCF_031082295.1). GTDB lineage: Bacteria > Desulfobacterota > Desulfovibrionia > Desulfovibrionales > Desulfovibrionaceae > Humidesulfovibrio. Next base: position 84,156 of record NZ_JAVHLD010000005.1, read on the forward strand.
TCGCAATGTTATGTAGCTACATGCAATGTTGCCATATATTTTGCATTGTGTGAAGTACTTTTTGAAATTTTTTGTTTACATACGCGCAAAGTATGTTTACTATATTAAAGCATACAGTTTTAGTGTGACTTGCAAAGCGTATTTACTTTGTATATCGTGCCGATCAAGAGTGTCTGTGTTTACCGTCCCGCGTGCGAAGGAGTTGCGTAGCTCGGCGCGGGGGCACAGGGGACAGGGGGGGCGCCATGCGACTGACGACCAAGGGCAGATATGGGATGCGGCTTGTGCTGGACATCGCGCAGCACGAGGACAAGGGGCCGGTCTCCATGGCCGAAACCTCGCTGCGCCAGGATGTCTCGGTGAAGTATCTGGAGCGCCTGGTGGGCGAACTGCAGCGCGCCGGGTTCGTGCGCAGCGTGCGCGGGCGCGAGGGAGGCCACCTGCTGGCCATGCCCCCGGAGAACATCACCGTGGGCGACGTGGTCCGCGCCCTGGAGGGCGACGCCGCCGTGCTGCCCTGCTCCAACAACCGCCTGGCCTGCCCCCGCTCGGTGCACTGCCTCACGCGCACCATCTGGATCGCGGCGGATCAGGCCATGCTCGAAAAGCTCGACTCCGTCACCGTGCGCGACATCCTGAGCGACGGCCAGAACTGCATCGCCCGCAAGGAGGCCGAGCGGCTCAAAGCCCAGAAGAAGGCCGAGTCCAAGCCGGAGGCCCCGGCGGGCGAGGAGGCGCTGGCCGAGCCGGTGCAGCGCAAAAAGCTGGCCCGGCGCATTTTCCGCCAGCGCCTGGCCCAGACCACCCAGGGTCGCCCCGTGCGCCCGGAGGGCGCGCCCAAGAAGATCCTTGTGGTGGATGACGACCCGGACATCGTGGAATATCTTGTGACGGTGCTGCGCGAGCGTGGCTACGACACCTGCACGGCCTGCGACGGCGACGTGGCCATGGAGGTGCTGGTGACGGAATACCCGGACCTCGTGACGCTTGACCTTGAGATGCCCAACGAATGGGGGCCGAAGTTCTTCCGCCGGTTCTCGCGCATCCCGGAGTTCCGCGACCTGCCGGTCATCGTCATCAGCGGCCTGCCGGGCATCCACCTGGCCATCCGCAAGGCCGTGGGCACCGTCCGCAAGCCCTTCGACCCGCAGGAGGTCCTGCGCATCGTGGAAGGGGCCATCGGAGAGCCCTAGCCAGCGCCTGGCCCGCAAGGCCAACGCCGCAGAGGAGGAGCGCGAGGCTCCAGTCCACGTCTAAAGTCCGCGAAACAATGCGCCGCCGAGGCGGTCAGGATATCCCTGGCCGCCTTTTTGCGCGTGGCGCACAGCCGGGAGGACAAAGGGAAGGCAAGGTGCAGGGGGCGTTTTCCGTGCGAGCTGCGGGCGATCCTGGCTTCCAGGGCCACGTCACACAATGCGCCGCGGCCGGCTTTGGGCGTGTTGCTGTCGGCCTGGATGCCGTCTTGGCTCGGTGAGGGGGGCGTCAGTTGGAGGCGAGGAGCTGCACGTAGTTGCGCACGCTGGATGCGCCGGAGTCGTGCGCGCTGTCGTTCAGGCGCTGGCGTTCGGCGTTGGTGCGCACTCGGCCCAGGAGCACCGCGTTGCCCTCCACCACCTGCACGCGCACGTCGCGGGTGCGGATGCCGGACATGCGCAGGATGTTGTCGCGCAGCTCGCCGTCCGTGACGTAGTGCCTGCCCGAGCCAGCGGGGAACAGGCACAGGGTCAGCTCGCGCACGCCCTTGACGTTCCTTGTGGCGTTGCGGGCGCGTTCCAGTTCTCTGGGGTTCGCATAGGTGCCGACGATGTAGGCGCGGCCCTGGGTGACGTGAGGAGTGGCCTGGGCCAGCATGCCGCCCAGGGAGTGCAGCCGGGCGCGCAGCCGGGCCTCGGCCTGGGCGTCGTCGCTGGTGTCCTGGCTCAGGCTCTGGCGCGAGTTGATGCCGGCCGCCATGTCGAAGCCGGTTTTTCCGGCTTCGGCCACGGAGAGCACGTCGCCCACCGCAAGGAGGGGCAGCGCGGCGCATCCGCTGGTGCAGAGCGCGAGCAGGCAGAGAAGAGCGGTGAGGCAGAGCTTTCGCACCAAGAACCCCCGACGGAGACCACGCAGTCGCTGGAGCAGACAAGGGAGAGACGCTCCAGGCGCCGCGAAGCATCTCCGCACATACCCCCTTCGGCAGACAATAGCGATGGGTTTAGGGCTTGCGGTGGCATTTGCGCCTGGGATTTCAGGGAACCTTGAGAACGCCCTTCCTGTCGGTGATGGCGATGTAGTACGGCTGCCCGGCCAGCCACTGCTCCAGCACGACCACCATATGCCTGGGCCGCGTTTCCCACTTGTCCCAGTGCTTTTTCTTGATGGCCAGCACGACGTCCTTTTCGGCGACCAGCGGGTCCAGCGTGTCGTAGGCTGCGGTCTCGCGCACCACGCCGCCGACATAGTACGAGTAGATGCCCTGGTAGATGTCGTGGGCCACGGGCAGGTAGCCCTTGGCGGCGTAGTCCTTGAGCACGTCGGCTTGGGGCTTGGGGCTCATGATGGCGTCCAGCGCCGGGGACAGGCTCTGCGCCGCGGGCTGCACCCACAGGGCGGTCAGGATGGCCAGGACCGGGAGCACGCGCCGGGCGGTCTGCCCGCGCAGGAGCAACAGCCCCAGGCCGCAGGCGGCGAAGCCCCCGGCCACGGCCCAGATGCCAGGCAGGGACATCTGCACGGGCAGAAAGCGCTCGGCCTGGGTGGTCACGGCGGCAAGGCCCAGGAACAGGATTCCCGCGGCGGTCCAGAGCCGCCGCCAGGGCCTGGGCGTTTTGTCCCCGAGCAGCTCCAGGGCCAGCAGCAATGCCAGGGGGGGGAGCTGCGGCAGGATGTAGACCACCACCTTGCCGCTCAAAAGCGAGAGCAGGGTCAGCCCGCTCAGGAAGGATATCCACAGCCAGGCCTTGGCATCGGCCACGGGGGCCAGGGAAGCCACGGAAGACGACGCCTTGCGCCCGGCATAAAGCGCGCGCCAGTAGTCTCCGTCGAACAGGCGGCGCACCGGCAGCGCCAGGAGCGCCAGGGTCCAGGGCAGCCAGCAGGGGGGAAAGGCCACCAGGTAAAAATAGAACGGCTCGGCGTGATGGAAGGTCTTGGTGGCGCGCTGGAAGATCTGCTCCACGAAGATTTTGCGCAGGAAGTCCGGCCCCTCCACAAAGTAGGCGGCGAGAACCCAGGAGAAAACCAGGGCCAGCAGGGCCAGCAGCCCCGGCAGCATGCCGGCGCGGAAGAACTCCCGCGCGCGACCGCGCCAGGTGAGGTAGAGCAGGGTGGTCAGCACCGGGAACAGCAGGCCCAGCGGCCCCTTGGTGAGCGTGGCCAGCCCGGCCAGAAAGAGCGCAAGGGTGTTGAGCCGCGCGCGCCGGACCTCGTTGCCGGGGGTGAAGGCCAGGCAGAAGGCCGCCTGGGCCGCGATGATCAGCGCCGTGAAGAGCAGGTCCATGCGCGAGTAGTGCAGCAGCCCGGAGAAGAACAGGGTGGAGAGCAGGATCAGCCCGGCCGCCATCCCGACGGATGCCCCGGCCTCGTCGTCCAGCTTGAGGGCCCGCGCAAGGGCGAGGGTGGCGTAGAGCACCAGCAGCCCGCTGGCAGCCGCGCCCAGGAAGAATACCGCCGGGTCGCTGACGCCGGGGATGGCGTCGAGCGCGCGCAGAAACCAGAAGTACAGGGGCGGCTTGTCCGGGTAGGCCACGCCGTTCAGCGACAGCACCAGCCAGCGCCCGCGCAGCAATCCGGCGTAGGCGTCGGCGTAGCGCACCTCGTCGGAAAACCACAGGGCGCGGCTTTGCAGGGTGAAGGCCGTCTGCATGGCCGTCAGCACTGCCAGGGCAAGCCAGGGGCTGCGGCGGATCAGGTCCCACAGGCGGTCCAGGCATTTTTCGACGAGGGCGGTCATGTCCATCTCCTTGCCAGGTAAAGCGCGAGGTATCCGCCCAGGCTGCCCACCAGCCAGCCCGCCAGGACGTCCGAGGGGTGGTGCCAGCCCAGCGCGATGCGGCTGAAGCCCACGAGCCCGGCCATGAGCCCCAGCCCTATCGGCGCCAGCCAGGGGCCAAAACGTATCGCCAGGGGCACGGTCTGGACCATGATTTCCGTGGTGTGGCCCGAGGGTAGCGAGTGGTGCCCGGAGTCAAGGGACCAGGGCACGAAGGGGCCGGGCACGTCGGGCCGGGGGCGGCCGATGGAGATTTTGAGGAAGCGCTCCAGCGCCAAGGACACGATGAGCTGCGCGGCCAGGCAGCCCAGGGCCAGCATGGTGAGGTCGCGGCGGCGCTGCTTCAGCCCCTTGATGAGAATGCCCGCGTAGACCAGGTACAGGGCCGGATTGCCCCAGTTCGTGCAGAACTTGAGCAGGGCCACGGCTTGCGGATGTTCCGGCCGCCAGGCGTCGAAATGCGCGATGATGGCGTCTTCGGCGCCAAGCACGCCGTAGCAGGCCGCCATCGCCGCAACGAGCGGCAGGGACAGGACGGCCCAGGCGGCCAGTGGGTTCGGGGCTGTGCGCGGCATGCGGCCTTATAGGGCGAATCCGGGGCGCATGCAACCGACGCGGGAAACATCGTCCGGCGCGCCCGCCCGCGGGAAATGAAAAACGCCCGCCAGGGTCGGTCCCGGCGGGCGCTTCGCTGCCTCGCTTGCGGATGCGGTAACTCAGGCGGCCCGGTGGCTGCCCAGGCCCGCCACGCAGCGGTCCACTTCGCGCACCTTGGCCAGGATGTTCTTGCCGATGCGCTTGAACTCCATCAAGTCCTTCGGCTCATAGCTGCGCCGGGTCTTGGCCAGTCCGGCCAGGTCCAGGGTTTCGTTGAACAGATAGGGCAGGTACAGCGGGTCCTGGCGCACGAAGAACAGGGCCTGCTCCAGCATGTTGTGGATGTCTACCTGGTTGGCCTCGTTGTGCTTGAACAGCTTGGCCAGGCGCTTCTCCACGTTCCTGAAGGAACTGGTCCAGATGTGGCTGCGCGGCTCGAAGCAGATGTCCTGGCCGGGGGTGCGGGCCTGGGCCAGCTTTTGGAGGAACAGGTCCTTGCTGCCCGGAGCCGAGGACAGGCAGCCCTCGTTCACGGCCTCTTCCAGGGTCACGGCGGGCGCGCCCTCGATGATGACGCCGCCGCCGTAGAGATTGTAGATGCGAAACGGCGACTTCTTGATGTCGTTCTCCAGGTCGCGCTTGCTGGTCAGGTACTGGACGCTCGAGATGATCTCCTCGCCCCACAGGTTCGTCAGCCTCTGGTGGGACTGCGGGTTGAAGGGCAGGGGGGCCGAGGCGTGGTGGCCTTCGGCGTGGGTGGTCTCGCCCTTCCAGGCGAAGTCCTGGCCCGCCAGCAGGATGCTGCCGATGCCCATCCAGCGCAGCAGGCGCACCAAGGTCACGGAGACGTTGCCGCCCGCGTCGAGCACGAACTCGCGGTCCTGCAGCACGAAGGTGGCCAGGCCGCCCAGGGTCCACAGGGGCAGGGTGGGGCCGGGATAGCGCCGCACCACCTCGGGGTTGACCTTGGTGGAGTAGATGAGCGGGATGTCCTTGGCCCAGTCCATGTCCAGGCGGTTGTAGAGCGTCAGCATGCTGTCGTCGTAGTCGAGCGCCAGGCAGAAGTCGGGCTTGAGGTCGTAGGGGCGGAGCACCGGCAGGGTCTGCAGGGCCGAGACATACAGGGCGTAGCCGCGGTTCTTGGCCAGGTCCGGGGCGAACTTGGCCAAAGACGGCCCGGCGCCCAGCACCACCGCGCCCACGCCGTTGGCGCTGTCCTTCAGGGACTTCAGGCTGCCGTCCGCTGCCGCGCGGCGGTAGTTCTTGAGCTCGTTGCCCACCATGACGTCCTGGCGCAGGCGCAGGGTGACCATCTCCACGCTGAAGTTCTCCAGCCGGTTCTTGACGGTCTGCATCCAGAGCGCGTACTCCGGGCCGATCTGCTGGCTCGGCACGTCGGCGCGCAGGTAGATTTTTCCGTACACGTACTGCAGGTCGAGGTTCTTCACGACCTCCATCAGGTACTCGTCCGAGGGCACGATGAAGTGCAGCTTCTTGTTGGCCAGAAACGGCCTGTAGTCCGTCTGGCCCAGGCAGGCCAGCAGCACGGCCGGGTTTGGCTCAAGCACGAGCACCTTGTGGGTGTCCGGCGTGTTGACGAGGATGTGGTTCAGGCCGTAGCCGATGTTGGTGCCCACGATGACCGTCGCCGAGAGGTCCGGCTTTTCGATGTCGACCCACTCGCGATAGATCTGGGTGGGGGCGAGGGCGTCAAAAATGCCGTTGCCGCAGGGCATGCGCCAGTCAATGAGCCCCCATTGGTTGACAAAGACGCTCGTTTTCAGGGATTCTCCGTCCAGCGGGCTTTCCGAGAGCCAGGCGTACAGCGCCGGGTTGGCGCTTTGAAGGGCAGTGATGTTTTCTTTCAGATGCGGATATGCAGTCATCAGGCCGACCCCTTGTGTTTGGGGGCGAGAATGCAATTCGCGGGCCAGCGCCCGGAAATGGGCGGAAAGCCCGCAACCAGAGGATTCGCCATGCAGCGCACGGACATATTGAGGCTCGTGGGCAACACGCCCCTGGTGGAAATCCGCCGCCTGAACCCGTACCCCAACGTCAAAATCATGGCGAAGGTCGAGTTCATGAACCCCGGAGGCTCCATCAAGGACCGCGTGGCCGTGGCCATGATCGAGGCGGCGGAGAAAAGCGGCGAGCTGAAACCCGGCAAGACCATCATCGAGGCGACCAGCGGCAACACCGGCGTGGGGTTGGCCATGGTGGCAGCGGTCAAGGGCTACAAGATGCTCCTGCTCATGCCCGACTCCGCCAGCGAGGAGCGCAAGCGCATCATGCGCGGCTTCGGCGCGGAGATACGCCTGACCCCGGGCCGCATGGGCACCGACGGCGCCATCGAGGAGGCCTACCGCCTGGCCCGCACCGAGCCCGACAAGTACGTGCTCATGGATCAGTTCAACAACCCCGCCAGCATCGAGGCCCACTACAACGGCACCGGCCTTGAGATCTGGGAGCAGACAGACGGCCAGGTGACCCACGCCGTGGTCACGCTGGGCACCTCGGGCACGGCCATGGGCGTGGCCAAGCGCCTGCACGAGCACCCCGGCGTCAGGGTCGTCGCCGTGGAGCCCTTCGCGGGCCACAAGATCCAGGGCCTCAAGAACATGCACGAGTCCTACCCGCCGGGCATCTACAACAAGAAGGCCCTGGACCAGATCCTCCACGTGGAGGACGAGGAGGCCTTCTCCATGTGCCGCAAGCTGGCCTGCGAGGAGGGCCTGTTCGTGGGCATGAGCTCCGGCGCGGCCATGGCCGGGGCGCTCCAGCTCGCCGCCAGCCTGGAGGCGGAAGGGCAGCCCGGCTACATCGTGGTCATCTTTCCCGACAGCGGCGAGCGCTACCTGTCCACCCCGCTCTTCGCGCCCAAGGCCCAGGACGGCCTGCGCCTGATGAACCTGGCCACCGGGCACAAGGCCGTCATCGACGCCGCCGGTTCGCTCAACATCTACACCATCGGCCCCAGCCTGGACGAGCCCGACGACCCGGACGCCTGGCGGCGGCTGGTGCTGTCCGATGTCCTGGCCCGCCACCTGAGCTCCCGGGGGGCGCAGGTCAAGGTCGCCGTCGGCCTGGCCGACCTGGACGACCGCACCCTGTCCTCGGCCCGCGCCGCCGGGCTCTCCCGCGCGGACTACGTGGCCGGGGTCCTCGAGCGCATCAAGGCCCGGGCCAAGGCCCTGCGCCTGCTGCCGGAGACCGTCTTCGAGCCCGCCTCGGCCTCGGTGCCGCAGTCGCTGGACATCTGCCGCAAGCTCCTGGGCAAGGGCCAGGCCTACGAGAAGCTCAGAAGCGTGTACTTCGACGTGCGCCGCGACAAGCGCTACGGCAGCATGCACCTGATGGACATGGACAAGCTCTCCGTGGGCAAGACCGTGGACCTGGACGACTACGTCAAGGACAACCCGCTGGACTTCACCCTGCTCAAGCGCGCCAGCCTGCAGGACCTGAAGCTCGGCGACGTCATCGAGACCGAGTGGGGCAACGTGCGGCCCAGCTGGTTCGTGCAGATCGCCGTGGCGGGCCTCGCGGCGCTGGGCCGGGTGGACGTGCTCGTGGCCGGAGAGGACCACCAGTTCCCGCACCTGGAGAACCTGCGCGTGGTCTGGAGCGCGGCGGGCGTGGAGCCCAAGGCCTGGCTGGCGGACCGCAAGCTGGCCCGAGAGGAGGGCGTGGCCCTGGACCTGGACGAGATCATCTCCCGGACGGGCGGCCAGGCTGGAAACGCCGGCGGGCTGCGCCTGTGGCTGCTCTCCGCGGCCTATCGCAAGCCGCTGTCGGCCTCGGCGCAGAGTTTGTCCATGTGGGCGCGCAACTGGCACAAGGTGCAGGAGGCCGCCTGCGGGCTGCGTCTGGCGCAAGGCCCCGCCGACGGGAGGAAGGGGAAGGACGTCCCCGAGGACGTGGCCCAGGCCGTGTTCGACCTGAAGGCCGGGCTGGCGGGCGCCCTGGAGGACGACCTGTCGCTGCACCGCTACTGGCCCAAGCTCTTTACCTTCGTGAAGCTGGTCAACGGCTGGCTGTCGGCCACAGGGACTTCCGCCGGAACCATGAATGGCGCTTCAGCCACCCTGTGCCTGCAGCAGCTGGAAGCCGCCGACGCGGTGCTCGGCATCCTCGACCTCTCCCAGATGCCCGTGGCCTGCGACTGCCTGCCGGAAGCCGTGCGCGCCCTGGTGAACGAGCGCGAGGCCGCGCGCAAGGCCAAGGACTTCGCCGCCTCCGACACCCTGCGCGAGCGCCTGACTTCCTGCGGCTACCGCGTCGAGGACACGGCGCAGGGGCCGCGCGTCTACTCGCTGTAGCGCCGCCGCGACGTCATGTTCTGGCTCTACGCGACACTGATGTGGTTTCTCTTCGCCGCCCTGGCGGTGGGCCTCGGCGCGCTCAGGGTCCTGCTCCTGCAGCCCGTCGTCGGCGAGCCCGTGGCCCACGTGCTCGGCACCCTCGTCGGCTGCGCGCTGTTCCTGGTGCTCATCTTCCGCTTCGTGGCCCGTGTGGGCGCGCGCCCAAAGGCCCGCCTCGTGGCCCTGGGACTGTTCTGGACGCTTGCCACCGTGGCCTTCGAATTCGGCTTCGGCCATTACGTCATGGGCCACAGCTGGCAGCGGCTGTTGGCCGACTACAACCTGCTCGCAGGACGCTTGTGGGTGCTGGTGCTCTTGACCCTGTACTTCGGGCCGCGCCTTGCGGCCTGGCGCCTCGACCTCCGGCGGTCCTGAGCCCGACCTGCACCTCTCCCCAACCTCGTCTGGAGCCTTTCCATGGAAACAGACCCCCAGTACCTGAAATTGCGCGCCATCTTCGAGGCAGCCCTTTCGCGCATCGACCCCTACGGCATGCTGAAGGACCGCCTGCGCCTTGAGCACACTGGCGGCGGCGACCTGCTGGTGGCGGAACTGGAGCAGCAGCGCCACGTGGTGGACCTGTCGCGCTTCAGGCGCATTCTGGTGCTGGGCTGCGGCAAGGCCTCGGGCCGCATGGCCCGCGCCGTGGAGGAGCTGCTGGGCGACCGCATTTCGCCTCGCATGGAATTTGGCGGCCTGGTGTGTGTCAAATACGGCCACACGGAAAAGCTGACCCGCATCGAGCAGGCCGAGGCCGGACACCCCATGCCCGACGAGGCCGGGGTGCAGGCGGCATTGCGCATCGCGGAGCTGGCGCGGGAAGCCGACGAGCAGACGCTGGTCATCAACCTTATTTCCGGCGGCGGCTCCGCGCTTTTGCCCGCGCCCATGGCCTACGTGGACGGCGGGCGTGAAGTTCAGCTGACCCTGGCCCACAAGCAGGAAGTCACCCGCGCGCTCTTGGCCTGCGGGGCCGACATCCGCGAGATAAACTGTGTCAGGAAGCACCTCTCCGAGCTCAAGGGCGGGCGGTTCCTGCGCCTGCTCGCGCCCGCCACCAGCCTCTCGCTCATCCTGTCGGACGTCGTGGGCGACCGCCTGGACACCATCGCCTCGGGCATCACCAGCGCCGACGAGAGCACCTACGCCCAGGCCCAGGCCATCGTGGAGAAGTACGGGCTCGCGCCCAAGCTGCCGCCGGAGGTGGTGCGCTGCCTGGAACTCGGCGCGGCGGGAGACATCGCCGAGACGCCCAAGCCCGGCGACCCGGCCCTGGACCACGCCACGAACCTGCTCATCGGCACCAACCACGCGGCCCTGCTGGCTTCTTGCGACAAGGCCCGGGAGCTGGGCTACAACGTGGCGCCCCTGACCTGCCTGCTCACGGGCGAGGCGCGGGAGGTGGCCAAGTTCCTGGCGGGCATCGCGCTCGACGTGCGGCGCTCGGAGATGCTGGTGAAGCGCCCGGCCTGCGTGATCCTGGGCGGCGAGACCGTGGTCACGCTCATCGGCGAGGGCAAGGGCGGCCGCAACCAGGAGATGGCCCTGGCGTTCTTGGCCGAGCTGGAGCGCGACCCGGAGCACGGCCGCGCCATCAGCTTCCTCTCGGCCTCCACCGACGGCTCCGACGGCCCAACGGACGCCGCCGGGGCCTACGCCTCCACCATGATGCTGGACCGCGCCCGCGCGCTGGGCCTGTCCACCGCCGCGGCGCTTGGGGCCAACGACTCCTACCATTTCTTTGAGGCCATCGGCGGGCTGTACAAGACCGGCCCGACCATGACCAACGTCTGCGACCTGCACATGCTGCTGGTGGAGTAGGGCTGGCCCCCTTGCAGGGGGTTTCGTTTTCCTGGTACGTATATGCGCACCAGGAGGTGTATTCATGCGCCGCTTCGTCCGCTTGCTGTCCCTCGCTTGCCTCGTCCTCCTGCTGGCCGCGCCAGCCGTTGCCGCCCCGCAGCCTGAACGCCGGGTGGCCCTGGTCATCGGCAACGGCGCGTACAAGGCCGGGCCGCTTAAAAACCCCGTCAACGACGCCCGTGACATGGCGGCCGCCCTTCGCGAGCTGGGCTTCGAGGTCATCCTGCGCGAGAACGCCGGGCTGGCCCAGATGGAACAGGCCGTGGACCAGTTCTGGACCAGTCTGAAAAAGGGCGGCACCGGCCTGTTCTTCTTTGCGGGCCACGGCATGCAGGTGAAGGGCGTGAACTACCTGGTGCCCGTGGACGCAAACCTCCAGATCGAGCAGGACGTGAAGGTGCGCTGCCTGGACGTGAACCTGGTGCTGGGGCGCATGGAGAACGCGGGCAACCCGCTCAACCTGGTGATCCTGGACGCCTGCCGCAACAACCCCTTTGCCCGGGCCTGGCGCAACGCCGGGCAGGGCCTGGCCAAGATGGACGCGCCCATGGGCACGCTCATCGCCTACGCCACGGCCCCGGACAGCGTGGCCGCGGACGGCGCTGGCAAGAACGGCGTGTACACCCAGCACCTGCTGCGGACCATGCGCACCCCTGGCCTCAAGGTGGAGGACGTGCTCAAGCAGACCCGCATCGGCGTCATCCGCGACACGGACAAGCGGCAGATTCCGTGGGAGTCCTCAAGCCTCACGGGCGATTTCTACTTCCGGCCGGGCGCGGGTGGCCAGGCCGTCCCGCCCCAGCAGCTGGCCCTGGCCGTTCCGCCTAAGGAGGCGCTCCCGACGGTCGACCAGTCACAGGCCTGGCAGGACGACCTGGCCAACAGTCTCGCGGGCAGGTACGCCATCGCCTGGGGGCACAAGGAGACGCCAAGCCCCATGGTCATCGAATTTTCCGTCAAGGATGGCCAGTTGGTCGGGACTGCGGGGGGGGCCACGGAGCACACCCGCCTGGTGAGCATCACCAACATTCAGCTTCAGGGTAGGGTGTTGATTTTTCAATGCGACTTCAGGGTCGGCGTTGGCCTTTTGGGAGGTCTCTTTGGAGGCACACCCCTTACCACGAACTACACCGGCGAGTTGGGAAGGGAACTGTCGGCCATTCGCGTCAAGGCCAAGAATTCTTTCGGCGGAGAGGGCGAGGATTGGCTGGTGCGCCTCCCCTAGACGACCCGCTCCCTCATGCCCCCCGCCGCACCAAAAGCAGCGAGAAATAGCTCGGCTTGTCCGGCACGTTATTGAGGCCGGTGATGACCTCCTCGCCCTCGTGCCCCAGGCGGGTGACGAACACGGCGGAGTCGGCCAGGCCGAGCTTGGCCAGCACCCGGCGGATGGTCGGCATGTTTCTGTAGGCTTTCAAAATCACGGCGGAATCCGCGGCGGAGAGGATGCGCTCAAGCTCCGCTTCCTCGGCCACGCCGGACACCACGGCCAGGTTCTCGCCGCTCTCCGCCAGCACCCGGCCCGTGAACGCCGCCGCGGCCTGGTAGCTCGTCACCCCCGGGATGACCTGCACCGGAATCTGCGAGAGCAGGCCGTTCAGGGTGCGCAAGAGGTAGCCGAAGGTGCTGTACGTCAGCGGGTCGCCCAGCGTCAGGAACGCGGCGTCCTTGCCAAGCGCAAGCTGCCCGGCCACGATGTCGGCGTTCTTGCGCCAGGCGCTTGCCAGCACGGCCTCGTCGCGGGTCATGGGGAAGTCCAGGCGGATGACCGTGACCCCCTCCCGCAGGTGCGGCGCGGCGATGGACTGCGCCAGGGAGGCCTCGTTCTTGGTGGAGGCGGCGGCGAACACCACGTCCACCTGCTTCAGCCGGTTCACGGCCTTGAGCGTGATGAGCTCCGGGTCGCCGGGGCCGACGCCGATTCCGAATAGAGTACCGTAGCGGGTCATTATTTGTCCTTGCTCTTCGTGTGGTTGTAGTCAGTGGCGCGACCCTTGGCCGGTGCCGGGATTCCTGGGTGCAGCAGGGCGGCGAGCTCTTCCGCGGCGTCGATGCTTTGCGGGCCGGGCCGCGAGTACTTCTGCTCGTCCACGAACCATGCTCGGCCGCTCGCCGCCGCCGGAATGGCGCGCAGGCGCGGGCGGCTGGTCAGCGGCAGGGGGGCCGGGTTCATGGGGCCGCGCTGGATGATGTAGGCCTCGGGCGCCAGCCGGATGATCTCTTCCTCGCTCAGGCGCGAGAACTTGGCCGTGTCCGCGACGCAGTTCACTCCTCCGGCGCGGCGGATGATCTCGGCCACCAGCCCGCCCTGCCCGGCGGCGAGCATGTTGGGCGAGCGCACCTCGAAGAACACTCGCGGGCGCTGAGGGAACGCGGCCAGCCGGGCGTCCAGGGCGCTCAGCCGGGCCTCCATGCCGCGCACCATGGCCTCTGCCTGGGGCTCGGCGCCGGTCAGCGCGCCCACCCGGCGGATGACGGAGAACAGCTCGGCAAAGGTCGAGGCGTGGAACACGGCCACGTTGATGCCGTGCCTGCGCAGGGCCTCCACCGGCAGGGAGGCCTCCTTGCGGCCCGCCAGCTGGAGCACCAGGTCCGGCTTCTGGGCCAGCACGGCCTCGATGTTGGGGCGCATGTGCGTGCCGATGACGGGCAGCTTGGCGATGCTGGCGGGCAGCCTGTCGGCGTTGGTGCGCGCAACGATGACGCCCGTGCGGCCCAGGCCGTCCAGGATCTCGTTGAACGCCCCGTAAAGCGCGATGACGCGCTGCGCCGGACGCTCCAGGCGGATCTCCCTGCCCTGGTCGTCGGTGGCGCTGACGCCCGCGTGTATGGGCTCAGCCGAGAGCAGCAGCGCCAGCGCCAGGCACCAGATGCGCCTGGGGCGCGCCGGTGACGGGGTGCGCGGCCACGCGAATGTCCGTCTCATAGATGTCCTTCAGATTCGATTCCGTAAATATCTCAGCGGTCGGGCCGTCCAGGGTGATGCGCCCGTCCTTCAGGAACACCAGGCGCGGGCAGTACAGCGCGGCCAGGTTCAGGTCGTGCAGGGCCGAGAGCACGGTGCTTCCGGTCCGGTTCAGCGCGGCGAGCAGGTCGTATGCCTCCACTCGCCTCGCCATGTCCAGCGCGGAGACGGCTTCGTCCAGCAGCAGCAGGTCCCGGCCCTGGGCCAGGGCCCGCGCCAGGAACACCCGTTGCAACTCGCCGCCGGAAAGCTCCGAGGCCTGCCGCCCCGCCAGGTCGAGCGCCCGTGCGTCGCGCAGGGCGGCCTCGGCGGCGGCGTGGTCGTCCGGGCCATAGTCGGAGAGCGGGCCGGACAAGAGCCCCTTGCGCGCGAAGCGGCCCATGAGCACCAGCTCGCGCACGCTGAAGCCAGTCGGGGCTTCCACCCGCTGCGGCACGCAGGACAGGCGCAGCGCCCGTTCCCGGTGCGACAGCGAGCGGATGTCCGCGCCGCCGATCTCGACGCGCCCGGAAGCGGCGGGCAAAAGTCCTGCCAGGGCCTTGATGAGGGTCGTCTTGCCCGAACCGTTGGGGCCGAGCAGGCCCACAAGCTCGCCGCGCCCCACGCGCAGGTCGATGCCGCGCAGCACCTCGCGGCGGCCATAGTTCACGTGCAGGCCGGTGACGCGGATCATGCGGCCCCCTGGGACTTCCTGCCCAGCAGCAGGCAGAAGAACGGCCCGCCGATGAGCGCCGTGACCACCCCCACGGGCAGCTCCGCGCCGCCGGGCAGCACGCTGCGCGCCAGCACGTCGCTCCACAGCAGCAGCAGTCCGCCCAAGAGCGCCGAGGCCGGGAGCAGGGTGCGGTGCCCGGCGCCCAGGACCAGGCGCAAAAGATGCGGCACCACCAGCCCCACGAAGCCGATGACCCCGGACACGGCCACCGCCGCGCCGGACAACAGGCTCGCGCCGATGAGCAGCCACAGCCGCGAGCGTCCGGCATCGAGGCCCAAAAGCCGCGCCTGGCCTTCGCCCAGAGCCAGCAAGTCCAGCTCCCGCGCGCGCCAGAGCACCAGCGCGAGGCCCACGGCCATGTACGGCAACGCCAGGCGCACGTGCTCGAAGCCGCGCCCCTGGAAGCTGCCCATGATCCAGAACACGATGCTGGACACGCTCTCCTCGTCCAAGGATTTCAGCAGCGAGATGAGCGCGGACAGGAAGGTGGACACCACGATGCCCGCCAGCACGATGGTCTCGCGCCGCATGCCGCCACCGCCGATGCGCCCCAGGGCCAGCACCGCCGCAAGGGCCAGCAGCGCACCCGCCAGGGCGAACAGGGGCAGAATCCCGGTGCCGCCGCCCAGGCCGCCCAAGCTGTCGGCGATCGCGCCTCCGGCGAAGCCGAAGATGATGGCCACGCTGGCGCCGAAGGCAGCGCCGCCGGAGACGCCCAGGGTGAAGGCGTCGGCCAGGGGGTTGCGCAGAACGCCCTGGAACACGCAGCCCGCCGTGGCCAGCGACGCCCCCGTGAGCCAGGCCAGGGCCACGCGCGCCAGGCGGATGTCCACCACCACGACGGACAGCGCCGGGTCCACGGGCCGCGCGGTGGCGAAGCCAAGGGCGCCCAGCAGGGCGTTCAGGGTCTGCCCCGGCGTGGAGGGAAAGCTCCCCAGCCCGCAGGCGATGAGGGCCGAGGCCAGGGAGGCCGCGCAGATCAGCGCGATCCAGAGGGCCTTGGCCCCCCGGATTCCGCTGTTGCGGTCGCGCGGTTTCGCGCGGTCGTCTCCGGCCTTGGCGGTCATGCTAGTCGGCCTTTCGTGTCGCGGGCAATTGCTTCACGGCGTCACGCAGGTGGTCTATCCACAGCGCGGCCACAGCGGGGCGGCTGCCCAGGCCGAGCATCTCCGCCCTGGAGGCGATGCCCGCGGCCCGAAGCCTGGAGGCCCAGGAGTCGGCGTCCGCCCCGGCCATGTCGTTCATGGCGTGGTCGCCGGCGACGCTCATGAGGGGCACCAGATGCGCCAGGCGCACGCCCCGGCGCTTCAGCTCGGGCAGCACCTCGTCAAGGCCGGGGGTGCCCTCCACCGTGGCGATGAAGACGCTCTTGTCGCGCTTCCACAGGGCCAGCTGCAGGGCGGCGTAGGCGGCGTTGGCCGGGTGGTCGGTGCCGTGGCCCATGAGCAGCACGGCCTCGTCCTTCTTGTGCCGGGGCAGGGCGGCCAGGATGACCTCGGCGGCCTTGGCGATGTCCTCATGGCTGTGGAGCAGCGGGCGGCCAACGCTCACGTGGGCGATGCCCTTGGGCATGGCCTGGAAGGCCTCCGCCGTGGCCGTGATGTCGGAGAATTCGCGGCCCGGTATGGCGTGCAGGGACTGCACGGCGACCTGGGTGAAGCCCTCGGCGGCCATGTCGGCCAGGGCCTGTGCCGGGGAGGGCCGGACGATGCCCTGTCTGGCGACCTTGTCGCGGATGATCTTGGACGAATAGGCCAGGCGCACCGGCACGCCGGGGAAGGCGGCCTCGGCCTCGGCCTTCAGGGCGTCGATGGCCTGCACGGCCTCGGGCACGCTGGTGCCGAAGGCCACCAGCAGGATGCCCCGCTTGTCCGCGGCCTTGTGCCCGTGCCCGGCCTGGGCGGCGTGCGGCAAGAGCAGGGCCAACGCGAGCAGAACGGAGGCGAGCAGGGCGCAGGAGAGCAGGCGCAGCGCGTGTGCGGAAACGGATGGACGCATGAAGGACCTCCAGTGTGGAGGGGCTGGTGCGGGGACAACAAAAAATCCCTTCCCGCGCGGATTGGCGGAAAGGGATGCCCGTATTCGTCCCTGATATGTCCCGTCGGACAAAAGCCCTCGTTGCCGACGAGAAGCAATAGCAAACGTCCGGCAGGTCTTCCGACTCACCCCATCGGCCCCGGCCTTCCCAGGATATCTCCCAGTGGCGCGCGCGGGGGCCGACTTTTTGCGGGGTTCACGGCGGCGGGTCCGCTCCCGAATTTCACGGGATTCCCTCTTCGCCCTTTCGGGCACCGAACAAATGGACTGTTAGTCTTCGCTGTCGGGGGTGTCAAGCAGGGGAGTCGGGCCGGGTCAAGCGTCGGCTCAGCGTGCGTCCGCCGGGGGCGCAAGGCTGGCCAGCAGCTTCTCGATGTCCAGCACCAGCGCGTCGCTCTCGCCCATCATGCCGAAGCCCAGGATGGGCAGCCCGAAGATCTCCTGCACCGGCACGGTGAAGCCTGTGACCACGACCTGCTGCTGGCGCAGCACCTCGTCCACCAGCAGCGCGGCGCTGGCGTTGCCCATGCGCACGGTGACGATGAGCCCGTTCTCGATGCTGGACTCGGTTTCACTCAGTTCCAGGTGGCGGCACAGGCGCAGCAGGTGGTAGATCTGGCCGCGCACGCTCACCGTCTCGCCGCCGTCCGGCAGCGCCACGATGTCGCTCTGGCGGGGGGCGAAGATTTCCAGCACGTCGCGTGAGGGCAGGATGAGGGTCTCTGGCCCGACGCGGCAGACGAGCGCGTCCACGATGCCCTCGTTCACCGAGCGCGACAGCGGGATGGACAAGGTGAAGGTGGAGCCGCCGGTCGGGCGGTTGGCGATGAGGATGTCGCCGCCAAGCGTGGTGCGCACGGCGTTGGCCACGGCGTCCATGCCCACGCCGCGCCCGGAGACGTCGGTGACCTTCTCGGCGGTGCTGAAGCCGGAGGCGAGAATGAACTGGATGGTTTCCTCTTCGGAGAGTTCCACCCCCGGTTCGATGAGCCCGCGCTCCTCGGCCTTTGCGCGCACGCGCGCGGCGTTGATGCCCCGGCCGTCGTCGGAGACCTCCACAAAGGCCGTGTCGCCCTTGCGCCAGGCCGTGAGGTTCACGCTGCCGGTTTCGTCCTTGCCAGCCTGGGCGCGCTCCTCGGGCGCTTCCAGCCCGTGGTCCAGGGCGTTGCGCAGCAGGTGCACCAGCGGCTCGTTCAGGCACTCCACGATGGTCTTGTCGAGGGGCAGTTCGTCGCCGGTGATGGTGAACCGAACCTTCTTCTGCATCTTCTGGGCGAGGCTCTGCACGAGGCGGTTCATGGGCAGGAAAATCTGGCGCAGGGGCACCAGGCGGATGGCGTCCACCTGGGTCTGCAGGCCGGTGATGACCGTGTCGAGCTCGGCCAGGGTGGAGGCCGAGAGGGTGGCCCCCCGCGTGCCGCTCTGGGAGAGCACGGCGAAGGTGACCATGAGCTTGCCGACCAGCTCGATGAGGCTGTCCAGGCGCTCGGTGGGCACGCGGATGCTTGTGATGCTCTGCTTGGCGCCCTGTCCGGCCTGCTCGACCTGTTTTTCGGCGTCTTCCAGGGGGGCGTGCTTCAGGTGCTCAAGCTCGTCCGCCTCGGTGGCTGCGCTGCTGACAGCGGGCTTGTGCTCTTGGGTCAATTCCGGGGCCGTTGCCGACACCGGGGCGGAGGCCGACTCTGGCGCCGCTTCGGGCGTTGGGGCTGGCGCGGGGGCGACAATGGCCGCGCGGGGTTGGTCAAGCACCCCGGCCAGGGTCAGCAGAAATTTGCGGTGGGCCTCGCAAACGCGCAAGAGCGAAGTGACCAGGCCCTCGTTCACCGGGCTGATGCCGTCGGCGAACATGTCGAGCAGGGCCGTGAGCTGGGCCGAGGCCAGCTTCAGGTGGGAGATGCCTAAAGTGTCGAGGGCCTCGCGCACGGCCTCGGGACCGGGCTTGCCTTCCTCAAGCCGGAGGACCTTGTCCTCCATGCCTTCCATGCACTGGTCGACAATATCCCTCATGAGGCTTCTCCGGTGGCTGCTTCCGCCTGCATGACGGCCAGGACCGTGTCCATGTCGCTGGCGTGGAACGTTTCGCGCGCGGCGCCCGCGAGCCCGCGCACGCTGATGCTCCAGTGTCCGGCCAGGGTGGAGATGTCCTCCCAGGCGCTTGAGCCGAAAGTCTTGACCCCGGTCAGGTCCAGCACCACGGGGGTCTCCTGGGGCTGGGTGATGATGGCGCCCACGATCTGGTCGCGGTGGTGCTTGCGGTGCACGCGCGCGGTCGTGATGCGCACCACGGCGCGTCCGTCCACCTGCTCAACCTTGAGGCAGGACTCGCCAGCAGGACCGGCCTGGCCCGCTCCGCCGCCGCTGGCAGCCTCAAGCACCTCGCATACCGCGTCCATTTCGGCCTTGTCGGGCGCGCCCAGGTCGCGAATCTGCTCGATGACGGCGAAGATGGAATTCACGCCGTGCGCGGCAAGGGAGATGTTGTCGGCGCTGTGCGGCAGGCTGCCGGACTGGAGTTTTTTGAGGAAGCTCTCCACCGCGTGGGTGAAGGAACTGGCGGACTCGAAGCCGGGCATGAACCCGGTGACGCCTTTGATTGTGTGCAGCGGGCGCGAGAGGATCTCGATGCCGCCAGCGACATCGCCTTCGCTCAGGTGGCCGAGTCCCTCCAGCACCTGCGGGTAATATTTGTCGCTGACTTCAGCGAAAAATTCTTCGGTCAGGGCGTCGCTCAAAGTCGCTCCGTTGCTGTCCTATTCGATGACAAAGCCAAGCTTCTGAAGTTCTGAGAAGAGCTTGTCCTTGCTCAAGGGCTTGATGATGTAGCCCGACGCCTCCCCGTCGTGGAAGGAACGGATGACGGTCTTGGCGTCGTCAAGGGCCGTGGTCATGAGCACCTTGACCTGGGGCCGCAGCTTGTTTTCGTGTTCCTTCGCGCGGATCTGCGTCAGCGCCTCCAGCCCGTCCAGTTCCGGCATCATGATGTCCATGAGGATCAAGTCGTAAGGCTTGCCCTCGTCATGAGCCATTTGGAAGGCTGCGACGGCCTCCTTGCCGTTGACGGCGATATCGACCTCGAACAGGGTGCTCAGAAAGGCCGTGAGCACCTTGCGGCCAAGAAATTCGTCTTCGGCGATGAGTGCGCGCATACGTATCCTCCGCTTCGGTGGGTGTTGTAGCAGTACGTAGAATCGCATATTTCCTAGCTAAGTCAACAGGAAATTCGCAGAAAGGTGGGCACTTGCGCAGGCGGCTTGTTCTCAGGTAGAAGCCCGCCCATGCGAGGATTCATCACACCTGAGCGCACCGAGCGCATCAAAAGCGTGTTGGCCAAGCGCCAGCGCGACTTCACGCTGGTCATGGACAACATTTGGGACCCGCACAATGTGTCTGCTATTTTGCGTAGTTGCGACGCTTTTGGGCTGTTCCGCGTGCACCTGTACTACACCACCGAGAAATGGCCGGAGCTGGGCAAGAAGTCCTCTGCCTCGGCCAAGAAATGGGTGGAGCGCGTGGGCCACACGGACGGGCCTGAGATGCTGGGGCAGTTCGCGGCCGCCGGGGTCCAGGTCATCCGCACGGGGTTTTCCGAAACGGCCAAGCCGCTGTACGACTTCGACTTCACCAAGCCGACGGCGGTGATCCTGTCCAACGAGCACCGGGGCGCGTCGCCCGAGCTTGTGGAGGGCGTGGCGGAGGAACTCTACATCCCCATGCAGGGCATGGTGCAGAGCCTGAACGTGTCCGTCGCCGCTGCGGTGATTCTCTACGAGGCCTTTTCCCAGCGCCGGCGCGCCGGACTGCTCGACACCCCGGCCTTCAGCCCCGAGGAGCTGGCCGCGCTGGAACTGGACTGGGCCGACAGGTAGGCCCGGCCCGGCGTTATCAGAGCCAAACGCTTCAAGAAAAAATAAAGACTGACCGGATCGCGCGCGGCGACCCGGACAGTCTTTTGTTTTTCTCTATGGTCAGGCCGGAAGCGGGTTCCGGCATGCAAGCGCGGTGGCCTAGTGGTGGCCTTCCGCCTTGCCCTGCTTGATGCGGATGAGGGCCACGGTGATGATCCAGGCCAGGTAGATGAAGATCAGGGAAACACCGACGGTGCCCTGGGTGGTGCTGTGGGCCATGTCTTTCAAGAGTTCGCCGAGCATGTGTGATTCCTCCGTGCGTTCTTTGCCGGGCCTGATGGCCGAAGCGGTTCTATTTCACCGGAATGCCGCAAAATGTCAAGGGGGTTTGCCCCGGCACGGACAGCGGGGCAGGCATTTGCCGCTCCCTGCCCGTGCGGCCCATGTTTGCGCCGTGCCCGCCCTTGTCAGGCCCGCCCCGCAAGGGATAGATACCCCGAAGGCGCCGCTTGCGCCGAAAGGGGACCGCCATGACCGCAAGACCTCGCCTCGTCGTGCTGGACGGCTACACCATGGGCCAGGATGTTTCCTGGCAGGCCCTGGCCGACCTGGGCCCACTGACCGTGTACGACCGCACGTCGCTGGAGCAGGTGCTGGAGCGCGCGCTTGGGGCGGAGGTGCTCCTCACCAACAAGACCGTGCTCGACGCCGCGCTCATCGACGCGCTGCCGGACTTGAAGTGCATCCTGGTGCTGGCCACGGGCTACAACGTGGTGGACATCGCCGCCGCCGCGCGTCGGGGCATCCCCGTGTGCAACGTGCCGGGGTACTCGCCGCCCTCGGTGGCCCAGCACGTCCTGAGCGTGGTGCTGGAGATGTTCACCCACACCTCGCGCCACGCCCGCGCCGTGGCCGAAGGCCGCTGGAGCGCCCAGCCCGACTTCTGCTTCTGGGACGCCGCGCCGGTGGAGCTTGCGGGCAAGACCTTCGGCGTGGTGGGCTTCGGGGCCATCGGGCAAAAGGTGGCGGCCCTGGCCCACGCCTTCGGCATGAACGTGCTGGCCCATGTGCCGCGCCCCAAGCCCGCGCCCGGCTACGAGCCCTTCGCCTTCGCCGGGCTGGACGAGCTCTTCGCCAGCGCCGACGTGGTGAGCCTGCACTGCCCGCTCACGGCGGACAACGAGAACATGGTGGACGCGCGCCTGCTCGGCCTCATGAAGCCCACCGCCTGCCTGGTGAACACGGCGCGCGGCCAGCTTGTGGACGAGGCCGCCCTGGCCCGGGCCCTCAGCTCCGGGCAGCTCGGCGGGGCCGCGCTCGACGTGGTCCGCGTGGAGCCCATCCGGCCCGACAACCCGCTGCTCAAAGCCCCCAACTGCCTCATCACCCCGCACGTGGCCTGGGCCTCGCTGGAGGCGCGCACCCGGCTCATGGCCGGCGTGGCGGCCAACCTCGCTGCCTTCCTGGCAGGGGCGCCCCAGAACGTGGTGAACCGGGCGTCATAGCCCCGCCGCCGCATCTGGTGCCATGGCTTCATCATTTGACTCGGCCCTTTACACCTCCGCGTTGTTGTGTCATTTGCGACATGTGCCTAATTTGGCATAGAACAGTCGAGCCACATCGGAGGACCCTCATGCGCAAACTCATCATCGTCCTGGCCATGCTTTCGGCCTTTGCCTTCGCCAGCACGGCCCTCGCCGCCGAGGACATCAAGATCGGCACCACCACCAGCACCGCCGACACCGGCCTGCTGGACTACCTTGAGCCCATGGTCCTGAAGGACACGGGGCTTGCCATGCGCTGGATCGCCGTGGGCACCGGCAAGGCGCTGGAGCACGGCAAGAACTGCGACGTGGACGTGCTGATGGTCCACGCCCCCGGCGCGGAGAAGAAGTTCATAGAGGACGGCTTCGGGGTGTCCCGCGCGGAGTTCATGTTCAATGACTTCGTGCTGGTGGGACCGGTGAAGGATCCCGCCAAGATCAAGGGCAGGGGCGTGGCCGACGCGCTGAAGGCCATCGCCGCCGCCAAGGCCTCCTTCGCCAGCCGTGGCGACGACTCCGGCACCCACAAGATGGAGAAGAACCTCTGGAAGGTGGCCTCCCTGCCCGTGCCGGACAAGGACTCCTGGTACATCGGCGTGGGCCAGGGCATGCTGGCCACCCTGCGCATCGCCGCCGAGCGCGGGGCCTACACCCTGACCGACCGCGGCACCTGGATCAAGTACGAGGCCAAGGACCAGGGCAAGTCCGGCCTGGCCATCCTCTCAGAGGGTGACAAGGCCTTGCTGAACCAGTACAGCATCATCCAGCTGGCGCCCAAGTGCGTCAAGATCAAGCACGCCGCCGCCAGGAAGCTTGAGGCATGGTTCGTGTCCCCGGCGGGGCAGAAGGCCATCGCGTCCTTCAATCTCGAGGGCAAGCAGCTGTTTTTCCCAAACGCCGCCAAGTAGCGGCAGGCCGCCAGCGGGCGGAGGAACATGGACTACTTCAGTGAGGGCTTGAGCCAGGCCGTGGCGCTTCTGCTGTCGCTCGACGCCGAGACCTTCTCGGCCGTCGGCGCCACGGCCAGCGTCACGGCCCTGGCGCTCTTCGCCAGCCTGCTTCTGGGACTGCCCCTGGGATTCGCCCTGGGGCATTTCCGCTTTCCCGGCCGCCGGGCGGCGCGCCTGTTCGTGGACTGGATGCTCTCCCTGCCCACTGTGGTCATCGGCCTCATCGTCTACGCGCTCCTGACCGCCCGCGGCCCGCTGGGCGAGTGGGGCCTGCTCTTCACCGTGCCGGGCATGGCGCTCGGCCTCACGCTGCTCGGCCTGCCCATCATCGTCTCCATGACCGCCACGGCGGTGGAGTCAACGGACACGCGCCTGACCGAGACCCTGCTGTCGCTTGGCGCGGACCGCTGGCAACTGCTGCTGGCCACGCTGGTCGAGGCTCGCTTCGCCATGGCGCTGGCCGCGGCCACGGCCTTCGGCCGCATCGTGAGCGAGGTCGGCATCGCCATGATGGTGGGCGGCAACATCAAATGGCAGACGCGCACCATCACCACGGCCATCGCGCTGGAAACCGGCAAGGGCGAGTTCGCCACGGGCATCGCGCTGGGATTCGTGCTCATGGTCGTGGCCCTGGTGGTGAATCTGCTGGTGGCGCTCCTGCGCGGCAGGTCGAACGGGCGCCAGGGCGGGGCTCAGCCCGGCGGGGTCAGGCCGTGAGCGCGCCGCTGTATTCCCTGCGCGGGGTGGTGGTCGGCTACGGCGAGCCTGCCACGGCCAACGCCGTGCTGCACGTGCCGGAGTTGTCCATCGAGCGCGGGAGCATCCTTGGGCTCGTGGGGCACAACGGCAGCGGCAAGAGTACCCTGCTCAAGCTGCTGGGCTTTCTGCTGGCGCCGAGCGCGGGCGAACTTTCTTTCGACGGGCGCGTGGTGGACGCCGCGGGCTATCGCGCCGGGCACCTGCTGCGCCGCCGGGCCGTGCTCCTGGGGCAGGACACCTGCCTCTTGAAGCGGTCGGTGGCGGCCAACGTGGCCTTTGGCCTGAAGCTGCGCGGCCAGCCCGTTTCGCAGGCCGCCCTGGCCGAGGCGCTGGGCCTGGTGGGGCTTGATTTCGTGGAGTTCGGCCCGCGCTCCTGGCGCGAACTCTCCGGCGGCGAGGCGCGGCGCGTGGCCCTGGCGGCGCGGCTGGCGCTCACGCCCGAGGCGCTGTTGCTGGACGAGCCCACCACCGGCCTGGACCGCGCGAGCGTCGGCTTCGTGCAGCAGGCCGTGCTGGCCGCCCGCGAGTCGCGCGGGACCACGCTGGTCATCGCCAGCCACGACGTGGACTGGCTCAAGTCCTGCGCCGACCGGGTGCTGCTGATGGACGAGGGGCGCATTACCGGCGAAATCTTGGGCGAGCTTTAAGGCTCGTAAGCTTCCGGTTACTCCGCCTTCAGGAAATCGTACTTCCCCAGGCCCTGCACCAGCAGAAACGAGCAGTTGTCGCCGCCGGCGTTGACCACGCGGTGCACCACTCCGGGCTCGATGCGGCAGGGCGCGCCGGGGAACAGCTCGCGCCGCTCGATGCGCCCCGTTTCCGGCTGAATCTCCACGCGCACCGCGCCGGTGAGGGCGAAGGTGGTGTCCGTGATTTCGCTGTGGTGGTGCCAGGGCGTGGCCTGGCCCGGGGCCAGGGTCATGAGCACCACGCGCAGGGTGT
The DNA here is from genome assembly GCF_031082295.1 of Humidesulfovibrio sp. Lineage (GTDB taxonomy): Bacteria > Desulfobacterota > Desulfovibrionia > Desulfovibrionales > Desulfovibrionaceae > Humidesulfovibrio. Next base: position 108,701 of record NZ_JAVHLD010000005.1, read on the forward strand.
CCGTCTCGGCGATGACCTCGCGTCCGGCGATGGCGTAGGGGGGTGTGTCCATGCGGGTGCTCCTTGCGGGCGGCTAGCGCCGGAAGCGGTTGCGCAGGGCGAAGGCGAAGATGGTGGCCTGGAGGGTGATGAGCAGTTGGCTGATGCCCTTTCCGAGGCGCAGCCAGCCGCCCTGGCCTGGGATATCTTTTGCGAAGGGGAAGTGTGACAGAGCATCGTTCACCTGCGTGCTGAACCAGAACGACTCGATGGGGTGCGGGAAGGCGTTCAGCACGAAGGGCAGCACGGCCAGGAATGCCAGAAACACACCGGCGCGTTTCTCGCGCTCGCCGTAGCCGCTGACGGCCCAGTACCAGAAGTTGAGGGACAGCAGCAGGCCGGGGGCCAAGCGAAGAAGCTGTGCGGCTGCCTGAACCTTGCGCCACGCGGGGGTCGTTTTCTCTTCAATCTCGTCAAGCAGCGGCATGGCCTGTGGGATGCCTACGATGAGCATCTTGAGCCCCATGAGCTTTTCCCGGTAGTGCCACTTGGAGACCATTGGTTGGTCGTGTTCGCTGGCGGCTTTCTGTTTCAGGCTGCGGTACAGTTCCTCGCAGGCCTTGTGGTCCGGTCCATATATCACCTCCGGCAAAAGCCTCTCCGGCCAGTTGCAGCCCTTGAAAGAGAGGCACTCCGTTTCCATGCTGGTGAAGTCGAAGATGGAGAGGGAGGATGCGGAGAGAGAGTGTAAAAGTAGGGCGTTGGTATGTGCTTTGAGCCTATACAACGTCGTCAGTCTGTTGAATATCGCTCCTGTGAAGTTTGCTTGCCCTACGAATTCCGAGGAATAAAAGGTTACATTATTGAACGTTGTTTGTTCGAAACTTGTCAATCCGTCAAATGTTGTGTTCGTGCAGTTTGTCGTTCCAAAGAAATGAGTGAGCGTGAAGTCTGCTACATCGCCAAACTTCGCCATCTCAAAGTATACGGACTGGCTACAGGTTACTTGCCGAAATAAGACAGCGCCTCCAAATCTGGCAAGTGAAAAATCAGCCCAGCCGAAGAATTTGACGAGATCGAAATCAGCTTCTTCGCTCAAAGCGGCATTTCGGAATGAGGCTTCACTATTGAAAGTGGCTTGTTGAAAATACAACTTTCCTCTAAACGAAACACCGTCAAAAGTCGCTCTGTAGTGGAACTTTGCGCCATAGAAAACCGTCTCTTTGGAGAACGTTGCGTTATCAAAAGTTGCTCTTCCAATGAATTCTGTCGACTCGAAACAGGCAACGTCATTGAAGGTTGTTGAAAGAAAGCTGACATGGTCAAAGCGTGTTTCAGGCTCGATATATGCTACGCCACAAAATATCGCACCGTCAAATTTCAATGGGGGAAGAGAGAGGGGCTTGTCGAACCAACCGGTAGTGAAGTCAGGAATAATGGCACCGGAAAGGTCGCACAATTCATTTCTGCCTTCGGCCTCATTCCTGGCCTTCACCGCAGCAATGCGCGCGAACACCCGCTCATTGAACTCATCGACAGATATGCCCTTCTTGTCCGCCGGGGCGTGGAACAGGCAGTACTCCTTCCTGTCCGCCTCATCCGTGTAGATCACGGGCTGCGGGTCGGGCCACTCGTGTTCTTCGCATTTGCAGCAGGGCATGGGGGCCTCGCGTGGGGCTGGAGCCTGTGGGGGCACGTGGCCGGGCCGCGCCATACGCGGCGGCCTGTATCAGCGAGGAATATAAGCAGGATAAGCGGGCCGGAGTCAAGTGGCTACAGCAGCCACAACCCCAAGCCCACCCCGCACAGCACCACCCATATGGGGTCGACGCGCTTGTACAGGGCGATGGTGGCCGCCACGCACAGCGCGGCCTTGAGCCACGACCACTGCATGGACCGCGCGAGCTCGATGCCCACGGCCAGGATGAGCCCGCCGAGCGTGGAGAGCACGCCCGCCAGCGCCCGGCGGAAGGGCTGCCAGCCCAGCAGCCGGTTGGCGTGGGGCACCGTGAGCATGAGGATGAAGAACGACGGCGTGAAGATCCAGACCCCGGCCGTGAGCGCGCCCAAGAGCCCCGCGATGTGGTAGCCCACGAAGCAGGCCCCGAGCATGAACGGGCCGGGCGTCACCTGTGCCAGGGCCATGCCGTCCATGAAGGTGGCCGCGCTCATCCATTGATGCAGGTCCACGGCCTCGTGGTACAGCGCCGGGAACACCCCGTACCCGCCAAAGGCCATGAGGTCGCTCTTGGCCATGGACAGCGACAGCGTGAACAGCAGCGGGGCCGCTGCGAAGGTGGCGGCCAGCCAGGCCAGGCCCAGGGCAGCCAGCAGCAGCACCCCGCGCACCGGCACCGGGGACTCGGGCAGTCGCACCGGCGGGGCGGTTTCGTCGCGGAAGACCACCGGCCCGACAAGCGCCGCGCCCAGAATGATCCAGGCCGGGCTGACGCCCGACAGGAACAGCGCGCAGGCAAGCCCGGTCATGACTACGCGGCGCGGGCCATGCGCGTACTTGAGCCAGAAATCGTACACCGCCAGCGCGATGATGCCGAGCACCACGCTGGACAGGCCCGCCATGGCCGAGGTGGTGAGCGACACGCCCTGCATGGCGTGGTACAGGGCCGAGAGCGCGGTGATGAGCAGGCAGGCGGGCACCGCGAAGCCGAAAAAGCCCGCCAGGGCGCCGGGCAGGCCGCGCAGCACCAGGCCGGTGTAGGCCGCCATCTGCATCAGCGTGCCGCCGGGGATGGCCTGGCACACCGCCAGCCCCACCTTGAAGCCCTCGTCGTCGAGCCAGCCGCGCTTCAGGATATGGTCGCGCATGAGCGGCATCATGGCCGGGCCGCCGTAGGCCGTGGCGCCCACGCGCAAAAAGCAGCGGAAGATGTCTGCCAGGCTGGGCCGGGCGGGTGGCAAGCATGTGTCCGAGGTCGTGTCCGCTTGGGGGGATTGCGAGCCCGGACTCACGGGAGCAGCAGTTCCGCGCGGATCTTGACCACCGCCTTGCGCACGGTCTGCGTGGCCGGGGTGGTCTTGCACTGGCTTAAGTGCGCGTCGTGCGGCAGGTACAGCGCGAACTGGCCGGGGTGCAGCGTGAACAGGGCGTTGAAACGGTCCGGGTGGTTGTACTGGGCCGCGTCCGTGGCCTCGTCATAGGGCGTTTTGGCGGTGAGTTCCTCCAGGCAGAAGCGGGCGTGGACCTCCGGCCCGGTGAGCGGCACGTGCAGGTCCGCGTAGACGCGGTGCGCCTCGAGCGTGGTGTCGAGCAGGTTCTTGGTCTGAAAGTCGAAGACCACGCCGTACATGTCCGCGCGGCCGTTGCCGCAGAGGTCGATGGCGTGCTCGCCCAGGGCCGTGTCCGGCGTGAGGGCCAGCACCCAGGCGAAGGCCTTCTGCCAGGCGGGGCGCTGCGAGTAGAGCTGCCAGTTCTCCAAGGCGTCGAGGATCATGGGTGCCTCCCAGTTCGTGCGGCGGCCGCTATTGCAGCGAGGCCGGGTTTTTGGTTCCCACCGGCTTGACCGGCTTGCCCGGTTTGGCGGACTGCTTCTGGGGCAGGCGGTCGCGCAGGTAGTCCTGGGCGGTGATCGGCTTTCCGGCGGGCTTGGGGGCGTCGGTCGAGACGGGCGGCAGGGGCTTGGGTATCATGTCGCTCGCCAGACCTGCGGCGGGCAGGTAAAATGCCAGGGCCAGGACGGCAAAGGTGGCGCACAGTCGTTTCATGAGGACATCCTTGGTTGTCGGCGTGATGTCGGCGTAGCTTCTTGTAGGGAGCACGCCTCGCGGCGTCAAGGCGGTGAGCGCCAGCCCCCCCACATGTCACTTGCCTTTGGTGAAAAAGTGGCTAAGTGAATGGGCGAGGATACCCCCCCATGAGTAAAATCATCTGCCACTGCTTCGGCTTCACCGCCAAGGACATTGAACAGGACCTGGTCCTGAACGGGCGCTCCACGCTCATTGAGCGCATCAAGGCCACCCTCAAGTCCGGCCAGAGCCAGTGCGCCACGAAAAACCCCAAAGGGTGCTGATGTATCGCCGAAGTCCGCCAGGTGGTGGGCAAGGTGTTGCAGGAGCAAGCTGGAGTTGCGGCGCCAGAGCCGGACGACTGCTCCGATTGCGAGGCCAACGGCCCCTGCTGCTAGCCCGACCACAGGCCCGCCTGCTTCTTTAAATATATATAGCGCCGAAATAAACAGCGCCCGCCAAGCTGAAGCCTGACGGGCGCTGCGTCGTTTCGTCCGGGACTCGGCCTACTCGGCGGGCTTGTCCTTCTTGGCCGGGCGCTCGGGAAGCTTGCCGGTCATGGTGATGACGGCGCGCTCCACGGCCACGGGCCGGTGGCTGGTCTTCTGCGACAGGCAGTTCACGGGGCACACGTCCACGCACACGCCACAGCCGACGCAGGCGAAGAACTCAAGAGCCCAGGTGCCCTCGGTCTTGTCCTTGGTGACGGTGAGGCACTGGGACGGGCACTTGCGCGAGCAGGTGCCGCAGAAGATGCACTTCTCGATGTCGTTGATGAGTTCGCCTCTGGCGTGCTCGAAGTTGTCGCGCACGTAGAACGGATAGTTCCTCGTGGCGGCCTTGCCGAACAGGTTGGAGATGACGGTTGGCAGCATTTTCATGGTTCTACCTCTCCGTGCAGCTGATGCAGGGGTCGATGGACAGGACCACCACCGGCACGTCAGCGAAGTCGAGCCCGGGCAGGATGGCTGCCAGGGGCGGGATGTTGGCGAAGGTTGGGGTGCGGATGCGCACGCGCTCCAGGTTGTTGGTGCCGTTGCCCTTCAAGTAGTACAGGCACTCGCCGCGCGGCTGCTCCACGCGGGTGATGACCTCGCCCTCGGGCTTGCCCTTGACCTTCACGGCCAGTTCGGAGCCGTCGAGCTTGTCCAGGGCCTGGCGCACCAGGTCGATGGACTGGAGCGACTCGCGGAAGCGCACGGTGCTGCGCGCCCAGCAGTCGCCGGCGGTTTCGACGATGGGCTCGAAGGCGATCTCGTCGAAGCCAGCGTACTTGAGCTGGCGCATGTCCTGGGCCACACCGCTGCCGCGCAGCATGGGGCCGGCGGCGCCCAGGTCATAGGCGGCCTGCTTGGTCAGCACGCCCACGCCCACCGTGCGCTTGCACACGGTGGAGTCGTTCATGATGGTGGACTGCAGGCTCTTGATGCTGGCCTCGACCTCCACCAGGGTGTCCTTGATCCAGCGGATCTGGCTCTCGTCCAGGTCGGCGCGCACGCCGCCGACCACGTTCACCGAGACGATGACGCGGTTGCCGGTGGTGGCCTCGTTCAGGTCCATGACGCGCTCGCGGATCTTCCACAGCTGCATGAACAGGCTCTCGAAGCCGAAGCTGTCGGCAAAGAGGCCCAGCCACAGCAGGTGGCTGTGCAGGCGGTGCAGCTCGCTCCAGACCACGCGGAGCATCTTGGCGCGGCGGGGCACCTCGATGCCCATCATTTCCTCAATGCCCTGGCAGTAGCACAGGGAGTGGATCATGGAGCAGATGCCGCAGACGCGCTCCACGATCTGGATCATCTGGTTGTAGTCGCGCTTGACGGCGAGCATTTCCAGGCCGCGGTGCACGTAGCCCAGGGTGGGCAGCGCCTCGACGACCTTCTCGTCCTCGACCACAAGCGACAGGTGGATGGGCTCGGGCAGCACCGGGTGCTGCGGCCCGAAGGGGATGACGGTGCGGGCCATTTAGTTCGCCTCCTTCTTGCTCACGGCGTATTTGCAGAAGGGCGAGCTGGCGGCGGTCTGCACGGTCTCGTTGTAGAGCTTGCCCTGGTAGTCCAGCACCAGCCCGTCGAAGGAGAGCGCGAACTGGTCGCGGATCTCGTTTTCCACCAGGAAGGCGGCAAAGACCACGCCGGAGATGGAGGGCAGCTTGCCACCCTTCTCCACCTGCACGCGCAGGTTCTTGAGCTTCAGGTCGCGGTCGAAGTGGTACAGGACTTCCATGTTCTTCTCGTCAAGCTCGACGCTCGACATGGTGACGAACCGGTAGCCCTCGGCCTTGATTTTCGTCACCTCGGCCACCAGCTGGGCCGGGGTGATGGCGGTTGCTTCAATACACATCAGCTTGCCTCCAGAATGCCCTTGAGCTTGCCCAGACCCGTGACAACGGCGTCCATGATGGCTTCGGGCTTGGCCGGGCAGCCAGGCACGTACACGTCAACGGGGATGACCTTGTCCACGCCGCCCAGAACGTTCGGGGCCTCGCGGAACACGCCGCCGGAGCACCCGCAGGCGCCGATGGCGATGACGAGCTTGGGGCTCGGCATCTGGTCGTAGATGTTTTTCAGGATCACGGCGTTGCGCTTGTTCACGGTGCCGGTGACCACAAGCACGTCGGCGTGGCGCGGGTTGCCCACGTTGATGATGCCGAAGCGCTCCACGTCGTACACAGGGGTCAGGCAGGCCAGCGTCTCGATGTCGCAGCCGTTGCACGAGCCGCAGTCGAAGTGCATGAGCCAGGGGCTCTTGACCTGGGATGTTTTCAGGAATGATCCGAACATGAGCTTACTCCAGATACAGCCAGACGAGGTTCGCCGTGGCCAGGATCAGGGTGATGGGAGCAACGCGCCCCAGCATGGTGCGCCAGGTCAGGCGCGCGCTGATGTTGTCGATGACGAGCGCCGCGAACAGGAACAGGCCCGCGGTGACGACCATGGTGAGCGGGCTGGTGGCCCACAGGAACGAGCAGATCCAGAGCACCACGGTCACGTCCGCCCAGTGGGCGATCTCAAGCAGGGCGAAGTCGCGTCCGGCGTAGTCGGTGTACACGCCGCGCACAACTTCCTGGTGCATGTGGTGGCTGGCCGCGATGTCGAACGGGCTCTTGCGCAGCTTCACCAGCACCACGAACAACAGGCCGGGCACGATGAGCGGCATCTTGAAGAGCAGCGGCCCCTGGGCGGCCATGAAGCTGTAAGCGTCAAAGGCTCCGGCGGCCTTGGCCATGCACAGGATGCCGACCATGAACACCGGCTCGTAGGCCAGGAGCTGGAACAGCTCGCGCTGGGCGCCGAGCTTGCTGTAGGGCGAGTTGCCGCAGAAGGCTCCCAGGGCCACGAAGCTTGCGCTGGCGGCCTGGACGAAGAAGCACATCAGCACGTCGGCCCCGGCGGCGAGCATGACGTCGGAGGCCAGCGAGGCCACCAGCGCCCAGCGCACGAACATGCCCTGCCAGTGGCTGGCCGGGGCGATGACCTTGCTCATGAGCTTGCCCACGTCGTAGAAGGGCTGCATGAGCGGCGGGCCCATGCGCGACTGCAGGCGGGCGGTGACGACGCGATCGACACCGGCCACAAGCCCGCCCACGAGCGGGGCGAGGATGAGTCCGGCGACGGCCAGGTAGAATGTATTCAGATTCATATGAGCGCACCTCCCACCAGGGCGAGCAGCAAGGCGACGGCGACGACACCGGCCAGCTTGGTCAGTTTCGGTTCGCCGAAGAACTCCGTGGCGTACTCGTTGCCCTCGGACAGCGTCCAGTTGCGGCCCAGCGCGCCGACGAAGCTTCCGGCCTCCTTGGAGGGCAGCCCGCCGATGTATGGCGTGGCGAGCTTGGCCTGGCTCTGGCGGCCCAGCACCTTGATGCCGACGATCCAGGCCAGCATGGCGGTGATGAACAGCGGCGGCATGAGGCCCCAGCCACCGCCGAGGGCGTTGCCCACGCCAGCGGGCAGGAGCATGGCGTTCAGCCAGGGGGCGGCCATGCCGAGGCCCACGGCCCCGGCCAGCATGGTCAGGATCGGGCCGGTGGAGAGGCTTGAGGTGTGGGCGGCCGGGTCGGCCTTGGAGCCCATGGACACGCCGCTCATGAGGGTGCCGGTGAAGCGCACCCAGCAGACGACGCCAAGGGCGCTGCCCACGGCCATCATGACCATGGACACCGGGCTTGCGGCGGCGGCCTCAAGGGCGGCCCACTTGCCGACAAGCATGCCGAGCGGCGGCAGCACCATGGCCATGGAACCGGCGCTGGCGGCCAGGGCCGTCACCGGAGAGGTGGCGATCATGCCGCGCAGGTCTTCCAGGTCGCGGCTGCCGATGGTCTGCTCCATGTCGCCCACGCAGAGGAACAGCAGTCCCTTGGTGCAGGCGTGGATGACCATCAGCACCACGCCCGCGGCGATGGCTACAGGCGTGCCGATGCCGGCGCAGGCGATGATGAGGCCCAGGTTGGCGGCGGTGGAGTAGGCCAGGATCTTCTTGGCGTTGCTCTGGCCCAGGGCCAGGGCGCTGGCGGCCAGGAAGGTGAAGGCTCCGGCCAGGGTCAGCACGCGGCCGGTGGAGGTGCCTTCGAACACCGGGGCCAGGCGCAGGCACACGAACACGCCCACCTTGACCATGGTGCTGGAGTGCAGCAGCGCGGAGACCGGCGTGGGCGCCACCATGGCGCCGAGCAGCCAGGCCTGGAAGGGCAGCTGGGCGGCCTTGACGCAGGCGGCCATGGCGATGAGCGCCAGGGGCAGCAGCGTGGTGCCGGTCCACAGGGCCGGGCTCACCAGCGCCTGGATGTCGGCGATGCCGTGCTGCTTCTGGATGAGCAGGATGCCCGCGTGCAGGAACACGCCGCCCATGCTGTTCATCCACAGGGCGCGCAGGCCGCTCTTCTTGGCGTCAGCGGTCTGGTCGTGCCCGATGAGCAGGAAGGAGCACAGGGTGGTGGCCTCGTAGAAGGCCGAGAAGACGTGCAGGTTGTTGGACAGGGCCAGGCCGTTCATGAAGCCCAGGAAAGCCAGGAGGATCATGAAGAACTGCGGCTGGCGCGAGGTCTTCAGGTGCAGGTGCTCCTCGTGGTGCTTCATGTAGGGCAGGGCGAAGATGCTGATGAGCGAGCCCACGAGGGACACCACCAGCACGAGCGCCAGGGACAGGCCGTCGCAGACCACGGCGGTCTTGACCTCTGCCGGCGCGGCCAGGCCGAACTCGCCAAAGGCGGCCAGGCCGAGCTGCAGCAGCGCGAAGACGATGACGAGCGGGTGCTTCTCTTTCAGGCCCATCAGCAGGAAATAGACCGGGAAGAGGAAGGACGCCGCCTGCGCCACGTGCAGCGCAGTGGCGGAAGCCAGGAACGCGGGGCTCGCCGTGAGCGGCGCCTGGGTGGCAAGACCCACGGCGGCCGCGGCCAGAACCGCAGCGGTGGCCATGACCAGCATGGACCGCAAGGCTGGTGCCCGAAGCACCAGACAGGCGAGTCCCGCGGCCACGGGCCAGAGAACCAGAAGCCCGATGTACGCATCTATCATGTGATGAAACCCCCTCAAAAACATGATGAACTTATAGGAACGCAGCCCTTTACCCGAATTTTATTTTCAGGGGAAGAGGGGGAAAGGCTGCCTCGCGCCAAATGGAGTAGTTTTTGGGGTGGGGAAAAGGGTGTGGAAATTCGAGCCGATCCAGAAATGCCAAGGGCTGCGGTATGAGAATAAATTTGTTGGAATTTATGTGGCGGCAGGTCGGCGGATCAACGAGCCGGGGCGCACCTGCACACCGTTTTGCATGCTGGCGACAACGTTATTGTCGACGGAATCGACAATTTTTGCCTGGCCGAGGACAGAGTGGGCGCGTTCGTCCAGCACGTCCACCAGCATGCCGGCCTTCAGGCCGTGAACCGGTCCGGGGCTGAAGAAAATGCGCTGGCCGTCGTCGGCATCACGGTCGTCCTCTGGAGCGTCGTCCAGCGGGCTGTCCTTTGGCGGGGCCATGGCGCGGAAGATTTCGGCCATGCCAGCCGCGCGCAGGGCCTGCGCAATCTTGCGGGTGAGCACGAAGCTGGCGGCCATCGGGAGAAGGGCCAGCCCCAGCAGGCACAGCACAAGGACGTAGGGCGAGATCCCGAGGGTGCGCATGGTCAGAGAGCTCGAGGCGGCCCTGATGGCGCCTGCGTCCGGGTGCACGCTGATGGTGAAGGCCTGGCGCTCTCCTGCGTCGGTGCCGTTGTGGTAGAACATGGCTACCCGGTGCACGCCCACGGGCAGGTCCGGGGCCAGTTCGGCCTCCGCCCGCCAGATGGAGCCGCCCATCCAGAAGCCGGAGTACTGCTCCTTGACCTTGACGGAAATTCGCGCGTCGGAGGGGCGCGGCTCGATGTCGTGCATGTCCTTCGCGCCGCGCGGCAACTGCTCGCTCAGGCTGACCGTCTGCCCCGCCAGCGCGTCCAGGCGGTTCGGGTCCTTGAGCCCGCCAGCGATCACGCCGTCAAACAGCGCGGCCAGGATCAGCAGCATGAGGACGCAGCCGACCTGCCCGCAGAGCCTGCGCTGGGCGTAGAGCGCGGCGTAGCTCATCAGCCTGCGCTCTGCTGGACGCGGTCGCGCAGCTTGCGGAAGCCCACGAACCCGATGACCATGGTGGGGATGAACATCAGGAAGAACGGCTTCATGAAGGACGGGGTGAAGGTCTCCGGGTTGGCGCTGGCGCTGGCCATGGCGATGCAGAGTTCGACGAGGATGGCCAGGTCGAGGACCACGATGAAGAACTTCTGACGCCAGTTCATGCTGATTCTGGGGTTTTCGGATTCGTCGCGGAAGATCATGGTCTGGCTCCTTCTGTTTCTTGTGTGGCGGCGGGCCGGGTTGGAAGTCCCCGACCCACCGGCCGTTCGCCGTCTACTTCTTGAAGATGTTGGTCTTGGTGATGTTCATGTAGCGCAGGGCCTTGCCGTCTTCCTTGTAGTACACGCGGGCTTCGTCGCCGGCGTCCCAGGTGCTCTCGGGCATGGCGAAGTACTCCTCGGGCAGCTGGATGACCGAGAGGGTCTTCTGGCGGCCGGAGTAGATGGTCACGGTCTTCTTGTCCTTGTCGACCACGGGGAACTTCTTGGCCTTGTCCGCTTCCTTGTCGTAGACAAGCGGATGGTTCTTGTCGATGTTCTCCTTGAAGTCGACCATGACGAAGTCGATGGTCTTGAAGTTCTGCGTGGCCGGATCATAGATGGTGATCTGGTTCTTCTTGTTGTCGATCTTCATGCGCCCGCCGGCCTTGGGGTCCGGGCCGTTCTCGGCCGGGTCCGTGGGCAGCACGTAGGTGATGGGCGGCAGATACGTGTAGTCCGGGTTCTGGGTGTCGTTGGCCTTGTCCCGGATGAAGGTCATGGTCCTGGTCGCGGGATCAAACTTGACCACACGGCCCTGATCGACCTTGCCGTAGTCCGTGCAGCCGAGGAGCAGCATCAGGGGCAGGGCCACGAGGATGGTGCGCCACATGCTTTTGCCGTTCATATCGAGTCTCCTTCGTTTTCTAGGTCGCGTTGATGTTCTGCGCAGCGTGCGGTGCGCCTAGCCCCTGGCCGCGATCATGGCCAGTTCCCTCTTGCAGCCGGCGATGAACCTGACGAGGATGTACAGGGACAGCGTGGACACGACGCCGAGGACGAAGAAGGTGGAAACGTCGTCCAGGATCGGCATGTTGTACTGCTTGGCGGCAAGCTTCAGGATGATGGAGACCATGCAGCCCACGACCGCGAGGCCGAAGGCGTAACGGATGCCGTAACCCTTGATGTACTTGGTGGCCACAGCGCCCACCTGGGCACCCATGGAGGCGCCGATGAGCATGATGACGGCGGCCACGAGCTCGGTGCGGCCCTTGTAGGTATAGGTGCCAGCGCCGTACAGGCCGGAGATGGCGACTTCGAACAGGTCGGTGCCGACGGCCACGTGGGTCGGGCAGCCGACGAGGTAGATGAGCGAAGGCATGCGGATGAGGCCGCCGCCGATGCCCAGGATGCCGGCCAGCCAGCCGGTGAAGAAGCTCACGGCCACGGGCAGCCACATGGAGCAGTAGATGCCGGCCTCGTTGAAGTGCATCATGGGCGGGATCTTGATGGCGTGGAAGGTCTTGTGCCACTCGACGCCCTTGGCGTCCTTGATGTCGCCGCCGGAGGCGAGCATCTCGGCTTCCTTGCGCTTCTTCACGTTGATGTCGTGGAAGACCATCCAGGCGATGCAGGCCAGCAGCACCACGTACAGGTAGCGCACGACCTTCTCGACGCTGCCCAGGCGCTCCAGCCACATGATCATTTGCGCGCCGATTTCAAAGCCCACCACGGTTCCGATGAGCATGACGATGCCGAGCTTGTAGTCGACGTTGCCGAACTTGCCGTGGCGCATGGTGGAGATGAGGGACTTGCCCGCCATGTGGGCGATGTCCGTGCCGATGGCGAAGGCCATGGGGAAGCCCAGGATGTTCAGGCCGGGAGTCACCATCCACGCGCCGCCCATGCCGAAGAACCCGCCGATGATGCCAACGCCCACGCCAAGGATGATGAGGCCAGGCCAGAAGATTTTCACGCCCGCGATGGGCATGAGCACGTACAACCATTCCATATCGCACTCTCCTCTTGTTTGGCCTTGGTTAGTGGTCCGCGATCTCGCGGGACTTCAGGTCGATGCCGATGAAGCTCATGAGGAAGTCGGCAAAGGTGCCGAAGAGCACGCCGATGGTCGGGATGAGAGCCATGGTCAGCAGCGCGAAATACAGATGGCTCTCGTTGTACAGGTTGGTCCACCAGGCTTCCCAGCCGGAGAACTTGCGAGTGTCGGCCACGATGACGATGTTTGAAACCTTGGCCGCTGCGGCCAGTGCGAACTCCGGCAGCGCCAGACCCACGAACAGGCACCATGTGAACAGCTTCGTGAAGCGGATTTTCATTGGGCTCCTCCTTCCAAAATGACGTTTCTACTAGACCCCTGCCACTGTTCCGGCCACCGTGGTGCGGACTTGAACCCACTTGGCCGGCATTGTCCGTCTTTCGTGATTATTCCTTGAGCAAGGCCTGTGCCACGCGAAAAAGCTTGACGGAATCATTGGAAATGTTTTAGTCGTGCAAAACTGGTGTGCGCGACTTGCGGCATTGCGCAAGGTTGTTTTGCGGTTGAAAACGTTCATTTTTGCGCGAATCGGCGCCTGTGATGGCGGAGGGGGATTGATGGCGTGGAGTCCCAATCGTGCGAAGGCGGAGGCCGATGCGAGGCAGCATTTCTTCGCCACCTGGAGCGTGCAGAAAAAGCTCCTTGTGTCGCTTATTCCTTCCATCGCCTTGATTCTGGTGTTCACCGGCTATGTGACCAACCTCTATTCCACCCGTTACCTGAACCAGTCCCTGCATCGCACGGCGCAGACCCAGAACCTGGCGCAGGCGATGGACTTCGAGGCGCTGCTGGAGTTCTTCCGCAAGGGGATTGTGGTGGTAGCGGAGTCAGGGCAGGTGGGGCGCGATTCCCTCACCGCCGCGTACAGGCAGTGGTCGGTGTATCGTCCCGGCATAGTGGCGGAACTGGCCTTCGTGGGGTTGAACGAGGCGGACACGCTGCTGCTGGTCCCGGTGGATGGCAAGCTGGCCGAAATCAGCCAAGGCCAGTACCAGTTCATCAAGAACAGCCCCATGGTGCTGGCGCAGAAGGCCCATGAGATCCGCCCCGGCTGCACGCAGCTCTCTGAGCTGACCGAGGTCGCCTATCCGCCTTCAGCATTTCCCGAGGCTCCCCGCGCCCGCAGCATGGACGTCTACCGCATGCTCACGCCGGTGTTCGATGCCCAGTCCAAGCTGCGCGGGCACCTCATCGTCTCCATCGACGCCTTGGCCCTGCGCAACATCCTGTCCCTGTACAACTCCCCGAAATCGCCCCTTTTCTCGTTCGCGCGGTCCAGTGAGAACCGCTTCAGCTTCTTCTTCGACGCGGAAGGCTGGATGCTCTTCCAGTCTGAAAACCACGAGGACCGCGGCAAGGAGCTGTCCGTCGAAATCGCCCGGTTGGGCATGACGGGCGACTACGGCATGCCCGAGTACCACAAGGCGTTTCGTCCGTCGACACGGCACGAGTCTTACTGGCGCATGATCGTGGAGACACAGGCCGGGCAGCAGGGGCTCATGGAGGCGGAGGCGCTGCCCACCGCGGCGGGCATTCTGAGCGACCAGCACTTCCTCGTCTATGCGCCGGTTCGCTTCCGCGCCCAGCCGGACAAGGACGCCGAAATCATCGGCGGCCTGGCCTATGTCGACCGCAGCCGCCTGGCCGACGCGGCAGAGTTCCGGCACATGGACGTCATGGCCGTCATCACCGTCGTCGTGGTCGCGCTCATCGTGCTGCTGGTGATCTTCATCAGCAGGGTGATCACCCGGCCCGTGCTGACGCTGGCCGCGGAGATCAGCGCCATCTTTGAGGAAAACTCGCTGCGGCCAGTGCGGCTGGCCAGCTACGACCGCGAGTCAATGGTGCTGAAGGATGCGCTGAACAAGATGATCAAGGCCATCCAGGACAAGCAGGAGCAGATTCGCCAGCGTGATGAGCACATCCAGATGGTCTCGCAGCGGCAGAAGGTGTCCTTTGACGGTGAGCTTCCGGCGAGCCTTGGCTGGCAGCTGGTGGGCGAGATACCGGACCTGATCGGCCAGAGCCCGCTCATGAACTCCTTGCAGAGCATGATCCGCAAGGCCGCGGGCTCGGAGGCGGATGTGCTGGTGGTGGGCGAGACCGGCACAGGCAAGGAGCTGACGGCCGAGGGCATCCACAAGTTCAGCTCGCGTTCGACCAAGCCGTTCATATCCATCAATTGCGGCGGGTTGGACGAGAACCTGCTCCTCGACGCGCTCTTCGGCCACGTCAAGGGCGCCTTCACCGAGGCCAATGCCGACCGCAAGGGCGCGTTCCTGGCGGCCAACGAGGGAACCCTGTTCCTGGACGAGATCGGCACCGCCTCGGACAAGGTCCAGAAGGCGTTGCTGCGCGCGCTGTCCGTGCGCCGCATCCGGCCTCTGGGCAGCGACCAGGAGATCGACTTCAACGTGCGCGTGGTGGCCGCCACCAACGTGGACCTCATGGAACTGGTGCAGCGGGGCGAGTTCCGCGAAGACCTCTACTACCGCCTCAAGGTCATCACCATCCAGACCCCGGCGCTGCGCCAGCGCAAGGAGGACATACCCCTGCTGGCCAACCACTTCCTGAAGGAGTCGGCTTTGCATTCGCGTCGCGGCGAGATGGGGCTGTCGCGGGGGGCGCTGGAAAAGCTCATGGCCCATGACTGGCCCGGCAACGTGCGCGAGCTCAAGAACTGCATCACGCGGGCCATGGCCTTTGCAGACGGCGAGGTGCTCTACGCCGAGGATCTCGTGTTCGATGACACCATGCTCTCGCCCCAGGTGCATTGGGACTCCGCCGAGGCGCGTGCCTTTGCCCCCAGGCCGCATGAATTGCCGCCCAGGGGAGTCGCGCAAGATCAGCCCCAGTCCTCGCCGCGCCCTCCGCAGATTGCGCAATCGTCTGGGAAGAGCGGAAACCCGCGACACGACATTGCCATCGGTCTGGCAAAAGCCGGGGGCAGCTTCACCCGCCTGGACTACCAGAACGCCCTGGGCGCGGACGTCTCGCAGCGCACGGCCCAGTATGATCTGCAGACGCTTGTCAAGGGCGGCGTGCTGCGCAAGACGGGAAAGGGACCGGCTACGCAGTACTCCTTGGGCGAGGTGTAGCGTGTCTATTTCTGGCGGTTGCGCGAAGGCGTCATCTACGGATTGCGCGATCTTGCTGCGCGCGATTTTGTGTTGCGTTCGTTGCGCGAAATTCTCTGGGAGCGCGCGGCATGCATAGCGAAATCCTTGAGAACTTGAAGCGCTTCTTATGCTTCCTGTTCGGCAGTGGCAGGGCCTGCGTTGACGACCTGGCTGTGCAGGAGCTTTTCCGAAAGAAGTACAGGCACTTCCAGGAGCTTCTTGAGTCCAACTCCGAGTTGTTGAAAATCGTCTCGGACATGGAACTCAAGCTCCAGGGCGGCCAGCTCTTCGGAATGTCCTACGTGCGCAGCCAGGCCACACGGGCCGTGTTCCATGCCTTGCGCCTGGCGGCGAGCTTCGAGAGCCTCTCGGGCAAGCCGAACCCGAACCTCCGGGCAAAGGTTGAGGAATTGCAGGAGCGCATCAAGGCCGAGCTCGAATCACGCAAGGAACTCCAGGACCAGGAACGTGTCCTGTCGTATTCTCAGATAACACGAGAGATGGTCGACGCCGTTGGCGGCAAGAGCGCCAACCTGGGCGAGGTGAAGAATCGCGTGGGGCTGCCGGTGCCGCGCGGGTTCGCCATCACCACGAGCGCCTTTCGGCTCCTGTTCGAGCAGGCGGGCTTGTGGGACGAGATCAAGCGCATCAAGCTCGGCATCATCCCGGATGCCCCGAATTCCCTGGAAGAAGCCAGCGAGGACATCCAGCGCGCCATCCTGAGCGCGGCCATGCCCGCGGACCTCGAACAGGAACTGCTTGACGCGCACTCGCGGCTTGCGAGGGAATGCGGCCTGGAGCCGGACGAACTCCGCGTGGCCCTGCGCTCTAGCGCCTTGGGTGAGGACAGCGAGCTCTCCTTCGCCGGGCAGTACCTGTCTGTGCTGAACGTCCCGCGCCAGCGCCTGCTGACCAACTATCGCTACGTGCTGGCCAGCCTGTACACCCCGCGCGCCATCTCCTACCGCCTGCTCAAGGGCATCGTGGACGAGGACATGGCAATGAGCGTGGCCTGCCTGGAGATGATCGACTCGGTGGCCAGCGGCGTCATGTACACGCGACACCCCTTCCACGCCAGCGACGACCGCATCCTTATCAACGCGGTCTGGGGGCTTGGCCCTTACGCAGTGGATGGAGTCATCACGCCGGACAGCCTTTCGGTGGACCGCAAGGATTTGTCCATAAAGGACTGGCGCGTTGCCGAGAAGCCTGTCCGGCTTGTCTGCGCGCAGGGCGGAAAACTTGTCGAAGAGCCGGTGCCGCAGGAGGACCAGGCGCGCCCCTGCCTGAGCGAGGCCCAGGTCGGCGTTCTGGCCGACTATGCGCTCAAGCTGGAGAAGCACTACGGCCTGGCCCAGGACATCGAGTGGGCGCTGACTCCCGGCGGCGAGCTGCTGGTGCTGCAGTCGAGACCGCTTGGGGTGGTGCCGGGGGTCCAGGGAGTCCCGGCGGGCATGCCGACCATTGAGGGACGCGACATTCTGGTTCAGGGCGGCGAGGTTGCGCAGCCCGGCGTCGGCTCCGGCCCGGCCTTCCACGTCACCTGCGACGACGACCTTCCGGCGTTTCCGGAGGGCGGCGTGCTTGTGGCGGCGCACTCCTCGCCAAAGTTCATGGTGGTGATGCAGAAGGCCCAGGCCATCCTGGCGGATTCCGGCAGCATCACCGGGCACATGGCCTCGCTCACGCGGGAGTTCGGCGTGCCGACCATCCTTGGGCTCAAGACAGCCACCCGCGACATCCCCCCCGGGGCCATGGTCACGGTGGACGCCTACACCGGCAGGGTCTACGCCGGGGCGGTGGACGAGCTGCTGGCCTTCAAGGCCGAGAAGACCACCCTCATGGCCGGAACTCCCGTTTATGAGGTGCTGACCCGCGTGGCCCGGCACATCGTGCCCTTGCGCCTCACCGATCCCAAGTCGCCGGATTTCAAGGTGGCATCCTGCGCGACCCTGCACGATCTCATGCGCCTGCTGCACGAGCGCTCCTACGGCGAGATGTTCACCCTGAGCGACATGGCCTCGGGCGAGACCGGCGTGTCCCGGCGCCTGCGCGCCCAGACCGGGCTCGACCTGCACGTCATCGACCTGGGCGGCGGCGTGGACCCGGAGGCGCCGCTCGGGCGCAACCTTCGGCCCGAGGACGTCATCTCCAAGCCTTTCGCGGCGCTCTTGGGTGGGCTGGTGCTGGACCAGGAGCAGCTCTCAACGCCCAGACCCGTGCAGGTGGGCGGGCTTTTGTCGGTCATGGGCCAGCAAATGATCCAGAACCCGGCGGCCGATGGTCAGCGCTTCGGCGACCGCAGCTACGCCATCATCTCAGACAAGTACCTGAACTTCAGCTCGCGCGTGGGGTACCATTACGGCGTGCTCGACTGCTACTGCGGCCGCACCGAGAGCAAGAACTACATCACCTTCTCCTTCAAGGGCGGCGCGGCGGACGACGTGAAGCGCGCGCGCAGGGCGCGGGCCATCGGGCTGATCCTGGAAGGCCTGGGCTTTTCCGTGGACGTGACCGGCGACCGCGTGGTGGGCCGCCTGCACAAGCGCGATACCGAGGAGACCCTTGAGAAGCTCTGGCTCATGGGCAAGCTTCTTCAGTTCACCCGCCAGACGGACATGCTCATGACCGACGAGAAGAGCGTGCACGCCCTGGCCGACTGCTTCCTGACCGGGCGCTACGTGCTGGACGGGTCCTGCCCCCTTACGGAACAGGCCCAAAAAATGCGGAAAACGAAGGACAACCAGGCCTCGTAGCCCAACAGCTGGTTTGCAGTCATGCCAGGAACGCAAAGGCGCGCGGCTGTGCGTGGCGGCGTGGCGCCGCGGGGCGGCTAAAGCGCTGTGACGGTGGAACCGGCGGCGCGTTCCAGGGTGTGGAAGAGCCGCGCCGCCACCTCGTCTGGCTCGATGGAGGTGAGACATTCCCGGCCGCGCTTGCAGGCGGTGCTGCCGTGCAGGGAGCAGGGGCGGCATTGCAGGGGCTGCTCGAGCACCGTGTCGTAGCGCCCGCTGGGGTAGAAGCCCCAGGCCCTGGACGTGGGGCCGAAGAGGGCCACCACGGGGGTGCCCACGGCGGTGCCAAGGTGCATCGGGCCGGAGTCCGCCGTGACCAGGGCCTTGGCCTGGGCGATGAGCGCGCAGGTTTCGCGCAGAGACGTGCGGCCCGTCAGGTTGCGCGGGTCGTCCAGGGCTTCCAGGTGGTCCGGGTTCTTGCCGATGATGATCCAGTCAAGCCCGGCGCGTTCAATGAGAGGGATGAGCGAGAGCCAGTAGCCCATGGGCCAGGCCTTGTCCGGGTGCGTGGCGAAGGGGTGCAGGGCCACAAAGGGCTTTGTCAGGCCGATGTGCGAGAGGTGTGTCCGGGCTGCTTGGGTCTCGGCCTCGGACAGGTAGATGACAGGCCTGAGCTCCTCCACCGGGGGCGGCGTCGCATCCAGCGCCAGGGCGTAGCGCTGAGGAACGTTCAGCGCGCTCAAGCGGCGTTCAAGGTAACCGAAGGAAAAGTGGCGGTACAGGCGCCTTGTCATGCCGAACTTGGGATAGTCCCTGGTGTGGCCGTCCCAGTGCAGGTTCAGCGCCATGGAGCGCAGGCTGCGGTGCAGGTCGAGAAAGCCCATGCCGGAGCAGTCCGTGGCGATGCGCCGGGCCTTGCGCCACCAGTCGTGCCCGTCGATCTCGTCCAGGGCCACGGGGATGACCTCGTCCACGGCGGGATGCCCGGCCAGGATGGGAGCCAGCGCGCTCCTGGTGATGAAGGTGAAGCGCAGCCCCTGTGTGCGGTGCCACCAGTCGAGCACCCCCGTGGTCAGGGTGACGTCGCCGAGGGCGCTGGCGCGAAAGACCGCCCATCTGTCAGGAAAATCCCTGGCCATGCGTGAAAACTCCAAGCAATAACGATGTCGGGCATATGCGCCCCGATCTAAAATCATGGCCGGGAATGCGCGCCAAGTCAAGAATTATGGCTGTTGCGCTGCTGGGGGGAAGCTGGTAGTGGATTTCCAGGTCGGCGCACGGCATACCTGCCTGGACCGGTCATAAAAATTATGTTTGAACTCATCCTCGCGGTTGCGCTGGCCACAGCGGTGTCCTTCCTCTGTTCCATCACCGAGGCCGCCTTCTATTCCATTCCCTTGAGCCGCATCGAGCGCATGCGCAAGGAAGGCAGGAAGGCTGGCGAGATTCTTTACGCGCTGCGCATGGACGTGGAAAAGCCCATCACCGCCATCCTGACGCTGAACACCGTGGCGGCCACCGCCGGGGCGGCCGTGGCGGGCGCGGCGGCCGTGCATGTCTTCGGCGACCAGCACCTTGTGCTGTTCACGGCGGGCTTCACTCTGTTGATACTGCTCCTGGGCGAGATTGTGCCCAAGACCACCGGCGTGGCCTATGCCCGGCAGCTGGCCCCGGCCCTAGCCAAGCCGCTGCTGGTCATGGTCTGGGTCAGCATGCCCGTGATCTGGCTTTTCGGTCGGCTGGTGCGGCTCATTCGCAGCCGCCAGACCGAGCCCGACGCCGACGAGGACGACATCCGGGCGCTGGTGACCCTCACGCGGCGCCAGGGCACCCTCAAGCCCTACGAGGAGTCGGCCATCCGCAACATCCTGGCGCTGGACGACAAGCACGTGGAGCAGATCATGACGCCGCGCACCGTGGTGTTCTCGCTCCCGGCGACCATGACCGTGGGCGAGGCCATGGAGGTCAACAAGACCTGGCCGCACACGCGCATTCCGGTCTACGAGGGCGAGGACGCCGAGGAGATCGTGGGAGTGGTCTACCGCAGGCAGGTGTTCGAGGCCGCGGCCAACGACCACCTGGACATGCCGCTTTCCTCCCTCATGCGGCCCGTGCGCTTCGTGCTGGAGAACCTGACGCTGGACCGGCTGCTGCGCAAGTTCCTGGAGAGCCGCATGCACCTCTTCGTGGTGCTCGACGAATACGGCGGCATGGCCGGCGTGGTGAGCCTGGAGGACGTGCTTGAGGAAATGCTCGGCAGCGAGATAGTGGACGAGACCGACCAGTTCGTGGACATGCGCGAGCTTGCGCGGATGCGCCGCAGTGAACTGGTTCCCGGCGCGAAGGCCCCGCAGGCCGGTGGCCCGGGTGGACAATCGCAGCGATAACACGTAAGAACAGGTGCACGTTGTACGGAAGTGAAGAGCCAACAACGCACACAAACGGGAAGACTATGGCCACCAAAGGTGGAAAAGGCATTTACATCGCAGCCCTTGTGCTGTTTTTGGGCGGGGTGGGCTATCTCGTCACCTCCGGCGTGACCAAGGACAGCGTCTATTTTCTGAACGTGGGCGAGGCCCTGGCCACGGACGCCACCCAGCTCAAGCAGGCCCGCCTGTTCGGCAACGTTGCCGCGGAGGGCATCGAGTCCCTGCAGCCCGGCCCTGGCGTCAGTTTTGTCCTGCTGGACAAGGAAACGCCCGGCAAGACCCTGCACGTCAGCTATCGTGGCGCGGTGCCCGACACCTTCAAGGCCGGGGCCGAGGTCATCGTCGAGGGCGGCATGGACACGGCAACCGGCGTGTTCAAGGCCAGCACCCTCATCACCAAGTGTCCCTCCAAGTACCAGAAGCAGAACAGGAGCTAGGCCGCAGGGCGGGGGCGTAACGCACCCGGCCCTCCGTCTCACGCGTCCTGCACACCGGAGCATCGCGCCATGCACATGACCGCCTACATCACCATGCTTTTCGCCCTTATCGGCACCCTGTTCCTGGGGGGCTGGACTGCCGCCGCCTACCTGGCCGGACGCCAGGAGCGCCTTGTGTTCTCCGAGCGCGGCCAGTGGGCCGTCACCTCGCTGCTCATCTTCGCCTCGGGCATCCTGCTCCGGGCGCTGATAATGCGGGACTACAGCTTCCTCTACGTCATGAGCCACGTGGACAATACCTTGGAGCTGGCCTACGTGCTGACGGCCTTCTGGGCCGGCAGCGAAGGCTCGCTGCTGTTCTGGGCCGTGGTCATGGCCATCTCGGCGGCGGCGTTCATCTTCACGCCGGGCTACCGCGCGCTTTCCGAGCGCACCCGCGCCTGGTTCTGGATCGTGTTCTTCGTCATCCAGGCCTTCTTCCTGCTCATGCTCACCTGCTGGGTGAACCCCTTCGTGCAGGCCGCTCCGGCCCCGCCCGACGGCAAGGGCCTGAACCCGCTCCTGCGCAACCCCGGCATGATCTTCCATCCGCCGCTTTTGCTGCTCGGCTACGCCGTGTATGTCATCCCGGCCTGCGCGGCCCTGGGCGCGGCCCTCTCCGGCGACAAGCCCGACTGGATCCGCCCCACGCGCAACTGGAGCATCCTGGCCTGGGTGTTCCTGACCTCGGGCATCATCCTGGGCGGCTGGTGGTCCTACATGGAACTCGGCTGGGGCGGCTACTGGGCCTGGGACCCGGTTGAGAACGCCTCGCTGATCCCCTGGTGCACGGGCACGGCCTTCCTGCACACGGCCATCGTGGGCGCGCGCAGGAACGCCCTGGTCAAAAGCAACATCCTCATCATGGGCATCACCTTCGTCCTCTGCGTGTTCGGAACCTACCTCGTGCGCAGCGGCGTGGTGGAATCCCTGCACGCCTTTGGCGAGGGCGGGGTGGCCGCGCCGCTTCTGTCCTTCATCCTGTTCCTCTCGGCCATTTCAGTCTTCTCGGCGTCCCTCGCCAACACCGACGGCCAGCGCACCCTGGGCGGCCTGCTCAGCCGCGAGGGCCTTCTGGTCATCGCCGCGTGGACGCTTCTGGCGCTCGGCTTCGTGGTCGGCCTGGGCACCATGTGGCCGGTGCTGAGCAAGCTCTGGAGCGCCAAGTCCGTCGGCCTGGACGCCAACTTCTACAATCGTGTCTGCCTGCCGCTCTTCGTGCTGCTGGCGCTGCTGTTCTCCGCCTGCCCGTGGCTCGGCTGGAAAGAGGGCGTGCGTGACAAGCGCGGTCTTGTGGCCGCCGCGAGCGCCTTCGTGATTTCCGCCGGGGCGTTCTACGCCATGGGCTACCGCCTGCCGCTGGCGCTCCTCGGCGCGGCGGGCGCGGTGTCCTGCATCACCACCTCGCTCTTGGCCCTGGGCCTCCTGCCCGAGCTCCGCACGCGCCAGTCCATCGGCGCCGCGGCCATCCACCTTGGCCTTGGCCTCATGGTGCTCGGCGTGGCCTTCTCCGGCCCCTATCAGGTGAGCGCCGAGCGCGACGTGGCCGTGGGCCAGTCCTTCGAGGTGGGCGGCTACACCGTGACCCTGAAGGAACTGCACGAGAAGAGCGCCCGGAACATGGCCCAGCTCATCGCCGAGTTCGAGGTCAAGAAGGGCGACAAGGTGCTGGGCACCGTGATTCCCGAGCGGCGCCTGTACCGTGGCTTCGAGCAGCCCTTCGCCGAGGTGGCGGTGCTGCCCGGCCTGGGTGATGAGATCTTCGCCGTGCTGCTCGGCCTGACAGAAGACGGCGGGGCCTCGGTGAAGTTCAACGTGAACCCCCTGGTGAACTGGGTCTGGATCGGCGGCACCATCTTGAGCGTCGCGCCGCTGTTCATCCTGCGCAGGCGCAAGGGCCGGGACCAGGAGTAGCACCCGTGAGCGCCAGCGCCAGCACACAGGCTTCGCCGAAGCGGTCAGAGCTTCGCCTTGAGGCGCGCCGCGTGGGCAAGTTCTTCGGCTCCAAGCTGGTGCTGCGCGATGTGTCGGCCCAGGTGACGGCGGGGGAGGCCCTGCTGGTGGTGGGCGGCAACGGCGCGGGCAAGACCACGCTGCTCAAGATCATGGCGGGCCTGAGCCGTCCCACGGCCGGAGAGGTCGCCCTCGGCGTCGAACCCGAGGACTGCGCCTACCTGGGGCACGCCACGTTCCAGTATCCGCGCCTGTCGGCCTGCGCCAACCTGACCTTCTGGGGCCGCATGTACGGCCGCTCGCCCAGCCGCGACGAGGTGGAGGCGGTGCTTGAGCGCGTGGGCCTCTCCCGCGTCGCCGACGAGCCCGCCGGGACCTTCTCGCGCGGGATGGCCCAGCGCCTGAATTTGGCGCGGGTGTTCCTCATCAAGCCGAAGCTGGTGTTTCTGGACGAGCCGGGCACCGGGCTTGATCCGGCCTCGCAGGAGCTGCTGCGCCGCGAGATCGAGACCCTGAAAGGCACGGGCGCCGGCGTGGTCTGGGTCAGCCACCATCTGGCGGCGGATCTGCCCTTTGCCGAGAGCGTGCTCTATTTGAAGGACTCCGGCGCGGCCTATTGCGGTCCGGCCAGCGGCTTCGACCCCGCATCGAACGGGGGGGGGCTCACGTGCTGAGGCGCGCCGGGTATATCGCGGCCAAGGACCTGCGGCTTTCCGTGGGCGGCGGGCAGGGCCTGGTGCAGGCCATGCTGCTCGGGCTGCTGCTGATTTTCCTGTTCTCGCTGTCCCGGCCCACGGGTGAGCTGGTCTCGGGCCAGGCCGCGGCGGCCATCTTCTGGCTGGCCTCGGCCTTCGGGCTGGTGCTGGTGTTCAACGACCTGTTCAGCCTGGAGGAGCACCAGGGCTGCCGCCTGGGGCTTTTGTCCTCGCCGGTGCCGGAGCATTCCGTGTGGCTGGGCAAGGGGCTTGCCGGGCTGGGGCTGCTGCTCTTGTCCCAGGCCGTGTTCCTGCCCGCGGCGGCGGTGTTCCTTGGCCAGGACGTGCAGGGCTCCTGGGGCGTGCTGCTTTTGGCGATCCTCGGTGTGGACTGGGGCCTGGTGGCCCTGGGCGCGCTTTTGGGGGCGCTGGCGCAGGGGCAGGGCGCGCGGGAGTCGCTGTTCTCGGTGATTCTTTTCCCGCTGCTTCTGCCGGTGCTCCTGGGCGGCATCCGCATCTTCGCCGGGGTCTTCACCGGCGACGTGGCCCAGGACCAGGGGCTGTGGGCGGGCATCATCGTGGCCTTCGACGCCGTGTTCACCGCGGCGGGTGCGTTTTTGTTCCCGTTCCTGTATACGGGCGAAGAGTAGCGGCTTTAAGCCGCGCGGAGTGTGACCATGCCGAGCATACGAATCCTTGCAGCCCTTTCCGTGGTGGCCCTGGCCGTGGGCCAGTGGTTCATCTGGGCCTACGCGCCCGTGGAAGAGACCATGGGCCTGGTGCAGAAGATCTTCTACATCCACATGCCCCTGGCCTGGTGGGCGCTGGTGAGCTTCTTCGTGGTGTTTTGCGCAAGCATCCGCCACCTCATGACCAGAAGCGCCGCCTCGGACATCCTGGCGGGCTCCGCAGCGGAGCTTGGCGTGCTGTTCTCCGGCCTGGCGCTCATCTCGGGCTCCATCTGGGGGCGCGCGGCCTGGAACGTCTGGTGGACCTGGGACCCCCGGCTCACCACGACGCTCATCATGTGGTTCGTGTACGCCGGCTATCTGGTGCTGCGCGGGGCGAATATGGGCGGCGAGCGCCGGGCCATGGTCTGCGCTGTCCTGGGCGTGGTGGCCTTCCTCGATGTGCCGCTGGTGTTCTACTCGGCGCGCATCTGGCGCAGCGTGCACCCCGCGGTGCTGGCCAGCCAGGGCGGCGGCATGGAGCCGGAGATGTGGCACGCTGTGCTGGCGAATTTGTTGGCCTTCGGCCTCTTGTGGCTCACGATGCTTGTGCTGCGCTTCGGCGTGGGCCGGGCCGAGGAGCGCGCGCAGGCCTTGCTGCAAGGCCGGGAGGTGTAGCGATGAACGGATATCTTGTGGCGGCCAATGTCGCCGTGTGGTTCTTACTGGCGGCCTACGGGGCCTGGCTGGTCCTGCGTGGACGGGCTGTGGACAGACGCCTTAAACAACTGGAGATGCTTAAGTGAGCGCAACGACGAGTCATCTTAATTCCCCCGCGCCCCTGGGCGCAGGCCGCAAGTTCGTGCTGGCGGCGCTTCTGGCGGCGCTGTTCGCCATGTTCGTCGGCTCCTTCGTGTACCGCATGCAGGGCGCCGGGCTGGTGGTCGAGATCAAGCAGGAGCGTGGCCCGATGGGCGGCAAGGGCGGCATGGGCGGCGTCATGGGCGGCATCGACATGGAGCACCTGCGCGAGCTCATGCAGGAAGTTGATAAGAACCCGAACGATCCGAGGGTGTTGCTTGAGCTCGGCAATACCTTCATGATGATGCAGGCCTGGGACAAGGCCCTGGAGTATCTGGACAAGGCCGTAAAGACCTCGCCGGACGACCCCCAGGTGCACCGGGCCATGGGCATGGTGCGTTTCGAGCGCAAGGAGTACCCCCAGGCCCGCAAGTCTTTCGAGACCGTGCTGAAGAAGGAGCCCGGCGACGTGATGGCCCATTACAACATGGGCATCCTGCTCAAGCATTATTTGAAGCTCCCGGCCGAGGGCGACGCGCACTTCCGCAAGGTGGTGCAGCTCGGCTCCGCAAGCCCGGAGATTACCAAGAGCGCCGAGCAGGAGCTGGCGGCGGCGGCCAAATAGCAGGGAGTCCAGATGGTTGCGAGTGCGCCTTGACATGGGCGGATAACTCTCTAAAATACCCGGCTTCAAGGTTGTTGCGGCGGGAAAACGCGTGTTTTTCGCGCCTGGATCATATGTGGTGAATGTAGTTAAAAGAACTCATCTGGAGGAACTCGCGATGAAGTCGAAATGGATCATGACGGTTCTTGGTGTCGCCTTGGCTGGCATGCTGGCCGTTGGTTGCGGCGGCGAGAAAAAGGAAGAGACAAAGGCCGAGGCTCCCAAGCAGGAAGCCCCCGCCGCCAAGAAGCTGGTGCTCGGCGTTGCCGGCGCCCAGTCGGGCGATCTGGCCTCCTACGGCCTGCCCTCCGTCAATGCCGCCAAGCTGGTGGCCAAGGAATTGAACGCCAAGGGTGGCGTGAACGGCATGATGGTCGAAGTGCTGCCCATGGACGACCAGTGCAAGCCTGAACTGGCCACCAACGCCGCCACCAAGCTCGTGAGCGAGAAGGTCAGCATCGTCATCGGCCACATCTGCTCCGGCGCCACCAAGGCCGCCCTGCCCATCTACAAGGACGCCAAGGTCGTGGTCATGAGCCCCTCTGCCACCAGCACCGAGCTGACCCAGAGCGGCAACTACCCCAACTTTTTCCGCACCATCTCCTATGACCTGATCCAGGGCAACGCCGCCGCCGGCTTCGCCACTGCCGAGCTCAAGGTCAAGAAGATCGCCGTCATCCACGACAAGGGCGACTACGGCAAGGGTTTTGCCGAGAGCGCCAAGAAGGCCATCGAGGACGGCAAGGTCGCCAAGGTCGTGCTGTTCGAGGGCATCACCCCCGGCGGCGTGGACTACTCCGCCGTCATCCAGAAGATCAAGGCCGCCGGCGCGGACTGCGTGCTCTTCGGCGGCTACCACCCCGAGGCCTCCAAGATCGTCACCCAGATGCACAAGAAGGGCATGAAGATCGCCTTCGTGTCTGACGACGGCGTGAAGGACGACACCTTCATCAAGACCGCCGGTCCCGACGCCGAGGGCGTGTACGCCACCGGTCCCCAGATCCTGGCCGACAACGAGGTCTTCAAGAAGGCCCTGGCCGACCACCAGAAGGAATTCGGCTCCGAGCCGGGCGCCTTCTACTCCCAGGCCTACGCCGCCGCCCAAGCCCTGCTGAACGCCGTGGCCAAGGCCGGCAGCACCGACTACGACAAGGTCGTGGCCGCCCTGCGCAGCGAGTACATCGAGACCCCGGTCGGCAAGATCAAGTTCGACGCCAAGGGCGACGCCGAGGGCGTGAGCTTCTCCGTCTACCAGGTGAAAGACGGCAAGTACGTACTGGTGAAGTAGCCTCCGCCGCCCGGCATCCGGGTGAGCGATAATCTGCCAGGGGGCGGGGGCGTTTGGCGCCCGTCCCCTGGTTCTGTAAGGCCGCCCCCGGGTCCCCCCCCGATCGGCCAGGTGGTTTTTTGAAATGGAATATTTCCTACAGCTATTTTTCGGCGGCCTGAGCCGGGGCAGCGTCTACGCGCTCATCGCGCTGGGCTACACCATGGTTTACGGCATCATCGAGCTCATTAATTTCGCCCACGGCGAGATCTACATGATCGGCGCCTTCATGGGCCTCATCGTGGCCGGGGTGCTGACCGCGCTCGGCTGGCCCGCGCTGTCCATCCTGGCCATCGCGCTGGTGGTCTCGGTCCTGTACTCCGCCGCCTACGGCTACACGGTGGAGAAGATCGCCTACAAGCCGCTGCGCAACGCACCGCGCCTGGCCCCGCTCATCTCGGCCATCGGCATGTCGATCCTGCTCCAGAACTACATCATGCTCGCCCAGACCCCGGACTTTCTGCCTTTCCCCCGCCTCATCCCCGAGCTTGAGTTCATGGACCGCTTCAGCAACTACCTCGGCACGTCGGACATGTTCATCATCGTCACCTCGCTGGTGGTCATGATCGCGCTGACCTTCTTCATCAAGTTCACCCGCATGGGCAAGGCCATGCGCGCCACCGCCCAGAACAGGAAGATGGCCATGCTCGTCGGCGTCAACGTCGACCAGGTCATCAGCGCCACGTTCGTCATCGGGTCGAGCCTGGCGGCGGTCGGCGGCGTGCTCATCGGCGCGCACGTGGGCCAGATCAACTTCGCCATCGGCTTCCTGGCGGGCATCAAGGCCTTCACTGCGGCGGTGCTTGGCGGCATCGGCAGCATTCCCGGCGCCGTGCTGGGCGGGCTGGTGCTGGGCTGGGCCGAGAGCTTCGCCACAGGCTATGTTTCGAGCGACTACGAAGACGTTTTCGCCTTTCTGCTGCTCGTGGTCATCCTGATCTTCCGCCCCGCTGGCCTGCTCGGCAAGCAGCGGGCGCAAAAGGTGTAGCGCCATGGTTGCCGCAAACATCATCAAACACCTCAAGGGCGCGCTCATCGCCTCGATCTGGCTGGCGTTTCTGACCCTGCCCATCATGGTCATCCGCGTGGACACGGTTGAGAAGACCGTGACCTGGCGCTGGATGCACCTGGCCTACATGGCCGTTGGCAGCTTCGTGCTGGCCTTCATCTGGAACATCTTCCTGGAGCGGCGCGACCGCGGCCAGGCCAAGAAAGCCCTGGAGACCGTGGAGCGTGTCTCGGCCCTCTCCCAGTTCCTGTCCGATCCGCGCTTCGCCCGTCCGCTCATGGCCTTCGGGTTCCTTGTGGCGGCGGCCTTCCCCTGGTTCTTCTCCATGTACCAGACGAACATCCTGGTCAGCGCGCTGATCTACGTGGTGCTCGGCCTGGGCTTGAACATCACGGTGGGCCTGGCCGGTCTGCTGGACCTGGGCTACGTGGCCTTCTACGCCGTGGGCGCCTACACCTACGCGCTTTTGAACTACCACTTCCACCTGGGGTTCTGGGCCGTGCTGCCCATGGGCGCGGTCATGGGCGCGTTCTTCGGCATCCTGCTGGGCTTCCCGGTGCTGCGCCTGCGCGGCGACTACCTCGCCATCGTGACGCTCGGCTTCGGGCAGATCATCCGCCTGGTGCTGGAAAACTGGAGCGCGTTCTCCTTCGGCCCGAGCGGCATCTCCAACATCGACAGGCCTGGGCTCTTCGGCATCACCTACTCGGTTGAGCAGGCCACCACCTACATGTACTACATCATGCTGGCGCTGGTGGTCCTGACCATCTTCGTCACGGCCCGCCTGAAGGATTCTCGCATCGGGCGGGCCTGGCTGGCCCTGCGCGAGGACGAGATCGCCTGCCAGGCCATGGGCATCGACAACACCCGCGCCAAGCTCATGGCGTTCGCCCTGGGCGCGACCCTGGCCTCGCTCATGGGCGTTGTCTTCGCGGCCAAGACCACCTTCATCAACCCCGCGAGCTTCACCTTCATGGAGTCGGCCATGATCCTGGCCATCGTGGTGCTGGGCGGCATGGGCTCGGTCCTGGGCGTCATCCTGGGCGCGTTCATGCTCATGCTGCTGCCCGAGTACCTGCGCGCCTTCTCCGAGTACCGCATGCTCATCTTCGGGGCCACCATGGTGCTGATCATGGTCTTCAGACCCCAGGGGCTGGTTCGCGCCAAGCGCAAGGTCTACAAAATCAACACGGAAGCGGCGGGCTAGGCCATGGCGCAGAACATGAACGAACTGAACAACCAGAACACCGTGCTCTCGGTGCGCAACGTGAGCATGAACTTCGGCGGCCTGCGCGCGCTTTCCGAGGTCGACCTGGACGTGCACCCCGGCGAAGTGGTGGCGCTCATCGGCCCAAACGGCGCTGGCAAGACCACCTTCTTCAACTGCATCACCGGCATCTACACCCCCACCGAGGGCGTGGTGACGGCCTACCCCAAGACCGGCAAGCCCCGTCGCATCAACGGCATGCGCACCAACCTGGTGTGCGAGCTTGGCATGGCGCGCACCTTCCAGAACATCCGCCTGTTCCCGTCCATGACGGCGCTTGAGAACGTCATGATCGGGCGGCACTGCCGCACCAAGACCGGCATTCTGGGCGCGGTGCTGCGCGGTTCGGGCACCCGGCGGGAGGAGCAGGAGGTCGTCGACAAGAGCTACGAGATGCTGACCAAGGTCGGCCTGGAAAAGCTCGCCAACGAGTACTCGCGCAACCTGCCCTACGGCGCCCAGCGCAGGCTGGAGATAGCCCGCGCCCTGGCCACGGAGCCCTTCCTGCTGCTGCTGGACGAGCCCGCCGCGGGCATGAACCCGCAGGAGACCGAGGAACTCAAGCAGATGGTCATCCGCATCCGCGAGGAGTTCAAGGTGTCCGTGCTTCTGATCGAGCACGACATGAAGATGGTCATGAGCCTGTCCGACCGCATCTACGTCATGGAATACGGCCGCATCATCTCCACCGGCACCCCGAAGGAAGTGAGCGAAGACCCGCAGGTCATCCGGGCCTATCTGGGGGAGGACGACGATGCTTGAGCTTAAGAATATCGACACCTTCTACGGCAACATCCAGGCCCTGCGCGATGTGAGCATAAAGATCGGCGAGGGCGAGATCATCACGCTCATCGGGGCCAACGGCGCGGGCAAGAGCACCACGCTCATGACCATCTGCGGCGTGGTGCCGCCGAGAAACGGCGAGGTGCTGTTCCAGGGCCAGTCGCTCGGCGGCGTGTCCCCGGACAAGGTCGTGGCGCGCGGCATTTGCCAGGTGCCCGAGGGCCGTCTCATCTTCCCCGACCTGACCGTGCAGGAGAACCTGGACATGGGCGCCTTTCTGCGCTCGGACAAGGCCGGCATCAGGACCGACCTGGACCAGGTCTTCGCGCTGTTCCCCATCCTGAAGGAACGGCGCGGGCAGCTGGGCGGCACGCTTTCCGGCGGCGAGCAGCAGATGCTGGCCATCAGCCGCGCGCTCATGGCCCGGCCCAAGCTGCTCCTGCTCGACGAGCCCTCCCTTGGCCTAGCGCCGCTCATCATCCGGCAGATTTTCGACATC
This sequence comes from Humidesulfovibrio sp., assembly GCF_031082295.1. Lineage (GTDB taxonomy): Bacteria > Desulfobacterota > Desulfovibrionia > Desulfovibrionales > Desulfovibrionaceae > Humidesulfovibrio. The sequence goes on from NZ_JAVHLD010000005.1 coordinate 139,488, forward strand.
ATCAAGCAGATCAACAGGGAGTCGAACACCACGATCTTTCTGGTGGAGCAGAACGCCAACCAGGCGCTCAAGGTGGCGCACAGGGGCTACGTCATGGAGAACGGGCGCATAACGCTCGAAGATTCCTGCGACAAGCTTCTTGCCAACGACGAGGTCAAGAAGGCATATCTGGGTCTCTAAACGACCTTCGGCCGCACTCGAAACCCGGGAACAAGCCGGGAAAAACGGGAGAAAAGGACCATGCAGGACAAAATCATCGGCAAAGCGCTCACCTTCGACGACGTGCTGCTCATGCCGGACTATTCGGAGGTCCTGCCGGACACGGTGGATGTCGGCTCCATGCTCACCCCGAGCATCCGGCTGAACATCCCGCTTCTGTCCGCCGCCATGGACACCGTCACCGAGGCGCGCATGGCCATCAGCATGGCCCGGCACGGCGGCGTGGGAGTCGTCCACAAGAACATGAGCATCCGCGACCAGGTGCGCGAGGTGGACAAGGTCAAGAAGAGCGAGTCGGGCATGATCACCGACCCCGTGACCGTGCACCCGGACGACAACGTGGGGAAAGTGCTCGACCTCATGAGCGAGTATCGCATCTCGGGCCTGCCCGTTGTCCGCGGCGACAAGCTCGTCGGCATCGTCACCAACCGCGACGTGCGCTTCGTCACCGAATCCACCACCCCGGTGTCCGAGGTGATGACCAGCCGCAACCTCGTCACCGTGCCCGAGGGCATCAGCGACGAGGAGGCCAAGCGCCACCTGCACCAGAACCGCATCGAGAAGCTCCTGGTGGTGGACGAGGAGAACAAGCTCAAGGGCCTGATCACCATCAAGGACATCGAGAAGGTCAAGAAATACCCCAACGCCTGCAAGGACGACCTGGGCCGCCTGCGCGTGGGCGCGGCCGTGGGCGTGGGCCAGGACGGCATCGCCCGGGCCGAGGCGCTGCTGCGCGCCGGGTGCGACTTCCTGGTGCTCGACTCTGCCCACGGACACTCCAAGAACATCCTGGACGCCGCGCGCGTCCTGCGCGCCACCTTCCCCGACGCCCAGCTCATCGGCGGCAACGTGGCCACCTACGAGGGCGCCAAGGCCCTCATCGACGCGGGCGTGGACACTGTGAAGGTCGGCATCGGGCCGGGCAGCATCTGCACCACCCGCATCGTGGCCGGCGTGGGCGTGCCGCAGATCACCGCCATCCTTGAGGCCGGCCGCGCCTGCCGCGAGGCGGGCAAGTGCATCATCGCCGACGGCGGCATCAAGTTCTCCGGCGACGTGGTGAAGGCGCTGGCCGCAGGGGCCGACACCTGCATGATGGGCAGCCTGTTCGCGGGCACCGAGGAAAGCCCCGGCGAGACCATCCTGTACCAGGGCCGCACGTACAAGATCTACCGGGGCATGGGCTCCATCGACGCCATGGCCGCCGGCAGCAGCGACCGCTACTTCCAGGACAAGAGCAAGAAGCTCGTGCCAGAGGGCATCGTGGGCCGCGTTCCCTTCCGGGGCCAGGTCACGGAGAGCATCCACCAGCTGGTGGGCGGCCTGCGTTCCGGCATGGGCTACCTCGGCTGCGCCAGCATCGAGGAGCTCAAGGTCAAGGCCCGGTTCATGCAGATTTCGTCCGCAGGCCTGCGCGAGAGCCACGTCCACGACGTCATCATCACCAAGGAATCTCCCAACTACCGCGTGGAATCCTAGAGCGCGCGAAGCAGGCTAGCCATATGCAGCACGAAGAAAAAGTCATCATCCTGGACTTCGGGTCCCAGGTCACCCAGCTCATCGCCAGGCGCATCCGCGAGGCCGGGGTGTACTCCGAGATCCACCCCTGCACCAGCGATCCTGCGGTGATCAAGGCCCTGAACCCCAAGGCGCTTGTGCTCTCGGGCGGGCCTTCCAGCGTGCACGACGACGGCGCGCCCCCCCTGCCCAAGGAATACCTCGGCTGGGGCCTGCCCATCCTGGGCATCTGCTACGGCATGCAGATTCTGGCGCATACCCTCGACGGCGAGGTGACCCGTTCCCAGGACCGCGAGTACGGCCGCGCCGAGTTCGAGGCCGTTGGCGAGTGCCCGCTGTTCGAGGGCGTGGAGGGCAAGGAGAAGCTGACCGTCTGGATGAGCCACGGCGACCACGTGGGCAAGCTGCCCACGGGCTTCGTCCGCATGGGCAAGACCGGCAGCCTGGAAAACGCCGCCATGTGCAACCCGGCGAAGAAGATCTACGCCGTGCAGTTCCACCCCGAGGTGGCCCACACCGAGCAGGGCGAGCGCATCCTCGCGAACTTCCTGTTCAAGGTGGCGGGCTGCAAGCCTGGCTGGACCATGGCCTCCTTCGTTGACTCCAGCATCAAGATCATGAGCGACCAGGTGGGCGAGGGCAAGGTGGTGCTGGGCCTGTCCGGCGGCATCGACTCCACCGTGGCCGCGGTGCTGCTGCACCGGGCCATCGGCAAGCGCCTGTACTGCATCTTCGTGGACAACGGGCTCTTGCGCATGGGCGAGCGCCAGGAGGTCATCGGCTTCCTGGAGGAGCACTTCGACCTGAACGTGAAGTGCGTGGACGCCCGCAAGGAGTTCCTGGACAAGCTTGAGGGCGTGCAGGACCCCGAGCAGAAGCGCAAGATCATCGGCTACACCTTCATCGAGGTCTTCGACCGCGAGGCCAAGGCCATCGAGGGCGTGGAGTTCCTGGCCCAGGGCACCCTGTATCCGGACGTCATCGAGTCCGTGTCCTTCAAGGGGCCTTCGGCGGTCATCAAGAGCCACCACAACGTCGGCGGCCTGCCGGAAAAGATGAACCTGAAGCTGGTGGAGCCCCTGCGCGAGCTGTTCAAGGACGAGGTGCGCAAGGTGGCCTACGAGCTCGGCATGCCCGAGCACATCATCTGGCGCCAGCCTTTCCCCGGCCCTGGCTTGGCCATCCGCGTCATCGGCGAGATCACGGCCGAGCGCCTGGAGATTCTGCGCCAGGCGGACAAGATCGTGCAGCACGAGCTGGTGGCCAGCGACTGGTACCGCAAGGTCTGGCAGGGCTTCGCCGTGCTGCTGCCGCTCAAGACCGTGGGCGTCATGGGCGACGACCGCACCTACGAGCACGTCATCGCCCTGCGCATCGTCGACAGCCTGGACGCCATGACGGCGGACTGGTCGCGCCTGCCCACAGAACTCCTGGCGCGCATGTCAAATCGCATCATCAACGAGGTCAAGGGCGTGAACCGCGTGGTGCTGGACATCTCCAGCAAACCGCCCAGCACCATTGAATGGGAATAGCGGCGTGACGAACACGCGCTCGCACCAGGGGAACTAAGGGTATGCTCGGAACCACGGAATTGCTTGTCGTCGCCATTGTGGGGCTCATTGTTGTGGACCCCAAGAAGCTGCCGGACCTGATGAAGGGCCTGGGCAGGGCGCTTAGCGAATTCAAGCAGATGAGCGGCGACGTGAAGCGCACCTTTGAGCGCGAGGCCGAAATGGCCGACTTCGAGAAACGCAAGGCCGAGGCGCATGAGCAGCTCTATGGCGACAAGGCCACTCAGGCCGAGGCCGCCGCGGAGCCGGAGCCGCTCATCGAGACCATGGAGCCCGTGGTCGTCCCCACCGCAGAGCCTGTTGCCGAAAGCGTTGCCGAACCCGTTGCCGACCCCGTCGCAGAGCCCGTCGCAGAACCCGTTGCCGAACCCGCGCCAGCAGCCGCAGAGCCGGTTGCTGATGCCGTTGCAGAGAGCGTTGAAGAAGCCGTTGGCGGGAGCGTTGCCGAGAGCGTTGCCGAACCCGTTGCCAAGAGCGACGAGGCCGCGCCAGCTCCCGAGTCCGTTCCGGCCCCCGCGGAGTCTGCTCCGTTGCCCGCGCCCGCCGCTGAGGCCGGGCTCCCCGCCGAGGCCGAGCCGGTTCAGACCCCGGCGGAGGCCGCGCCGCCGCCACCTCCGCCACCGCCACCTCCGCCTGTCGGCGATGAGGCCGTTGGCGAGGGCCAGAGCGCCCGCATGACGTTCATCGGCCACCTGCAGGACCTGCGCAAGGGCGTCACGCGCTCCCTCGTGGCCATCCTGGTGGGCTTCCTGGCCAGCTACGCCTTTGCCGGGCAGATGCTCAAGATCCTCATGCAGCCCATGCTCACGGCGCTGAAGCAGAGCCATTTCATCTACACCATCCCCACCGAGGCCTTCTTCGCCGAGATGTGGATCGCCTTCATCGCAGGCATGTTCCTGGCCAGCCCGTACATCTTCTACCAGATCTGGAGTTTTGTGGCGCCGGGGCTGTATTCCCACGAGCGGCGCTGGATCATTCCCATCGCCCTGTGCTCCGCCATCTTCTTTACCTTTGGCGCGATGTTCGGCTACTTCGTGGTCTTCCCCTTCGGGTTCGAGTTCTTCGCCAGCTACGCCAGCGACATTCTGTTCTTCACGCCGAAGCTCGACGAGTACCTGAGCTTCGCGCTCAAGCTCCTGTTCGCCTTCGGCATCGTGTTCGAACTGCCGCTGTTCATGTTCTTCCTGGCGCGGCTTGGCATCGTGAGCCATGTGGGCCTGCGGGCCAAGCGCAAGTACGCCATCCTCGGTTCGTTCATCGTGGCCGCGGCGCTCACCCCGCCCGACGCCCTCAGCCAGACCATGATGGCTGTGCCCCTGTGCCTGTTGTACGAGGTGGGCATATGGGGAGCGTACTTCTTCGGCAAAAAGAAGAAGGAAGCCCCGGCCGAGGATGCCGCCACCCCGCCGGGCGAGGCAGCCGCCTAGGGTCTAATGAACCGCGCCAGCCCGCCGATGAGTCGTTGTCGTGCGGGCCGGGGGCAGGGAAAAGCGGCTCGCGTCTTGACAACAGCCGCCGCCTCTGATCTTGGGTTGGGAGCGTCGCAACCTTTTGACTTGCATGGCGGCTAGTTGCGGCGCAAAGGAGATTCATCCGTGGCACAACGCGCGTCCAGTCTTTCGCGGACGACCAAGGAAACCGACATCCGGGTGGCCATCGCCGTGGACGGCGCAGGCGTCTGCGACATCCAGACCGGCATCGGCTTTGCCGACCACATGCTGACCCTCATGGCCTTCTGGGCCGGGTTCGACCTCACGGTGTCCTGCAAGGGCGACCTGCACATCGACGCCCACCACAGCCTGGAGGACATCGGCCTCTCGCTCGGCCAGGCCCTGGCCGAGGCCTTGGGCGACAAGTTCGGCATCGCCCGCGTGGCGTCCGCCAAGGTCCCCATGGACGAGGCCCTGGCCGAAGTGGTGCTGGACCTGTCCGGCCGTCCCTACCTGGTCTATTGCGACGACCTCCTGCCAGCCATCATCGCGGGCGAGGAAAAGGACGTCTGGCGCGAATTCTTCAAGTCCCTGGCGCAGCGGGCCGGGATGAACCTGCACATACACTTTGCGTACGGAAAAAATGGCCACCATCTGCTGGAAGCTGCCTTCAAGGCCCTGGGTCTGGCTCTGCGCCAGGCTGTCCAGGTTTGCCGGACGGGCGCGCCCAGCACCAAGGGGAGCGTAGACTGATGCATAAGCGCACCATCGTTCATGTTTTGGCGATCCTAAGCCTTCTGGCGCTCGCGTCGCTGACGGGCTGCGCGCCCAAGCCCATCACCCCGCAGATTCGGCCCATGGGCAACATCGCCGTGGCTGCCTTCACCGCGCCCAAGTACAACTGGGAACTGCTGGCCGGCTACCTGCCCGAGGAGGGCAAGGGCGTGAAGCCCGAGATACTCGCCCGCCTGGACGCGAACCTGGACCAGACCTTGCGCGCCCACGGCGTGAAGGTGTCGGCCACGCCAGCGGCCACGCGCCAGTGCCAGGAGATCGTGGTCTTCGAGCGCGCCGGCAAGTCCCGCGAGTCCGCCTGGTCCTACTGGCTGAACGTGGGCAAGTGCCTGCCCGCGGACTTCATCCTGGTGCCCCAGGTTTTGTACTGGCGCGAGCTTGAGGGCGGCGGCAGCCCGGCCTCGGTGGTCATGGACCTGTTCCTGCTGGACGTGAAGGCCGAGCGCGTGGTCAGCCGCTACCATTTCGACGAGACCCAGAAGGCCCTCTCCGACAACCTGCTCGACATGGGCAAGTTTGTGCGCCGCAAGGGCGAGTGGGTTTCGGCCGACGTGCTGGCCTCGGAAGGCATCGAGGCGGGCCTGCGGGAGATGGGGCTGTGATCCTGTTCCCGGCTGTCGACATCAAGGACGGTCGTTGCGTGCGCCTGGAGCAGGGCCGCGCCGACGCCGTCACCGTGTTCGGCGAGGACCCGGCCGCCAGCGCCATGCACTGGGTGGCCCTGGGCGCGGAGTGGCTGCACATCGTCGACCTGGACGGGGCCTTCAGCGGGCTGCCGCGCAACGCCGAGCTGGTGGGGCGCATCTGCGCCGAGGCCAAGATCCCCGTGCAACTGGGCGGCGGCATCCGCGACCTGGCCACGGCCAAGGCCTACATCCAGGCCGGGGTGAGCAGGCTCATCATCGGCACCATCGCGCTGGAGGAGCCGGACCTCTTCGCCGAGCTCTGCGCCGCGCTGCCGGGCAAGGTCGGCGTCTCCCTCGACGCCGTGGACGGCAAGCTCAAGAGCCGCGGCTGGGTGACCGACGCGGGCCTGAGCGTGTCCGACGTGCTGCCGCGCATCGAGGCAGCGGGAGCCGCGTTCATCATCTACACCGACATCGCCCGCGACGGCATGCAGAGCGGGGTGAACATCCCGGCGCTGACGGCCCTGTGCGAGAGCACGAAGCTGCCCGTTGTGGCGGCTGGCGGCGTGACCAACCTGCAGGACCTGAAGAACCTGGCGCCGCTGTGCGCCAAGGGCCTGCAGGGAGCCATCACGGGGCGCGCCATCTACGCGGGCACGCTGAACTTCATCGACGGCCTGGCCTTCACCAAGGAGTGCCGCGCGGCGTAGCCGGTTTACGAACATGTTGTGGAAAAGGAAGGGGGCCGCGCGGCCCCCTTTTTCATTGGTCGTGCCGACCATCAAGCACCGACCGGTCATGCCTCCCCGCGCGCCATCCGCAGAATTCACGTTGACACGGCAAAAATGTGGCGTAAGTATGCGCCCCTGGTGGGGGAAAACCTTCCATTCCGAGCCATTTCCCCGGGACCAACGGCCTCCGGGCAGGGGGAGAGCGCATGATCGCCTGGATCGAGGCCCAACGGGCCGGACTCATCAATTCAAAGAACATCACCAACAACATCCTCTCCGGCTTCGTGGTCGGCGTCGTGGCCATCCCGCTGGCCATGGCCTTCGCCATCGCCTCCGGGGCCAAGCCGGAGCAGGGGCTTTACACGGCCATCGTTTCCGGGGCGGTGGTGTCCATCCTGGGCGGCTGCCGCCTGCAGATCGCCGGGCCCACCGGCGCCTTCATCGTCATCCTGGCGGCCATCACCGCCAAGTTTGGCGTCAGCGGGCTCATGATAGCCACCCTGATGGCGGGTGTCATCCTGGTGCTGCTAGGCGCCATGCGCCTGGGCGCGGTGCTCAAGTTCATCCCCAGGCCGGTCATCGTCGGCTTCACCAGCGGCATCGCGGTGATCATCTGGGTGGGGCAGTGGAAGGATTTCTTCGGTCTGCCCAAACCCCACGGCGAGCTGTTCCACGAGAAGTTTTTGTCCCTGGTGGCGGCCTTTCCACACCTGAGCCTGAACACCACCATGCTGGGCTGCCTGAGCCTCGCGGTGCTGCTGCTCAGCCCCAGGGTGCTGAAGCGCATCCCCTCGCCCCTGGTGGCCATGGTGGTGGTGACGGCGCTGCAGGCGGCCTTCCAGTTCGAGGGCGTGGCCACCATCGGCACTGCCTTCGGCGGCATCCCCAGCACCCTGCCCACGCCCGGCCTGCCGGAAACCAGCCTGAATCAGGTGGTGCGGCTCATCGGCCCGGCCTTCACCATCGCCTTCCTGGGGGCCATCGAGTCCCTGCTCTCGGCCGTGGTGGCCGACGGCATGGCTGGCACGCGCCACAACTCCAACCAGGAGCTCATCGGCCAGGGCATCGCCAACATCCTTTGCCCGTTCTTCGGCGGGTTCGCGGCCACCGGGGCCATCGCCCGCACGGCCACCAACATCAAGAACGGCGCCACCAGCCCGCTGTCCGGCGTGGTGCACTCGGCGGTGGTGCTGCTGACGGTACTGTTCCTGGCGCCCCTGGCCTCGAACATTCCGCTGTGCGCCCTGGCCGCCATCCTCTTCGTCGTGTCCTACAACATGTGCGAGGCCAGGCACTTCGCGGACCTGGTGCGCACCGGCCCCAAGGCCGACATCTTCATCCTGATCCTGACCTTTGGCCTGACGGTCTTCACGGACCTTGTGGTGGCGGTGAACGTGGGCGTGGGCATCGCCTCGCTGATCTTCATGGCGCGCATGGCCAACAGCGTGCAGGTGGTGGAGGACGACGCGGCCACCCGGCTGATCTACGGCGCGCCCGAAGGCGACGGGCATATCCACATCCACACGCCCGAGGAGATCGCCGAGTTCGACACCTGCTGCGAGACCGACGTCATGGTCTACACCATCAGCGGGCCGTTCTTCTTCGGCGCGGCGGAGCGCATCGAGAGCATCCTCTCCTCCATCAACGTGCCGGTGACGACCATCGTGCTGCGCTTCGGCAACGTGCCCTTCGTGGACGCCACGGGAGTCAACGCCTTCCGCAACATCATCAAGCGCATGGAAGGCCACGGCATGCGCGTGGTTTTGTGCAACCTGCAGCCCTATGTGTTTGAGAAGTTCGACCGCGGCGGGATCCTGGACATGGTGGGCCGTGAGAACATCATCTCCAACATCCGCGACCTGCGGACCGTGTGCCCCTGCAAGCTGCCCCAGACCTCGTGAGCGCCCGGGCCGCGCATCGGCAAAAGAGAAGGGGGGCCAAGGCCCCCCTTTTTCGTTGCGCCAGGCGCTGATGATCAAAACCGGTGCGGGGCGGCTAGCACTCGCCGTCGAGCAGGATGGCCAGGGCCTTGCCCGCGCGGGTGGCCTTGAACTCGATGATCTCGCAGGTGGCCGCGCCCTGGCTCACGAAGGGGTCCTGGGCCAGGATGGCGGCCAGTTCCTCGCGGGTGCCGGCGCGGGCCAGGATGACGCCGCCGTCGCGCGGTTCGCGCGGGCCGGAGACGAGGAAGAATCCGGCGCGGTAGTTGGCTTCCAGGAATTCGCGGTGGGCGGGCAGAAGCTCGTCGATGACGGCGAGCGGCTTCACGTAGTTGACGAGCACGAGGTACATGGGGTCTCCTTGTTGGCTTGAGGCCGCGCGGTGGGGATGCTGGCCTGCGCCGCCAGTTTCTTCTTCAGCTTCTGGATGCGCGCGAAGGACTGCCGCAGCCGCTCGTGGCTCACCTTGCCCTCGGCCACCAGCTCCATGAGCGCATCCAGGGTCTTGTCCGCGATGTTGGCGTCGAAATCAAGGTTGTTGCCGATGAGCAGAACATCGGCACCGGCGTTCACGATGAGCCGCACCGATTCCTTCAGCCCGTAGCGTCCGGCCACGGCGCGCATCTGCAGGTCGTCGGTCACCACCACGCCCTCGAAGCCCAGGCCGCGCCGCAGCACGCCGTCGATGACGCGGCCCGAGAGCGTGGCCGGATAGTCCGGGTCCAGGCGCGCGTCGAACACATGGGCGGTCATGACCATGTCCGCCAGGCCCTTGCGCGTCAGCTCGGCAAAGGGGACGAGTTCGGCTTCGGTCCAGGTGTCCGTAACGTCGGTGAAGCCCAGGTGGCTGTCCGCGCGGCTGGAGCCGTGGCCGGGGAAATGCTTGGCCGCGGTGAGCACGCCCTGGCCCTGGAGCCCCCAGGCAAAGGCACCGGCGCAGTCCGCGACGGCCTTGGGGTCGGCGGAGAAGCTGCGGCCCAGGCCGCCGATGACCGGGTTCGCCGTGTTCACGTTGACGTCCGCCACGGGGGCGAAGTCCAGGTTGATGCCGACGCCCATCAGGGTGCGGCCAACGGTTTCGCCCGCGGCAAGGGCCAGGGTGGTGTCGGCGCCGGCTTGGCCGACAGGGCAGAGCTCGGCTGCGGCGGGCGTCTCGGCAAAGCCGCGCGCGGCCTTGAGGCGTTGCACCCGCCCGCCCTCCTGGTCCACGGCGATGAACAGCGGCGGTGAGCCTGCGGCCTTTGCCGCGGCCTGCAAGGCGCTGGTGAGCCGGGCGAGCTGCTGCGGGCTCTCGACGTTCCGGTCCGGGCTTTTCAGCGCCACGTCGCGGTCGAAGAGGATGACCCCGCCAAGATTCAGCCGCGCGATCTGCCCCAGGATAGGCAGCGCTTCCGGCGTGCCGAGGCCGGGCTCCGCGCCGCGAAAGCCCACCAGGAGCATCTGCCCGGCCATGCGCCTGAGCTCAGGGGTGGGCTCTTGCGGGCGCATGAGGGCGCAGCCGTCCAGAAGAGACAGGCACAGGGCCAGGACCGCCAGCAGGCGGCCTCGGCCAGGCGTGCGGCGCGGAATGCGCGCGGTAAAGGACATGGGCCTTCGCCGCTTAGGCCCCTTCGGCGCCGAGGGAGAAGGTGCTCTCCATGTCGTAGCTGGAGATGACCCGGTAGGAGATGAGGGTCTCCGAGCTGGTGATGCCGAGGATCTTGAGCATGTGGTCGGTGACGATGGAGGCCAGGTCGTCGTTGTCGCGGGCGCGGATGATGGCCACCAGGTCGAAGCGTCCGCCCACGGAGTGGACTTCGCTGATGCCTCTGATCTCGACGAGCTTCTGGGCCACCACGTTGATGGCGTCGGGCTGAACGTGCAGCAGTACGATTGCGTTGGTCATGACGATCCTCCGTTGTTTGTGTCTTTACCCCTTTGCCTCCCGCTGGTCAAAGGGAGAGGGGCGAAAAAAAGCCCCCGGAGCGAAATCCGGAGGCTGGTCGTCGGGGGCTTGCGCGGGGCTGCTCCAGGCCGGGGCGGCGAGGAAGGCCCGGCCCGGCGCTGTGCCGTCATCCCTCCCGGGGCGGCCTTCTGCTGCCCTGGTAGAGCTCGAACTCCAGCAGGCGGCATTCGATCTTGGCGTTGTAGAAGGGGATGCGCCGCTTGGGCTTGAGCCCCACGCGCTTGGCGAGTTCCGCGTTGCCGGTGAACACGTAGCCGCGCCAGCCGGGCAGGCGCTGCTTGAAGAAGTCGCCGATGGCGGCGTACGTCTCGGCCAGCTGCGCGATGTCGCCCAGGCGCTCGCCGTATTCCGGGTTCAGCACGCACACGCCGGGGCCTTCTGGAACCTCCGTCTCGCGGAAGTCGGCCACGGAGAACTCGATGTGGTCCTCCACGCCCGCGGTGCGGGCGTTCTGGCGCGCGGCCTCCACGGCCTGGGGGTCGTTGTCGCTGGCCAGGATGCGGCAGGGCAGGGTCTTTTTCGCCTGGGCGTGCAGCTCGCGGCGCAGGGCGTCGTAGGCCGCCTCGTCAAAGTCGATGAGGTGGCGGAAGGCGAAGTCGGGCCGGAGCAGGCCCGGCGCGCGGCCAAGGCCCAAAAGCGCGGCCTCGATGGCCAGGGTGCCGCTGCCGCACATGGGTGAGAGAAAATGTTCGGTTTGCGCGTCAAAGCGTGTGGCGAGGATGATTCCGGCGGCCAGGGACTCCTGCAGCGGAGCCTTGTGGGGCATCTTGCGATAGCCGCGCCGGGGCAGGGGGTAGCCGGTGGTGTCCAGGTACACGGTCACGTCCGAGCCGCGCCAGTGCAGGAACACGCACGCGCCCACCGGGTCCGGGCCGGAGTTGGGCCGCCTGCCCTCCTGCTCCTGGATGCGGTCCACGATGGCGTCCTTGGCCTTCTGGTTGGCGAAGCGCCCGTCCGTGACGAAATCGTTTTGCACCGAGGAGTCCACGGTGAGGTGCCCGTCCACGGGGATGATGTCCTCCCAGGGCAGGCGGAACAGCTCGCGGCCCAGGGCGGTGGGATCGTCGGCACGGAAGCGCTCCAGCTCGTACAAGACGCGGTGCCCGGTGCGCAGGCTCAAGTTCAGGCGCATGCAGGTGTGCATGTCTCCCCGGGTCTCCACCGCGGCGGTGAGCTCCCGGGCGGGCAGGCCAAGGGCTTCAAGCTCGGCGCGCAGGAAGGGCGGCAGGGCCTTGGGACAGGTGACGAGGATGGGGCGTTGCCCGGCGGTGATTGTCATGGGCGAGGTGAATCACGCCTTGTCGGCTGCGTCAAGCCCGGCGAGGATCCTGCCCCCCGGTTCTGGCTGCCGCCTTGGCGAAAGGCTCGGGCGCTTCCAGCAGGGCGGTCATCTCCTCCGCCGGCACCGGACGGCTGAAGTAATAGCCCTGGAACTCGCGGCAACCCAGGTTTGTCAGGAACCAGAGCTGCTCGGCGGTTTCCACGCCCTCGGCCACCACGCGCAGCTCCAGGTTGCGGGCCATGGTCAGGATGGTCTGGACGATGGCCGCGTCGTCCTCGTCCGTCGGCAGGTCGCTGACGAAGGAGCGGTCGATCTTGATGGCATCGATGGGCATCTTCTTGATGTAGCCCAGCGACGAGTATTCCTTGCCGAAGTCGTCGAGCACGATGGCCGCGCCCATCTTGGTCAGCTCGTTGAGGGCCTCGATGGTGGTTGGCAGGCTGCTCATGAGGGTGGTCTCGGTGATTTCGAGCTCCAGGGCGCTGGCGGGCAGGCCGACCTCCTCCAGGATGGACCGGATGCGCGCGGCCAGGCCCGGATGCAGGAATTGGCGCGGGGAGAGGTTCACGGCGAGGGTGAAGTTCTGTTGCCCGGCCTGGCGCCATTGCAGGGCCTGGGTGCAGGCAGTGCGCAGCACGATGTCCGACAGGGGCATGATGAGGCCCGTGTCCTCGGCCACGGAGATGAACTCGGCGGGCGCAACCAGGGTGCCGTCCTCCCTGCGCCAGCGCACCAGCGCCTCGGCCCCGCTGATGATGTTGCCGGGTTCCAGCACCTTGGGCTGGTAGAAGACCTCAAGGCCGCCGGAGGCCAGGGCGCGGCGCAGGCCGGTGGCGATCATGAGCCTGCGCACAACCTGGTCGTTCAGCTCGTTGGTGAAGAAATCGAAGGTGTTGCGCCCGCGTTCCTTGGCCCGGTACATGGCCAGGTCGGCGTTCTTCAGCAGGTCCTCGGGCGTGTCGCCGTAGGCGGGGAACATGGCCAGGCCGATGGACAGGCCCATGTGCAGGTTGTGCTCGTCCAGCTCGAAGGGTGCGGCGAAGGTGTCCAGAATGTGGCTGGCCACGCTGGCCACGGCCTCGGCGCTGGTCGGGCCGTCCATGACCACCACGAACTCGTCGCCGCCCAGGCGGGCCACGGTGTCCCGGCGGCGGACAACGCCGCTCAGGCGTTGGGCCACCATGGTCAGCAGCCTGTCGCCCAGGGAGTGCCCGAGGGAGTCGTTGATGTCCTTGAAGCGGTCCAGGTCCATGAGCAGCACGGCGAGGTTTTGGCTGTCGCGCCGGGCCGACTCCACCGAGCGCTCCAGGCGGTCGTGCAGCAGCAGGCGGTTGGGCAGGCCGGTGAGGGCGTCGTGGAAGGCCTGGTGGCGCAATTGTTTCTCGGCGCGCTTCTGCTCGGTGATGTCTTCCAGGGCCGCCACGCTGGTCTTGGTGCCCGGCAGCATGGCCACGGTGAGCCGTACGATCCGGTGCTCGCCGCTGGAGTTGACGAATTCCGTCTCGTAGTTGCGCGGGGCCAGTTCCGGGGAGACGCGGCGCTTCACGTGGTGGCGCAGCATCATCTCCACGCTCTCGGGCGAGAAGAACTCGGTCCAGCTCATGCGCCCTTCCACCATCTGCCGCTGCAGGCCGGAGAGCTTCTCGAACTCCTGGTTGGCCCGGGAGATGGTGGTGTCCTCCTCGATGAGCACTGTGGCCGTTCCGGTGTTCATGAACAGGGTGCGGTAGGTCTCCTCGGAGCGCTCCAGGGCTTCCTTGGCCTTGAGCAGGTCGTCCACGTCGATGAAGGTCTCGAGCAGGATGATCTTGCCGCCGCGGTCGATGCGCGAGACGGACTTCAGGATGGCCCGTGTGCTGCCATCCGCGCGCAGCAGCTTGCGCACGGCCTGCTCGCCGTTCTGGCCCAGGTCGACGATGGGGCACTGGTCCTGGGCGTTGGGGCAGACGAATCCGTGGCAGATGCGGCCGATGATCTCCTCGCGGGTGCGGCCGGCCAGGGTGGCGGCGAAGGCGTTGACCTCCACGATGCGGCGGCTCTGCGGATCGACCAGCATGACTCCGGCGTGGATGGAGTCGAGAATGTGCTGGAGGAACTGCTCCTGGGCCTCGGTGGCGGCGCACTGGGTGGCCAGCCCCTGGCGGGAGAACTGCAGCTCGCTCAGCATGTCGTTGATGCGCTTGGCCAGGGCGGCCAGCTCGTCCGTGCCGGGCATGTCCACCTGGCCGAGCACAGTGCCGCTGGCGTTGACCGCTTCCACCTGTTCGCGCAGGCGCAGCACGCGCCGCAGCACGCGCAGCTCAAGGAAAAGGAACAGGGCGCCCAGGAACAGCAGGCCGAAGCCGCTCATCCAGAGCTGGCTGTGGGTCAGGGCCAGGTCTCCCTGTTCCATGATCTCGCGCCGTTCGCGCACGACGAGCCTCAGGGCGGGGTAGCCCCAAATGTCCGTCATGACAGTGGCCCCGGCCACGATGTCGTCGTTCAGCGGGGCCACGGCGATATCGCCCACGGGCACCCGGATGCGGTCCGCCAGGTCTGGCGGCAGGGGAGTGTCGGCGGGTTCCAGGGTGAGCGGCAGGCGAACGCGTTCGGAGATTTGTGCGGCCTCCTGGCTGCCCAGGGGGCGGGCCATCACCAGGGTGCCGGCGGCTGGGCCGGTGGCCTCGCTGGTGAGGATGGGGCTGGCCGCCACCAGCAGAACCCCCTGGGGCAGCTGCACCAGGCCCTTGACGCGGTCCTCGGCATGCTTCCCGGCCAGCAGGGCGGAGCCGGGGTGCAGGCGCTCCATGAACCCCTCGGGCAGAGGCGCCTTGGCCCCCTTGGCCGGGTCCACGCCCATGGCCAGCTTCACCGCGCCCTTGGCGTCGAGGAAGACGATGGCCGAGAGGCGCAGGGAGGCCAGGGTGCGGTCGTTCAAATTGGAGCTGATGAAGTCCGGGCTCTTGTCCTGCATGAACAGCACGGTGTCGTCCCACACCGCCCAGTCCACAAGCAGGTCGTCGAGTTTTTGGAGATCGTCCTTGATGGCGTTCTTGGCGCGCTCGACGTTCTTTCTCGTTTGCGACTGCTCAAGCGCCAGGAAGCTGGTGTCGATGATGGTGTGGGTGGACGCAAGCAACACCGCGAGCAGGGTCAAGGTGCCCAGGCCCGTCAGTAGAAGTGTTGCCTTGCGCAGTGTCATGCAGCCTCGCCTGTAAGCTCTCTGCTCCCTCGACGAATTTCGAAGGAATGCCGCCTTCATGGATACTTAGCAAAAAGAAAGTTGCATGAACAGAAAAAATAGCTGCCGCGATGAATTTTCGCAAAAGGTGTGGGGAGCTTAACCGCCTGTGTTGTATCGAATGTTTATTCTCTGGGGCGTGCGGCGTCCTTGGCGGCGGCGAGGGTCCGGGGTGCGCAGGCGATCCTCCTGTGCTGGCGCCTCCACAGGGTCGATCGGGTTGGCCCTGGTCCACCAGCCCTCCAGGGGGGCCTCGGTGAATTCCACCCGGTGCACGAACTTGATGCTCTTGTAGGCCAGGTCGAAGGGGCTCACCACGCGGGCCGGGGCGCCGCGGGAAGTCTTGCCTTGCGTGCACAGCCCGGCTACTCTGGATGGCACAAACGCTCAATTCTTCGCGGAGGCCACGTTCATGCACATCGAATCGTTCAACCTGGGACCGCTTGAGACCAACTGCCACGTGCTCTCCCACCTGGGTCAGGCCGTGGTCGTGGACCCCGGCGGAGACCCGGCCCAGGTCCTTGATTATCTGAGCGCCGAGAAGCTCGCGCTGACGCACATCCTGGTCACGCACCTGCACTTCGACCATATCTATGGATGCGCCAGGCTCGCCCGCGCGACCAAGGCGCCCGTGCTCGCCCCGGAGGGCGACGCCGCGCTCATGCAGACCGAGCTTGGCAACGGCGGCCTGTACGGCTTTCCGAGGGTGGAGCCCTTCGAAAGCTCGCCCGCGCCCACTGGCCCGGCCACCTTCGCCGGGCTGGAATGCCTGTGCCTGCCCACGCCGGGGCATTCGCCCGGCAGCACGACCTACTACTTCCCCCAGGCTGGCGCGGCCTTTGTCGGCGACCTCATCTTCTACCGCTCCGTGGGCCGCACCGACTTCCCCGGCGGCAGTTCCGCCACGCTGAAGCAATCCGTGCAGGAAAAGATCTTCACCCTGCCGGGAGACACCGTGCTGTATTCCGGCCACGGCCTGGAAACCACCGTGGACTCCGAACGCACCCACAACCCGTTCTTCATGGACGACATGCTGTAAAATGTGAAAAATCCCAGGTAACGCGGTTGTTGCTATGTCTGCCAAGCTCAAGCCGACGTGGTGCCTTCAACTTGTAATGTACGAGGAAATAGTATGCGACTCATGCTTGTTGCTACTTCTCTGTGTTTCTTGCTGTTCTCTGGCTCCCTGGCCCTGGCTCAACAGCCCCAGGCAAGAAAGAGTGCGCCGATACTAAGTCAAGCTGAGAGGGACAGCATTTGCGCAAAGGCTAGAAAGCAGGCCCTGGCTAACAGAATGGGTGAACTAAGCGAGGAAACTTGTAAGCTACTGGTCGAGGAAGAAGAGATGACGAGGAGGAGGAAGGCGGGGGTGCCGGACAACGAACCCATTGGCATGGGCATGTCCCAGAAATATAAGTTTTAGGAGACCGTTGCGTTCAAGGCCGTGCGGGGTATGCCATGACGACCATCGATTTGCGCGACAAGTGTTGAGGGCTGGGCATGGAGGTCGGGTGGCACCTCCGTTTCAGCCGCGAGGACGAGCTCGTGTTTCTGGTGCGCGCCGGGCTTTTGCCCAATGTCGAGGACGCGGTGTTCGTGGCCGGTGACTGGCTGCTGAGCTGGGAGCCGGACCCCGGGGACCCGGACCACGCGGCCGCGCGGGTGACGCGCAAGGTTCCGCGCGGCGGATCGTAGCCGCCCGAATCCGGCCCAAGCCGCCGGTTCACGCGCAATGAAGCGCCGAGAACGCTGGAGGAGGACCCGCCATGCCTGAGCTGGACACGTCCGTGCTGATCCTTGAGTGCAGCCACAGGGCCGGCGGCAATTCCGACGCCGCGGCGGAGCTGGTGGCGCGCGGCGTGCGCGAGGCCGGCGGCTCGGCCCGGGTGGTGGCCGTGCGCGACTATTCGGTGCTGGCCTGCCTGGCCTGCCGGGCCTGCGCCAAGCACAAGGACTCTGCCTGCGTGCTGCGCAGGAAGGACCAGGCCGAGGAGCTGTTCGCGCTGCTGCTGGCAGCGCCCAGCGTGGTCTTCTGCTCGCCCGTCTATTTCTACGCGCTGCCGTCGTTGTGCAAGACCTGGATCGACCGCTCCCAGCGCTTCTGGGAGGCGAAACGAAAGGGCGACGCCTGGCTGCTCGCGTATCCGGAGCGCCAGGGCTTCGCCTGTCTGGTGGGCGGCCAGCCCATGGGGCAGAAGCTTTTCGAGGGCGCGCGCCTGACGCTCAAGTACTTCCTGGTGAATTTCGCCGTGGCCCTGGCCGAGCCGGTGGGGCTGCGCGGCAAGGACGAGCCCGGCGATCTCTTGGCCGACCCCCTGGCCGTGGACCGCGCCCTGGCCCTGGGGCGAGAGGCCTGGGCCGCCGCGCAGGGCGCGTTGAAATGATCCGCCGGGGACTGGAGCGCGTCTCCGCAACCCTGGCCGGACTGGCCGGACCCCTGCTGGCGCCTCTGCTGCTGGACGACGCCCGCTGCCCCGGTTGCGGAGGCGTGGCCCCGCGTCAGCCCAGGCAGGACGTGGGGCTGTGCGCGGATTGCCGCCAGGCCCTGGCCCCGCAGGAGGCGGCGGCCTGCTCCGGTTGCGGCCAGCCGCTTTGCACGGACGAGGCGGCACCGCAGGCGGCGGCGCCGCTCTGTCCGGCCTGCCAGGACTCTCCGCGCCCGTGGGGGCGCCTGGTGTGCTGGGGGGAATACGATGGCCGCCTGCGCGAGCTGGTCCTGGGCTACAAGTTCGAGGCGCGCCTCGGGCTCGGGCGCCAGTTGCAGGAATGCCTGGCAGCGGCTTTCGAGAGCGCCGCCGCGCGGCACCCGGAGCTGGCGGGGTGCGAGCTCGTGGTGCCGGTGCCGCTGCATCCGGCGCGGCTGTTGCGGCGCGGGTTCAACCAGAGCCGGGAGTTGGCGAGGCTTCTGGCGCGCCGCCGGGGTCTGCCCATCCGCCAGGAGGCGCTCTTGCGCGTGCGGCGCACCAAACCGCAGATGGAGCTCGACCGCTCCGCCCGGGCGGAGAACATCCGCGGGGCCTTTGCGGCCGATGCCGGGCTTTTGGCGGGCCGCACCGCGCTTTTGGTGGACGACATCATGACAACGGGCTCGACATTGGAAGAATGTTCGCGCATGATGCTTGCCGCCGGTGCGGCGCAGGTGCACGTGCTGGTTTTGTGCCGGGCTTGAGGCCAGTCTGCGGAGGCGAAAAATAATCGTCACGCGGCGCTTGACTTTTCCCGGCAGTTGAAGCTAAAAGACCCCCTCTTACGCGATGGAGGTATTCGCAATGTTCGCAATCATCGAGACCGGCGGTAAGCAGTACCGCGTGGAACAGGGACTCGAGTTCAAGGTGGAGCTGCTTCAGGCTGAGGCCGGCAGCGAATTGGCCCTGGACAAGGTTCTGCTGGTGTCCGCCAATGGCGACACCAAGATCGGCGCTCCCTACCTGGAAGGCGCCAAAGTGTCCTGTGAAGTCCTTGGCCATGGCCGCGGCGAGAAGATCTTCGTGTTCAAGAAGAAGCGCCGCAACGACTTCCACAAGAAGACCGGACACCGTCAGGACTACACCAGCCTGAAGGTCAAATCCATCCAGGCTTAAGCCCCCTGAAGGAGAACTGATATGGCTCACAAGAAAGCGGGCGGCAGCTCCAGAAACGGCCGCGACAGCGCCGGACAGCGCCGGGGCGTCAAGCGTTACGGTGGTCAGAAGGTCCTGGCCGGCAACATCCTCGTTCGCCAGGTTGGAACTTCCATTCACCCCGGCAAGAACGTCGGCCTTGGCAAGGACTTCACCCTGTTCGCCCTGGTGGACGGAGAGGTCAAGTACGAGAAGTACATGCGCAACAACAAGGTCAAGACCCGGGTGCACATTCTGCCCGTGAGCGCCTAGGCACAAGGCTCTAGCACCCAACTCTCTACAGATCCGAACGGCGGGCAGGAGCGGCAGCATGCGGCTCCTGCCCGTTTTTCTTCGGTTCAGGCGGTTAACCAGCCCATGCGATTCGTCGACGAAGCCAGCATCATCGTGCGCTCCGGCAAGGGCGGCAACGGCAGCGCCTCCCTCAAACGCGCCAAGAACCTGCCTAAGGGCGGACCCGACGGCGGCGACGGCGGCAAGGGCGGCGATGTCATCTTCCGCGCCAGCAACCGCCTTTTGACCCTGTACGACTTCCGCGTGCGCAGCATGTTCGAGGCCGAGAACGGCGTCAACGGCAAGGGCCAGGACAAATACGGCCGCAACGGCGAGGACCTCGTCATCGAGGTGCCTGTGGGCACCATGCTCTGGGACATGACCGAGGACGAGGACGAGCCCGTGCTCCTCGCCGACCTCGCGCGCGCCGACCAGGAGTTCGTCGTCTGCCCCGGCGGCATCGGCGGGCGCGGCAATCTGCACTTCAAGACCTCCACCAACCGCGCGCCCAAATACGCCGAGCCCGGCAAGCCCGCCACGGAGAAGCGGCTCATGCTGCGGCTCAAGGTGCTGGCCGACGCGGGCCTGCTGGGCCTGCCCAACGCGGGCAAGTCCACCTTTCTCTCCGCCGTGTCCGCGGCGCGGCCCAAGATCGCGGCCTATCCCTTCACCACCCTGGTGCCCAACCTGGGCGTGGTGGAGGACCAGAACTCGCGCCGCCTGGTCATCGCCGACATTCCCGGCCTCATCGAGGGCGCCAGCCAGGGAGCGGGCCTGGGCTACCAGTTTCTGAAGCACGTGGAGCGCACGCGCTTTCTCGTGCACATCCTCTCCGGCGAGGATGCCGACCCGGAGAACCCGGAGGCCGGCTACGCCATGCTGAACGAGGAGCTGCGCGCGTTCGACGCCGACCTCGCGGCCAAGCCGCAGATTCGCGTCATCAACAAGATCGACGTGCTGGACCCGGAGCGGCTGGCCGCCCTGCGCAAGAACGCGCCAGGCGACATCCTTTTCGTCTCGGCACTCACCGGCGAGGGCCTGGACAAGCTTTTGGCCGAGATGTGGGCGCGCTTCGACGCGCTGAGCCCGGCTGCGGAACTGAACGAGGACGGCTCCGAGATCGAGGCGCCCGACTGGGCGGGGGAGAGCTAGGGCATGAGCGGAAAGTCCGGACACCCTGACGCGGGCGCCATGCGTCGTGAGAACCTGGGCCGCGAGATCCTTGGCCGCGCGAAATGCGTGGTGGTCAAGGTGGGCAGCGCGGTGCTGACCTCTGATAAGGGCCTGGACACGAGCGTCGTGGGACGCCTGGTCGACCAGATCGCCGCGCTGCGCGACCGTGGCCTGGAGGTGGTGCTCGTGAGCTCCGGGGCCGTGGCCGCCGGACGCATGCGCATCCGCCAGAGCCTGTCGGACGCCTCCAAGATCGATTTCGCCGAGCTGCCCTCGCGCCAGGCCGCCTCAAGCATCGGCCAGAGCCGGTTGATGCACGCCTACGACGAGGCCTTCAGCCGCTACGGAAAGACCGTGGCCCAGATCCTGCTCACCCGCGAGGACCTGAAGAGCCGCGCGCGCTTCCGCAACGCCCGCAACACCCTCCGCAGGCTGCTGGACTGGGGCGTCATCCCCATCGTCAACGAGAACGACACCGTGGCCGTGGCCGAGCTCAAGTTCGGCGACAACGACACCCTGGCGAGCCTCATGGTGGACCTGGTGGGCGCGGACCTGTTCGTGAATCTGACCAGCGCAGACGGCGTGTTCGACAAGAACCCGGACAAGCATCCTGACGCGGCCTGCGTGCCCATGATCGAGGACATCGAGAGCCTGGACATCGAGGTCATGTGCGACGGCAAGACAAGCGTCGGCTCCGGGGGCATGTACTCCAAGCTCCGGGCCGCGCGGCGCGCCGCCCAGCTCGGCGTGCCCACGCTCATTGTCTCGGGCAAGAGCCAGCTCGCGCTGGAGCGGATTTTCGCCGGGGAGGCCCTGGGCACCCTGGTGCTGCCCTGTGGGCGGCTGGTGTCGCACCGCAAGTTCTGGGTGGCCTACCACGATGACCCCGTGGGCACCGTGAGCGTCGATGCCGGGGCCGCCAAGGCCCTGCGCGAGAACGGCAAAAGCCTCCTGCCCGCGGGCATCCGCAAGGTGGAGGGCGGCTTCGAGCGCGGCGCGCTGGTGCGCATCGTCGACCTGGAAGGCCGCCACGTGGGCGTGGGCCTGTCCAACTATTCCGGCGCGGAGCTGGCCCGCATCCAGGGGCTCAAGAGCGCGGAGCTGGCCGAAGTGCTGGGCTCGGCCCCGTACCCCGAGGCCGTGCACCGCGACAACCTTCTCCTCGACGCCGCGTTGTAGCCGGGGCCTGCCGCGAGGCGTGTCCTGCGCCCCCTGGCTTTGTCGCGCGCCTGTCCGGGGCCGTGGCTGTACCGCCAGAGTACTATCCCCGGCCCCGGACAACCCCGCTCCTCGCCAGGAAACGCAATCCATCGCCTGGCGGCAGGCCCCAACGCCTGGCGTTGTTTCGGTACTCCCTTCGCATCCCCAAGAAAGCCGAAAGGGCTGTCTCTGGTTCCTCCTGAGACAGCCCTTTCGGTGTACTGTGGGGTCCGGGGGCCTCAGGCCCCCGGCGGGGTGCCAGGGGCGGAGCCCCAGCCTCGCTGGCCTTAGTACATGGGGTACACGCCGCCCACGGCTGCGCGGATGTGCTGGGTGGTGTCCAGGCCCGGCAGCACGCGGTCGCGCACGTAGCGGGCGATGAGTTCGCAGCCCTTGGCGTTGGGGTGGCCGCTGCGGGAATCCTGGGGGAAGATTCTGCCGCCGACGAAGTGCCGCAGGTAGCCGGAAAGATCGAAGCAGGGCAGCTCCAGGTCCGCGCAGGAGGCGCGCAGCTCGGCGAGCATGGTGGCCTCGGTCACGCCCAGGGTTTCCAGGCTGTCGCGGTCGCGCACATCGGCCTCGTCCAGGCGCGTGGCCACGAGGTATTCGCGGGTGGGGATGAGCATGACGCCAAGCGAAAAGCCGTAGTTCAGCGACAGGTCGCGCAGGTGGCCCAGTACCTTGCGTGTGATCATGAGCCCGGCGGCGATGGCCGGGTGGGAGAGGTCCTGCACGGCGTTGCGGAAGTTCTCGGCGAGGTAGAAACGGCTGGCATCGATGACGCAGGGGTTCACGTCCTTTTCGCCACGCCGGCCCAGTTCGGCCAGAATCTCGTCCGGGCCAAGGTCCTGGCGCTCCGCCGAGAGCTGGGCGACGGCACGCTCCGCGCGGCCCTTCGCCGTGAGGTCGGCCAGGGGCAGGGCGGCCCAGCTGGGGTTCCAGAAACTTTTTGCCAGGGGCGAGGTGCTGGCCCGCGCGCACTGGAAGGCCTCGGCGATGTCGTTGCCCGTGTGCAGGCAGACGACGACACGGCGCGGCGACAGGCAGAGCAGCTCCTCCATGGCCAGGGCGTATTGCACGCTGCCCCAGCCTTCGACCCCGGCGTTGTAGACCGGCTGTCCGGTCTCCGCCTGCAGGCGGAAGGGCCAGCACTGGTCTGCGCGCACGCAGGTCCCGTAGGCCTGGGAGTCGCCGATGATGGTGAGTTCGGCCTGGGAGGGCACCTCGCGGTTGCGCATGCCCAGCATGTCGTGCTCGGGATGCTCCGGGTTGCCGCGCATGAGCATCACCGGGTCATGGATGCTGCGGGGAATGTCCAGGGGCGACTCGCCGCAGGCGGCCTTGCCCAGGTAGCCCTGGAGCAGTTCGAATTGACGGAGCGTGGTCGTAATCTGTGCGCGCATGAAAACCCCCCTGAGCATGTTCGTGGCGCGGGGTAATTTCTTCCCGCGCCACGAGTTGTGCAAGGGGTGTGCCGGGGGCTAGCCGATTGGGCTGGGCGATATGGAATGCCGACAGGATCGGCGTCAAGTGGCTAGATGGATTCGAGAAAGGCGTCCAGGCAGGTCGGGCAGAAGTGGCTGCCGCGCCCTTTCTTGATGATCGCCAACGCCTGCTGCTTGCCCATGCCTTGGCGGTATGGCCGGTCGCTCGTCAGGGCGTCGTAGGCGTCGGCCAGGGCCAGCACGCGCGCCAGGAAGGGGATCTGCTCCCCCGTAAGGCCGCGCGGATAGCCGCTGCCGTCGTACTTCTCGTGGTGGGCATGGATGATGGTCGCCACCTCAAACAGGCTTGGAATGGGCTCCAGGATCCTTGCGCCGATGCCGGGGTGGGTCTTGATGATGTTGAATTCATCCTCGGTGAGCTTGCCCGGCTTCTGCAAAACGCTGTCAGGGATGCCGACCTTGCCGATGTCGTGCAGGCGCCCCGCGATGTGCGCCGTTTCCACCATGGTCGCACCGCAGGCCATGTGCCGGGCTATTCTGGTTGCGGTCTCGGCAACGCTGTCGGAGTGGCTGCGGGTGTAGGCGTCGCGTGCGTCCAGCGCCTGGGCCAGGCTCATGATGCTCGACAGGAGCATCACCTTTTCCTGGTTCGCCATCTCCTGCTGGGCGCTGATCAAGAGGTTCGTGTAGTCAAGAATCCTCTCGACCAGGATGATCATCTGGTCCGCCTTGAAGGGCTTGCTCAGGAAGGCCGAGACGCGCAGCTCGCGCATGATCTTGACGTTCTCTTCGGTGTCCTGGGTGCTCATGACCAGGAACGGAAGGGTGGCGTATTCCGGCTCTTCGAGCATCTTGGCGCGGAAGGCCTTGCCGTTCAAAACGGGCATGTCTATGTCTGAGATGACCATGTCCACATGGCGCTTGGCAAGAACCTTCAGCGCCTCGCGGCCATTCTCCGCGCAGTGCACGGTGTACCCGGCCTTGCCCAGGTTCTCTTCCATGAAGGTGCGGATGGCCCTGGAATCATCCACCACCAGGATGTGTGGAGGGTGGGGCTCTTGGACTGTCGCCTGCGCGGCGAAAGATTTGGCGGCAGCGTTCTTTGCCATAGACTATTCATGACCTCTCTTTCTGCATGCTGGGGGGGGCGCCTTCTTGGCAAAAGGCGCCGACATGAGCGGGAGAGCGAGCAACAGTCCTGGTCATCGGCCGGCCAGGAGGTGTAAATAGAAGAATATTCCATAGCCATTAATCACGACTGAACGCAAGCAGTTGTTTGAATTCAGACCATTCTCCGAGGTATTTGTCGGAAAGAAGTGTCCTCATGGGCTATGGGCTTGCGGCTGTCGAAAACTTTCCCTGGGCGAGGCTGCGAAAAAACTTCTAAACCCACTCTAGAAAAAATTGTGATTTTACTCGCCACAGGATTACTCAGTCTTGTGGAAAACAATTTATATTCATTTAGAATCACCTGTAGATCGGCGTAATCGTCAAATTTACAGAATTGTACCTCATGCTGCTTTCTGGCGCCCTGTACAGAAGTTGGCCGTTGGTGTATGTTCAGATCCAAGGCTCCGGGTTGTTTCGGAGCCCTTGTGCCGGGCCGCTTTGGCCTGGCGGGATTGTTTTGGCATCGGAGCTGCTGTCGACGTGAACCCGGAAAACGCCTGGCGACACCTGCGGGGGCTGACCCCCTTGAGCCTCTGCGACTGGCCCGGGCGGCCGTGCTGCGTGGTCTTCCTGGGCGGCTGCAACCTGCGCTGCCCCACCTGCCACAACGCCGCGCTCGCCTGGGACATGGAGAGCCAGCCCCAGTTGCCGCAGGCCCGCCTGAAAGCCTTCCTCTCCAGCCGCGCGCGCTGGCTGTCCGGGGTAACCGTCAGCGGCGGCGAGCCCACCAACGTCCCCGGCATCGGCATGATCCTGCACGAAATTTCCGCCTCCGGGCTGCCCATCAAGCTCGACACCAACGCCATGCGCCCCGACGTGGTGGAGGCCCTGCTGACCGAGGGCCTGGTGGAGTTCTTTTCCGTGGATGTCAAAGGCCCCTTCGACCAGTACCCGGCCCTCACCGGCGGCGCGGTGACCGAAGAGGACGCGCGCAGAAACCTCTCGCGCATCTTCGCCCTGGCCGAAGCCCGGCCCGAGGCCTTCGCCTTCCGCACCACGCTGGTGCCCCAGCTTTCCGACCGTGACCTGACCACCGTGCGCGGCATGCTGCCCGCCGGGTTCACCCTTGCCACCCAGGACTACAAGACCCCAAGGAGGCCGCATGCCCTCGCAGATTCTGAAGCGCGACGGACGACTGGAAACATGGTCCAATGACCGCATCGCCCAGGCCATCTTCAAGGCCCTCTCCGCCAGCGGCATAAAGGACCCGCTTCTTGGACGCCGCCTGGCGCTGAAGGTCGAGGCCAAGCTCAAGGATGTGGACATCCCCGAGCAGGAGCACGTGCAGGACATGGTGGAGCTGGTGCTCATGGAGATGCGCCAGTTCGCGGTGGCGCGCAAATACATCCTGTACCGCGAGAAGCGCAGGGCGCTCAGGAATCAGCGCGAGGCCTTCCTCGACATCACCGAGACCATCGACGAGTACCTGGCCAAGAGCGACTGGCGCGTGAGCGAGAACGCCAACATGAGCCACAGCTTCCAGGGGCTCATGCTGCACCTTTCCGGCACGGTGCAGGCGCGCTACGCCCTGGAGAAATATCCGGAGGAGGTGCGCCTGGCCCACGAGCACGGCTACTTCCACATCCACGACCTGTCCTTCGGCCTGGCCGGGTACTGCGCGGGCTGGAGCCTGCGCGACCTGCTGCTCGAGGGCTTCAACCTGGAGGGCCGCTCCTGCGCCGGTCCGGCCCGGCACTTCGACTCCGCCCTGGGGCAGATGGTGAACTTCCTGGGCACGCTGCAAAACGAGTGGGCGGGCGCCCAGGCCTTCAACAACGTGGACACCTACCTCGCGCCCTTCATCCGCCACGACGGCCTGAACTACAAGAAGGTGCGCCAGGCGGTGCAGAAGTTCGTGTTCAACGTCAACACCACCAGCCGCTGGGGCGGGCAGAGCCCCTTCACCAACCTGACCTTCGACCTGACCCCGCCCAAGCACATCGCCGGGGAGGCCATCATCATCGGCGGCGAGCTTCAGGACTCCACCTACGGCGAGTATGCGGCGGAAATGGAGATGTTCAATCGGGCGTTTCTGGAGGTCATGCTGGACGGCGACTACGCCGGGCAGATTTTCTCGTTCCCCATCCCCACCTACAACGTCACCGAGGACTTCCCCTGGGAGTCCGAGATCGGCGAGCTGCTCTTGAAGCTCACGGCCAAGTACGGCGCGCCCTATTTCCAGAACTTCATCAACTCCGACCTGCAGCCCGAGGACGTGCGCAGCATGTGCTGCCGCCTGAAGATGGACCTGCGCGAGCTGCGCAACAAGGTGGGCGGGCTGTTCGGCGCTGGCGACCTCACCGGCTCCATCGGCGTTGTCACGCTGAACCTGCCCAAGCTGGCGTATCTCTCCCAGGGCGAGGACGAGTTCCTGGGCCTGGTGGAGGAGTACGCGACCCTGGCCAAGGACTGCCTGGAGTTCAAGCGCAAACTCATCTCCGACAACCTTGAGCGCGGCATGTTCCCGTGGACCAAGCGCTACCTGAAGAACGGCTTCCGGGGGCACTTCTCCACCATCGGCCTGCTCGGCGGGCACGAGGCCTGCCTGAACCTCATCGGCAAGGGCATCGAGACCGAGAACGGCATGCGCCTGATGCGCCGCACCCTGAACCGCCTGCGCGACATCACCAGCCGCTTCCAGGAGGAGACGGGCACCCTGTACAACCTGGAGGCCACCCCGGCCGAGGGCACCAGCTACCGCCTGGCGAAGATCGACAAGAACCTTTACTCGGACATCATCACCAGCGGCAACGGCACGCCGTACTACACCAACTCCACCTGCCTGCCCGTGGGCCACTCGGAGGACGTGGTGGCCTGCCTGGAGCACCAGGACCAGCTGCAGCCGCTGTACACCGGCGGCACGGTGTTCCACACCTTCCTGGGCGAGTCCGTGGCCGACCTGGCGAGCCTGCGCGAGTTCATCGTGCGGAGCTTCCGCAACACCAAGCTGCCGTTCCTGTCCATCACGCCGACGTTCTCGGTGTGCAAGGGCCACGGCTACATCCACGGCGAGCACGAGGCCTGCCCCACCTGCGGCGAGGAGACCGAGGTCTACACGCGCATCGTGGGCTACTACCGGCCCGTGTCGCGCTGGAACAAGGGCAAGCAGGCCGAGTACGTGGACCGCAAGGTGTACGCGGGGGTGTGCGGCTGCGACCACTAGCCGCAGGCGTTTGCTGACCACGAAACCACCGCCGGGGCGTGCTGCTCCGGCGGTTCTGTTTTGCGGGGTAGGGCGGGGGAAGCGCTGGTGTATTTCGCCCGCCACGTTGACAGGACGCCCGAAGCGTGGAATCGTTGGCGCATCTGCAAATATGTGGTTGCGGGTGCGCCTGACCCAGCGCCCTGCGCCTCCAGACGGTGGGGTGCCTGCATGCACATGGCGCGCGTTCTCGCAATCCTCCTGGCGTTGTCCGCCTGCCTCGGCTGCACCCGCGAGCCGGAGCCGCTCAAGATCGGCGCGGTGCTCTCCATCACCGGCCCTGCCGCCTACCTGGGCGAGCCGGAAAAAAACACCCTGCTCATGCTCCAAGAGGAGGCCAACGCCAGGGGCGGGGTGGGCGGCCACAAGGTCGAGCTGGTCATCTACGACGACGGCTCCGACGTGAGCAGCGCCATCCAGTCCGCCACCCGCCTCATCGAGGAGGACCGCGTGGCCGTGGTCATCGGCCCCAGCACCTCCGGCAACACCCTGGCAGTGCGCCAGCTCTTCGCCCCGGCCAGGATTCCGCTGGTGTCGTGCGCGGCCTCGGAGCGGATCGTCAAGCCAGTGGACCCGTGGGTGTTCAGCACCCCGCAGCTGGACCGCGCCGCTGTGACAAAGATTCTCGCCGACGCCCGGCGCAAGGGCTACGCCAAGCTGGCCAGCATCTCCTCCGCGGACGGCTTCGGCCAGTCCGGACGCGCCGTGCTGCAGGAGCTGGTGCGCGCCCAGGAGCTGGCCCTGGTGGCGGACGAAGTCTACGGCCCCAGCGATACTGACGTGTCCGTGCAGCTCGGCAGGATCAGGGACGCCGCGCCCGACGCCCTCATCTGCTGGGGCATCGGCCCCGGTCCGGTGACCGTGGCCCGAACCCGGGCGCAGATGGGGCTCGCCATCCCGCTCTACATGAGCCACGGCGTGGCCTCCCCGAAGTTCATCGAGCAGGCGGGGGAGAGCGCCGAGGGCGTCATGCTCCCCGCGGGGCGGCTGGCTGTGGTGGACCAGGTGCCGTCCGGGCACCCCCAGAAGGCCCTGCTTGCCGCGTACTCCCAGCGCTATGCGCAGAAGTACGGCACGCCCCCCACCACCTTCGGCGGCTACGCCTTTGACGCGTTCATGCTCGTGGCCACGGCGGTGCAGGCGGGCAAGTCGGTCAAACCCCAGGACATCCGCGACAATCTGGAGCGCACCAAGGGCCTTGCCGGGACCTCGGGCATCTTCACCATGAGCACCGCCGACCACAACGGCCTGGACGAGGGCGCGTTCCTGCTGGTGGCCGTTGCCGGGGGCCAGTGGAAGGTGCTCGACTGACCCGCCGGGCCAGCAGGCGTGGCGCGGCGGCGCTTAAAACGCTTGCAACACATTGACAGCAGAAGCGAAATGTGGAACTGAGCATTTACTCACGGGGAGACGTGTGGCCCCCTGCGAGTGAGTGCTCATTCCTTCACCAACCATCATACGAGGCATTCCCATGAAAATGGCGCGCGCTGTTGTGATCGCTTTGGCCCTGATGACCTTCCTCGGCTGCTCCAAGGAGTCCGACTCCCTCAAGATCGGCGCGGTGCTTTCCGTCACCGGCCCGGCGTCGTTTTTGGGCGAGCCCGAGAAGAACACCCTGCTTCTGCTCCAGGACGAGATCAACGCCAAGGGCGGCGTGGAAGGCCGCAAGGTCCAGGTCATTGTCTATGACGACGAGTCCGACGTGAACAAGTGCGTCATGGCCGCCAAGAAGCTCATCGAGCAGGACAAGGTGGCCGTGGTTCTCGGCCCCAGCATCTCCGGCAACACGCTCGCCATCTCCAAGTTCTTCGCCCCGGCCAAGATTCCGCTGGTTTCCTGCTCCGCGGCCGAGAAGATCGTCAAGCCCGTGGACCCGTGGGTCTTCAACACCCCGCAGCTGGACCGCCACGCCGTGGGCAAGATCCTGGCCGACGCCAAGAAGAAGGGCTTCGCCAAGATCGCCATCCTCACCGTGTCCGACGGCTACGGCCAGGCCGGACGCGCCGTGCTGCAGGAGCTCGTCCCGGCCCAGGGCCTGACCCTGGTGGCCGACGAGGTCTTCGGTCCCAAGGACACCGACATGTCCGCCCAGCTCACCAAGATCAAGGGTTCCGCGCCGGACGCCATCATCTGCTGGGGCACCAACCCCGGCCCGGCCGTGGTGGCCCGCAACCGCGCCCAGCTGGGCATCACCACGCCGCTGTACATGAGCCACGGCGTGGCCTCCAAGAAGTTCATCGAGCTTGCTGGCGAAAGCGCCGAAGGCATCATCCTGCCCGCTGGCCGCCTGGTGGCCGTGAGCCAGGTGCCCGACGGACACCCGCAGAAGGCCCTGTTGACCAAGTACGTGGACGACTACACCAAGAAGTACGGCACCCCGCCTTCCACCTTCGGCGGCCACGCCTACGACGCCTTCGCCCTGGTCATCGAGGCGGTGAAGCTCGGCAAGTCCATCAAGTCCGAGGACATCCGCGCCAACCTGGAGAAGATCACGAACATGCCGGGAACCGCGGGCGTGTACACCATGACCCCGGAGAACCACAACGGCCTGAACGAGGACGCCTTCCTCATGGTCGTCATCGAGAAGGGCGACTGGAAGGTCGTCGACTAGCCTGACGGGATGAAAATACTGGCGCGGGCTTGCGGGTGAAAAGGGCCGCGCATTGACAGCCCGCGCCAAGTGTGGATATGAGCACTTACTTTTGGCCACTGCGTAGTGACTGGGGTAATTGCTCATTCACTTTTCAACATCCGGTGAGGCTTTCTCATGAAAATGGCTCGCGCTGCCGCAATAGTTCTGGCCCTGCTCACTTTCCTCGGCTGCTCCAAGGAGTCCGACACCCTGAAGGTCGGCGCGGTGCTTTCCGTCACCGGCCCGGCGTCGTTTTTGGGCGAGCCCGAGAAAAACACCCTGCTCATGCTGCAGGATGAGATCAACGCCGCCGGTGGCGTTGACGGCCGCAAGCTCGAGGTCATCATCTACGACGACGAGACCGACGTGAACAAGTGCGTCATGGCCGCCAAGAAGCTCATCGAAAAGGACAAGGTCGTGGCGGTCTTCGGCCCCAGCACCTCGGGCAACACGCTGGCCATCACCAAGTTCTTCGCCCCGGCCAAGATTCCCCTGATCTCCTGCGCCGCGGCCGAGAAGATCGTCAAGCCCGTGGACCCGTGGGTGTTCAACACGCCGTCGCTCGACCGCCATGCCGCGGGCAAGATCCTGGCCGACGCCAAGAAGAAGGGCTACACCAAGCTCGCCATCCTCACCGTGTCCGACGGCTTCGGCCAGGCCGGCCGCGCCGTGCTGCAGGAGCTCATCCCGGCCCAGGGCCTGACCCTGCTGGCCGACGAGGTCTACGGCCCCAAGGACACGGACATGTCCGCCCAGCTCACCAAGATCAAGGCCCTGGCGCCCGACGCCATCATCTGCTGGGGCACCAACCCCGGCCCGGCCGTGGTGGCCCGCAACCGCACCCAGCTGGGCATCACCACGCCGCTGTACATGAGCCACGGCGTGGCCTCCAAGAAGTTCATCGAGCTGGCGGGCGAGAGCGCCGAGGGCCTCGTGCTGCCCGCGGGCCGCCTGCTGGCGGCGGACCAGGTGCCCGACGGACACCCCCAGAAGGCTTTGCTGACCAAGTACGTGGCCGACTACACCAAGAGGTTCGGCGCGGCCCCGGCCACCTTCGGCGGCCACACCTATGACGCGCTGCAACTGCTCATCACGGCGGTGAAGGCCGGTAAGTCCATCAAGCCCCAGGACATCCGCGACAATCTGGAGAAGATCAAGGGCATGCCCGGAGCTGGCGGCGTCTATACCATGAGCCCGGAGAACCACAACGGCCTTGACGAGAGCGCCTTCTTTATGGTGACCATCGAGAAGGGCGAGTGGAAGGTCGTCGACTAGCCTGAACGAAAAAACGTGCAACACGGTCGACGGGCCTGATGGGTTCGTCGACCGTCTTGTGTTTGGAAACGCATGGATCTGCCGAGCCTGCTGCAATACCTCATCACCGGGTTGACCGTGGGCGCCACCTACGGCCTTACGGCGCTGGGGTTCACCATCATCTTCAACACCACCGGCATCATCAACTTCGCCCAGGGCGAGTTCGTGATGCTCGGCGGCATGATGAGCGTGTTCTTCATGCGCGCCCTCGGCCTGCCGGAGCCCTTGGCCATCGTCATGGCCGTGGCCGGGACCACGCTCCTGGGCGCCGTGGTGGAGCGCCTGGCCATCCGCCCCGTGCGCGACGCCTCGCCCATCAACCTCATCATCATCACCATCGGAGTCTCCATCCTCATCCGTGGCGCGGCCATGCTGCTCTGGGGCAAGGACACCTTCGCCCTGCCCGCGTTCACCGGCAGCGAGCCGGTGTCGTTCTTCGGCGCGGCGCTGATGCCCCAGACCCTGTGGGTGCTGGCCATCAGCCTGCTGATCCTGGCCGGGCTCAAGACGTTCTTCTCGCGCTCCATCCACGGCAAGGCCATGCTGGCCTGCTCCTACGACCCCAAGGCCGCGGCCCTGGTGGGCATCGGCGTGGACCGCATGATCCTGCTCTCGTTCATGATTTCCGCCCTGGTGGGGGCCATCGGCGGGGCCATCCTGGCGCCCATCACCCTGACCTCCTTTGACGTGGGCGTGATGCTGGGCTTGAAGGGCTTCGCCGCCTGCATCCTGGGCGGCCTGGGCAATCCCTTTGGCGCGGCGGCCGGCGGGCTTGTCCTTGGCGTGCTGGAGTCCCTGGGCGCCGGGCTCATCTCCTCGGCCTACAAGGACGCCATCGCCTTCGTGATTCTCTTGGTCCTCTTGTTCGTGCGGCCCACCGGGCTGTTCGGGCAAAAGGACGGGAAGCGGGTGTGAGCGTGGGATACCGTCGCGACATGCGCTGGCTGTGCGGCCTCTTGGCGGTGCTTGTGGTTCTGCCGCCGCTTCTTGGCAACAACTACTACCTGACCGTGCTGACCATGTGCTGCCTGAACGCCATGATCGCCGTGGGCCTGAACCTGCTGGTGGGCCACGCCGGTCAGATTTCGCTCGGCCACGCCGGGTTCTACGGCTTGGCGGCCTACACCACCTCCACGCTCGCCACCCGGTTCGGCGTGCCCGTGGGGCTGTCCATGCTCTCGGGCGTGGGGCTGACCTCCGGCGTTGCGGCGCTGATCGGCCTGCCCGCGCTCAAGCTCAAGGGCCACTACCTGGCCATGGCCACTCTGGGCTTCGGCGTCATCCTCTCCATCCTGTTCAACGAGACCGTTGAGCTGACCGGCGGGCCGTCCGGCTTCACGGACATCCCGCGCCTGTCGCTGTTCGGCGTGGAGTTCACAAGCGACCTGTCGGTGTACTACCTCATCGTCGCCGTCCTGGGCGGGGTGATCTGGCTGGCCTTCAACATCCTGCACTCGCGCGTGGGCCGCGCGCTGCGCGCCCTGCACACCTCCGAGAAGGCGGCCCAGGCCATGGGCATCGACATCGCCCGGTACAAGCTGTTCATCTTCGTGGTGTCGGCGGCCTTCGCGGGCCTGGCCGGGGTGCTCTACGCCCACTACCTGACCTTCATCGCCCCGGCGTCCTTCGGCTTTTTGTTCTCGGTGCAGCTCATCGTCATGGTGGTGCTGGGCGGCATGACGAGCATCCCCGGCACCATCACCGGCGCGTTCTTCCTCACCCTGCTGCCGGAATTCTTGCGGGCGTTCGAGAACATCGAGATTCTGCTCTTCGGCGGCATATTGGTGCTGTGCATGATGTTCCTGCCCGACGGCCTGGCAGGCGGCTCCCGCCGTCTGAGCCGCCTGCTGTGGCGGAAGATGGTCGTGCGCGCCTCAAAGGATGACGACGCCGAGGCGGGGGAGGGCGGCAATGGCTGAACCGCTGCTGCTCTGCCAGGATGTCGGGGTGCGCTTCGGCGGCCTGCAGGCGCTCTCGGGCGTTGAATTCAAGGCCGCCCCGGGCGAGATCACGGCCATCATCGGCCCCAACGGCGCGGGAAAGACCACGCTCCTGAACGCCATCTCCGGCATGGTGCAGGCCCAGCGAGGCACCTTCCGCCTCGGGGCCGACGACATCACCCGCGCCCAGGCGCATGAGCGCAGCCGCCTGGGGCTGGTGCGCACCTTCCAGAACCTGGAAATTTTCTCCAACATGACGGTGCTTGAGAACGTCATGACCGGCTGCCACAGCCGCTTCCGCGTGCCGGCCTGGTCCAGCCTGCTGCGCACGCGCCATTCTAGGGCCCAGGAAAAGGCCATCCTGAACGCCGCCCTTGAGGTGCTCGACTTCGTGGGGCTGTTTGAGCTGGCCAAGTACCGCGCGAGCGATCTGCCCTTTGGCAAGCAGCGCCTGCTGGAGCTGGCCCGGGCGCTGGCCTCCGGCCCGCGCCTGCTGCTGCTCGACGAGCCCGCCGCCGGGCTCAACATGTCCGAGACCCAGGTGCTGGCCGACCTGATCCTGCGCGTGCGCGAGCATTTCCGCCTGGGCATCGTGCTGGTGGAGCACGACATGGACCTGGTCATGCGCATCAGCGACCAGGTCATGGTGCTCTGCTTCGGCCAGGTCATCAGCTGCGGTACCCCGGCCCAGGTCCAGCGGGACCCGCACGTCATCAGCGCCTATCTGGGCGACGACGAGGATTAGGACCTGTTTCGAAAAGCGTCTTTTGCCCCCTGGACGTCGTCACGAGTCGATTCGGCGCCAGGGCTGTACCGCAGGAGTACTATCCCTGGCCCCAAAGCGCCTCTTTCCTCGCCAGGGAGACAAGATCCATCTTTTGGAAACAGGCCCTGAAGTAGAGAACGACATGAATGCGCCACTGCTCGAAATAGCCAACCTGGACGTCTTCTACGGGAAGATCCACGCCCTGCGCGACGTGAGCCTGAACGTGCGGCCCGGCGAGATCGTCTCGCTCATCGGCGGCAACGGCGCGGGCAAGACCACGCTCTTGTGCACCATCTCCGGGCTCATCCGGCCCAGCGCCGGGGCGATCGCCTTCGCCGGAGAGAACATCGTCCGCCGCGCGCCGGAGCGCATCGTGCAGGACGGCTGCTCCCACGTGCCCGAAGGGCGCCTGGTGTTCAGCCCGCTGTCCGTGGCCGACAACCTGCGCCTGGGGGCCTATGGCCGCCGTGGAGCCGGTGGACGGGCCGAAGTCCGCGAGCAGGCGGCGGAGGACCTGGAGCGCATGTACGAGATGTTCCCGGTGCTGCGCGAGCGCAAGAGGCAGGCGGCGGGCACCCTGTCCGGCGGGGAGCAGCAGATGCTCGCCATCGGCCGCGCGCTCATGGCCCGGCCCCGGCTGCTGCTGCTGGACGAACCCGGCATGGGTCTGGCCCCGCTGGTGACGCGTGAAATCTTCCGCCTCATCGTGACCCTGCGCGACAGCCTGGGCCTCACCGTGCTCCTGGTGGAGCAGAACGCCCGGCGCGCGCTCAAGATCGCCGACAGGGGCTACGTGCTGGAGACGGGCCGCGTGACCCTGGAAGGACCAAGCCACGAACTGCTCGCCAACCCCGACGTGCAGCACGCCTACCTCGGCCACGACATCAACGGCTAGCCTCCGATTTCCCCCCGCTTCCAAAACGCCGTACGCCCTTCATCCGGGCTGCGCTGGTCCCCCGCTATTTGCCGAAGGGGCACTTGGGATACACGCAGGTGCGGCAGTTCAGGCAGAAGCCGCCCTCGGCCATCTGGGCCAGGTCGCGCCGGGTGAGCTCCACCCCCGCCAGCACGCTCGGCAGCAGGATGTCCAGGCTGGTGGCCTTGTGGAACAGGGCGCAGGCGGGCACGCCCATGACCGTGGCCGCGCCTGCCGGAGAGGTGATGCGGCCCAGCAGGGTCATGGCGCCGGGCAGCAGCGGCGCGCCGTAGAGCATGTCCGTCAGCCCCGCCGCCACCAGCCCCTTGCGGGTCACGTCGTCGGGATCGACGGAAAGCCCCGCGGTGGTGACGATGAGGTCCGCGCCCTGGGCCAGCAGCCCGGCCACGGCCGCTGCGATCTGCTCTGCGTCGTCGGGCACGATGGTCTCGGCCACCACGCGTGAGCCCAAGCGCTCCACTTTCTCACGGATAATGGGCGCGAACTTGTCCTCGATGAGCCCCTGGAAGACTTCGCTGCCCGTCACCAGCACGCCCACCTGGGCGGGCCTGAGCGGGATGACCCGGAACAGCGGCCCGGCGGCCAGCACGGCCTGGGCCTTGCGGAAGTTCTCAGCCGACAGGTAGAGCGGGATGGCGCGCGCCCCGGCCAGGCCCTTGCCTTCCTCCACCAGCACGCCGAGGTGGCGGCAGGCGCACATGACGTCCGGCACGAGGTTAAAGGCTTCCAGGCGCTCCTTGTCGATGTCGAGCACGCCGGTGACGCTCGCGCGGAAGTTGATCTTGCCCTCGCGCGGGGTCTCGTCGAAGGCCACGTTTTCGCCCGCCATGAGCCTGGCGAAGGCCAGGGCCGCGTCGTTCTCGTGCACAAAGCCGTCGGGCGAGTCCTGCTCCAGGTACACGTGGGCGCGGCCCATCTGCTGCAAACGACAGACGTCGCCGCCGGTGAGGGTCTGCCCGGCCTCGAACTCGACGCCTTTTGATTCGCCGGGCACGATGCGCGTCATGTCGTGCAGGGCGCGGTGTCCCACGGCCTCGGCCACGGGCACGGCTGTAAGGCTCGGGCCATAGTCTTCCTCGGCCACGGGCGCGCACAGGTAGGGGGCCTCGCCCTGGCAGCCCCGGCAGATGGCGCCGTCCGGCGCGGGATAAGGCTCGGTGCAGATGGGGCACAGGGCCACGCGGCCCATGCCCTTGTGCTTGCGCGAGCGGTCGTTCATCTGGATGGGCGCGATGGAGCAGATGCTCTCGCCCGCGGCCTCGATCTCCGCGAACAGGCGGTCGGTGTCCTGGTCGGCCTTTTTCTTGAGCTTCAGGAACCAGGAACTGATCTCGGGGTAGGCGGCCATCTTGTCCACGTCGATCCAGACGCGAAAGCCCGCGCCGGTGTGCTTGTCGTACAGGGCCACGGCGTAGCGGCCCAGGTTCAGCACGCGCACCCAGCCGTTGCCGATGGTGCAGGGGGTCAGGATCTGCACGGCGTCGGGCAGGCATTTGGGCGTCTCCACCACGGCCTCGAACAGCGTTCCCTCGGGCAGGCCACGGCGCGCCAGTTCCACCATGTACCCGCCGATGAGCAGTCCCGGGGCCGGATAGCCGTGGAAGGCCGCGGCCTTGTCCTTGAATTCCTGAAAGCTGTATGGGCCGATGTTCATGAACGCCTCGCTCGGTGCAGCATGGTGCGGGTGGTGCGGTGACAGGCTTCTTCAGTTCGACGGCTGTGGCCGATGTGCGGACGTCGTGGACTACCCGGCTTTCAGGAAATCCCGGCGCCGCACGGCGGAAATTTCGACTAGGACGCCGCCATAGCCCTTGCAGGCCACACCGGCATCCAGGCATTGGACCTGACGCATGAAGTGGAAGCCGCCTGGCGGCAGGCCTGCGCAGAAGCGCTCGTTGATCAGCGCCACGGGCAGGGCCAACTGGCTCACGAGGTACACGCACAATCGCGCCGGGCAGCGCTTGGCGATGAAGTTGCCCGCAGCGTCCAGGACGAAGCGGTCGCCGGGGGCATAGCCGGAGTTGCAGTTGGCGGCCCGCAGCACTTCGGCCACAATGAGGTATTCGACGCTTGCAGCACCAAGGGCTTCTGCAAACCGCATCCTTGGTTCGTCTTCCGCGAGCATGTTCGACTCGTCCTTGGAGTAGCCAAGGTGAGCGGAGAATTGTTGAAGAATCTCTTCTCGTCCCATCAAATACTCCCCATCGTATGAGTGCTGTGCGAAATAATCTCCGCAGGTTGCCTAGCGCGCACCGCGCGGCGCAGATGTGGTTGCCAAATACCTGTCTGGCCCGGTCCTGCGTTGCAAGCATGAAACAATAGCGCGTCTGGGAGCGCAGGGTCAACCCAGTCGTGGGGCAGGCCATTAGGCCGGTCATCAGGCCGGGCAGGGTCAATCCGCCGCGCCAGCGCCGACGCAAGGCGGCACGGACGCTCGCAAAGAAGGGGCGCGAGGAAGGACTTGTCCCCGGCCCGCCTGATGCGCTACAAGCCCGGCTGGGGCTGGCGTCCTGCCCGGCCCCGAGAATCTTCGCTGGAGGCAAACCCATGTCCTTGAACAAACTTTCCGCCGTGTTCCTGGCCCTGTGTCTGGCGGTCCTGTGCGCACTGCCCGTGGAGGCCGAGGCCGCCAAGGTCCGCGCCGCCTTCGTGCTGCTGGAAGGCATCGGCGACCAGGGCTGGACCACGGCCCATTACGACGGCATCGAGCACCTGAAGAAGCAGCTGGGCGACAAGGTGGAGGTGTCCTACACCGAGAACGTGCTCTCCGCCGCGGACGCCGAGCGCGTCATCCGCAACTACGCGCGCCAGGGCTATGACGTGATCTTCGGCACCACCTTCACCTACATGGAGGCCATGTACAAGGTGGCGGGAGAGTTTCCCAAGGTCAAGTTCATGCACTGCTCCGGCTTCAAGACCCGGCCCAACATGGGCACCTACATGGTGCGCGTGGAGCAGGGCGAGTACCTGGCGGGCTACATGGCCGGGCTCATGGGCTTCAAGAACGTGGGCACCGTGGCCACCCAGCCCATCCCCGAGGTGGTGCGCGGCATCGACGCCTTCACCCTGGGCCTGGTGCGCGGCCTCACCGAGTCCAAGGCCAAGTTCGACGCCGACAAGGTCAACACCGTGGTCTGGCTCAAGTCCTGGCGCGACGCGGTGAACGAGACCGCCCTGGCCGAGGTGCTGGCCGCCAAGAAGCATGACCTGATCCGCCAGATGGCCGACACCGCCGACTCCTCCAAGGCCGCCTGCCTGAAGGGCGTGCCCGCCATCGGCTACGGCACCGACGCCGCCAAGTACGGCGCGGCCTGCGCGCTGACCTCCACCACCTTCCAGTGGGGGCCGGTGTATGTCGACATCATGAAGAAGATCATCGCCGGGACCTGGAAGAACGACCAGGTGTTCGTCGGCTTCGAGGCCGGCGGCGTTGGCTTGGCCCCCTTCGGCAAGGCCGTGCCCAAGGCCGTCGCGGCAAAAGTGCTGGCGCTCAAGGCCAAGATGGAGAAGGGCGAGGACATGAGCTTCAGCGGACCCATCGTCGACCAGGCCGGGACCGAGCGCGTGAAGAAGGGCGAGAAGGCCCCGGACAAGGAGCTTCTGTCCATGCGCTGGTTCGTCCGTGGCGTGTCCGGCAAGCTGCCGGAATAGGCCCGCGTCCCGTCGCGACCGCCGAATGAAACGGGGGACCGGGGCGACCCGGTCCCTCCGCCGTTTTTCAAGGCCGAAACCATGCGCCACGACACGATCCCACCCCTTTTGTCCTGCCGGGGCCTGACGAAGCGATTCATCGGGCCGGAGGGCGTGGTGCTGGCCAACGACAGCGTGGACCTGGACCTCCACGCCGGGAGCATCCACGCGCTGCTGGGCGAGAACGGCGCGGGCAAGAGCACGCTCATGTCCATGCTCTCGGGCTGGCACCGGCCCGACGCGGGCACGCTCGCGATCTCCGGAGCGGAGCTGGCGCTGCGCTCCCCGGCGGCGGCCATGCGCGCGGGCATCGGCATGGTGCACCAGCGCTTCTCCCTGGTGGAGGCCCTGACCGGGGCCGAGAACCTGGCCCTGGCCGCTGGCGGCGCGCCGGACCCCAAGGCGGCCTCCGAACTGGCCGAGCGCTTCGGCCTGGCCCTGGACCCCCGCAGGCGCGTGGCCGAGCTGTCCATGGGCGAGCGCCAGCGCCTGGAGATCCTGAAGCTTCTGTCGCGCGACGCGCGCATCCTGATCCTTGACGAGCCCACCAGCGTGCTGGCCCCGGCAGAGATCAGCGGGCTCATCGGCACCCTGCGCCGCCTGGCCGACGAGGGCCGGGCCGTGGTGCTCATCACCCACAAGCTCTCCGAGGTCGCGGGCGCTGCGGACGAGGTCTCTGTGCTGCGCCGGGGCCGCATGGTGGCGCGCAACCTGCCGCGCGAGGCGGGCAGCCCCGCCGGCTGGGACATGGCGCGGCTCTCCGGTCTCATGGTCGGGCAGGAGCTGGCCGAAGACGCGCCCAGGCCAGCGCGGACGCGCGGCGAGACGGTGCTCTCCGTGCGCGGGCTGACGGCCAAGGCCGCGCCGGGGCAGCTCCCGGCCTTTGCGGACGTGGATTTCGAGGTGGCCCGCGGCGAGGTGCTGGCCATCGTCGGCGTGGCGGGAAATGGCCAGGAGGCGCTGGCCGCCACCCTGGGCGGCATGGAGCGCCCTGGGCGGGGAAGCGCCCAGGTGCTGGGCCGGGACATCGGCACCCGCACGGGCGGCTTTCGCACAGGGCGCGATCTGGTGGCCTACGTGCCCGAGGACCGCCACGGCGCGGCCACGGTGCCGGGGTTGAGCCTGGCCGAGAACCTGCTGCTCTCCACCACCGCCGCGCGCGGGGCGCTGTTCTCCAGCCGGGCCGGAAGAAACGCCGCCGAGGCCGCCATCCAGGCCCTGAACGTCACCGCCTCCGGCCCCGGCGCCCTGGCCCGGGAGCTCTCCGGCGGCAACCTGCAGAAGTTCATCCTGGCGCGGGAGCTGGCCAAGGGCGCGCCCCTGCTCCTTGTGGAGCAGCCCACCCAGGGGCTGGACGTGCTGGCCGTGTCCGAGGTCCACGAGGCCATCCGGCGGGCCGCCGAGTCCGCCGCCGTGCTGCTCGTCACCGGGGACCCGGCGGAAGCCTTGGCCCTGGCCGAGCGCGTGGCCGTGATCTACCGGGGGCGCATCCTCGGCGTGGTGGACGCGGCCGAGCGTGGCGCCTTCGATCGCGTGGGGCGGCTCATGGCCGGGCTGGACACGGCGCCCGAGATGGTCGCGACGGTGGCGGAGGGCGCGCCATGACATCCGTGCGGCTGAAGCTGGAACCCCGGCAGACCACCCCGCCGGTGCGGGCGCTGGTCTCGCTCTGCACGGCGCTGGGCCTGGCCTGGGGGCTGGGCTCGCTGGTCTTCGCCCTTTCCGGCGCGGACCCGGCGCTGGCCTGGCGCGCCATGTGGCAGGGGGCGCTTGGCAGCGGCTACAGCGTCAGCGAAATCCTGGTCAAGGCAGCGCCCCTGACCCTGACCGGCCTGGCCGTGGCCCTGTGCTGCCGCCTGAATCTCTGGAACATCGGCGCGGAGGGGCAGTTCGTGTGCGGCGCGCTGGCCGCGTGCTGGGTGGGCCTGTTCCCGCCGCCGGTGGTGTCGCAGTCTCTGCCGCCGCACCTGCTGCCGTGGCTGGCGCTCCTTGCCGGCATGGCCGGGGGCGCGGCCTGGGCGTTTGTTCCGGCCCTGCTCAAGGCGCGGCTGGGCGTCAGCGAGATTCTGTCCACGCTGCTGCTCAACTACGTGGCCGTGCTGTTCATGGAGCATCTGTACTACGGCCCCTGGCGCGACCCGGCGGGCATGGGCTTTCCCGGCACGGCGGAACTGGCCGAGGCCTTCTGGCTGCCCACCTTCGCCGAGACGCGGGTGCACGCCGGGTTGGCGCTGGCCCTGGTCCTGGCGGGACTTTTGTGGTGGCTGCTGGCGCGCACGCGCTGGGGCTTCCGGGCGCGGGTGCTGGGCCTGAGCCCCAAGGCCGCGGCCTACGCCGGGTTCCGGGCCGCGCGCATCACCGTGACGGCAATGTGCCTGTCCGGTGCGCTGGCCGGGCTGGCCGGGGCCGGGGAGCTGCTCGGCGTGCAGCACCGCATCCAGGACGGCCTGGCCTCGGGCTTCGGCTTCGCGGGCATCATCG
This sequence comes from Humidesulfovibrio sp., assembly GCF_031082295.1. Classification (GTDB taxonomy): domain Bacteria; phylum Desulfobacterota; class Desulfovibrionia; order Desulfovibrionales; family Desulfovibrionaceae; genus Humidesulfovibrio. The sequence continues at coordinate 180,608 of NZ_JAVHLD010000005.1, forward strand.
TGGCCTTCCTGGCCCGGCTGAACCTGCTGGCAGTGCCTTTCGCGGCGCTGTTCCTCGGCGCGCTGCTGGTGGGCGCGGACCAGTTGCAGACCGAGCTGCGCCTGCCCGGCGCCACCGTGCTGGCCCTGGAAGCGGCGCTCCTGTTTGGCGCGCTGCTGGGCGAATTTTTGGCCGCCAACCGTCTGCGGCTTGTGCGCCGGGAGGAGGCCAGCCATGCCGGTTGAGGCAGCGAACATGCTGTGGGGCGTGGACCTGGGCAACCTCGGGCTCTTGGCGCAGATAGCGGTGAAGTCCGCCACGGCGGTGCTGCTGGCGGCTTACGGCGAGATCGTGGCCGAGCGTTCCGGGGTGCTCAACCTGGGGCTGGAGGGGCTGCTGCTGCTCGGGGCGCTGGCGGGCTTCGCCGCCGGGGCCGCCACGGGCTCGGGGCGCCGAATCGGGCCGCCTGAAAGCAGCGCCTGGGGGTT